>JALHPU010000016.1:0-96646 GCA_022842325.1 Sulfuritalea sp. | reverse complement strand
TTCCTTGGGCGCGCCTTCGTACTTGTTCTGGAAGGGCAGCGGCGACTTGTTGAGGAGCCAGACCACGCCGAAGGAAAGCAGGACGCCAATCACGAGGCCGATGAACACGCCGAGCAGCGTGCCGCCGCCACTCTTCTTCAGCGGCGCCTGCAGCCTCGATGCACCGCGCGCGGCCTTGTCCGAATAATTCCTGTCGAATTTACCGAATTTACTCATGGTCACATGCTCACCGGTTGCGAAACGCCCAGCAGGGAAAGTCCGTTCTGCAGCACCTGCCGCGTCGCCAGGGCCAGCGCCAGGCGCGCAGCACGGGTCGCCGGGTCGTCCACCAGAACCCGCTCGGCGTTGTACCAGCTGTGGAAGTCGCCGGCCAGGTCCTTGAGGTAGAAGGCCAGCGCGTGCGGCGCATAGTCGCGCGCCGCGATCTGGATCAGTTCGGGGAATTCGGCCAGCCGCGCGCACAGCGCGAATTCGCGCTCATGCTGCAGCGGCGCCAGATCCGCTGCAGCCAGCGCCGCCTGGTCGCCGTCCCACTGCGCCAGCACCGAGCAGATGCGGGCATGGGCGTACTGGACGTAATACACCGGGTTGTCGTTGCTCTGCGACTTGGCCAGGTCGAGGTCGAAATCCAGCGCCTGGTCGCACTTGCGCAGCATGTAGAAGAAGCGGCAGGCGTCGTTGCCGACCTCCTCGCGCAACTGGCGCAGCGTGACATAGTCGCCGGAGCGGGTGGACATCGAGACCTTCTGCCCGTCGCGAAACAGGCTGACAAACTGCACCAGCGTCACGTCGAGCCGGTTGGCATCGGCCCCGGAGGCACTGAGCGCGCCCTTGACGCGCGGGATGTAGCCGTGGTGGTCGGCACCCCAGACGTCGATCACCTTGTCGAAGCCGCGCTCGAACTTGTTCAGGTGGTAGGCGATGTCGGAGGCGAAGTAGGTGTAGATGCCGTTGTCGCGCTGCACGACGCGGTCCTTCTCGTCGCCGAAAGCCGTCGACTGGAACCACTTGGCGCCGTCCTGCGTGTAGATGTGGCCGGATTTTTCCAGCGCCGCGACGGCGCGCGCCACCATGCCGGTGTCGTAGAGGCTGCGTTCCGAGAACCAGACGTCGAAATGCACGCCGAAATCTTCGAGGTCGGCGCGGCAGTCGGTCAGCTGCTCGTTTAGCACATGGCTGTGGATGTAGGCCCAGTCTTCGCCGAGCAGATCCTTGCCGGCGAGGATCATGGCGTCGAGCCGGACCTCGGCGTCTTCGGTCTCGGGCAGGCAGGCCAGCACCGCCTCGGCCGGATGCACGTAGCGGTCGCCGTGCGCCTGCCTGATCTGCTCCGCCATCTCGCGCACGTAGCCGCCCTGATAGGCATTGGGCGGAAACGGCACCGGCTCGTCGAACAGCTCCAGGTAGCGCAGCCATGCGGAGACCGCGAGGATGTCCATCTGCCGGCCGGCGTCGTTGACGTAGTACTCGCGCGTCACCTCGAAGCCGGCGAAGGCCAGCAGCGAGGCCAGGCTGGCGCCATAGGCAGCGCCGCGGCCATGGCCGACGTGCAGCGGACCGGTGGGATTGGCGGAGACGAACTCGACCTGCAACCGGCGCGCGGCGCGGCCGTTCTTCGCTGCGCCACGGCCGAAGCCGGGGCCGGCGGCGAGCACGGCGCCGACCACGGCAGTCCGCGCCGCGGCGGTCAGCGTGAAGTTGATGAAGCCGGCGCCGGCGATCTCCGCTTTGGTCACGTGCGGCGAGGGCGGCAGTTCGCGCACCAGGCGTTCGGCGATCTGGCGCGGATTGGTTTTCAGCTCGCGCGCCAGCTGCATCGCCAGATTGCTGGCGAAATCGCCATGACTGGCCTGCTTGGGACGTTCGAGAATGATTTCGGCCAGGCTTTGCTCCGGGGCGACGCTGGCCAGTGCCTTGCGCAGCAGGCCGGTGAGATGCTGGCGGACGTCGAAGGCAATGCGGGGGGGTGCGCTGGGGGCTGTCATATCTGGATTAACGTGAAATACATTGCCAAGCGCGCTGTGTCGGGTTCGAGCGCAGCGAGCCAATTAGCAGCCTCCCCCGGGAGGGAGAGGATGGGAGGGGGCGGGCCCACTTGCCAGCTTGAGGCGCCAAGACATCAAGATATTTCATGATGTGAGGTAATTCGTCGATTCATGAGCGTTGCGCAGAGTCTTTCCGGGGCTTTCCGGGTGTTTCCAATGAGCCGTGAATTATACTTCCCGTTTAACGTCCGCCCCAGCCCTCCGTGCGCCTCTTCCGCCTGATCCGTATCGCCCGTGTTGCCTACCTCTACGGGCTAGACAGCCTCGTGCTCGAGCATGAGATCGAACCCGGCCTGCGCACCCGCCTGCTGTTTGCCGCGCAGCGCCTGATGTTCTGGCGCGACCTGTCGGCGCCGCGTGCCGTGCGCCTGCGCCAGGCACTGGAAGACCTCGGTCCGATTTTCGTCAAATTCGGCCAGCTGCTGTCGACCCGGCGCGACATCCTGCCGCTGGACATCGCCGACGAACTGGCCAAGCTGCAGGATCGCGTGCCGCCCTTCCCGTCCGAACTGGCCATCGCCGAGCTGGAGAAGGCCTACGGCAAGCCGGTGGATCAGGTGTTCGCCTCCTTCGACCGCGAACCGGTGGCCTCGGCCTCGGTCGCGCAGGTGCATTTCGCGGTGCTGCCGGATGGCCGCGAAGTCGCGGTGAAAATCCTGCGTCCCGGCATCCAGCCGGTGATCGAACATGACATCGCCCTGCTGCAGGTCGCCGCCAGCCTGCTGGAAACACTCTGGGCCGACGGCCGGCGCCTGAAGCCGCGGGAGGTGGTGGGCGAGTTCGACAAATACCTGCACTACGAGCTCGACCTGATGCGCGAGGCGGCCAACTGCTCGCAGCTGCGGCGCAATTTCGAGGGGTCCGACCTGCTGATCCTGCCCGAAGTGCATTGGGACTGGTGCAGCACCAGCGTGATGGTCATGCAGCGCATGCACGGCACGACGATTTCGCAGATCGATACGCTGCGCGAGAAAGGCGTGGACATCCCGCGCCTGGCCCGCGCCGGGGTCGAAATCTTTTTCACCCAGGTGTTCCGCGACGGCTTTTTTCATGCCGACATGCATCCCGGCAACATCTTCGTCACCACCGAGGGGCCGCGCAAGGGCAGCTATATCGCGCTCGACTTCGGCATCGTCGGCACGCTGTCCGACATCGACAAGAACTACCTGGCGCAGAATTTCCTGGCCTTCTTCAAGCGCGACTACAAGCGCGTCGCCGAAGCCCACATCGAATCGGGCTGGGCGCCGAAGGACACCCGGGTCGACGAGTTCGAGGCGGCGATCCGCTCGGTCTGCGAACCCTTCTTCGACCGGCCGCTGAAGGAAATATCCCTGGGCCGCGTGCTGCTGCGCCTGTTCCAGACCTCGCGCCAGTTCAACGTAGAAATCCAGCCACAACTGGTGCTGCTGCAAAAGACCCTGCTCAATGTCGAAGGCCTCGGCCGCGAGCTCGATCCCGACCTCGACCTCTGGAAGACCGCCCTGCCCTATCTGGAGCGCTGGATGAGCGAGCAACTGGGCTGGCTCGCCTTCGAGAACAACGTCAAGCGCGAGGCCGCCAACTGGGCCCGGCTGCTGCCGACCCTGCCGCGCCTGGTGCATCAGGCGCTGACGGCGACCGCCACGCCGGCACCCAGCCCGGAGCTGGAAAGCCTGGCCGCCGAAATGCGCAGTTTGCGCCAACTGCTGTGGCTGGCGTTTGCCGTCGCGGCTGGTGCGCTGGCCTTTGCCGTCCTGCAGTAGGCGGCAAGCCATGCGGCGCCAGCTATAATCCGGCGCTCCGGGGGCCGGCTGCAGCGGCCCGGCATGAAGCACACGCGATCAAGGCTGACGAGGAATCCCGATGCTGCTCTGGTTTGTGGTTCTCTATCTGATGGTGTCGGTCGGCATCGGACTGTTCGCCGCCACCCGCGTCCATAACGCCCGCGACTTCGCCGTCGCCGGCCGCAGCCTGCCGTTGCCGGTGGTGACGGCCACGGTGTTCGCCACCTGGTTCGGTGCCGAAGCGGTGTTCGGCGTTTCCGCCACCTTCGTCAAGGACGGCCTGACCGGCGTCGTCGCCGACCCCTTTGGTTCCTCGATGTGCCTGATCATCGCCGGCGTCATCTTCTCGCGCTACCTCTACAAGCTCAACATCATCACGCTGGGCGACTTCTACCGCATGCGCTACAACCGCACGGTCGAGGTCATCACCACGGTCTGCATCGTGCTCTCCTACCTGGGCTGGGTCGCGGCGCAGATCAAGGCGCTGGGGCTGATCTTCTTCGTCGTCACCGACGGCGCCGTCTCGCAGAACGCCGGCATGATCCTCGGCGCCGCCATCGTGCTGACCTACACCGTGTTCGGCGGCATGTTCTCGGTGGCCATCCTCGATTTCGTGCAGATGGCGGTGTCGATGGGCGGCCTGCTGTTCATCGCCTGGGTCGTCAGCGGCAAAGTCGGCGGTGGCGCCACGGCGGTAATCGAACATGCGCGTGCTGCCGGCAAGCTGGACTTCTTTCCGGCGCCCGACCCCTGGCTGTGGCTGACCTTCCTCGGCACCTGGATGACCATGATGCTCGGCTCGATCCCGCAGCAGGACGTGTTCCAGCGCATCACCTCGGCCAAGACGGCGAACATCGCGCTGTGGGGTTCGGTGCTCGGCGCCTCGATCTATTTCTGCTTCACCTTCGTGCCGATGTTCATCGCCTACTCGGCAACGCTGATCGACCCCGTGCTGTTTTCCGGGCTGATGGAAAAGGACTCGCAACTGGTGCTGCCGACCCTGGTGCTGCAGCACACGCCGATCTTCGCCCAGGTGCTGTTCTTCGGCGCCGTGTTGTCGGCCATCATGAGCTGTTCCTCGGCGACGCTGCTGGCGCCTTCGGTGACCTTCGCCGAAAACGTCATCCGCGGCTTCTATCCGGGCATGGGCGACCACCAGTTCCTGCGCGTGATGCGCGGCTGCCTGGTGGTGTTCACCTGCATCGTGCTGGGCTTCGCGCTGAAATCCGAGGCCTCGATTTTCAAGATGGTCGAGAACGCCTACAAGGTGACCCTGGCCGGCGCCTTCGTCCCTCTCGCCGCCGGAATCTTCTGGAAACGCGCGACGACCCAGGGCGCGCTGGCGGCGACCTTCGGCGGCCTGATCTCCTGGATCCTGATCGAAGTGCTGATCGGCGAGGCCAGCCTGGTGCCGCCGCAGTTGATCGGCCTCGGCGTCTCGATCCTGGGCATGGTCGCCGGCTCGCTGCTGCCGCAATGGGTTGGCCACCGCCTGCCGCACGAGGACCCGCACGCGATCCTGCACCACCATGCGGCGGCGCAGACGCACCACGCCGAACCCGAGCACCGACACTGAGAGAAGCTGGCGACAATGGCCGACAAACAGTCCCTCTATGAACTTCTCGGCCTCAGCGACAAAGCCTCGCCGGAGGACATCCAGAACGCCTACGCCGCGCTGCGGCAAAAACTGGAAGCGCAGCCCGAGAGCGAGGAAAAGCACAACCGCATCGCGATCCTGAGCGACACCCGCGACATCCTGCTCGACCGGCGGCAGCGCGCCGGTTACGACCGCCGCCAGCGCGACCGGCGTACGGACGACCGCCGGCAGGCCAAGGCGCAGGAATCGCCGCGCTGGATCATGCCGGTACTCGCAGCGCTGCTGATCGCCGCCGCCGCGTATCCGGCGTGGCGCTACATGGCCCCGACGCCGCTCGCGGTCGACCACCGGGCAGCGGCGCCGACCCCGGCGCCACAGGCAGCAGCGGCGGATCAAGAGCCCGAAGCCATCAGCGCCGATATCGCCGCGCTGCTGCCGCCCGCTGCCGTCGCCGTGCAAAAGCCGGGCACGCCCTCGGCGCCGGGAAGCTCGCCGGCTGCCGCGCCGGCACCGCCGCAGAAGCTGTTTCAGGACTCTCCGCATTCGTCGACGCTGGCCAAGTTCTCCGACTCGACCTACCTCATCATCGGCAACAGTGGCCTCGGCACTGGCGTGGCCATAGAAAACGACAGGCTGCTGACCAATTGCCATGTCATTGCACCCAACGTGCACAAGGGGCCGATATTCGCCATCAACGCGACGACGCGGCAGAAAACCCTGATCGTCGCCGCGGCCTTCCTGATCACCGAGGATGCCTGCGTTGCCCATGCACCGGGCCTCAACGGCAAGCCGATCGCCATGGGCAATGCGGCACAGCTCGCCAGGGGCGCGCCGATCTACAACATCGGATTCGCGCAGGGTCGGCTGCTCGCCTCCGGCGGAACCCTGCTCGGCCTTATCAACCGTCACGGCCAGAACTTCATCGTTTCGACCAATTATTGCGACCATGGAGTCTCCGGCGGCCCGCTGGTCGACCAGGAGGGCCGCCTGGTCGGACTGACCTCGGGCGGGCCGAAGGATCGCAGCGTCTGCCTTTCTCTGACCACCGAAACCGCACGCCGCGTGCTCGACCAGACCCTGATCGCGATAGACGCCTTCCCCACCGACTACACCAGCAACCTGCAGCGTCGCTGGTAGCGGCAGGAAGCCGCATTGCCGCCGGCCCTTGTTCCGCATTGGCGAAGGCGGCAGAATCGGGTCTGTGGCAAACGGCACGCGTACCCATCTGACTCTCTACCTGACCGGCAGCTACGTGCTGCTGATCATCTACGCCAGCCTGTATCCCCTGAGCGACTGGCACGACAGCGGCGGCGATCCGTCGAGCTTTCTCGGCGCGGCCTGGCCGCGTTACTACACCGGCTTCGATCTGGCGACCAACCTGATCGCCTACCTGCCCTTCGGCTTCCTCTGCGCCGCCGCCTGGCGCCGCCGCCTGGCACCGCTGCCGGCCTGGCTGCTGACAGCCGCGCTGGGCGGCGCCCTGAGCCTGGCGATGGAACTGCTGCAGAACTACCTGCCCAATCGCGTGCCGTCCAATCTGGACCTCGCCTGCAACGCCGCCGGCGCCCTGCTCGGCGGCTGGCTGGGCGCGCTGTGGGGTACCCGGCTGCTGGACCAGGGACAACTGGCCGGCTTGCGCCGCCGGCTGATGATGAACGGTTACGGGGCCGACAGCGGCGTGCTGCTGGTTGCCGCCTGGCTGATGACCCAGCTGTCGCCCGAAGCGCTGCTGTTCGGCAGCGGCAACCTGCGGCAGATGCTCGATCTGCCGCCGGTCCAGCCTTTCATGGCGGAACGCTTTGTCGAGCTGGAAACCCTGATCGCCGCCGCCGGCCTGCTGGCCGCGGGCCTGGTGATTTCCATGCTGCTGCGCCGCCACGCCCGCGGCGTGACCCTCGGACTGCTGCTGGGCGCGCTGCTGATCAAGACGGCCACCCACGCCCTGCTGATGGGGCCGGCGGCGGCGCTGGGCTGGATCACGCCCGGCAACAGCCTCGGCATCGGCATCGGACTGGCGCTGTGGGCGAGCGCGTCCTTCCTCGGCTTCCCGCTGCAGCGCGCGGTGGCCGCGCTGGCGCTGCTGCTGGCCACCGTGATGGTCAATGTCGCGCCGGAAAATCCCTATCTGCAGAACATGCTGCAGATCTGGAACCCGGGCCAGTTCCTGAATTTCAACGGCCTCACGCGATTGATCTCATCGCTGTGGCCATTCCTTGCCCTGCCCTGGCTGATGATCTACCGTCCGAGAAAAAATGAACTCTATTACTGACCTCACCACCCTGCGCGATGCGCTGCGGGCGTTTTGCGCCGCACGCGACTGGCATCGCTATCACACGCCGAAAAACCTGGTCATGGCGCTCAGCGTGGAAGCCGCCGAACTGGTCGAGCATTTCCAGTGGGCCACGCCCGAGGAAAGCCTGGACCTGGCCGCGGACAAGCGTGCCGAGGTCGCCGACGAAATCGCCGACGTGCTGATCTACCTGACCGAACTGGCCGATGTGCTCGGCATCGACCCGATCGCCGCGGCGCGCGAGAAGATCGTCAAGAACGCGGTCAAATACCCCGCGCCCCTATAATCGTTTCTTTGTCCAGAGTCCGCCCCATGAGCTATTTCAAGCACCACGTCTTCTTCTGCACCAACCAGCGCGCCGCGGGCGAAACCTGCTGCAACAACCACGGCGCGAGCGACATGCGCGCCTACGCCAAGGACAAGGTCAAGGCACTGGGCAAGAAGCTGCCGGGCAATGTGCGGATCAATGCCGCCGGTTGCCTCGACCGCTGCGAAGAAGGCCCGGTCATGGTGATCTATCCCGAAGCGGTCTGGTACACCTATGTCGATAAGGAAGACATCGACGAAATCATCGACCAGCACCTGGTGCACGGCAAGGTCGTAGACCGGCTGAAGATCTGAACGATGTCGCGTCATGAGCGGATACTGGTAGACGGCCCCGACGGCAAGATCGAGGTCTTCGTCGAAGGCCACGAGAATCCGCAGGGCATCGCGCTGATCGCCCATCCGCATCCGCTGTTCGGCGGCACCGCCGACAACAAGGTAGTGACCACGCTGGCCCGCGCCTTCCGCGAGCGCGGCTGCATCACGCTGCGGCCGAGCTTTCGCGGCGTCGGCGGCAGCGAGGGCGAGCACGACCATGGCGATGCCGAGACCGACGACGTGCTGGCGGTACACGACTGGGCCCGTGCCCGCTATGCGAATGTGCTGACTGCGGCCGGCGCCCCGCTGCCGCTTTACCTGGCCGGCTTTTCCTTCGGTGCCTACGTCACCACGCGGCTGGCGAAGCGCCTCGCCGCAGTCGGCGATCCGCCGAAATGGCTGGTGCTGGTCGGCACTGCAGCGGGTTTTGTCGAAGGCATGCGGCACTACGAAACCGAGGCGGTCGGGCCCGACACTCTGGTGATCCACGGCGCCGAAGACGAAACCGTGCGCCTCGCCAACGTACTGGCCTGGGCCCAGCCGATGGACCTGCCGGTGGTCGTGGTGCCCGGCGCCGACCACTTCTTCCATCGCCGCCTGCACCTGCTGCGCGACATCATCCAGCGCGCCTGGGCCGGCGTGCATCCGTGAGCGCCGCCGCAGGGCCGCCCCAAGGCGGCGCAGCCAATGCCATGGAGCCGCGCCGGCGGCGAACCAAAATCACCCCCTCCCCGGAGGGGGTCGGGGGGAGGGTCGTCACGTGAGCCCGCTCGTCGTAGCGGCACTGCGCAAGTCCTACGACGGCCGCGAAGTCGTCGCCGGGCTCAACTTCGAACTGCAGCGCGGCGAATGCTACGGCCTGCTCGGCCCCAACGGCGCCGGCAAGACCACCACGCTGCGCTGCTGCCTCGGACTGACTGCGCCCGATTCGGGCGACATCACGCTGGTCGGCGAGCCGGTGCCGGCGCGCGCGCGCGAAGCGCGCATGAAAATCGGCGTGGTGCCCCAGTTCGACAACCTCGATCCCGATTTCACCGCCGCCGAAAACCTGATCGTGTATGGCCGCTACTTCGGCATGAAGGACGCAGCGATCCGACCGAAGATCCCCGAACTGCTGGATTTCGCCGGCCTCGCCGGCAAGGAAGACGCCAACATCCGCACCCTCTCCGGCGGCATGAAGCGCCGCCTGACGCTGGCCCGCGCGCTGGTGAATGATCCCGAACTGCTGCTGCTCGACGAACCCACCACCGGCCTCGACCCGCAGGCGCGCCACCTGATCTGGGAGCGTCTCAAGCGCCTGCAGGCACAGGGCAAGACCATCCTGCTGACAACGCACTTCATGGACGAGGCCGAACGTTTGTGCCAGCGCCTGGCCATCATCGACGACGGCAGGATGGTGGCCGAGGGCGCGCCGCGCGAGCTGATCCGTCAGCAGATCGAGCCGCAAGTGGTCGAAGTCTATGGCGAGGATGCGCCGGGCTGGGCGACGCGCGAAGCCGCGTCATATTCGCGCCGCGTCGAAGTCAGCGGCGAGACTGCCTTCTGCTATGTCGAAGACGCTGCCCCGCTGCTGGCCCACCTCGCCGCTTTGCCCAGCCTGCGCACTTTGCACCGGCCGGCGAACCTCGAAGACGTGTTTCTCAAGCTGACTGGCAGGGAGCTGCGCGACTGATCGGAATTCCTCACCACAGGGGCACAGAGGGGCATTCAGGGTCTTCCCATGCCACCGCCACCCATGGCCCGCCCCGGCCCCATTGCGCCGCCACCGCCGGGTGCCATTGCTCCGCCCATCCCCCCGGGGCTCATCGTAGCGGGGTTCATCGTAGCGGGGTTCATCGGACCCGGCCCCATGCCGCCAAGACCGGCGCCCAAGGTGTTGCCACTACCGAAAGCGCCGGGTTTTTCGGCTGTCTTGCTGCCGCCGCCCTTTGGCGAGGCGGCGGTGCGGACTCCCCATCGATCGAAGATGCTCATGCTGCCGTCGCGGCCTCTCATCACCGTGCCGCCAGCGATTCCATCGGCTTCGACGATGAGCGATTGGGAAGGCAGGTCGGGGAGAGTAAGTTTGTACTTCCCGGCGGGCAGCGTGTGGAAATGGAAAGCCCCCTGCCCGTCGGTCTTGGCGCTAACTTTTATGCTTCCTGGGTCGCCCTCAAGCCAAATCGGTATGCCGACAATGGGGGTTCCGGGGCTCGCCAAGCCCGGGAGTTTTCCATCCCCGCCATCAGTGCCGGGAGCGGTTTCTGTGGCTTTGATTCCATAGTTTTGGACTCTGATTGTTGACACGTCCGCACTAATTCTTATTCTTGCATTCTCAGGGCCGCCGGACTGCACGGCGGTCCGCTTTTTGATGTCGGTCTGCGCGTCCTGATCGATATGATCCCGGTTGCTGCTGTCCGCATTGGCGCCGCCCGCCATAAGCCGACCTCCGCCTTGGCCGCCGATGCCGTTCACGGGTGTGCTCTGAATGATAGTGGTCTTTGCGGTCTCGCTGTTGTTGATCACGCGTAATATGCCCGGGAGTGTTCCCTCCCCGCCAGTTGGGCCGGGAGCGGTTCCTCTGGTGGTTAACACAACCCCCATCGCACTGTTGGCGTCATCAGCACCGGCGAAGGCCAATCTGCCGCCACCCGTGCCGCCAATACCATTTCTCGGGTCGGCGGCAGTTCCTCCTGATGTCGGAATCGGCGATACTTCGCCCTTTGCAATTCCCGCTTTTTTGTTGGAACGGGAAGTGCTGACAGGGGCACTTGGCAGGTCCGGTACTATACTGACCAGCCCGTTGAAGGTGATGGAAGCCTTGCCACCCGGCTCGCTGCTCAATACGCCGCTGATGCCTTGATTGGCGCCGACGGTGACGGTTTGCACACGCTGCCCGCCAACGGACAGGTCGTAGTTCCCCGCCGCCAGCCCTGTGAATTTATATGTACCGTTTTTGTCGGTAGGCACGGTAATCGGGTAGTCATGACCGGGGTTCTTCTTCACGATGATGTCAACGCCGGGAATGGGATTGCTGGACGCCAGCACCGCCGTGCCGGGCAATAGCAAGGCCAGCCCCACGAGGAGTACGCGCGCCATGGCTGTGGGACTTTCTTTTTGACCTGCGGCGCAGATGCCAGAGATAGATGAATGCTTCATTTCGATGACCCTGGTTGGTTTGCCGTGAGCGGCTTGCGTAATTTTCCCGGTCAGTTCGGCGCAGTGCCCGATACACATGTTGCGCACGATTCCGGTGTCGGGGATGACAATTCTCATTGCTTAACGCAACATCGCCGGTCTGCCGCCCGGATAGAACCCCGCGCTCGCCAACAACCTGGAAGCGAACAGCGCTGTACCGCGAATTCGCCCAGGAACACCGAGAAACCTGTCGCCACACGACATGCGGTTGATACGGTGTGTCCTTAATGCACTTTGCTGATCAGGATTCGAGAAGTCGAATTACCGGCACGGCAAGCACGCTGTGCGCAGTATCCATCCGACCGCCGCCGCATGCCTTGCACTTGCGGCCTGGAACAGACACCCCATGGCCAATGCGAGTTCTTATATGGCCATTGTCGCTATTACTCCCTTAGTGAATTGAGTGTGGCAGAGTACGCAGTTGTGGTCAATGTACTTCTACGCAGAAGATTCGCTACGATCGCGGTCTGATGTATGCCCGCTTCGTCGGCAGCCCTCGGCAGTGCGAGAACGCAGGCGCAGCAACGATTTCAGGAGGCCGGCATGGAACCCAAGCCCATCCGCAGCAAGAAGGACTACCAGGCGGCGCTGGCCGAGGTCGAGCGCCTGTGGGATGCGCCGGCGAAGTCGGCCGCGGGCAACCGGATCGACGTACTGACCATGCTGGTCGAGCGCTCTGAGCGGCAGCACTTCCCGATCACCGACCCCGATCCCATCGAATTCCTCGTCCATTTCATGGAAAGCCGCGGCATGACGCGCAAGGATATTGAAGCCTTCATCGGGCCGCGTGGTCGCGTCGCCGATATCCTGAACCGCACCCGGCCGCTGACGCTGGAAATGATCCGTCGCCTCGCCGATGGTCTGCAACTGCCGGCCGAAGTATTGATCAGGCCCTACCGGCTGCGCCGGGAAGCCGGAGAACTCGAAGCAGCATGACAACCAAGGTCTACGCGAGCACACGGCTCTTTTCCCTGCCGCAACTTTCGCTGCGCGCCTTCGCCGTCTGGCGGCGCAATTTCCTGGTCTGGAAGAAGCTGGCGATTCCTTCGCTGCTGGGCAACCTGGCCGACCCGATGATCTACCTGTTCGGCCTCGGCTACGGCCTCGGCGGCCTGCTGCCGCAGGTCGGCGGCGTCTCCTACATCGCCTTCCTCGCCGCCGGCACGGTCTGCGCCTCGACCATGAACGCGGCCTCCTTCGAGGCGCTCTACTCGGCCTTCTCGCGCATGCACGTGCAGCGCACCTGGGAGGCGATCATGAATGCGCCGGTGACGCTGGAAGACGTGATGGCCGGCGAGTTGCTCTGGGCCGCGGCCAAGGCCACGCTCTCCGGCATGGCGATTCTGCTGGTGATCTGGATCCTGGGTCTGGTCGCTTCGCCGCTGGCGCTGTGGGCGCTGCCGGTGATCTTCCTCACCGGCCTGGCCTTCGCCGCGCTCGGGCTGATCGTCACCGCGCTGGCGCCGTCCTACGATTTCTTCATGTACTACTTCACGCTGTTCATCACGCCCATGGTGCTGCTGTGCGGCGTGTTCTTCCCGGCCGACCAGCTGCCGCCGCCGGTGCAGGCGGTGGCGGCCTGGCTGCCGCTGACGCATGCCGTGGCGCTGGTGCGGCCGCTGCTGTTCGGCGAAATTCCCGCCGGCATCGTCGGCCACATCGCGGCGCTGCTGGCCGTCGCCGCGGTCGCCTTCTGGATTGCGCTGACGCTGATTCGGCGCCGCCTGCTGAAGTAAAATGAAAAATTGCAATGACACCCACCCCCTCCCGTCCTCCCCCTCACGGTGGAGGCTATTGACTGGCTCGCTGCGCTCGAATATCACCGGACGCTCTTGTTCTTGTATTTCACGGTAAGCAATGGACCTCATCATCAACGGCGAGCCGCAACAACTGCCGGCACCGGTTTCCGTCGCCGCCCTGCTCGAGGCGCGCGGCCTGGCCGGCAAGCGCGTGGCCGTGGAACGCAATGGCGAGATCGTGGCGAAAAGCCGCCACGCCGAAACCCTGCTCGTCGCGGGTGACCGCATCGAAATTGTCGTCGCCGTCGGCGGCGGCTGAACGCCCCTTCAGGATCCACAGCCCATGAACACAGATCGCCTCCTCATTGCCGGCAAGGCCTATAACTCGCGCCTGCTGGTCGGCACCGGCAAGTACCAGGACTTCGCCCAGACCCGCGCCGCGATCGACGCCTCGGGCGCCGAGATCGTCACGGTCGCCATCCGCCGCACCAACATCGGCCAAGAACCGGGCCAGCCCTCGCTGCTGGAAGTGCTGCCGCCTTCCCAATTCACCATCCTGCCCAACACCGCCGGCTGCTACACGGCCGACGAGGCGGTGCGTACCCTGCGCCTGGCGCGCGAACTGCTCGACGGCCACGCGCTGGTCAAACTCGAGGTGCTGGGCGATCCGCAGACCCTGTTCCCCAACATGCCGGAAACCCTCAAGGCCGCCGCGACCCTGGTCAAGGATGGCTTCCAGGTCATGGTGTATTGCACCGACGATCCGATCCAGGCGCGCATGCTGGAAGACATCGGCTGCGTCGCGATCATGCCGCTGGCCTCGCTGATCGGCTCCGGCATGGGCATCCTGAATCCGTGGAACCTGAAGCTGATCATCGATCAGTCGAGGGTCCCGGTGCTGGTCGATGCCGGCGTCGGCACCGCCTCGGACGCGGCGATCGCCATGGAACTGGGCTGCGACGGCGTGCTGATGAATACCGCGATTGCCGGCGCCGACGATCCGGTACTGATGGCCAGCGCCATGAGGAAGGCGGTCGAGGCCGGGCGCGAAGCCTACCGCGCCGGCCGCATGCCCAAGAAAACCTACGCGGCGGTGCCGAGTTCGCCCAGCGGCGGGCTCATTGGCCAAAGCGGCGGCCAAGGCGGCAAGTGAAGCGCCTGCTCGCCTGCCTCCTGCTGGCGGCACTGCTGGGATCGGCACAGGCCGACGACGCGCCGCAGCCGGTGGCGACCGCCGCCGCACCCGCGCTGCAGGCCTTGCCCGGACGCACCGGCTACGCCCACGACCAGCCGGAGATACTGCTGCGCCAGCGCCTGTTCGGCCTGGCCCATGGGCTGTCCCTGCTGGCCGCCGCCTGCCTCGATCTGCCCGCGCATTCGGCGCCGATCCAGGACGCCTATGCCGCATGGCATGCAAAACAGGTCGAGGCTATCTCGACTATCGTGCACGACCTGGCCCGGTATTATTTCGGGCCGCGTGCCGACCAGGCCCGGTGGCCCGATTTGTCGCGCGCCCTGAACCTGGCCGACAGCATCGAGCCTGCATTGGGCGACGTGACCTTGCATGCCGCCTGCGCCACGCTGCCCCAGGCCATCGCCCGGCCGCGCTATGCGCTCGACAAGCTGCTGGCCGGTACCGTCGAGCCGGAGACCCTGCCCGACATCGTCGCCGTACCGCCAGCGCCGACTCTTCAAAGGCCCGCCGAATGAGCGGGATGGATGACCAGACGCCAGCCCGACACCGTGCCAGCCATATCCGCAGCTTCGTCCTGCGCCAGGGCCGCGTCTCGGACGCCCAGCGCCGCTTCCATGAGGAAGGCATGCCGCGCTGGGGCGTCCCCTATCAAACCGCGCCGCTGAACCTCGACGCCATGTTCGGTCGCAGCGCGCCGCGAATTCTCGAAATTGGCTGCGGCATGGGCGAGACCACGGCGACGATTGCCGCCGCGCATCCGCAGAACGACTACCTCGGCATCGAGGTGCACACCCCCGGCGTCGGCAGCCTGCTGAAGGAAATCGCCACGCGCGAACTGGGCAACCTGCGCGTAATCCAGCACGATGCCGTGGAGGTGGTGCGCGACATGATCGCGCCGCAGGCGCTGGCCGGCATACACATCTTCTTTCCCGATCCATGGCCGAAAAAGCGCCAGCAGAAGCGCCGCCTGATCCAGCCCGAGTTCATCGCGCTGCTGGCGACGCGCCTCGCGCCGAACGGCTACCTGCACTGTGCGACGGACTGGGAAGACTATGCCCATCAGATGCTGGCGGTGCTCTCCGGCGAGTCGCTGTTGCAGAACACGGCCACCGGCTTCACGCCGCGACCGGACTACCGGCCGCAGACCAAGTTCGAAACGCGCGGACTGAGGCTGGGTCATGGCGTGTGGGACGTGGTGTTCCGCCGCAAGGCCTGACATGTTCAATCTCGACGTCCGTTCGGTAATCCTGATTGCCGGCATCCTGAGCCTGCTGATGGCCACGGTGCTGTTCTTCCTGCGCCGCAACTTTCCGCCCAGCATCCGCGGGCTGGGCGAGTGGTCCGTCGCGCCGACGGTCATCTTCGTCGCCACCGTGCTGTTCGGTGCGCGCGGCGCAATCCCCGATGTGTTCTCCGTGGTGCTGGCCAACCTGCTGCTGCTGGGCGGCACCACGCTGATGTACTTCGGCAGCCAGCGCTTCTACAACCTGACGCCATCCTTTCGTCCGTGGAGCGCGCTGGTCCTGCTGGCGATGCTGCCGATCGCCTGGTTCGCGTTGGTGGAGCCGCACTACGGCGTGCGCGTGGCGATCGTCGGCGGCCTGATGAGCCTGCTGGCCCTGGCCCATGCGCGCCTGATCCTGCGCCACGGCGCGCGCACCTTCTCCAGCTACTTCACCGGCAGCGCCCTGCTGCTGCTGGCCCTGACTCAGGCCATGCGCTGCCTGTCGGCCTTCGACCTCGCCGCCGGCGACCGGATTTTCGACAACAACCTGCCGACGCAGACCGCCTACGTCGCGCTCAATGCCTTCGCCCTGCTGATGACTACGATAGGCGTGGTGCTGATGGCGACCGACAAGCTGCGCGCCGAAATCGAATTTCTGGCCAGCCACGATACGCTGACCGGTGCCCTCAGCCGTCGCGTGCTGATCGACGCCTGCGAGCAGGAACTCGAGCGCTGCCGGCGCAAGGGTCACCGCATGTCGCTGCTGATGCTCGACCTCGACAACTTCAAGGCGATCAACGATGCCCACGGCCATCTGGTCGGCGACCAGGTGCTGGTCGATTTCACCATCCGCGCCAAAGCTGCGCTGCGCCGCCCCGACCGCTTCGGCCGTTTCGGCGGCGAGGAATTCGTCGCGCTGCTGCCGGAAACCAGCCTCGACGAAGCCTTCGTCGTCGCCGAACGGATTCGTGCCGCCGTCAAGAGTTCGACGGCGGAGCAAGGCTGCTCGGTCAGCATCGGTGTCGCCAGCAACTACGCCGCCGACACCACGGTCGATGCCGTCCTGAGCCGCGCCGACACGGCGCTGTATGCCGCCAAGGCGGCCGGCCGCAATTGCGTCCGGGCGGCGGGCTAGACGCCATGGGCTTCTCTGCGCATCCGCTGTGGCTGGTCGGCTTCCGGCCCTTCTTTGCCCTGGCCTGCCTTGCCGGACTCAGCCTGCCCCTGCTCTGGGTGCTGATTTTTCTCGGCGTGCTGCAGGCACCCGCCGCCGCCTTCACCGCGGTGCAGTGGCATGCCCACGAGATGTTCTTCGGTTTCGGCTGGGCGGTGCTCGGCGGCTTCCTGCTGACCTCGACCAAGAACTGGGTGCAGATCCGCGGCTATCACGGCGCGTCGCTGATCTTCCTGGTCGCTGCCTGGCTCTTCGAACGCGGTGGAATGTGGTTCGGCGGGCGCTGGCCGGTCGCCCTGTTCGAAGTCTCGAACAAGCTGTTCCTGACCGCTATCGTCGCCATGCTGGTATGGACGCTGGTGCGCCACCGCAAGTCGGACAACTACCGCGACAACTATTTCTTCCTGCTGATATTGCCCGCCTTCCTGCTGGCCAAGCACCTGATGCTGAGCGCCGAGCACTTCCAGGCTGGTGTCCTGATGGCCACCGGCCTGTTCCGCGTCGCCTTCCTGGTGATGCTGGAGCGCACCTTGAGCCAGTTCATGAAGGGCATCTTCCAGGTGGACATCCTGCGCCATGCCGCGCTGGACCGCAGCATCAAGCTGTGCGCGCTACTGCTGGTCGGCGCCGGCTTCATGCCGCCGTTGCCCGCAGCATGGCTGTCGCTGCTGCTGGCGGTGCTGCTGGCCGGCCGGCTGCTGTTCTGGAAGCCGCAGCTGGCCTTGCGCCGGCTCGACCTCGGCATCATGGTCCTCGGCTACGCCGGTATCGTGCTGCAGCTGCTGGCCGAGTTTCTCGGCCAGGTCGCAGCGCCGGCCTGGGTCGGCGCATTTTCGATGCATGTGTTCGGCCTCGGCGTCATGGGCCTGATCATTCCCGCCATGCTGATTCGTATCGCCAAGGGCCACACCGGGCGCAAGGTGGTGTTCGACGCCGGCGACAAGGGCGTGCTGTGGCTGATGATCGGCGCCTTCGTGCTGCGCGTCGTCGCGCCGCAGCTCCATTCGCAAGCCTATGCCGTCTGGCTGGTGCTGGCCGCCTGCGCCTGGCTGGCCGGCTTCGGCATCCTCGCCGTGCGCCTGATTCCGCTGCTGACGCAGCCCAGGGTGGACGGCAAGGAGCACTGACTTTCCTGCTGCGGGAAACATCACCCCGCAGCAGGAAAGTCAGTGCGTTTCAAACACCCGCCCCCCTTCCCGCTACGCGGCCCACGGCTGGCTTTGCACAGCCAGCCGGCTGCGGCGGCGCGACGCATGCGTCGCGAATTCCCGCCTCGCCCCCTCGCGGGGGGTTCCTGGTTTGCTCGCTACGCTCGATATCCGACCTGATGCCAAACGGGTGATTTCTCGTTACCTTCCGGCGGCGATCACGATGTCGAAGCGCAGTGTGCCCGGCGCAGCCGTCTGCTCAACGCCGATCAGGCGGGCGCGCGACTCGGCGTCGCGCTGCGACATGAACAGGCCGTCGCGCTGATTCTCGCGGGCCGCGCCCGGCAAGTACATCTGCGTCACCAGCAGTTCGCGCTCGCCGCGGCTGAGGCGGAAATGCACGTGCGGCGTGCGTCCCGGATAGCGCATCGGCATTACCGTGCGGAAGCGGTAATCGCCACTGATGCCGGTGGTGGCACGACCGTAGCCGCGGAAATTCGGGTCGCGCGGCTGCGGACTGTCGTCGTGCGGATGGTGGTAGCGGCCGTGGGCATTGGTCTGCCAGATCTCGACGAGAACCCCGGACTGGGCGCGGCCGGCGGTGTCGAGCACGCGCCCGACGATGGTCAGCGGCGTGCCTTGTGCGCGGCCGCGACCGTCGACCGTGGTCAGGTCGTTGCCGGCGGCGGGATCGGGCTGCAGCGGGTAGAAGGGGCCCAGCATCTGGGCCGGTGTCGCCGTCGCCGCAACGCAGCGGCTCGCCCACGGCAGCATCGCGAGCAGCGGCAGCAGCAGGACGAAACGGCGGCGGCCCGCCGCGGGGGGCGGGTTCACGGATTAAGAGCTCGTGAAGGAATCGTCCCCCGAGGGGACTTACTTCGGGGCGTAGCCGCTGGGCCGCAGCGGGGTGCGGCCGGAGCGCAGCTACCGGAATGTACGTCGTTGTACATGAGGATAGCCGGGGTTGCCAAATGAGCCGCCCAAGCCCCGATCCGGCACGCGCAGTAGATTCATTCACCAGCTCTCAGTTCGAGGTCGCTGGTGAAGGGCTGGTTGGGGTAGTGGAAAGCCACCGGCCCGTCCGGCTCGGCATGGATGAACTGGTGCACCGAGGGGTCTGCCGAATTCAGCAGTTCGTCCGGCGTGCCGGCGGCAACCACCACGCCGCCATGGATGAAGAAGGCATAGTCGACCACCTTCAGGGTTTCCGAAACGTCGTAGGTGACGATGATCGAGGTCGCGCCCAGAGCGTCGTTGAGGCGGCGAATCAGCTCGGCAATCACATTGAGCGAGATCGGGTCGAGCCCGGCGAACGGCTCGTCGTACATGGTCAGCATCGGATCCAGGGCGATCGCCCGCGCCAGCGCAATGCGCCGCGCCATGCCGCCGGAAAGTTCGCTGGGCATCAGTTCGGTGGAACCGCGCAGGCCCACGGCGTGCAGCTTCATCAGCACCAGGTCGTGGATCAGGTCCTCGGGAAGATCGGTCAGTTCGCGCATCGGAAAGGCGATGTTGTCATATACCGACATGTCGCTGAACAGGCCGCCAGCCTGGAACATCATGCCCATCTTGCGCCGCAGTTCGTAAAGCGCGTCGTTGTCGAGCTCGTGCACCACGCTGCCATCGACGCGCACCAGTCCGCGGTCCGGGCGCCGCTGACCGCCGATCAGCTTGAGGATGGTGCTCTTGCCGGAGCCGCTGACGCCGAGTATGCCGACCACCTTGCCGCGCGGAATGGCCATGCGGATGCCCTTCAGCACCTGGTTCGTGCCATAGGCAAAGTGCAGGTCTTCGATTTCGATGAAATTGTCCGCTGTGCCAGTCACGCTCTGGTTTCCTTGCCGGGCGATCCGGGTCGATCGCGAGGCGTTATGGTGACACATATCGCAGCGTTTTTTGGCACGCCATGCCGTCCCGGCCTGTCAGTCACAGAAACCGGGCCAGGAGCCGATTGAGGAAACGCCGCCCCTGCGCCGTCGGTCGCATCCGGCCATCCACCACCTCCAGCAAGCCGGCGCGCCGTGCCGCCAGCGCCGACTGTTCGATCACCGACAGCGGCAGGCCGGTGCGTTCGGTGAACAGACTGAGCGGAAAGCCGTCGTTGAGGCGCAAGGCATTCATCATGAACTCGCCGGGCAGGTCGCCAACGGCGACGGCCTGCCGGGTGCTGATGAAGTCGCCGCGCGCCGCGCCTGCCAGGTAGGCGCGCGGATTGCGGTGGCGCGCCTCGCGCCAGATCGTCTGGTGGTTCGACAGTTTGCCGTGCGCGCCGGCGCCGATGCCAAGGTAATCGCCGAAGCTCCAGTAGTTGAGGTTGTGCTGGCAGCGCTGTTCCGCTTTGGCGAAGGCGGAAGTTTCGTAATGCTCGAAGCCGGCGGCGGCGAGACGTGCCTCGACCATTTCCTGCATGTCGGCCGCCAGGTCGTCGTCGGGCAGCGGCGGCGGTGCGTGGTGGAAGGGCGTGTTCGGTTCCAGCGTCAGGTGATAGGCGGAAATGTGGCTGACGCCGGCGGCGACGGCCGTGGCGATGTCGTGTTCGGCGTCGCGCAAGGTCTGTTCCGGCAGCGCGTACATCAGGTCGAGGTTGACGCGCTCGAAGTGCCGCTGCGCGAACTCGATGGCGCGCCGCGCCTCGCCGCTGTCGTGGATGCGGCCGAGCGCCGCGAGCCTGGCATCGTCGAAACTCTGCACACCGATCGACAGCCGATTCACGCCTGCCGCGCGGAAGGCGGCGAACTTCGCCGCTTCGGCGGTGCCGGGGTTGGCTTCGAGCGTGACTTCGGCGCCGGGATGCAAGGGCAGGCGCATGCGGATCGCGGCCAGCAGCGCCTCGGCGGTCTCGGCGCGCATCAGGCTCGGCGTGCCGCCGCCGATGAAGACGCTGACCACCGGCCGGTTCCAGATCTGCGGCAGGGCGGCTTCAAGGTCGGCAATCAGCGCCGCAAGGTAGGCGGCTTCGCTATCTTCAGCGAGTTCGCCGCGGCTCTCGTGCGAATTGAAATCGCAGTAAGGACACTTCTTCACGCACCAGGGCCAATGCACATACAGGGCCAGGGGTGGCGGCGCTGTCAGGCCGGAGCTGCCGTCAACAGTCGGCGCCGGCGCTACGGCGACGGGCAGGATCGGGATCACGCCCCGGCGCGCAAACGGGCGATGAGTTGCGCCAAGGCCTGGCCGCGATGCGAATGGCGATTCTTTTCCTCGTGCGGCAGTTCGGCCGCGGTGAGGCCGCGGTCGGGCAGCAGGAAGTAGGGGTCGTAACCGAAGCCGCCGGCGCCGCGCGGCGTGTCGATGATCCGGCCATGCCATTCGCCTTCGCTGATCACCGGCTGCGGATCGTCGGCATGACGCATCAGCACCAGCACCGCGACGTAATGCGCGCGGCGATCGGCGACGCCGGCTAGGTCGGCCAGCAGCTTGGCGTTGTTCTTCGCGTCCGACTTGGGCTCACCGCCATAGCGCGCCGAGAACACGCCGGGCGCACCGCCCAGCGCGCTGACGCACAGCCCCGAGTCGTCGGCCAGCGCCGGCAGGCCGGTCAGCCGTGCGGCGTGGCGGGCCTTGGCGATGGCGTTCTCGACGAAGGTGACGTGCGGCTCGTCGGCCTCCGGCACGTTGAAGGTGGACTGCGGCAGTACCTCGAAATCGAAGGGCGCCAGCAGCTGGCCGAATTCGCGCAGCTTGCCGGCGTTGCCGGAAGCCAGGACCAGTTTCTTCACGCTGCCAACGCGGCCCGCTGCGCCGCGACGATGTCGCGGATGCCGGCCGCGGCCAGTTCCAGCAGCGCATCGAGTTCGGCACGCGAAAACGGTGCGCCTTCGGCCGTGCCCTGCACCTCGATGATGCCGCCGCCGGCGGTGATCACCACGTTCATGTCGGTATCGCAGCCGGAATCCTCGGCGTAATCCAGGTCGAGCAAGGGAACGCCATCGACGATGCCTACCGAGACCGCGGCCACCAGTTCGCGCATCGGGTGACGCACCAGTTTTCCGCCGGCGACCAGCGTGGCCAGCGCGTCGTGCAGCGCGACGCAGGCGCCGGTGATCGAGGCGCAGCGGGTACCGCCGTCGGCCTGCAACACGTCACAATCGAGCGTGATCTGGCGCTCGCCGAGTGCGCCCAGGTCGGTCACGGCGCGCAAGGAGCGGCCGATCAGGCGCTGGATTTCCTGGGTGCGGCCGGACTGCTTGCCCTTTGCCGCCTCGCGCGCGGTGCGCGTGTTGGTCGCGCGCGGCAGCATGCCGTATTCGGCGGTGACCCAGCCCGAGCCCTTGCCGCGCAGGAAGCCGGGCACCGATTCCTCGACGCTGGCGGTGCACAACACCTTGGTGGCGCCGAACTCGACCAGCACGCTGCCTTCGGCGTGGTGGGTGTAATGGCGGGTGATCGTGAGCTTGCGCAACTGGGTCGCGCTGCGGTCCTGGCGTTGGGGCGGGCGATTCATGAGGAAACTCCATTGGGCGTGTAAGGCATGCGGCGCCGAATTTCGTCGACGGCCTGGTCGATGTCCGCGTCGCTGATCCGTGCCTGGTAGTGCTCCGGCGGTGCGTCAGGCCGCAGGTTGAGGGTATGGGCATCGGGATCGGGTGCTTCCCAGCGCATCGCGATCAGGGTCAGGTTGTCCGCGCCGGGCCCGGCGGCATGCTCCGCGGCGTCGAGCAGATGCGGCACCGAGCGGGTCAGCGGCACGCGCCTGAGTTCGGTCACCAGCTTCTCACCGAGGGGCGACCAGGCACCGTCGGTGCACAGGGCGATCAGATCGCCGTCCTGCAGGGGTACCGTGCGCGACACCTCGATGTGCGGCGTCAGGCTGCCGCCGAGACAACTGAAAACGCGGTTGCGCAGGGGATGGCTGGCCGCCTGGTCGTCGCTGATCATGCCGTCGTCGACCATGCGCTGCACCAGGCTGTGATCGCGGGTGCGCAACACGCCGGCGTTGTCCGCTGCACTGGCGTGGACCAGATACAGGCGCGAATCGCCGGCATGCGCCCAGCGCGCCTCGCCGTCCTGCACCACGCAGGCGATGCAGGTGGTGCGCGGCGCGGCGTGCGCCGGAATGCGGCAGGCGGTGGAATGGCTGACGATGCTCTGATGGGCCAGCGACAGCGCCGCCGTGAGAAACCGGGCCGGATCGGCGAGGCGCGGCTTGGCTTCGCTGCGAAAGCGCGAGGTTATCGTGTCGATCGCCAGCTGCGCCGCGACTTCGCCCTGCAGGTGGCCGCCCATGCCGTCGGCCACCACCATCAATACCGAGTCTCCGGTCGCCAGCCATGCGGCGCGATCCTGGTTGACCTCGCGGCCGCCGATGCGGCTTTCCTGGATGATGTTGAAATTCATTACCAGCCGCGCAGACCGATGCGGGAAAGCCAGGATCCCGGCGGCTTGTCGCCCGCCGTGTCGGTATTCAGCGACGCCTGCAGGGCGCGGGCATGCTGCGGCCGACGTTGCGGTTCGAGGCGCAGGCATTCGTCGATGATCGCCAGCAGGCGCGGCGAATACTCCATGCCCCAGCGCTGGCGGGCTGGCAACAGCTGGTCGTCGACCAGCCGTTCGTCCGCGGCCTGCGGCGCGCTGCCGGCCAGCGCCGCGTACATGCAGGCGCCAACGGCATAGATGTCGGTCCACGGCCCCAGCGTAAACTTGCCGTGATACTGCTCGGGCGCCGCGTAACCCGGGGTGTACATCGCCCGCGGCTCGGGCGGGCCGATATCCACCGCATAGCGCGCCGCACCGAAATCCAGCAGCACCGGACTGCCATCGTCGCGCAGCCAGATATTCGCCGGCTTGATGTCCAGGTGCAGCAGGCCGCAGCCATGGACCTCGCCGAGGCCGTCGAGCACGCCGCTGAACATCTTGCGCAGGAAGGGCTCGCCCAGGCGGCCGCGATGCTGACGGATGTAGTCGCGCAGGGTCTGGCCGGTTTCATAGCGCATGACCAGGTAGACCGTCTCGTTGGCGCGGAAGAAATTCAGCACCCGCACCACGTTGGGATGATCCAGCCCGGTAAGCGCCCGCCCCTCCTCGAAAAACAGCTTCAGGCCGTGATTGAAATCCGCCTGAAACTCGGGCGGAATGGCCGGCACGATCTGGCCTTCGCCGCGCAGCGCGAGGGCATTGGGCAGGTATTCCTTGAGCGCCACCGGCGTGCCAGCGGCATCGTGCGCCAGATAGACGATCGAAAAACCGCCGACGGAAAGCTGTCGCTCGATGCGATAGCCTTCCAGTTCGTAGCCGGGGGGGAGTGCCTGATTGTTCTGCGAAAACACGGTATGCGGAGGTGGACGGGTTGATATACTGCCTCAATTTTCCTTGTTCGCCTCGTCGCTGTAAACAACTGCTTTCGGCAACGGGAAGCGGAACGGGAACGGAGAGACACCCACGCCATGATCCACAGCATGACCGGCTATGCCGCTGCCAGCCGCGACCTTGGCAGCGCAGTGATGAACTTCGAGCTCAAGAGCGTCAATTCGCGCTATCTGGACATCGGCTTTCGGCTCAGTGAAGACCTGCGCTTCCTCGAGATGCCGCTGCGCGAAAAAATCGCCGAGCGCATTGCGCGCGGCAAGATCGAAATGCGCGGCTATCTACAGGCGCAACCGGCGCAAGGCGCCGCGGCGCGCGGGCAAACGCCCAATCCGGCGCTGCTGGCCGAACTGGGCAAGCTCGACGCCAGCGTGCGCAGCGCCCTGCCGCAGGCCGCCCCGCTGTCGGTGGCCGAGGTACTGCGCTGGCCGGGGGTGCTGGGCGACGACGCGCTGAGCACCGAACAACTGCAGTCCGCAGCGCAGGAACTGTTCGCCGGCCTGCTCGACGAGTTCGTCGCCTCGCGCTCGCGCGAGGGCGCCAAGCTGGCCGGCGTGCTGCACGACCGCGCCGCGCGCATGCGCGAGCGCATCGCTGCCGCCGAACCGCTGCTGCCGGCGGCGCTGGCCGCCTACCGCGAACGCCTGGCGACCAAGCTGCGCGAGGCGGTGGCGAATCTGGACGAGGAACGCATCCGCCAGGAAGTCGGCGTGTTCGCTGCCAAGATCGATGTCGCCGAAGAGATCGCACGGCTGGTCACGCACATGGACGAACTCGACCGGGTGCTGAAAAAAGGCGGCGCGGTAGGCAAACGGCTGGATTTCCTGATGCAGGAGCTCAACCGCGAGGCGAATACCCTGTCGTCGAAGTCGGTCTCGGCCGAAGTCACCGCCATCGCGCTGGACCTCAAGCTGCTGATCGAGCAGATGCGCGAGCAGGTACAGAACCTGGAATAGGCGTCCGCTCGCCGCAAAGGCGGATGGACATGCGCAGCGACGCTGGTCCTGGCTGACATATAATCCATCTCTATAAAGTGGTTTTGTCCGGACGCGCGGCACGCTGCTTTGGCGGCCGACCGCAGCGAAGGACGCAGCAAGGGGAGGAGGGACGGGCATGAGCCAGGAGGGTCAAGGTACGGTGCTGCCCGGGCGTTTTGCACTCACCCGCTATTTTTCCATCGCCAGCCTGTTGTGCACCGTCGGCGTCGCGATACTGCTGGGCTGGAGCTATCAGTACCTGGCCCTGCGCGACCTGACGCACCTGGCCGAGGATCGCAACCTGGCGCTGACCCACGCCCTCTCCAATTCGCTGTGGCCGAAGTTTGCCATCCTGGTCGCGGAAAGCGAAAGCGCCTCGCCGACCGCATTGCGCGCCATGGCGGAAAGGGACAACCTTTACAAGCTGGTGTCGCGGCAGATGCAAGGGACCGAAGTCGTCAAGGTCAAAACCTATTCCCTCAACGGCCTCACCGCGTTCTCCAGCGACCCGGCGCAAACCGGCGAGAACAAGAGCGACAACCCGGCGTTTCTCGCGGCCCGCAATGGACATGTCATCAGCGGACTGGCGCACAAGGACAGCTTCGACGCCTTCGAGGGCACGCTGACCAACCTCGACGTCATTTCTACCTATCTGCCGATCCGCGACGAACAGAACCGGATTGTGGCGGTGTTCGAAATCTACAGCGACGTCACCGACCTGACCTCGCAACTCGCCAGCACCCGCTCGATCGTCATCGGCACGGTGCTGGTCCTGCTGGCCCTGCTGTATGCCCTGCAATATGTGCTGGTGGCGCGCGCGCAGCGCATCATCGACGGCCAGGAAGCGCTGCTCAAGCAATCCATACACGACCTCGACCTCCGCGTTCGCGAGCGCACCGCGTCGCTCGACGCGACCAACCGCGATCTGCTGAACGAAATCGAGGAGCGCAAGCAGGTCGAGCAGATCCTGCGTGAAAGCACGGCCCGCTATCATGCGGTGACGCAGTCGGCCAACGACGCCATCGTCACGGCCGACAGCCTGGGCAATATCGTCGGCTGGAACCGCCGGGCCGAGGTGATCTTCGGTTATGCGGAAAAGGAAGTCGTCGGTCAGCCGCTGACCAAGCTGATACCCCATCGCCACCGCGAAAGCCACCTCAGGGGCATGCATCGCGTGCTCGGCGGCGGTGAATCGCGCGTCACCGGCAAGGCCTTCGAGACCGAGGGCCTGCACAAGGACGGCACGGAATTTCCGATCGAGCTGTCGCTGGCGAACTGGGAGGTCGGCGACCGACGCTACGTCAGCGGCACGATCCGCGACATCTCGGAAAGAGTCCGCGCCGAACATCATCTGCGCGTCGCCGCCACCACCTTCGAGGCCCAGGACGGCGTCACCATCACCGATGCCAACAAGACCATCCTGCGCGTCAACCGCGCGTTCACCGAAATCACCGGCTATTCCGCCGACGAAGCCGTGGGCCAGACTCCGCACATGCTGAGCTCGGGCCGCCACGATCTGTCCTTTTACGAAACCATGTGGGACAGCCTGGTGCGTACCGGCAGCTGGCAGGGGGAGATCTGGAACCGGCGCAAGAACGGCGAGGAATTCCCCGAGTGGCTCAGCATCACGGCGGTAAAGGACAGCAGCGGCGAGGTGACCAACTATGTCGGCACCTTTGCCGACATCACCGAGCGCAAGGCGGCGGAAAATGAAATTGCCCAGCTGGCCTTCTACGACCACCTGACCGGGCTGCCCAACCGCCGGCTGCTGCTCGACCGCCTGCGCCATGCACTGGCCGGCTGCGCGCGCAACGGCCGCTACGGTGCCCTGCTGTTTTTCGACCTCGACAATTTCAAGATCCTCAACGATACGCTGGGCCACGATGTCGGCGACCAGTTGCTGGTCGAGGTGGCCTCGCGCCTGCAGGCCTGCGTGCGCCAGAGCGACACGGTGGCGCGGCTGGGGGGCGACGAATTCGTGGTGGTGCTGGAGGACCTGGACGGCAGCGAGGGCGACCAGCTCGCCGCGATGCAGGCCGAGGCGCTGGCGGTGAAAACCCAGGCCCTGTTGAGCCAGCCCTATCTGCTCGACATCAGCGTGAACGGAGAAGCCCGCGGCAAGCGCAGCCATCATTGCAGTTCGAGCATCGGCATCACCCTGTTCGACGGCAAGCCCGTCACCGTCGAGGATCTGATGAAGCGCGCCGACACGGCGATGTACCAGGCCAAGGCGCTGGGGCGCAACGCGCTGCGCTTCTTCGACCCCGAAATGCAGGCCGTGGTCACGGCGCACGCCGCCCTGGAAGCCGACCTGCGCAAGGCGATTGCGGAGCGGCAGTTCCTGATTCATTACCAGGCCCAGGTCGATTCCTCGGGCCAGGTGATCGGTGCCGAGGCCCTGGTGCGCTGGCAGCACCCGACGCGCGGGCTGGTGCATCCCACCGAATTCATTCCGCTGGCGGAAGACACCGGCCTGATTCAAACCCTCGGCCACTGGGTACTGGAAACCGCCTGCCGCCAGTTGGCGACATGGGCCGCGCGGCCCGTAACCGCGCAGCTGACGCTGGCGGTCAATGTCAGTGCCCATCAGTTTCGTCGCAAGGACTTCGTCGACGAGGTGCTGGCGGCGATCGCCGATACCGGCGCGAATCCGCAGCGGCTTAAGCTCGAACTGACGGAAACCCAGCTGGTGCACAACGTGCAGGAAATCATCGAGAAGATGCAGGTGCTGAAGGCGGCGGGCATCGGCTTTTCGCTGGACGACTTCGGCACCGGCTATTCCTCGCTGGCCTACCTGAAACGCATGCCGCTGGAACAGCTGAAGATCGACCAGTCCTTCGTGCGCGACGTGCTGATGGATACCAGCGACGCGGCGATCGCCCGCACGGTAGTGGCACTGGCCCGCACCCTGGGCCTGGGCGTGATCGCCGAAGGCGTCGAGACCGGCTTGCAGCGGGATTTCCTGGCGCGTTCAGGCTGCCATGCCTATCAGGGCTTCTACTTCAGCCACCCGCTGCCGCTGGACGAATTCGAGCACTTCGTGGACCATCCCGATACCGAAAGTCGGCGCTGGCGCAACGGCGATTTCGCGTTGGCCACCGCTGCATCCGGCATCACGTCCGCTGCGGATCGGTAACGAAGCCGATTCGCGTCAGCCCGGCCTTCGCCGCCGCGCTCATCACCTCGGCCACGCTTTCGTAACGCGCATTGCGATCGGCGCGGATATGCAGTTCGGGTTGCGGCTGCTGCTTCGCGGCGGCGGCAAAGCGCGGCCCGAGATCGGCAAGTGCGAGCCCTTCGCCGTTCCAGAACAGCTCGCCGCCGGCGCGGATGCCGAACTCGATGTGCGCGGGCTTGGTAATGTTGGCGCTGGACGATGCCCTGGGCAGGTCGATCTTGACCGAATGCGTGAGCAGCGGCGCGGTGACGATGAAAATCACCAGCAGCACCAGCATCACATCCACCAGCGGCACCACGTTCATGTCCGCCATCGGCGCCTGATGGCTGCGCCCGTCGAAACTGCCGATCGCCATCTCAGCTCCTCCGCGCCGGCGTGCCGACGGTGGTCAGGACATACACGTCGTGGGCGAAGGCATCGAGCCGCGCCAGCCACATCCGATTGCGGCGGTTGAAGGCGTTGTAGGCCAGTACGGCGGGAATCGCCACGGCAAGGCCGAGCGCGGTCATGATCAGCGCCTCGCCGACCGGACCGGCGACCTTGTCCAGCGTGCCCTGGCCGGACAAGCCGATCTGCACCAGCGCATGGTAGATGCCCCACACCGTGCCGAACAGGCCGACATAGGGCGCCGCCGAGCCGGCCGAAGCCAGCACGGTGAGGCCATGCTCGGCGCGCGCAGCCTCCTGGTCGATGCCGTTTCGCAGCACGCGCGTCAGGAATTCGCCGAGCCCACCGACGGCGGCGAGCTTGTGCGGGTTGTGCGCCTCGCTGTCGCTGGCCGCCTGCAGGGCCTGCTGCGCCAGTTCGGCGAAGGCGTTGTCGATCGGCTGCGCGGCCAGGGCAGTGCGCACCTCCTGCAACGAGGGCGCATCCCAGAAGCCGGCGAGAAATTTTGCGGCGCGTCGGTGTGCCCGCGTATTGGCGATCGAGCGCGTCAGGATCAGATACCAGCTCGCCACCGAGAGCAGCAGCAGGGTGCCGAGCACCAGCTTGCCGACGCCGTCGGTGTGGGCGAGAAAGTGGGCGAAGCCCAGGGCGTTCGATGCTTCCATGGTTCAGTTTCCTTGAAGGACAAATTTGAAAGGCTGCAGGGCGACGGCGCGCACCGGTTGGCCGTTGCGTTGTGCCGGATTGCAGCGCCAGGTTTTCACCGCCGCCAGCGCGGCCGCGTCGAGCCGGTCGAAGCCGCTGCCGGTGGCGACGCGAGCCGAACTCACGCCGCCCTGTTCGTCGAGTTCGACGCGCAGCACGGTGGTCCCGGTTTCGCTCATTCGCCGCGAAAGCGGCGGGTAGGCGGGCGCGGTGCGCTCGGCGCAGGACACGGCGAGTTCCGCGCCGAGCGTGACCGGGCCGACGGGTGCGGCAAGCGCCGGCACCGGCGCTGGGGCCGGTGCAGAAGTCGGCGCCGGCGGTACGGCGACCGCATCGGTAGCGGCAAGGGCCGGCGCCTCCGCCGCCAGCTGCCGCGGCTGCGACCGCGGCAGTGCTTCGCGCTGCGGTTTGGGCGGCTCGCGTTTTGGCGCTTCCGCGACCCGGGGCGGCGCTGGCGGCACGATGAAATTGACGAACAGGGTCGCCGCCTCCTGCGGCGCCGCAAGCAGGCGATGGCTCCACAGGCCCCACAGGGCGAAGATATGAATCAGCAGCACAAGCAGCAATCCGGCAAACTGCTCACGGCGCAGGGCGCGGAACATTTCACCCATGGCTATCCACCCGGCGAACCCTCTGCAATCGGCGCCATCCGATCACGACTCCCGTGAAACTCAGCGCCGCACCGCCAACGCTGAGCATGATGAGCAGCACATCCCAAAGCGGGCGGCGCTCGAGCAGAGGCAACCAGTCCCAGCTGTGCAGAAACGCAAATAGCCAGCGCTTGACGCGTTGCAGTTCATCCAGGCGGCCGAGCATCGTGCCGGTAGCCGGGTCGACGTGCATCCATGTCGACGGCGCATCGTCGAACTCGATGCGCCAGACAGGCAGGGGGCGTTCGGCGGAACCCAGCATGGTATGCGGGGCGCGGGCGTAGTAGTAGGCGTCGTACCCGCGGATCTCGGTGATTTGCCTGATCCCTGCCGGCGACAGCCGCGCCACCGCTCGTTTCAGTTCGGATCGGTCGATTGCAGCGCGTTTGGGCTCGCTCGCCTGCGCATCGAATAGCGTGATCCGCCCTTCGCCGTCCACTGCCTGCACGTAGGATTCGCCCGCGACACGAACAAACCGCAGCTCCTTGGCCGCAGCGCCAGCTGCCTGGGCCGCGACGATGGCGGCCGGGTTCACGCGGAACTCCGCCGCATTCAGCGCGCCGCCGGTGTAAGCCTGCAGCCTGGGTTGCGGCGCTCGCGACTCGAATATCTTCCAGGGGTTCATGGACATCAGCCCGCTGAATACCCAGGTGAAGGCAACCAGTGCGAACACCAGTCCGGAAATATGGTGCCAGCGCATCATCCTGTTTCGATAGGGAGAGCGCGAGCCATTGCCATAGCGCTTGGCGAAGCGCCAGCGCTGCACACCAACCACGCTGCCGACCAGCACCAGCGCGGCGCCGGCGAGGGACAGCCAGATGATGATGTCGCTCCAATAGGCATCGACCGCGGTATCGCGGAAGAAGTAGAGAAAATGCAGCCACGCCCCCACGTAGCCCCACATGCGTTCCGTTCCCGATGCGTCGCGCACCACTTCGCCGGTGCTGGAGGAAACATAGAGCCACGTGCGATCCGGATCTGCCATTTCCACCAGGTGAAGCGGCCGGTGCGGATCGAGGGCGCGCGAGTGGGTCCAGGTATCTTCCCGCAGCAAGGCGACATGGTTCGCACCCATGCCGGGAAAATATGCGGCGGCGCTGGCTCGGGCAAGCGCAGCATCGACATTGCCGAACAGGCGCCCCTCATCGGCGGTCACCGCCAGCGGGCGCGGCCTGCCCCGGCCGGCCGGCGCTGCCCCGCCGTCCGGGGTGATGACATAAGCCGCGCGGCCGCCCACCGCCGCCAGGCGAATCTCCCTGGGCGGCACGGACAGACCCGCGACACGCACCGCCTGCAGGGGAGAAATGCGAATCTCGGCTGCGCTCAGGGAAGGCAGCCGAGCCAGGCGCTCCGCCGGGGTCAGTTTCGGGTAGCCGACATACATCATCACCACCCCGGAAACGAACCAGCTGCCGAAGAAAAGGCACAGGACGATGCCCATCCAGCGATGGACGAGAAACAGCGCGCGTTTGACTCGGCTGGCCATCTGCCGCCCCTAGTAGCTCATGCGCAGCGTCAGATCGGCAAACCGCGGTTCGCCCAGAAAGAACATCGGCGCGCCGGTAACGTTCGCCGCATAGACCTGGTCGGTGAGGTTCCGCACCCGCGCCGTGAGCGAGACTGCCTTGTTGAAACGGTAGTCCAGCTTCGCGTCATAGAGCGTGTAGGCAGGCGCGCCGTAGGTATTCGCGGCATCGCCATACACCGAGGACACGTTGCGCGCGCCAATGCCGGCCACCCACCCTGGCGCAAAGGCGTAATCCAGCCAGAGATTGGCGACGCGCCTGGGTACGTTCTGCGGCGTCTTTCCGGCACGCGATACCGCCACGCCGCCCACGACCTGGGAAAAGCTGTCGTACCGGGCATCGACCAGCGCCAGGCTGCCCTGCGCCGAAACCTGCTGCGTGATGCGCAGCCCAGCCGCCAGTTCAAGTCCGCGCGAGGATTGCTGTCCCACCAGAATCGAGACGCCCGGATTCGACGGATCGGGTGTCGAAATGTTCTTGCGTTCGATGCTGTAGAAGGAAGCAGTGCCGGACCCGCGACCCTCGAGGAAATCGAACTTGCTTCCCACTTCGAATTGCCGGCCCGTCGTCAGTTCCGAGTTGTTCATGACGTCGGCAAATGTGGCCGTGGTCAGAATCCCCGAAGGCGGATCGGCAGCGGTACTGTACTGGACATAGGCATTGGCGGTGGGTGTCACGTCCCAGACCAGACCGATCCGCCCCGTGGTCGGAGCGTAGCTGCGCGAGTAGCCTGCGGGTGCAGTACCGGTGACGGCGCCCTGATTGGTCAACTGCATGTCGATCCGATCATGCCGAAGACCGGTGACCAGCGACAGGCTCGGCAGAACGCGGGTGCGGTTCTCGACAAACAGCGCCAGGGTTCGCACCCGGTTGGTGCGGTCCGGCGTGAATCCCGGCGTCATGCCGGCAATGGCGAAAAAGTTTTCGGGCGTGAAGCTGAACGGGTTCACCCCGGTGACGAGCCCCGCGACCGGGCCCGTCACGCTGCGCGGGTAGCGCGTTTGGGAGTTCACGCTGTAATCCAGGCCGAATGCCCAATCGCTTTTCAGGGTGCCGAGGACCCCCTTGTGGGTGGCCTCGATGCGATCACCCACCAGCTCCTGATCATGGCGCTGCAGGTAGGCCGCGGTCCGATTCACCAGCGTATTGGCCGCATTGAACTTGTAGGTCTCGACGTTGCGGTAGTCGCGCAGCGCGTCGTACATGTAGAAGGTGTTCTTTATCTGGGTCGCCGCCGACAAGCGATAGTCGAGAATCGACCTCGCCCAGGTGACGCGCTGCTCGTACAGACCGTCGGCCGTGTTGTAGTTCTTGAAGCGCGTGCCATCGAGAATGCGTCCGTCGCCCGATACGGGGTTGAGCAGCGGCGTACCCCAGTAAGGGCGCGTCACATGTTCGTTCTGATGCTCCACCGCGAGCGTGTGCGTCAGCTGGCTGCCGAGATCCGACAGCAGGGACGCCGCCAGCTGATACGATCTTGAGGAATTGCCATCGACCCAGCCGTTGCTGCTGCGATTATTGAAGTCAAGGCGGAGAAAGTGCCCCTTCGAACCTTCCCCGGAAAGTTGGCGGTTCATTCCGAGTGACAGCTGCGCCGTGTCGTAAGACCCTCCACGCAACTGGATGTCGTAATAATCGCCGCGATCCGCCAGCTTGGTCACGTAATTGACCGAGCCACCGACGGCACCGGCGCCGAACAAGTAGGTAGACGGCCCGCCAATGACTTCCACGCGTTCGTAAATCCAGCTATCGACGGGCCGTGCCGCTATGGCGTCGTACTGAACCGTGATGCCGTTGAACAGTTGCGTCAGCTGAGAACTTGTAAAGCCGCGAAAGGAGATGAATCCCGGCCCTCCGGGCGGCGCCGCGGCGGTAACGCCGGGGACGCTGCGCAAAATCTCCTGGGTATCTCGCGCCCCGCGCGCCTCGATGGTTTCGCGATCCACTTGATACACGGTCGCCGGCGTCTCGCGCGACGTAAGCCCGAGGCGACTGCCGCTGCCGATTACCGAGTCAAGATCAAGGCGGCCATTCGGCTCCGGGGCCCGCCCGGTGACGACCATGGTGCCAAGTACTTTCTCGTCGGCGAAGGCAGGGCCCGCGAAGAGTGTTGCACAACCCAGTGCGCCGTGACAAAGCGCGGCGGCAAGCCGCAACGCCGACTGTCGGCAACGCGCGTGAAGCATGAACGATGAAACGGAATCCATCTGAATCTCCTGATGATGACGTATAAGCGGAACCCGTGCACACGCAATGCATGGGGTCAGACTGCGGCTTGACGATCAGGAGATGGCAGGCGGCGCGCGCGGTTGGGCTGCGGCGCGAACGAAGCGGGAAGAGGGTGTTGCGGCAGAGGGCGGAACATTTTCGGCGCGGGCATCCGTCGCCGGTAGCCATTTTGATGGTGCCGTCGGCAGCGCGACCTGTCCGGCGTGACTCAGGCAGAAGGGGCAATGCTTGAAAAGCCCGGCGTCGTGCTGGCCGGAACCGGACAGCGGCGCGACATCCGGTGCGCTTTGCAATCCGGCAACCGAACAGATATCGGTCCACGGCATCGCCTGCTGCGGCGACAGCCAGGCGCGCGCCACGGATGGCGCGAGCGCCGCCAGCAGGATCGCGAAAATCGCGATCCAGGCGGTGACACGGCCGGGGCGTGTGGCGAGCCTCATCTGCGCAATTGCCGGGGAATCAATGCTTGTGTTCGGATTCCATCTTGCTCGGCGCGGTGGCCAGCGGCTTGACCGGCGCCTTGACTTCGATCGTCGTTCGCTTCTTGTCCTTGCCTTCGATGACGAGCGTCATCGGCACGGTATCGCCTTCCTTCATCTGCTGCTTCAGATCCATCAGCATGACGTGGTAGCCGCCCGGCTTGAGCTCGACGCCCTTGCCTGCGGGCAGGTCAAGTCCGCCCGGCATGGCGCGCATTTTCATGACATCCTTTTCCATTTTCATTTCATGGATCTCGATCACGCCGGCGACCGGCGCCTTGACTTCGACCAGGCGCGCGTCCTGGGCCGAGGTGATCTGCATGAAGGCCCCGGTGGCTTTTTGTTGCGACACGGTGGCGCGCACCCAGGGATCCTTGACGGTAACCTGGGCCATGATGGGAAAGGCGGCGAAAATCAGTGCGGCTAGTGCGATGCGTTTCATGCGATCTCCTTGGGAATAATGTGGGCTGGGCATACTTGGGCTAGGCGGCGAATGCCGCTTCGGTGTCGACCAGCATCAGGCCGTGACGACGATCCTGGCGCAATAGCATACCCGTGCGCCGCAGATGGCTCATGGCGCGCGACACGGTAGCTTCCGTGAGATCGGTAATCGCCGCCATGTCGCGCAGACCGGGGATGGTGATTTCCTTGCGGCCGTCGTCGCGATCACGCGCCAGCAACAGGCACAACTGGCGCACGCGCTCGAAGGCCTCGCCGGCACGCAACGCCAGCGCGTCGGCGGCGCGCCGCTCGGCAGCGGCCAGCGTCTGCAGCAGGCTCTTGCCGGAGAGCGCCTTGTCGGCAGTCAGCCAGGGCGTCAGTTCGCAGTCGTCGATGGCGGATGCCTCGAAACTATAGTGCCCGGAAAGCAGGGTTTCGGCGCCGATGACATCGCCGCGCAAAGCCAGGCCGGCAAAACTGTGGCCTTCGGGGGTGATGCGGTCGAGGCGCACGGCGCCTCTTTTCACGCGCCACGCGATGCCTTCCGCGCCTGCGGCGTAGATGCGCCCGCCGATCGGTATCCTGAGTAATTTTCGGGTCGGCATCGCTTTCACCGATGCCGGTGCTGCCATGATTGCATGCATGATCCTGCTCCTCGTGGGTCCTCGATGCGCCCGCTTGATGCGGGCACGACCTGGTCCGCCGCTGCTGCGGCGGAATACCGGGGATCAGGCCAGGGGAGGACCGCGCGGCGGATGCGACAGCCGCGCAAATGCAGGGGAGAAGGGGGCAGCGCTGGTAAAAAATACCATGCCGAAAGTCGGCGCTGGCGGTACGCCGAGCGCGGCGTTGACCGGCAGGGGTTCACCACTGGCGACGCATAGCGTGCAGCAATCCTGATGGCCGCTGTCGGGGAGCGAAGTCTTGCCCGATTGCAGCGCCGGATCCAGCTTGCTGACACCCTTGCTGGTGCAGATCTCCGCCAGGAATCCGCCGCTGGCCACCGATCGCGGCATCAGGCCGGCGCTGCCAAAGGCATGCATCGCCATGGCAAAAAGCCCGATGGCGAGCAGCCAGACTGGAGAGCGGCGATGCGGTCGGAAGTGTGCGGATCGGAACATGTGCCGCGTATACTAGTACGCCGCTGTATGTGCGGGATTGATCAAACTCAAGTTTGGATGACTATGCTCTCAGGTACCCTGTTCATCGTCGCGGCGCCTTCCGGCGCCGGCAAGACCACCCTGGTCGGCCGCCTGCTGACCGACGTGGCGAACGTGCAGCACTCGATTTCCTTCACCACCCGCGCCCCGCGCACCGGCGAAGTAGACGGTCGCGAGTACCATTTCATCGACGTGCAGCGCTTCCTGGCCATGCGCGAGCGCGGCGAATTCGCCGAATGGGCGGAGGTCCATGGCAATTTCTACGGCACGTCCCGCGTCTGGCTCGACCAGCGCATGCAGGAAGGCTGCGACATGGTGCTGGAGATCGACTGGCAGGGCGCGCAGCAGATGCGCCGGCAGTTTCCCGAGGCCGTCGGCATATTCATCCTGCCGCCATCGATCGCCGAACTGGAAAACCGGCTGCGCCGGCGCGGCGCCGATAGTGAAGATGTCATAGCGCGGCGGGTGGCCGCCGCCCTGGGTGAAATGCGTCACGTAGGCGAGTTCGATTTTGTTATAATCAACAATGACTTGGATGTGGCGCTCGGCGAGCTCAAGGCCGCCGTGTGTGCTTCGCGTCTGCGTTTCCCGCGTCAGCGCGCCCGCCATCCCGACGTATTCCGTTTTCTTGATCAGGACTGAACCCCATGGCACGTGTCACCATCGATGATTGCATCAAGCTCATTCCCAACCGCTTCCAGCTCACCCTCGCGGCAACCTACCGTGCCCGCCAGCTGACCCTGGGCAGCACGCCGCAGGTCGAGCCCGGTCGCGACAAACCGACTGTGGTTGCCCTGCGCGAAATCGCCGCCGGCAAAGTCGGCGTCGAAATCCTCAACCGCAGCCAGTCCTAGGCATCATGCGCACGGGGTGAAACGTGACGGCGGCGCTCATGCCACAGCAGCCACCCCCTGCTGCCTCCCTTGACCCCGGCCAGGTGCCGGGGGCGATCGACGAGCCGCCGCTGATTTCGGCGGACATGCATCCGCCGGTCGATCTGGCCGAGGACCTGGAACGCTTCAACGCGCGACTCGCGACCTATCTCAAGCCCGAGGACATCGCCCGCGTCGGTGCCGCCTATGTCTTCGCCGACGCCGCGCATCGCGGCCAGATGCGCCTCAGCGGCGCGCCCTACATTTCGCATCCGCTGGCGGTGGCGGAAGCCCTCGCCGGCTGGCATCTCGACCCGCACGCATTGAGTGCGGCGCTGCTGCATGACGTGATGGAAGACACGGCGATCACCAAGGAGCAGATCGCCGAGCGCTTCGGCCAGGTCACCGCCGAACTGGTCGACGGCGTTTCCAAACTGGACCGCATCGAGCACCAGAGTTTCGAGGAAGCCCAGGCCGAGAACTTCCGCAAGATGCTGCTGGCCATGGCGCGCGACGTGCGCGTGATCCTGATCAAACTGGCCGACCGCCTGCACAACATGAAGACGCTGGACGTGATGCGGTCCGAAAAGCGGCGCCGGATCGCGCGCGAGACGCTCGACATCTACGCCCCGATCGCCAACCGGCTGGGCCTCAACGCGCTCTACCGCGAATTGCAGGAACTGGCTTTCCGCCACGCCCACCCCCTGCGCTATCGCGTGCTGTCGAAAGCCGTCAAGGGCGCACGCGGCAACCGGCGCGAGGTGGTCAGCAAGATCCTCGACGCCATTCGTCAGGCGCTGCCGGCGGCCGGCATCGATGCCGAAGTCATGGGCCGGGAAAAGCATCTCTACGGCATCTACCGCAAGATGCGCGAAAAGCACCTGAGCTTTTCGCAGGTGCTGGACATCTACGGCTTCCGCATCATCGTCAAGGATCGGGCCACCTGCTACCTGGCGCTCGGCGCGCTGCACGCCCTGTACCAGCCGGTGCCGGGCAAGTTCAAGGACTACATCGCGATCCCCAAGGCCAACGGCTACCAGTCGCTGCACACCACGCTGATCGGCCCCTTCGGCACGCCGGTCGAGATCCAGATCCGCAATGCCGACATGCACCATGTCGCCGAATCCGGCGTCGCCTCACACTGGCTGTACAAGGACGAAAGTTCGATCGATCAGCTGCAGAAGAAGACCTCCAAGTGGCTGCAGTCCCTGGTCGAACTGCAATCGACCAGCGGCGATTCTTCGGAGTTTCTCGAACACGTCAAGGTCGACCTGTTTCCCAGCGAGGTCTATGTGTTCAGCCCCAGGGGCAAGATTTTCGCCCTGCCGCGCGGATCGACACCGGTCGATCTGGCCTACGCGGTGCACACCGACATCGGTGACCGCTGCGTCGCCTGCCGCATCAATTTCGAGACCATGCCGCTGCGCACCGAACTGCGCAACGGCGATCGCGTCGAAATCATAACCGCACCCAACGCCGCGCCCAATCCGGCCTGGCTCGGCTACGTCAAGAGCGCACGGGCGCGCTCCAAGATCCGCCACTTTCTCAATACCAAGCAGCATGAAGAATCCGCCGCGCTCGGCGAACGCCTGCTGTCGCACGCCCTGCGCGACCTCGGCCTGGCCTTGGCCAAGCTGCCGGCGCAGGCCTGGGACCGCTTCAAGCGCGCCTCGGGTGCCCGCTCGCAGAAGGCCGTACTGGCCGAAATCGGTCTTGGCAAACGCCTGCCGGCCATCGTCGCGCGGCGCCTCGCCGAAGGCGTCGAGGCCGCCGCGCCCGCCGGTGTCGCCACCGAGGGTCGGGCGCAGCACGCCATCCTGATCCACGGCCCGGAAGGCGTCGCCGTCGTACTCGGCAACTGCTGCCGGCCGATTCCCGGCGACCCGATCGTCGGTCTGATCCGCAAGGGTCGCGGGCTGGTGGTGCACACCCACGACTGTCCGGCGATTGCCAAACTGCGCAGCGAACGCGGCAACTGGGTCGATGTCGAGTGGGAGCCCGGCATCACCGGCATGTTCGACGCCAGCATCCGCGTCATCGCCAAGAACGTGCGCGGCGTGCTGGCGCGGGTCGCCGCCGGCATCGCCGAGGCCGATTCGAACATCGTCAATATCAGCATGGACGATGACAGCGGCGAGGCCACCACCCTGTTCTTCACCCTGCAGGTCACCGACCGCGTCCATCTGGCCCGCATCCTGCGCGCGGTGCGGCGCATACCCGAAGTGGTGCGCATCACGCGCTACGTCGACACCAAACACTGAACCACCCACACTGAAAAGGAAGCCCCATGGCACTCTACGAATCCGAGCACACCAAGTTCATGCGCGAATGGATGGAAAAGCACCCCGAGGAAAAACTGGAACAACAGAAGGGCCGCGCACTCTGGTGGGACAAACCGCCGCGTTCGCTGGAGACCATGAAGGATACCGAGGCCGCGGCAGTGCCGAGCAAGGCCTATTACTACGACGCGAACTGAAGCGGGTACGCAGCGCACGGCCTGAGCCGACACGCAGAACTCAGGGAATCTACGGGAGTCGGCGCTGGCGCAACGCCGAACAGAAACAACAGGCGAAAAAAAGCGGAACCTGATTGCTCAGGTTCCGCTTCTTATTCTGCCCGGGCCAGCCCGGTAATCCGGCTCCGGATTACTGGAACTTGTAGTTGTAACGTATGCCGATGAAATTGGCGACCTGAGTGCTCTTGCGGGTCACTGTCGTGCCATCGACAACACCCACTGGAGTTGCCGAGCATCCGGTACAGGTTATGCCACCCGAGAAGTACGTAAACGGCGAGCCGTTGGCGTAATTCCAGGTCCAATCGTTGCTGCGCCAGCGCTCATGGATGAAATCGACGCCGAGGCTTGATACCTTGTCGAGCTCATACTTGCCATCAAACTTGATGCGGATCATGTTGGTATTGACATCGGGCAGCGGACCCGCACTACCGGCCGGGTAAGCCACGGCAGCTCCTACCAGGGCTTGGCTCTGCGGATAACTGCTAAGCGTCTGGTACCAGTCAAGGCCCAAACCCAATTGCAGCTTGGCACTGACCATGCCACGCAGATTGACGCCCAAGGAATCGCCGACATCCTTGATACGTGATTCCTTGACGGCATCCAAAGCGCCGCCATTGGGAGCGCGCGCGCTGACTTCCCGCGCCTTGGTCACGTCGTTGGAATACCACGCGGAGAGCTTCCAGTCATCCGACAGCGCATAGCTGGCGTCGACCGCAAACAGGGTCGCGCGGCCATCCTTCAAACCGTAGGGGCGCCCCTCGTCGGGATACTTGTCGCGCGACTCGTCCATGCGGAATTGCACGTCGAGCTGGCTGAGCGGAGCCCAGTCCAGCGCGAACCGCAACTTGTTACGTGTCCGGTCTGCGATATGAAGGGGGTTGATCTGGTTGGAGAACGGAAGCGTGCCGTTCGCGGGCCGATAGGCCGAGCCATCCCTGTCGCTGTGGAGGAATGAGATCGTGCCGTTGAGCTCGTCGGCCAGGGAGCGGCGCAAAGCCACCCGGTAGGTGGTTTCGTTTACCTCGGACCTGAACGGTACATACAGAGTGCCGATCATTGGATACGAACGGTCCTGCGTCGAGTAATCGACTCCGCCGGTGAGCTTGAAATTCTCCGGCAGGCGATAAGAAGCCTCCAGCTTGCCCACCGTGGTGGTGTAGGAATGCGGAGTGTTGTACACAGTCGCAGCGCCGGCCGGGTTGGTGCCGACGAAGGGCGCCACCGGGGTTTTGTCCTTGACATCGTTGTAGCGCAGGCTGGCGGTCAGCGACAGCTTGGGCATCGGTTGCGCTGTCAGGCCAAGTTGCACCAGCGTGGTGTCGATCCGGCCGTTCAGACGGTCCGGCGCATTCCAGTAGCGATTGTTCGGTGCCGCAAGATCGAACGTCGGCAAGCGCTCGTTCTGGGTGGCGCGCCCGTACGCGAGCTTGAACGTCCCGTGCGTGGTCGGGTTGAAGGCGTAGTCGCCGTCGAGGAAGACCTGGTGCGCCTGGTTGCTCAGCGCCACCGAAATCGGCGTGACGGCATTGAAGCTGGCGTTGGTGCCTCCGGTGATGCCGTTCAAGCGCTGCATGACCAGCGAAATATTATTGTCATACCAGCTGGCGTTGTAGCCGCCGGAGAGCTGCAGTTCCTTGCCGGTATAACGCAGAACGGCCTCGAACTGGCGAATCGTGCTGTCGAAGGGTTCCACCGAGAACAGGCCGGCGCTACCGCCGCCTGCCTGTCGAGTGCCCTTCTTGTCTTCGTTCTTGAAGTCGAATTTGAAATCGACATCGGTCGTCAGCTTCTTGAATACGCCAAGGCTCCAGCGCTCACGCTCGAGTCCGATCTTGACTTCGCGCATGGCAAACGCACCGCCCTGAGTCGTGCCGACGACCAGATTCTGCGTCCCGATTCCCTGCAATGGCGTATTGAAGGTGAAAGGATTGTCGTAGGGGATCTTGCTGTACTCCAGATAGCCGCCCACGTCACCCTGACGCTGCAAGTCGAGACGTAGCTCGCGGGTATCGAGGCCAAGGTTCTGCCCCTTCAGCATGAACCAGGTGCCCGTCGCGTCATCACGCTTGACCACGTCCACATCGAGCCCAAGGTGGGAACCGCTCTTGCGCATGCCATCGAGAATGCCCGCCTGATGGCGGTCACCCGACCAGTTGCCGACGCCGACGGAAACCGTACTGTCCGGCTTGATGAACTGGGCGACGTCATCATCCGCCGCAAACGCCGAGCCGAAGGCCGGAATCAAGGCAGCCGAAAGAAGGTTCAGCTTGAATACTTTGCTCATCTTTTTCATGATTTTTCTCCCCTTCCCGATCAGCGGCGGAAACGACCAGCCGTGGCCGAGTTGACCGTGCTGTTGCCGCCGTGAATATTGGTGTGGCAGTTGAGGCAGCCACGGCCGACACTTCCGAGCAGCGAAGTGGAGTTGGTGGCAGCCGTCGGCAGGACGGCAGTCTGTCCCGGGTGACTGTCATGCGAATGGCAGTCCTGGCAGAGGAAGGGGACCCGGGTCTTGAGCATGGCCGGATTGGTGGTGCCGTGCGGTTGATGGCAAATGCCGCAATCTTCGGCCACGGGCTGATGGTTATGCACGAAGGGGCCGCGCTTCTCCATGTGGCAGCCATAACAGGTTTCGTTGGTGCTGCGCTTGACCAGATGCTTGGGATTGTTGCCGTGCACGTTGTGGCACGAGGAGCAGAACATCTTTCCTTCCGCGAGCGGATGGTGCGAGGGCTTGTTGGTCTGCGTACGCTGCTCCTTGTGACAGGTGAAACAGACTTCGGTCTGCACCGCCTTGACGCGTACCTTGTCAGTCCGGTTGTGGACATCGTGACAGGAGGTGCAGGCGACATCCTGCAGAGCGTGCGCGCCGCTCTTCCAGCCGGTACGCTCGCCGCCCTTGTGACAATTCAGGCAGGCATCATTGCGTGTTGAAGCGTCGGCCTTGGTGTCCTTGCGGAAGCTCAGGTCCACCTTCGGCGGCTTGTCGCTGCCCTTGTGTGCGCGATGCTTTTCGCTTTCGCCGTGGCAATCGGTGCAGGTCGGCGTGCGGCTGTCCGCCTTGGTGCCGTGTTTGGTCTTGCCAATCGCAAGGACTCCGGGGTTCAGTTCGAGCATGGTGGCGGCGCCGGTCGGCTCGTCGGCCTCGTCGTGACAGCCGGTACATTTCGCATCGCCCTTGAGGATCAGGTCCTTGGCATTTGGGTCGCTGGCGAGGTTGGCCTTTGCCGGCTTAGGCGCATCGGTAGCCGCCAGCAGTGGTGTTGCGACCGCCAGAGTGCCGATGACGGCACAAAAAGCGAGTACGTGTCGAGCGAATTGCATCTGGAATTCTCCTTTAAACCAATGCCGTCGGAGCTGTTGTCACAGGGGCAAGCTGCCTCACCGTGCCACACAAGAACCTCCATCGAGGGGCGAGTATCCCCCGCAAGTTGACGCCGGTGAACCCCCCTCGATTTATATGATCTAAAGCAAATTTTACAAATATTTACTTTGAACCAAGAATTGAAATACCAATGAATCAATTATGGTTAATTGGGCGGGCCCTGATGTCTCAATCAATAGTGATTTCGATTGGCACATCCTGTTGGCCACTAAGGCCTAATCGATTGTTAGGTATGTAATAATTTGTTTCAGCGGTGGCCGGTAGGCGAAATTCAGCGCATGGCGTGAGGTTTCGCGCCTTAACTTGAGTCAAATACTCAGCTTCTCCGACCAGGAATACTTGTAAATTTTTGAAAGTTGTTGGCACGCAACATCGCTGGCGGCGGGCCTCGTTAACTCGACTCCACTCCGATGCCGTGGGCAGTCGGATTTCCTCACGATTTTTTCGTTCGCGTGAATTACTGAATGAAGCAAACGCCAAAACTTCTGCTGGTGGATGACGACCCGGTGCTATGCCGGGTCTTGTCCGATTACCTCGAGGCGCAAGGCTTCGCACTCGACCTTTGTCATGATGGCGAGGCCGGTCTGTTGCTGGCGATGGAGGGCGATTACGATCTCGTCATTTTCGACGACACACTGCCCGGAATCACCGGGATCGAGGTGCTGCGGCGAATTCGACAGTACGGAGAACTGCCGGTGGTAATGCTGGCCGCCGCGGTTGACGACATCGAGCGCATTGTCGGCCTCGAACTCGGTGCCGACGATTACCTGTCCAAGTCGTGCAACCTGCGCGAACTGGTAGCCCGCCTCAATTCCATCCTGCGCCGCACCCGCCATGCAGTCGCCGCGGAGAGAATGCGGCGCGACGAAATCACCAGCCTCACTCTTTCAGTTTCAGATCGCAGCGCGACGTGGCGCGGCAAGCCGCTGCCGCTGACCAGCACCGAATTCGATCTGCTCCATATCCTGTTCCAGCACTCCGGCCGCGCGTTGGGAAAGGCCGAGCTGGCGTTAAAACTGCTGGGCCGCGAGTTGACCAGTTATGACCGCAGCCTGGACATGCATATCAGCAATCTCAGGAAAAAGCTGGGCAGGCTCGCCGATGGCCGCTCGCCGATACAGACGGTGCATCGCACCGGCTATCAACTGATCCGGAAATAAGCCGCGCGCCGCGTCCCTCGAAAATCCGACGACGCCGTATTGCGGCATTCAGAGCGACAGGATCCAGCGCGCCAGATTGCCAAGTTCGGCCGGATCTTTGGTGTCTACGATACGGTGCTGCGCATCCGTGCCGTCCTCCAGTTCGACCATGGACCCCGCGGTGATGTGCTCGATGATGGTCTCGACTGCATCCGGCTTCGATCTCAGTCGCGCCGCAATCCGCTTGTAGGCAGGCGCCTTCTTGGTCTTGTCGATGGCGTGGCACTTGAAGCAGTCATTGCGCTTCGCCAGCGCCAGAGCGGCATCGGCGTCAACCTGCGCCAGTGACGGGCCGGCAGCACCAAGCAGAAGAAACATACCGGCAAAAAGCTGGGCTCCGATCTTGTTCATGGCTTTGCGCCTCACCATCGAAAGTCGCAGCCACCGCGGCCACCCCAACCACCGCAGCACCGCGCTGCCACCCGCTTCAGGGCACCTGCCCCGAAGCGGGAACCCCATCAGTGTCCGCCGCCGAAGAAGCCGATGGCGATCATCACCAGCAAGGCCAGGCCGAAGGCGATCAGTGTCAGGCCGAGTATCTTCGAAGCCAGCGTGAAAGGCTTTGACGGCGCATCCACCAGATACTTCTCCAACTGACCGGTTTCGACCAGGCGCTGGTACTGCGCGGCATGCTCGTGCTTGAACTCGTCCAGCGACTGCGTGCCGGTAAACATCACAACGTCCGGCGGTGGCAGCTTGTCGGGGCGGAAGTGGTTGTTGAAGAAATGCACCGTGAACAGGAACACTGCCGCCAGGAAAGCTTCCTCGCCGTGCACCACCATCGCCACGTTGAACACCCAACCCGGCAGGTAATTGGCGACGATATGCGGGAACGCCAGCATCATGCCGCTGCCGCCGATGATCGCCATACCCCAGAACACCGCCCAGTAATCGAACTTCTCCCAGTAGGACCAGCGCTCGATGGCCGGGCGCGGACCCTTGCCGACGAACCACTTGAACATGCCGATCATGTCGTACATGTCCTTCCAGTTCGGCACGAAGGAATCCGGGCCGAAGATCTTGAAGTCCTTCCACTTGCGCAGGATGTTGATCGACACCGCGATAAGGTGAATGAAGAAGATGCCGAGCATGGTGAAGGCGGCGATGCGGTGGATCAGCCCGGCGGTTCTCGGGCCGCCCAAGCCAGCCATGACGCTCTTGGCCCAGCCGGTCTCGGGGTAGAACGCCGCCATGCCGGTCAGCACCAGGGTCATCACGCTGAGGGCGAAGGCCAGGTGCGCCAATCGCCACATCGGTCCGAAGCGCCGCACATGCTTCTTGGCCAGGTCGTCCCGACGGTCGTCGAAGGGCAGCTGTTCAGCAGGAATGTCGCCGGTACGGATATGCCAATGGTGCACGCCCTGCTTGCGATCCATGTACTCGCGATACCACCAGAGTATGGAATGCGCCCAGAAGAAGATGAACACGCCAATCAGCAGGGCCACCATGAACTTGGTCGTGATCCAGATTTCGGGATACTTGGCGAAGTTGTCGCTGGTGCCGTGCGGGCTGAAACTGAGGAAACCGGGGGTAGCCAGAGGCGGCTTACCCTCCTTGCCGCTGTGACACTTCTGGCAGGTCTTGAGCCGGTTCTTCTCGTGCATCTTCGACTTGGGGTCCTTCGACGGCTCGATGCCGTGGCTGCCATGGCAGTCGAAGCACTTGGCGGTATAGGCGTAACCCAGGGTGTTGACCTGGCCGTGGTAGGAGGCCTTGTAGGACTTCTCGGCATCCTGGTGGCAGTCGCCGCAACTGGCGGTGATCGCCAGCTTGGCCTTGTCGGATGAACTGCCGATGATGTCGTGGGTGGTGTGGCAATCGGAACAGACGGCCGTCTTCAGGTTCTTCTTGTCGATTGCCTCCTTGCCGTGGATGGATTCGCTCCATTCTTCCAGATGATCGGTATGGCACTTGTCACCGCAGACATTGGGCACGGTGAGGTGCCATTCCTTGCGCTCCTGAGTGCCGCGCGGAGGCACATCGAAGGTATGCACGTTGTGGCAATCGCTGCAGATCGCCATCTGCTTGGTCGGATCGTCCTTGTCCGGCTTGGCGTGGAAGGATTTCTTGTACGCGGCGACGTTGTCGGCGACGATGCCGAGCCGCGGCTTCTCGGCGGTCTTGCCGAGCTTTTTGGTTTCATCCCACAGGTCAAGGTGGCACTGCGCGCATTCGGCCTTCTTGACGCCCTTGGCGATCTGGTGGGGCGAGACGTTGTCGGTGATTTCGAGGTGACACGCGACGCAATCCATCTTCGCGTGCACGCTCGTGGTGTATTTGTCCGGGACGACGGGCTGCACCGGGCGCTTCTCGCCATTGCTGCCGAGCATTTCCAGCTTGCCCTTCTTGCCGTCGTGGCAAGTCTGGCAGGTGGCGTTGTCGAGCTTGACCGCGGCTGCGGCAGGAGCCGCTTCCCTGGCGGGAGCTGCGAGCACCGGGCCGCTGCCCAGAGTTACGGCCACATAGACCGTTGCTGCCGCCATCCACGCCGCAAACTGACTGATACACATGATTCACATTCCCCGCTACTCGTTATTCTTCTATCCGGCTCACCCGCAAACGACTGCACCGGAAAACGCCGCCGGGGCCTGATGAACAGGCCCCGGCGGGTGGTGTCAGATCAGTGCGACAGGATCCATTGGGCAAGGTTGCTCAACTCTTTCGGATCCTTGGTTTCGATGATCTTGTGCTCTTCCTCGGTGCCGTCCTCGAGCTTGACCTTGTAGCCCATGGTCATTTGCTTGATGGCATCCTTCTCACCGAGTTTCTTTTCCTTGAACTTGGCGGATATCTTCTTGTAGGAAGGACCCTTCTTGGTCTTGTCGATGGCATGACACTTGAAGCAGTCGTTCTTCTTCGCCAGTTTTTGAGCGGCGTCGGCATCAACGGCGGCATGGACGGGGGCCAGGCCAGCCAAGGCGAAGAACAGTGTTCCGGTAAGCAACAGGGTGGTCTTGGTTTTCATGAGAACGCTCCGGTAAATGTTTGGGAGAACTTCTGGGCGCGGAGCTTGCTGCAAAAACGATTCCCGCGCTTGATTAACATCAATGCAGGTGGAAAGAATACCATCCAGGACAAAAAACGTCGGCTTCAGGCCTTTGCGGGCTTGACCGCACGATGGAAACCGATCATGCCGTGGAATACCGTGTCCACGCTGACCTCGACGTAGCCCAGCTCGCGCAGCACGATCGACAGTTCCTCGGCGGTATAGAACAGGTCCAGCGCATCGATGAAATACTGCTTGAACTTGGTCGCCGCAGGACTGCTGCCGACGATCAGGCTGGTGAAATTCAGGCAGGCCTTGAGATAGGTGAAATACAGGTTCTTCACGATCACGTTGCGCGGACGCAGCATGTCGGAATGATGGAAGTGGCCGCCGGGCTTGAGCACGCGCAGAATCTCGGTGAACACGTCGCGCACGCGCAGGTGGCGCGAGGCGAACTGCAGCGTGACGACGTCGAAATGGTTGTCCGGAAACGGCAGCACATGCACGTCGCCGATCGTGCTCTTGATCTGGAAGCCCAGGGCGGCGGCGTTCTGCGCGCCCACAGTCTGCATCTCGGCGCTGCGGTCCATGGCATGCACGTCCAGCGTCGGTTCGCGCTTGAGTAATGCGACGCCGATGGCGTTGGTGCCGGCGCAGACGTCGAGCACCTTCTGCTGCGGCTTGATGTCCACGGTCTGCATGAAGCGCTTGAGGAAAGTGCTCCAGAGACCGAGCGCCGCAATTTCGTTGGCACGGTCGTAATAGCGCGCGATGTCGGCAAACGCGTCGTTGAGTTCATTGGTCCAGACATCGTTGAAGCGTTCTTCGCGTACTGCCTCGCGCGAGGCGAGCGGGGGTGGTGCCATGCTTGATTTCTCCTGCGGTGGGGGGGTGATTCTTATTGGTTGGACGCTGGGATTTAGCCCTCGTGGAGCCCTACTGTCAAGTCAGGTATCGGCCATGCCGGTGCTTTGCAGGAGTCGGCGCCGGCAGCACGGCGGCCGAACCGGAAGGTTCAGCCCTGAGCGCAGCCCAGCCCGAGAGTCCTGTCATCGAGCAGGGGCAGAGGCGGCTTCGATGTACCGCGGGAGTTCTTCGGCGCCTCGCCGGCCTTGCGTTGCGCGGCCTTTCGCTCCGATGCGGCAGTCGATTTCGGCTCCGGCTGCGTTTCCTTCGCCGGCCGCACCACCGGCGTCGGCGCAGTCTCGGCGGCGACCGCCGGTGCGCCGACAAGCAGCAGCGCCATCGCCAGCACGCGCCTAGGCATTCGCCGCTCCTGCTGCCGGCTCGACCGCGATCACCTCGACATCGAAAATCAGGTGCTTGCCGGCAAGGGGATGGTTGCCGTCGAGCATGGCGCCACGCTCGGTCAGGGCGACCACATTCAGCTTGAATCTTCCTTCGCTGCCGCCGGGACTCAGTTGCATGCCGGGCTGCAGGTCGAGCTCGGGCGGCAGGTTCTCGCGCACCGCTTCGAACACCAGTTCCGGACGATGGGGACCGTAGGCGTCCTCGGGGGTCAGTTCGATTTGTCCGCGATAGCCAGGCTCCCTGCCCTTCAGCCTGGCTTCGACACCGGCGATCAGTTGTTGCCGGCCGCAAACGAAGACCAGCGGCTTGCTGCCATCGTCGAGCAGCGCGCCCGCCGCGTCGAAGACGCGGCAGTGCAAGGTCACACGGCTGCCGTCCATGATCGGGGTGCTCATCGCTGCATTCCTTTCTCCATCCCGCACTATATTCTCACGCCCGGCTGCCATGGCGCGACCGCAGAATCTTCCAGACCAGCCAGAACCAGAACGGCACCAGGGCCACGACAAGCTGCTGCAGCGCCTCGATCAGGGCAGCGCTTCCGGTTGCAGGATAGGCCTCCGCCAGGTGAGCGGCGATCATGCCGCGCTCCCCGGCACCCAGTTGCGCCTCGTTGAAATGCTGCATGCGCAGGATCACCAGTTCCCAGCCGATGCGGTTGTGCCTTTGATTCGCGTAATTGTCCGCAGCGTGGCATGCCGTGCAGCGCGTCCGCGTCAGTCGCAGCGGATAGGGCAGCGTCTCCCAGGCGGCCTTTGCAGCCGCCTGGCGGCGTGCTTCGCGCTCGTCTTCCTGCCGCTGCCTTTCCGCTTCCTGCTGCTGCTCGCGCGCGAACTCGGCTTGCAGTTGCTTGCGTTGCTCTTCCGAACGCACCGACGTCTTCAGCTCGTACTCCGCCGGATCGATGTCGGCCAGACCGGATCGCGGCGTCAGGCAGATCAGCAGGCACATAAACATGAACCGTCTTCCCGGCCACATCCCGACGCCGTGTCCCGCCGGCTTGCTACTTGCGCCGCGTATCGGGTGGCTGCTTGGCGCTCAGGCCCAAAGCTGCATTGCGCTGAGCCGGAGCCACTTGCAGATGATCGGTACTGAGCCCCTTTTCGCGCAACTTGCGCTCGATCTCGGCCATGGCCTCGGCCGTGATTCCCTTGCTGGCGTAGTCCTGGCGCGCCTTCTCCATTGCCGCATCGACGCGCTTCTGCGGCTTGACCCAGTCCGGATTGGCTGCGGCGTCGCGCGCCGTGGCGAGCGAAAGAACCCGCACCAGCGGCAGCCAGGGATTGGCTTTGAGCGTGAGCTTGCGCCCGGCCTTTTCGATGCCGAGTTCGAGATGGGGAAGCCAGCGACTGACGAACTGGTGCAGGAAATGCCCGGCGGCCTTCTCTGCCTCGCCGTCCGGCTCACCTTCGCCGATGCCTGCGGCCGCCCGGCCGTAAAGATAAGAGATGAATTCCAGCTGCACCGAGACATGGTCCGGCAGATCCTTGAAATGATCGCCGCGCTCGACGCCGTAATGGCGGTAGAAGTCCTCGATCTCCGTGACCGTGCCGCCCATCATGGCGCCATCCAGCGGGAAGCAGACATTCAGCACTGCCTCGCGCGGCGGCTGCAGGAACATCTGGCTGTATTCCACAAGCAATTCCTCATGCGACGACAGCCTGGACATGGCTGCGCGCAGCGCATCGATCTGGGCCCCGATGCCGTATTCCAGGGAAGCGTCGATCTCGGCCAGATCGTCGGCCAGCATGTCGGTCATGGCCGCGTAATGCACCGGCTCCATCGGCGCCAGAAAGGCCTGCGCCAGCATCAGGTAGAAATCGGCGCGCTCATGCAACAGCGTTGGCATCAGGGAATCGCTCATGTCGGTCATTGTGATCCTCTTATGAGAAAAATCGGCGGGGCCAGGCCCCGCCGACACGCTGTCTCTCCAGGCAGCAAACGTGACTTACTGGTTCGGCGTGGCCGACAGGCTCAGCTTCTTGTCGCCGAAGGCGTACAGCAGGATGCCGATGGAAACCGCCAGCACCACGATGCCGATTTCAGTCATCGAGGGTGTGTAGGCAATCAGGTCCTGCTCCCAGGAGCCCTTGAACAGGGGCACCAGCTGGCCGCCGACCACATACTCATAGCGACCGATGAACAGGGCGACGATGACCAGGCCGCCGGCGATGACCTGCACCATGGCATCGCTGCGCTTGGCGCTCAGCATCAGGAAGAAGGGCAGCACCATGCCGATCCACAGCTCGAAGTTGAACAGCAGCGAGGAGACCTGATGGACGGTCGGGACCTTGACTTCCGTCATGTTGGTCCACAGTCCGGTCGCCGTCTTGGCGATGGTGAACACGATCACCAGGCCGAGCACGATGGCGAAGATGGTCGGCACATGCTGGCTCATCGCCTTGCGCGCTCCGTCCGACATGTTGGCCTGATCCACGCCGTAGTCCAGATTGATGAAGAGCATGATGAAGGCCAGGCCGGAGAGGAAGGCCGTGATCAGGAAGTACACCGGCACCATCGGGCCATACCAGAACGGACGCATGCCCATCATGCCGAACACCGAACCCAGCGTGGCGTGGGCGATGATCACGGCGATCAGCGAGGCGACACCGATCATGCGGCTTTGCGAACTGTCCCAGTCACCCTTGTTGATCAGCAGGAACTTGCCGATCAGCAGCACCATGTAGGCGAGGTAGAACAGTCCCATCCACCACAGCGGCGAAGTCACCGCCATGTTGGTCGGGATCGCCCAAAGCATGCGCAGCGGATTGCCGATTTCCAGCCCCAGCGAAATGAAGCCGATGATCAGCGTGATCAGGGCTCCCCAGACGCAGCGTTTCGCGATCGGATAGAAGTCCTTCATGCCGAACACCATCGCCAGCGAGGCGACGAAGGTGAGGCCGGTCGAGGTCAGAACGAAGAACACGTAGCTCGATACCGGCAGACCCCACACCAGCGTGCTGCTGGTGTTGAACGTGGCGTGACCGCCGCTGAGCAGCGCCATTGCGGCGACCATGCCGAGCACCAGGCCGACGACTCCGACGACGAGCCGCAGATTGGATATGCGCGATACGCTCAACGGGCTTTCCATGGCTTGAGAATTGATACTCATGTCTATATCTCCTTTGCGTCAGGTCAGGATTGCTTGGGACGGCTGAAACCGGGAACCACGCCGCCGCTCAAGTAATAGACCTGGGGCTTGTTGCCGGTATGCTCCAGCAGGCGCGAGCCGTTCTTGTCGGAAATCATCCGGCTGACATTGGATTTCGGGTTGTCCAGATCGCCGAAGAAACGTGCCGTTGGCGCGCAGGTGCGCACGCAGGCCGGGACGTATTCGCGATTGGCCGCATCGTCGTTGGACAAGTCGGCGATGCCCTTGGGCGCCTTGCTGATCTTGTGGTAGCAGAAGGTGCACTTCGAGACCACGCCGTGCGGCTGGATGCCGATGCCCTTGGTGTTGTCCTGCTGCGGCCCCTTGTAGGGCGGGTTCCAGGAGAGGTCGCCCTCGCCCTTGAATACCTCCTTCAGGTTCGGCTCGATCAGCGGCTTCGAGTCGGTGTAGAAGCGCACGCCGTACGGGCAGGCGATCATGCAGTACTTGCAGCCGATGCACTTGTTCCAGTCGATCAGCACCACGCCATCCTCGGTCTTGTAGGTCGCCTTGGTCGGGCAGACATGCATGCACGAGGGCTCCTCGCACTGCATGCAGGGCCGCGGGAACCACTTCAGCACGGGAGTCGGCTGCTTGCCTTCGGTGTAATACAGGACGTCCTGGTAGTTCTCGCCGGGCAGGCGGTTGTTTTCCATCTGGCAGGCGGTGCTGCATGCCTGGCACCCGGTGCACTTGTCCAGGTCGATAACCATTCCCCATTTAGCCATTTCTCATTCTCCTCGTTCGTTAGGGGCGCGTCAGGCGCGCTCGACCGTGACTTTTCCGGTGTAGAAGTTCTGCATGCCGGAAATGCGATCGGATTGCTGAACCAGAATCTCATCGGGATTGGAACCGCGGCCTTTGGCCCAGCGACCCCAGGCCCAGTGCCCGTGCTCGAAGGGCAGCACGACCGTATCGGGTCGGGTGAGTTCGGTGACGCGGGCAATCGCGAAGATTTCGCCGGCGGACGACTTGATCTTGATGCGGTCGCCGTTCTTGAAGCCCTTGGCCGCAGCCACGCTCGGATGCACCTCGGCCACCGCCTGCGTCTTGCCGCCGACAGTCGGCTGGAACAGCGCAATCGCGTGCGGAGTATTCGCCGTACGGCCTTCGGCATGCATCGCGGTCTTCGGCGTGATGAAGTGCAGGTCGCCGCCGCCGGTGTACTTCGGCTCCTCATAGTGGGGCATGTTGTACTTCTCCGGCGAACGCCCGGTGGTCTTGAGGATCCAGTCCTTCTTGTGTTCCATGTAGGAGGAGACGAACTCGAACTTGCCGGAGTCGGTCTTCAGCAGCTTGGCCTTGACCTCGTCGGCCTTCATCGGCTTGTTCCAGCCCTTGCCGTCCCACTCGAAGAACTCGCCGCGCACCTGGCGCCAGTGATAGGGCTTCTTGTACCAGACGCCCTTCTTGGCCCAGGAATCGAAGTCCTTGACGCCGTTGTCGCCCGGATTGGCTTCGAAGCCCTTGGCCATGTGGCGCACGATGTTTTCGGCGCTCACCAGTTTCTTGTAGTACTCGCCCGTCGGCCCCTTGATGCGGCTGCCGATCTGGATCAGCACGTCGGCGAAGGTCTTGGTGTCATACACCGGCTTGACGGCGGGAACGCGCAACTGCGCCAGCGGCCAGCCCTGGAAGGGGTAGGTCGGCGCGTCCTGGAAGCGCTCGAGGTAGGTATTGTCGGGCAGGATCAGGTCGGCCATCATCGCGATCTCGCTGGGGAAGGGCGAGGTGTCGATGACGAACATGCTCTTCACCGCCTCCTCCCATTCCTTGGCCGCGTTGGCGGTGGAGAACACCGGATTGGTCATGTAGAACAGCGCGGTGTCGAGCTTGTAGCCGGCGGCACCGGAAAGGTGGTTCTTGCCCACTTCCTGGATCATGTTCTTGGCCAGCAGATAGCCGGACTCGTCGCCCTTGAGGTCGATGCGCTTGGCCTTCTTCCACGGTCCGTTGTTGGCGTAGTCGTCCTTGAAATCCTTGGGGTCGGCGGGTGACGGACCGTAGGCGGGGCCCATCTGATAGGCCAGACCGCCCTCGGCGAACAGCGAGCCAACCAGGGCGTTCAGGGAGTGAATCGCCATGCCGTTCAGCACGCCGTTGGAATGGTTGTGGGCACCGCGCTCGAACAGCGCGATGGCGGGACGGGTCGAACCGAATTCACGCGCCGCGGCGGTGATCGACTCTGCAGAGAGGGTGGTAATGCTTTCCGCCCACTTCGGCGAGCGGTCCTTGAGCTCGGTGTTCCACCACTGGATCAGGCCCTTGACCCACTTTTCATTGAAGTCCTTTTCGTCGAGTTTTTCGCCGGCCTTGAACTTGTTTACGCCGTCCTTGAAATCGCCGACGAAGGATTTTTCCCACAGGCCTTCGGTCAGGATCACGTGGGCCACGGCCAGCGCCAGCGCGCCGTCGGTGCCCGGCTTGATGATCATGGCGCGGTCCGAAGCGGACAGCGTCTGGTTCATGTGGATGTCGACGGCGATGACATGCGTCTTCGGCGTCTTGACGCCGCGCATGTAGCCCCACTGCTGCATGTTGTTGTTGTAGGGACGGAACGCTTCGAGGTAGTTTGCGCCGAACATGAACAGCGCATTGGCGTGGGCGTAGTCGTAGGAACTGTACGAGGCGTTGCCGTCGGTGCATTGCTTGGCCAGCACCGAACCGTCGGAGCAGATCGAGGAGTGACCGATCGGCACATTGGGCGAGCCGTAGAGTTCGCCCATCGGAACGATGTTCACGCCGACGTCGGAAGCGCCCCAGCCGCGGCCGAAGAACAAGCCGAAGCGGTGGGATTCGCCCTTGTCGCGCAAGGCATTCAGGCGGTCGGCGACGATCTTGTAGGCCTCGTCCCAGGAGATCGGGGCGAACTTCGGATCCTGGTCGCGACCCTTCTGCGGGTTGGTGCGCTTCATCGGACCCTTGAAGCGGTCTGCGTCATACAGCATGTAGGTGCCGAGGTGGCCCTTCGGGCAGAGCTTGCCGTTGGCGATCGGGTGATCGTTGCTGCCGTAGATCGCATGCACCTTGCCGTTGGTGGTGTAGACGTCGATGCCGCAGCGCGCGGGGCACTGGGCGCAGATGCTCTTGGTGACCACTGTGGCCGACGACGACGGCTCGGCCGCCGCATGCGCCTTGGACAGGGTGGAGAAGCCGTCCAGCTGGCTTGCGCCCAGACCTACCGCACCCGCCGCACCTGCCGTTCCGGTGGCCTGCAGGAAGCGGCGCCGGGATACCTTTGATTTCAGGATATTCATTCCACATCCTCCTCGTTATTGTCGAATGCCCCGGCTGATCCGAAGCACAAAAGCAGGGTCTCCTCTGCAACCCTCGTGCCAGGATGGTTTTAGCCGCGCGATCCGAACAGGGATTGAAAGGCCGAACTCGCCAGGTTGCGGCGCTTTTCGCACTGTGGGCAAAGGTCTGCGTCGTTGCTGTCGGTGTAGCTCTGGCCGCATTCCGGGCAGCTCCTTTCGCCGAACGAGGTCAGGCGAATGGGGCGATCCGGTAACGTTTCGCCACTTGCGGCGTAACCGTTTGGTAATAGGCTCAAGGCGCCGGACGGGCAGATCGCACGGCATTCGCTGCAGCCGATGCACAACTGGGTATCGAACATCAGTTCGCTGCGACTGCCCTGCTCGAACACCGCCAGCGCCCCGGTGGGACAGATGCTGGCGCAGAGTTGGTGGTTGCTGCAGTCCGCCGAAACTTCGACGCGCTGAAACAGGCCGGGCGGCGGTGCCAGCCAGGCGGACTGGGCAATCCGTTCCATGGCGAACAGCACGCGCTGCCTTTCCCGCGATGGCACCGGTTCCCGCTCGAAGCCGCGCCGACGCCGGGTTTCCGCCTCGGGCAGCGGCCGCAACTGATCTACCGCGACGGTGGCCTTGGCGGTCAGCGCGCTGAAAAAGCTGCGTCGCGACATTTTGTTTTCGCTGACCGGTGGCGGAATCTCTGCCGGCATCAGATCGGCGGGCAGGTGCAGTATACGCAGTCGCGGCAGGCGATCCGCGCCCGATCCGGCGGCTTCGAGCAGGGTCCGCGCGAGTGCCAGGTTAACGGCCGCGGGATGCTCCCCGGCACCACCGGCACCGCAGGTAGCGCACCAGCCGCGATCGAGCAGTTCGACGGCGCGCGGCCCTGCCGCCGCTACCAGTTCAAGGATCCGCCCTGGACTGAGGCCGCCCAGGCAAGGTACGCGCAGCGATTCGTCGGGGGTAAGTTTTGCGGGAACCTTCCAGCAGTCGACGCTCAGCGGCCGGGTCTCCTTGCGCGACACCTCGGGAACCGAAAAACCGGGCTGGCCGAGGGCGCCCATCGGGCATGCTGCAGCGCAACGACCGCAGCGCACGCACTGGTCCTGCAGCTGAATCACGGTCTCTTCGACGTGCAGCGCCTGCACCGGGCAGATGTCTTCGCAGGCCCGACAGGTCGCATAGCGCGGCGCGCGCAGCGGCATGCAGGCGTCTTCCTGCAGGCCGAGCGGATGATTGCTGCGCAGCGGCAGGTACTTGAGCTCCAAAGGAGCCTTGCTCGGACTCATAACGACGTGTATCTCCTTACCCTCCGCTCGCTCTATTCCTCCGCGGCAATCGCCCGGCGCTGGCCTGCCCGCAAAAAACTGCCCGCCCCAAGCAGGGGGTCGCCGGAGGCGGGCCAACATTCCCCTCGTAGAGAACGATCGTCGCGGCGCGCTCGGGAGTGCAATTCACACCGCAGGCCGGAGTAATGCAACAAGCGCGCCAGCAGCGGAGAAAAGCTGGCTACCCGCGTTGTTACTAACCAAAGCCGGGATCGCATTGGTGTGCCTCGATTTGCGGCGACGGCGATCGTTACCTGTCGGTAACAGGTTTGCCGAGCTTGCCTGGCGACGCATACCGTTCGACAATGAACCATCGCCCCGGAGAATCTCCAGCCCGTCCAGCCATGCGCCGTCGCCAGATCCTGCAACTCTTGTCTTGCACTGCTGCATTGCCTCTGCTGCGCGGCACGGAGTCGCACGCCGCGCCCGCGAGCGAAATCCGCATCGGCCTGACCCCGGTATTTCTCGACGACCAGCTCGATTTCCTGAAGCTGTTGCGTATCTATCTGGCAGACCGGATGGGCGTACCGATCCAGTTTGTCCAGCGCGGCAGCTATCGGGAGATCGTCGAACTGATCCGTAGCGGCAAGATCGACTTCGCCTGGCTGTGCGGATTTCCGTATGTGCGCTTCAAGCGGGAGATGCGGCTGCTGGCGGTGCCGCTTTACCACGGCAATCCGCTCTACCAGGCCTACTTCATCGTGCCGGCGAGCGACACCAGCACGAGCTCGCTGCAAGATCTGCGCGGACGGATATTTGCCTACTCCGACCCGGACTCCAACTCGGGCTACCTCTATCCCCAATACCAGTTGCTGCGTGCCGGGGAAGATCCTGCCACTTTTTTCTCGCGCAGTTTCTTCACCTGGGGCCATCGCAAGGTGATCGAAGCGGTCGGCGTCGGCCTGGCCCAGGGCGGCTCCGTCGATGGCTATGTCTGGGATACCTTGAGCCTGGTACACCCCGACCTCACCGCCGCCACACGCATCGTCAGCCGCTCGCCGGAACTGGGTTATCCGCCTTTCGTCGCCCGGGCCGGCATTGGCAACGACAGCTTTCGCAAAATGCAGAACGTGCTGCTCTCGATGACCCGCGACACGCAGGGCTCCCGCCTGCTTAAGACCCTCAACCTCGATGGCTTCACCCCGGGCAGCGATCTGTTGTTCGAGGACATCGCCGCCATGGCGCGCATCCTGGCGAGAAGCCGGAAATGAAACTGGTCCGTCCGGCGGATCTGAGCCTGCGCTACAAGATTCCCTTGCGCGTGATCGCGCTGGTGCTGGCCACGGCGGTCATCGTCACCGCGTCGATGGTGTTCCGCGAATACGACGAATCGCGCCGCGACCTGGTGGCGCACGCCGCCGGCCTGGGCCGGGTGCTGGCCGACACGCTGACGACACCGATGATCCACGACGACCTGTGGCGCGCCTACGAAGTGATCCGCTCGCCGCAGCGCCGCAGCGGCGGCGAATTCGAAACCCTCGCCACGGAAATCGTGGTGGTGCTCGATCCCGCCTTCCATACCTTCGTCTCGACGCAACCGACGCGCTTCCCGCTCAACATCAACCCGGCGCAACTCGAGGGCGACTTCAGCAAGATCCAGGCGGCGCTCGAAGCCGACGACGTCGGCATACAACGCCTGATCGAACTGCCGGCATCCGGCTACATCTACATGGTGACGCCGATCATCGCCGACGGCGTATTGCTGGGTCGCCTGGTGCTGGGATATTCGCGGCAGGTGTTCATCCCGCGCCTGGGCAACCTGGTCACCCGCACCGCGCTGGTCACGCTGCTGGTGCTCGGCGTGCTGCTGCCGTTCTCGGTCTGGTGGGGCCGCAAGCTGGCCGACCCGCTGGTCGCCCTGGCCGAAGCCATGGACAAGGTTGCGGTGGAACTGCCCGATCCGGAAAAGATTCCCGTGCCGCAGACCGGGGACGAAATCGGTCGCCTGGCCAAGGCCTTTCGCGGCATGCTGTTCGATCTGCGCGAAAAGGAACAGATCGAACAGCAGATGCTGGTCAGCGAACGCCTGGCCGCGGTCGGCCGCCTGTCGGCCGGCATCGCCCACGAGATCAACAACCCGCTGGGCGGCATGCTCAACGCGCTGTCCACCTTTCGCCGCCACGGCGCGCAGGATCCGCAGACCGAGAAGACCGCGTCGCTGCTGGAGCGCGGCCTGACCCAGATCCGCGATACGGTGGCCGCCCTGCTGGTCGAGGCCAAGATCGAAAGCCATCCGCTGACCCCCGACGACATTGAGGACATCCACATCCTGGTCACCGCCGCCGCGCGAAAAAAGAATGCCCACTTCATCTGGAGCAACCACATCGACACCGCCCTGCCGCTGAGTTCGACCCTGGTGCGGCAGATATTGCTCAACCTGCTGCAGAACGCGGTGCAGGCCATCGACCAGGGCGGCTTCGTCAAATGCAACACCTATGTCGAAAACCGGCACCTGATGATCGTGGTCGAAAACGATGGCGGCTACATTCCCGAGGAACGCCTGCCCTTCCTGTTCGAACCCTTCACCACGGGGCGCGCCGAGGGCAACGGCCTCGGCCTGTGGGTGACCTACCAGATCGTCAAGCAACTGAGCGGGGGCCTGGACGTCGATTCGCATCCGGGACTGACGCGCTTCGTCATCGACCTGCCGCTGCCGGAGACAACATGAAAACGCTGCCCCTGTGCCTGATCGAAGATGACGAAATCATGGGCGAATCGCTGCAGGATCGCTTCCAGCTCGAAGGCTTCGAGGTCGACTGGCTACGCACCCGGGCCAGCGGCAAGGAGGCGCTGAGCAAGCAGCGTTACGGCGTGGTGGTCAGCGACATCCGCCTGCCCGACGGCGACGGCGGCGAACTGTTCCTGGAACTCAAGGGTCATCACCCCGACCCGCCACCCTTCCTGTTCATCACCGGCGACGGCACCATCGACCGCGCCGTGGCACTGCTCAAGGCCGGTGCCGCCGACTACGTAACCAAGCCCTTCGATCTCGACCGGCTGGTGGAGAAGGTGCGCGAGATCATCCGCCCCGAGGTCGAAACCATAGCCCCGGTGTCGGCCGGCGAACTCGGTATTTCGCCTGCCATGCAGCGCGTCGAGCAGAGTCTGCCCAAGCTCGCTCGGCACGCCAGCGCCGTGTTGATCACCGGCGAATCCGGCGCCGGCAAGGAACACGTGGCCGAGATGTTCCATCGACTCGCCCGCGACGAGGATGCCTGCCCCTTCGTCGCGGTGAACTGCGCGTCCCTGCCGGAAAGCCTGATGGAAGCCGAACTGTTCGGCTACGAGAAAGGCGCCTTCACCGGCGCCGCGCGCATGAAGAAAGGTCTGCTGGAGCAGGCCAGCTGCGGCACGCTGTTCCTCGACGAGATCGGCGAGATGCCGCTGCCGATGCAATCCAAGCTGCTGCGCGCGATCCAGGACCGACGCATCACGCGCATCGGCAGCGAAATCTCGATCCCGGTCGGCTTCCGCCTGATCTGCGCCACGCATCGCGACCTGAAGAGCATGGTGGCCCAGGGCACGTTCCGCGAAGACCTGTTCTACCGCATCAACGTGATCCATGTCCGCGTGCCGCCGCTGCGCGAGCGGCCGGAGGACATCCTGCATTTCCTCCGTCGCTTTCTCGACGACTTCCAGCGCGAACATGGCGGCGAGCGCCGCGTGGTCGACACGCGCACCGAGCAGGTGCTGCTCGACTACGCCTGGCCGGGCAATCTGCGCGAACTGAAGAACTGCGTCGAGCGCGCCTGCATCCTGGCGCAGGGACGCGTGCTCGACGCCGAAGCCTTCTTCGAGGAAGGCGTCGCCCTGCTGCCCTCCGGCGTCGCGGCGCCGACCCTGGCCGAGCACATGGCCCGCGTCGAGCGCGACTACCTGACGCGCGCCCTCGCCCGCTGCGGCAACCACATGGGCAACACCGCGCTCGAACTCGGCATCAGCCGCAAGAACCTGTGGGAAAAGATGCGCAAGCTGGGCATGCGCAGCGACGCGGGAGAAGAGGGCTAAGCGCAGGAGTCGGCGCCGGCGGCACGGGTCAGCGTGTGCCTGCCGCCATTGAATAAAGCGCAATCAGCGCGGCAAGCTCGGCATCGCTGAAAGGATTGCGCAAGCCGGTCGTTCGATCGCCGCGCACCCCGAGCAGCAGGCGGGCGGCGAATTCCTCACGCGGCATGCTCTTCAACTGGACAGTGAGATTCTTCGCCGGCAGCAGGCTGTCTGCGCCGGCGGCATCGTGGCAGCCGGCACAAGTCGAGCGGTGAATCGACGCGCCAAGCGCCAGCATTTCGGGGGTAGGCGAGACGGGCAACAGAGCCCGCGCATCGAAGGGATACTGCCGTTTCAGCGTCGCCAGCGCGGCGGCAAGCCCGCGCCAGTCACCGCGCGCGCTCGAGGCACGCATCGCAACCACCGGGAGTGGATCGCCGTTGGCCCGGCGCAGCAACATCGGCAGCGAAGACAGCGCCCCGTTCAGGCGCTTGACCAGCCCCTCGCGTTCCAGCGGTCCGCCTTCTGCGGCCATCAGGCGGCGCACGTCACCCGCCATCACGGTGACTTCGGCCGCCAGCCGCCGTTCGTGTTCTCCCGCGGCCTGGGCGGCAGCGCAGCAACACGCTGCCGCCAGGGCGACGAGTAGCAGGCGGATGCGCACCGATTAGATCTTGACCTTCTGCTCTACCGCGCCGGCCTTGATGATGGTCCATTCGACCATGGAACCGTCATAGAGCTTGACCTTCTTGTTGCCCATCAACTCGCTGGAAACGAACCAGCCGACGGATGCCCAGTGTCCGGTATTGCAGAAATTGATCTGCTCGCCGCTGGTCGGTACGCCGGCCAGCTTGTACAGCTGTTCGAGCTGCACCTTCTTGCGGAACTCGCCCATGCCATTGACCGTCATCCAGCCGTTGGGAAGATTTTTTGCGCCCTCGAGCGTGCCGCTCGCGGTTGCCTTGGGATGCCGGTTGATGCCGACAAACTGGTCTTCCGGACGATTGTCGATCAGCGGTACGCCGGCGGCCCTGGCTTTCTTGATGTCGTCGGCGGTCGCTATCATTTCCTTGCGCAGACTGATCTTGAAGGTTTTTGGCTCCGTCTTGGCGGCGCCGTTTTGCAACGGGTTGGCCTTGTCCTTGGCATATCCCGCCATGCCACCGTCCAGCAGCGACACATTGTCATGTCCGAGTACCTTGAAAGTCCAATACACCCGGGTACCGATACCCATATCGGTCGACGACATGCCCGGGGGCACCAGAACCACATGGGTGGAATTGTCGATGCCGAGCTTGCCGATCATCTCGGCGAGAACGTCGAGCTTGGCCGGCAGCATGTCCGGCACCTTGTTGGCGCTCTCTTCGCGCCAGCCGTCCTTGCCATAGTTGCTATTGACCGACCCGGCAATGTGGCCGCGCATGAAGTCGGCAGGAGGCTGGAAGTCAATGAAAACGATCCCCGGCTTGCCGGCATTGGCCTTGGCCCACGCAGCATCGACCAGCGGATCGGCGGCGAAGGCAGTGCCGATGAAACCGAACAACAAGCTCAGGGCCAGCCAGAACGACCGCCCGCGATTCATCAATATATTGTTCATGAGTCTCTCCTCCATCAGGTTTTGTGGGTGCTGCGGGGTGTTACTGCTAGGTGCTGACAACCAGATCGGCGGCCAGGATGGCGGCAATGACACCGTCCCAGTCGCTTTGCTGCAGGTCCGGACGCCGGATATCGACGACATCGACGCGATGCGCCGGTGTTGCCTGCCGCAGCGCGGCGATCACGGTCTGGGCGTCGGGAAACAGACCGGTATTCAGTTGCAGGATGTGCATGATGTTCTCACAGCGAAAGCACGATGTCGGCGCTGGTCATCGCTTGGGCCAGGGCCGCGGCGTCGAGCAGCGGCAAGTCGTCGGCCATTTCGGCGATGGTGGTTTGCGGCGCTATGCCGGTCAGTTCCAGCAGTTCGGCATTGGCGGCGTTTTCCGGCGTGTCGGCCACCGGCCCGGTCATGAACACCAGGCCGACCTGATGGCCGAAGATGGTCAGGCCGGCGGCCACGCGCATCGCCTCGGCATGGTCGTGCCGCGCCAGCACCAGGAGTTTTTTATCGCTCACAGGCTCACCACCTTGCGCGCCTCGCCCATCAGGGCGCTGTTGGTGGTCTGGCTGCCGGCCTCGACGGGACAGGCCAGTTCCGGCAGAAAGCGGTGCCAGGATTCCTCGCAGACCACGGCGCGCTCGACCTGTGCCAGCGCCGCCGCGAGGTCGGTGTCGCGCAGACCGAGCACGCCTTCATGGGTGAAGAAGGCGCCGACGCGACAATTCGCACGAGCGGCGGCGAGCAGCAGCGGATACAGCAGTCGCCCGCCCGCCGCCGTGCCGACATGAAACAGGATATCCATTAGCGCGCGCCCCCTGCCGCCAGGGCCAGGCTTCCGGGATGAACGCGGACGGCAAGCCCCTCGCCCGCGCGCAAGCGGGTGAAGCGTGCAATCGCTTGATACGCATCATCCGCGACCACCACCGCATTGGCCGCCGCCGGCACGGGCCGGTCGGCAGCGACGAGTGTCGGCTTGTCGCGCAGGATGTCGGCGCCCAGCACCCACAAGTCATCACGCATCGGCGCCGTCCACACCGCGCTGCGCACCATGCCGCGCTCCCGGCCGCCGGCGGCACGGCCATTCAGACGCGGCAAAGGCCCGCTGAGGACGCGCACCGATTTCTGCCCGGCGAGGTAGAGCAGGCCGGCGACAAAATCGCGCGCCGTTGCATCCTGGCCGATCACCAGCGCGGCTTCGCTGCCGGCCAGACCTGCGGTGCCGAGCAGCCAGAGGATGTCGCGCTCGCTCGGCAGGCGCCGCTGCGGATCGAGAAGCTCCTCGGCCGGCAGGCAACGTGCGCCGGGCAGGCTGGCGCGCTTGCAATCGGCCAGCGGCCGGCTGTCGATCACCGTCGCGCCGGCGCCGACTTTCTGCGTGTAGGCAAAGTCGCTTGCCGCCCATGCCGGTGCGGCGAGCAAGGCCAGGACGAGCAAGGCGGCACGCATGCTCAGCAACCGCCGAAACGTTTCGTCGCGGCGGGCGCCGTGCCGGCGGCGCCGACCGGCGCCGGCGGGTTGTCGATGTAATAGCCCATCAGATCGATCACCGTCACCTTGCCGAAGCCGGGCAGGTCGAGTTCGGGCAGGGTTTCCGGCGGCGCCGGCTGCTTTGCCGCGGCGACGGTGTCGCGCGGCAGTGCCGCCAGCGAGAAACCGGCGGCACAGACCACGGCGGTGACGACCAGGCTGACGGAACAGAAGATCACACCGGTGCGATTCAACATACGCCTTCTCCGTTCACAGCGAATCGCTGAAAAATGCCAGGTACATCATGCCGAAAGCCAGGCAGAACAGCAGGCCGTGGGCAATGGTTTGCAGGTCGAACACCATCACTTGCCTCCCTTGTAATGCTGCACCAGGGTTTCCACCGGCACCGGCTGGCCGGTGACCGGATGCACCACGGGCGGCGTGAAATAGGGCACGCCGTCCCTGGTCGCCTTCATGCCCGGCGGCGGTGCGAAGGTCATCCAGAGAAAGCCGCCGATGCTGGCAAGCGCCGAGAGCGCGACCAGAAAACGCAGGAGCAGTCGTTGCCACATGGCCTCAGTCCTTGCGGATGTAGATATGCCAGCAATTGGACCCCTTGACCGTTTCCAGATGCGTGGCATCCAGCTCGTCGCACAAGGGCGGCAGCGCCTCGACCGAGGAGGGGTTGTCGGCCAGCACCTCGATGATGTCGCCGACCGCAACCTCATTGACCGCCTTCTTGGTCATCAGCTGCGGTCGCGGACAGGAAACGCCCAGGCAATCGACGCGGCGGGCGATGCCGATCCTCGTGCCGTCCGCAAGCGTCGCTTCGCCGCCGGCAACGACTTCCTCGACCTTCTTCTTCGTTCCGAACAGTCCCATGCTTTTCTCCCTTGGTCAGGCTTCGACAGCGGCCGCCCGGGCCGCCTTTTTCTTCTGGTGTTCCTTCTGGTGCTTTTCGTGCTCGGCATGCTGGGCGGCTTCCCGGCGCAGGATGCCGCGATAGAGCAAGGCGAGGAACGCGGTCTGCGCCAGGCCGAACACGATGGCCGGCACGCCGAACTTGTCCTGCAGCGTCTGCGCATTGGCGAAGCCAAGCTGCAGCGCCGGCAGATTGACCTGCCCGGTCATGGTCTGTGGCGCGGGCGGCCACCAGCTCGCCGACCACACCAGCGAGAAGAGGAACATGCCGACGAAAGTGAAAATCAGCGCCCACAGCGCGCCGATGTTGCCCTCGCCCGCCTTGACCCAGGTCGAAACCGTGCAGGCCCCGGCCAGCACCATGCCGATGCCGAACAGGAACAGCCCGGCGAAGGTGTTGAGGCCGACGTCGAACTGCAGCGGATGGCCCGCGCCGACGCTCATGAAGCCGGTGAAGCCGACGGTCAGGATCATCATCGCCACCAGCATGGCCTTGGTGTTGCGGTAGGTCTTGAACATGATCGCGTCGCGCAGCGCGGCGGTGTTGCAAAAGCGCGAGCGCTGCATCAGCAGGCCCGCGACCGAGCCGAACAGGAATGCGACCAGGCATTCGACGACGGGCGTCATACGTCTCCCTCCAGAAGTTTCTTGTAGATCAGCGAACCGACCCAGGCGCCGGCGATGATGCCGGACATGGCCAGATAGCCCCCCAGGTTCATCTCCGGCATCAGGCCGAAGAAGGTCGAGACGTTGCAGATGTAGGCCAGACGGATGCCGAAACCCATCAGCAGGCCGCCGATGGTGATCAGCACCCACTCGGACAGATGGCGCGGCACGCGCCAGTAGAACTCCTTGCTCGCCACCGCGCCGACGAAGGCGCCGAACAGCATGCCGAGGCTGATGTAGATCTTCCAGTAGTCGGCGTGCGGCGGAAACACCACGCTCCAGAAAGGAATGCGATCGAGCTCGTCACCGAGCACGGCCTGGGCCATCAGCCCGGTCATCATGGTCTCGCCGCCACCCACGGTCCACGCGCCCATCAGCAGGAACATGAATATGTCGAGCACCGCGATCGCCGACAGCGCAATGATCGGGTCCAGAGTCTTGCGAAAAAACTCCATGCAGGTCTTCCTCCTTTGTGCGTCCGGCTTGCGGGTCAATGATTCGCCGCCGACGCCTTGTTGTGGGAATGATTCTGCGGCAGTCCGCCGCACTGAGGTAGTATTTATTGCCAACATTTTGCCAGCGTGACGCCACGCGGCCGGAAAACGCAATGACCATCTATCAGGAATCGCAGGGAATACTCGATCACATGTTCAACGCCTGCACCACGGCGCAGATCAGCGAGTTCATTCCCGAAAAGCGCGGCTTTCGCCTGCACGGTCACAGCACCACGGTCACCCTCGAACGCGCCTTCTGGAACGTGATCGACGCCATGGCCCAGGACTGCGGCCTCCCCGTGCCGCGCCTGATCGAGCAGGTGCTCGACAGCTGCATGGTCGCCAACGACAAGAACCTGTCCTCCTGCCTGCGCGTGATCTGCCTCAAGTACCTGAACATCTACGCCAGCGGCGAAGTCACGGCGAAGATCGATTCCCTGCCGCGCGGCTGAGCCGACGCCTCGCTCACCCCGCCAGCGCCTCCATCGGCACACGAAAGCGCGCCGCGAGCAGCTTGACCTGGCGCAGGTTGAGTTCGCGCTTGCCCGAAAGCACGGCAGACACCACGCTTTGCGGACCGATCTCGGGCAGGTCGGACTGGCGCAGGCCGTGCTGCTCCATCAGGAAGGCCAGCAGCGAAGCCGGCGTCGACGTCTCCGGCCACGGCCGCGTCCGCTCCTCGTATTCGCGAATGCGCTCGGCCAGCAACAGCAGCAGGCCGCCGAGCGGATTGCCGGGGCGATCGTCGTAGTCATCCATCAGGGCATCGACGCAGGCCAGCAAGCGTTCGTACTGCGCCTTGCTGGCGACCGGCGCGCCCAGACCGAGCTGCTCGTGCAAGGCCACCCAATGGGCGGAAATATCGTTCACATTCATTTCCAGTCCTCCTTGTCGTACTCGGCGTGCGTCAGCACCGCCTTGACCCACAGCACCTGCACCGAATAGGCGATGGCGGCAACCAGCCGATACTTGTTGCCGCCGATGTTGAACACATATCGCCCGCCCACCTTGTCCACACTCGCGAACGTCGCGCGCAAGGCCGCGAAGTTGCGATACTCGCCACGTTCGATCAGCCTGCGGAAATCCTGCAAGGGTGCCGCGGCGTCGGCATGGCGCAGCGCGAACTCGCCCAAGCTTCGATTCGATATCAGCTTCACCCGATCAGGATATAGCACATTGCTATAAATAGCAAATTGCTATATTTTGGATCGCGGCCGTGCCGCGATCCTCGAGCCGGGCTCAGCCAAGTAGGAATAGTCGGCGTTGGCGGCACGGCGCGCCGGACGGATCAGCGCTGCGTCACTTGCAGTTGTTGTGCAGCTTCCATTTCTCGGCGTGGCCCATGGCCACAGCGAAGGCCGGCGGCGTGCAGCGGTCGTCGCCGTTGACAGCCGCGGCCGCCGGAGCGGCAGCCGCGTTCGCATCCGCAGCGGGGAAGCCGCGCTGGGCGACGATGCCTACCAGCGCGAGGAACAGCACCACGATCGCCGTGCCGCCGGCGCCGACTCTTTGACTGGGGTGGGACGTGAACACTTCGCAGGCGCCGCCGGCGCAGTGTTGCGCCTGACGGTTTGGGAGGGCGTTGTAGATCTTGCAGCCGATGCAGATTCCGAACGCGCTTTCGAAGAACATCAGCGTCAGGCAGGTGGCGCAGACCAGCATGTTGATCGGCCCGATCACGTTCTGGATCACGATCAGCCAGAGCATGGTCACCGCCAGCCCCCAGCCGATCGCCCAGGCAAAGCGCTTCTGCGGCGCACCGGTCCATTCCGGCGCCTGATTCCTGACCGCGAAGCGCCCGACGATCATGCTCGGCGAATACTTCGGGTTGATGAAGATGCGGATCGTGAAGTCGATCAGGAAGGCGATCACGAAAATCTTGGTCGGGCGAAAATTGCCCATGAACCACGCGTTGGCGAAGGTGATCATGGCAAACACCAGCAGGATGCCGGCGGCGGCCCGCACCTCGCGCTCGTTGAGTACCGGAACGTCGTAGCCGGGCACCGTCTCGCCGAAACCGAAAATCCTGCTCATGTCATTTCCCTCAATAGTACGTAGTGCGATTTGACACCAGGCATGCAAACCATGCACTGCCCGAGACGACAGATTTGCATCGCCCGGTTGCGCGAACAGGTCTTGTTACGCTGCGTTACAAAGCGAAGCTCCGAGGAAATGCGGGCGCGTCACCCATGCACTTCGATTATTCGATCAGCGCGTCGATCGGCATTGGTCCAGATACGGCCTGCCGTCCATTTCAACGCGCACCGCGTCCCTGTTGCGCGTTAGCGTAAGCATGTCGCAGACGTAATCCGTCTCGCCGCCGATACCGGGCTGCTCCCGCAAACGAAACCGCATGCCGGAGATTTCGATGGCGGTTACGTCTCCCGCGGTCTCGAGCCGAAAGCCCGCGCCATTGGCGCAGACGTATTCCGTCGTCACCGTTTCCGGGGCTGGCAGCCCTGCGCAAGCCGACAGCGCGAGGACGAGGAACCAGGCCAGTCGGCGCGATCCAGTCATTAATGGCATCAGCGGCCGACGACGTCGCCCTTGAGGCTGGCGAGCAGGCCGATCACTTCGCTTTGTTCCTTGGCCGGCACCTTGAACTTGTCGAGCGCCTTGGTGGTGTCTTCGGCCAGGGCATTGAACTCGGCATCGGTGAGCTTCATGCCGGTGTGGGCGGTCTTCATGTCCTTGCCCTGGTACTGGCAGGGGCCGCCGCTGGCCTGGCATAGAAAGTCGACCAGTTGTCCGCCGAAGGCTTCCGGCTTGGTGTATTTGAAGCGGCCATTGATGCGCGCATCGGCGGCGACGTTGTTCCACAATTCGCCGACCACGGCTTGCAGGGCGGCCTTGCCGCCGAGGCGCTCATACAAGGTCTTGTCGGCGGCGAAACTGGCGGCGGACAGGGAAATGGCGACGAGACCGCCGGCGAGCAGGCGGATGGACTTCCTGGCAAACAGGTTCATGGGTATGGCTCCGAATGGGTGGTGGATAAAGCGGAGCCATCGTAGTTGCCTCGACCCGGCAAGGATGTGACCAAAGTTACACAGACAAGAGTCGGCGCTGGCGCCACGGCAAAAGCAAACGCCACCCTTACGGCGTGGCGTTTGGTCAGCAAAGCGCCTGCGTAACGCGGCGCGACCCGTGACCGCTCAGCCGCGGCGATACATCGGGCCGTGGGACTGGTCGAACAGTTCGCGCTGCTTCGGCGTCAATACCTCGTAGAGCTTGGTGAAGGATTCGCTCATCGTTGCCATGGCTTTCTGGCGCTGCTGCATGCGCTCCGGCATCGTCGTGGTGCTGGTGTCGTTGCGCAAGGCCTGCATGGTTTTGGCCTGGTCTGCGGCCCTGGCGGCGAAGGCGTCCCACGCCGGCTGCTGTTCGGCCGTGATGCCCAACTGGGACTTGAGCTCGCCGAGCTGCTCCTGCTGGAACCTGGCGATGTCGGTAGCGTTGCTGGCGAACATGCGGCCATGACCCCAGCCCATCATCATCCCGGGACCACCGCCCATCATCATGCCGGGACCGCCGCGGCCCATCATGCCGGGGCCGTAGCCGGAACCGGGGCCATAGCCGAAGCCGGGATGGGCCACTGCGACGAAGGCGGTGGCGAGGCCGGCGGCGATGGCAACGGCGATTGCACCGTTGCGAAACTTGGTTTTCAGCGTGCTCATGTTGATCTCCCGTAGCGAGTGACATCGAGGCCGGAGGTTTCCGGCCCCTCGATGGAGCGTCCGCTGCTGCGTTCGCCCATGGATGCCATTTGACGCCCGGAATGTAAGCAAGCCTTTGCCGTGGGGCGCCGTTTTGCATCGCTGCATTGCGGACCCATGGACCGTTACAGTGCGTTACATTGCCGGCACCCAAGTGTTTTCGGACACGCTATAAGACCGCCATGGACAACAAGGACCGCATTCTCATCGTCGACGACGACCCGGAAATCCGCCGCCTGCTGGTCGATTACCTGGCGAAGAACGGCTTTGAGGCCTTTGCCGCAAAGGACGGGCGCGAGATGTGGCAAGGCCTGGAGCGGCACGCGATCGACCTCGTGGTGCTCGACCTGATGCTGCCCGACACCGACGGCCTGACACTGTGCCGGGATCTGCGCGCGCGCTCCGCGATGCCCGTGCTGATGCTCACCGCGCGCGGCGAGGAAGCCGACCGCATCGTCGGCATCGAGATGGGCGCGGACGACTATCTGGTCAAGCCCTTCAGCCCGCGCGAACTGCTGGCCCGCATCAAGACCATCCTGCGCCGCACCCGCGCCCTGCCGCCCAACCTGCGACCCGAGTCGCAGCGCTGCCTGGCCTTCGCCGGCTGGCGCCTGGACACCGCGACGCGCGCGTTGACGGCGCCCGACGGCGTGGTGGTGCCGCTGTCGGGTGGCGAATACCGGCTGCTGCGCATCCTGCTCGAACATCCCAACCGCGTGCTCAACCGCGACCAGCTGGTGGAGCTGATCCATGGCCGCGAGGCAGAGCCCTACGACCGCGCCATCGACGTGCAGGTCAGCCGCCTGCGTCAGCGCCTGCGCGACGAAGGCCGCGAACCGCAACTGATCCAGACCGTGCGCGGCGAAGGCTATGTGCTGGCGGCCAGCGTCGAAGGGCGCGCATCGTGCGACTGATACCAGCCTCCCTGTTTGGCCGCCTGACGCTGATCCTCGTCGTCGGCCTGCTCGCGGCCCAGTTCGCCAGCATGTGGCTGCACATGGGCGAGCGGGCCTTGATCATGGCGCAAAGCCACGGTCAGTTGCCCGACCTGCCGAGCCGCTTCGCCAGCCACCTGCTGATCACACTGGCGGCGGTGATCGCCGTGTCGCTGGTGGCGGTGCGCCTGGTGACGCGCCCCCTGCAGCGCCTGGCCGAAGCGGCCGACGCCTTCGGCAGCGACCTCGAATCGCCGCCGCTGCCCGAAACCGGGCCGACCGAAACGCGGCGCGCGGCGGAAGCCTTCAACCGCATGCAGGACAGGTTGCGCCGGCTGATCGCCGAGCGCGGCCGGGCGCTCGCCGCCGTTTCGCACGACCTGCGCACTCCGCTGACCCGCATGCGGCTGCGCGCCGAACTGGTCGACGACGAAGCGCTGCGCGCGCAGATCAACGCCGACATCGACGACATGCAGGCCATGGTCGAATCGACGCTGGATTACCTGCGCGGCCTGCGCGAAAACGAGGCGCTCCAGTCGATCGACATGGAGGCGCTGTTGCAAAGCCTGGTGGCCGACGCACAGGCGCTCGGGCATCCGGTGACGCTGACCGGCAGCGTCGCCGCGCCCTATGTCGGCCGGCTGTCCACACTCAAGCGCGCGCTCGGCAACCTGATCGACAATGCGGTGAAGTACGGTCACTCGGCGCAGATCGTGATCGAGGATAGCGCCACGGAATTGCACCTGAGCGTCGAGGATCAAGGCCCCGGCATCGCCGAGGCCGATCTGGCGCGCGTGGTCGAACCCTATGTGCGGCTCGAAGCCTCGCGCAGCCGCGAGACGGGCGGCGTCGGACTCGGGCTCACCATCGCGCGCGACGCGGCGCTGCTGCACGGCGGCAGGCTGGTGCTGGAGAACCGCGCCGGCGGCGGCCTGACGGCGACGCTCGTACTGCCGCGCTAGGCGCGCATCGGCAAAACTCGGCGCCGGCCTAATTCAGCACCTTGCCGGCGCCGTCACGCACCGTGACATTGACCGGGAAGCCGCTCCTGACGCTTTGCGTGACGACGCAGAAATCCTCGAACTGATCGAGCACGCGATCGAGATGTTCCAGGGTATCGGCCGGCGAATCGACCTGGATCATCACATCGACGCTGCCGACGCGCAGGCGCTTTTGCTCGTTGCGTTCCATGTGCGCGGTGACCACCGTGGTGATCGGGCCGGGATTGTTCTTGAACTTGCGCAGCGCGAACAGCAGGCTGGCCGAAAGGCAGTTGGCGATGCCGGCGGCGAGCAGCCGCGAGGGGTTGGGCCCGGCACCCTTGCCCAGCGGCGCCGGTTCGTCGGCCAGCAGCGGCGGGATGTCCTGGTCGAAACGGATCAGGAAGGCGAAATCTTCCTGCTGTTCGAGGGTGAAAGAAAACTGCTGGGTGTCGCTCATTAATTTCTCCTTTAAGACGCAGTTTCAGTGAAGGCTAACGCCGGATCTATCGGCGTTAAGCGCAGCGGCCGCAACTAGAATTGCTGGGTGTCGCTCATGATTGACTCCTGATGAAAGTCGGCGCTGATGGTACGGCGGCTACGGCGATCACGCCTGCCTGATCCAGCCGGCGATCTCGTCCTTGCTCGGCATGCGGCCGAAGACCATGACTTCCTCGTCGATCACCAGCGCCGGCGTGGTCATGACCGGGTAGGCCATGATCGCCTGCATGTCGCGCACATGGTCGAACGTCGCATCGACGTCGAGTTCGGCGACGACTTCGCGTGTGAGCTGCTCCAGCCGCTGGCACTTGGCGCAGCCGGTGCCGAGTATCTTGATCTGCATGATGTCTCCTTTGAATCAGTGCACCGGCAGGCGCCGGCTGCGTTCGATGAAATGTACCAACACCATCAGCGTAGCGATGAAGCCGCCGATGATCAGTGTGAGGACGGCCAAGGGCGTGCCGTCGATCCACGCGCCGTAGCTCAACCCGGCGGCGGTCGAGAACAGCGCGACGAGGCCGACGTAAGTCCAGGCCTTGAGCTTGCCGATGATGGCGGTGGTGATCAGGATGCTCTGCAGCGAGAGTTCCGGATCGGCCATCAGGTAGGCGATCAGCGGCCCCGGATGCATGCCCAGCGACAGAAACATTTTCGCGATCGGCACTTCGACCAGGGTCGGGAAGTACATGAAGACGCCGAACACCACGCCGGCGAAATTTGCCAGCAGCGTGTTGCTGCCGGCGATGAACTGGATCCACTCGGGCTGGATGAAGCTGCGCACCACACCGACCAGGAACACGCCGACCACCAGCAGCGGAAAGATCAGCATGATGAAGCGCCAGGTTTCCCACAGCCACTGCTGCATGTCCCAGGCCTCGAAGCGCCGCGCCAGCGGGATGATGGTGAGGCACAGCACGATCACGGCCAGCGTGCGCCCGCTGACGGTCAGCGCGAGGCCGGCCGCGTTGGCCCGCACGCCGAGCGCGGCGAAGGCCAGCGTGGCGACGGTGAGGCCCAGCGCCAGCCAGGTCAGGCGATTGAAGCCGGCATCGACCTTGCCCAGCCCACGCCAGGCCGCGGCGCCCATCGCGAGCAAGAGGCCGATCAGGCTCAGGCCCTGCAGGCTGAGGCCTTCCTCGCCCTTGATTTCATTCACCGGCACCAGCCGGTCGAGCAAGCCCTGCGCTGCCGCCGCGCCCTCCCAGGGCAGCACGGTGCTGAACAGCGGTGCGGCGAGCCAGTCGACTTTCAGTGTGCCGGCGATCAACAGTGCAACCAGCACGGCGAGGAACAGCAATGTCTGGCGCGAAATGCCCGCGCCGGGAGCAAACGCGGCTATCGCATCGGTGCGCGCGGTGTCGTCGCGATGGAACAGCAGCGCCATCAAGAGGCCGATACCGATGCCGAAGCACAGCGCCAGCACCACGCGCGCAATCGCGAAATCGGCGCCAAGCGCGACGCCGGTGTAGGACAGTGCGAGGATGTTGGCCGCCGGCGCGAAGAACAGGAAGGTCACCGCCGGCCCCAGCCCCGCGCCCTTGGAGTAGATGCCGGCGAACAGCGGCTGCACGGTGCAGGAACACACCGCGAGCAGGCTGCCGGCACCGGCCGCCGCCGGATAGGAGACCCACTTCGACGCGCCCGGGCCGAGGAAGCGGATGATCGACTGCTGCGGCACCAGCGCCGAGAGCGCGCCGGCGATGAAGAAGGCCGGCACCAGGCACAGCAGCACATGCGCCGCGAGATAGGAGGCGAGGCTGGCGAGCCCGCTTTGCAGGGCGGCGATGACGAGGTTCACGGCAGCCTATGCCTTCGCTTCGTACCAGCCCTTGCTGGAATTGACCACCTTGACCACCAGCAGCATCACCGGCACTTCGATCAGCACCCCGACCACGGTCGCCAGCGCGGCGCCGGATTCGAAGCCGAACAGGCTGATCGCGGCAGCGACGGCGAGTTCGAAGAAGTTCGAAGCGCCGATCAGGGCCGAGGGGCAGGCGACGTTGTGCTTCTCGCCGACCGCGCGATTGAGCCAGTAAGCCAGTGCCGAATTGAAGAAGACCTGGATCAGGATCGGCACCGCCAAGAGCGCGATGATCAGCGGCTGGTCGATGATGGCCTTGCCCTGGAAGGCGAACAGCAGCACCAGCGTGGCCAGCAGCGCGCTGATCGACCAGGGGCCGATCTGTTCCATGGTTTTGTCAAAGTGCGCTTGTCCTTTCCTGAGCAGCGACTTGCGCCAGAGCTGGGCGAGGATCACCGGGATCACGATGTAGAGCACCACCGAGGTGAACAGAGTGTCCCAGGGCACGGTGATGGCCGAGATGCCGAGCAGGAAGGCCACCAGAGGGGCGAAGGCGACGATCATGATGCTGTCGTTCAAGGCCACCTGCGACAGGGTGAACAGCGGATCGCCATTGGTCAGCCGGCTCCAGACGAAGACCATGGCCGTGCAGGGCGCGGCGGCGAGCAGGATCAGGCCGGCGATGTAGCTGTCGAGCTGGTCGGCCGGCAGCCAGGGTGCGAAGACGTTGCGGATGAACAGCCAGGCCAGGAAGGCCATCGAGAAGGGCTTCACCAGCCAGTTCACGAACAGCGTCACGCCGATGCCTTTGACATGGTTGCGGACTTCGTGCAGCGCGCCGAAATCCACCTTGACCAGCATCGGGATGATCATGACCCAGATCAGCAGGCCGACCGGCAGGTTGACCCGCGCCACTTCGAGCTTGCCCAGCATCTGGAACGGTGCCGGCAACCACTGGCCGAGCGCAATGCCAACCACGATGCAGAGAAACACCCAGACCGTCAGGTAGCGCTCGAACAGGCTCATCGGCGCATTGGCGGCGAGCTTGGCGGTGACTTCGCATTGTGCCGACATGGACTATTCCCCAAAGTGAATTCGCCGTGCCGCCAGCGCCGACTCTTGCGGCGTCATGGTTTCGAGCGGCAGGGCGAGGAAAGCCTCGATGCGTTGTTTCAGCGACTGGTAGGCCTGCTCGAAGGCCTCGCGCCTTGCTTCCATCGGCTCGACATGGGCGGGATCGGGTATGCCCCAGTGGGCGGTGGCCGGATGGCCGGGCCAGACCGGGCAGGTTTCTGCCGCCGCGTTGCCACAGACGGTGAAGATGAAGTCAATTGTCGGTGCTGAGGAGACGGCAAACTCGTCCCAGGATTTGCTGCGCGCGCCGTCGCAGGGGACACCGTGCTTCTGCAGCGTCTCGATCGCTACGGGATTGACCACGCCGCCCGGCTTGCTGCCGGCCGAATACGCCTTGATGCGGCCTCGGCCGAGGTGATTGAACAGCATTTCACCCAGAATCGATCGGGCGGAATTGCCGGTGCATAACACCAGAACATTGAAAGCCATGGAATCTCCTCAAGCCGGCTTGCGACGGCGGGCGGTGGTAGCGCGTGCCACGGTCTTCGGCAGGCATTGGCCACCCTGGCAGCAGTTGTCGGTGAGATAGGCAATCAGGTCATCCATCGCCGCAAAGCCCGCTGCATAGAAGATGAAGCGGCCTTCCTGGCGCGAGGTGACCAGGCCGCTGCGGGCCAGATGCGCGACATGAAAAGACAGGGTGGCGGGCGGCAGCGCCAGCGCCTCCGAAATGGCGCCGGCATGCAAACCCTGCGGCCCCTGCTCGACCAGCAGCCGGAAGATCCGCAAGCGGGTTTCCTGCGCCAGCGCGGCCAGCTTATCGACGGCCTGGGTGGTATCCATCGGAGTTGCTTTCATATTTCCAGAATGATGGAAACATTCTAGGCGCCGCTTCGCGTTTCAGTCAAGCGCGACGCGGCTTTGGCTGCCGGCGAAGGCTGAATGATGTTTCGCTCGAATCCTAGAGCGAGAAGTCGGCGTCGTAGGGCTTGTCGCCCTTCACGATCGGCAGGGTCAGGGTACGGTCCCAGTCGCTCCAGCCGCCGTTGTAGACGCGCACGTTCCGGTAGCCGAGTGCTTTCAGCTGCAGCCAGGTCAGGGTGGAGCGGAAGCCGTCGTGGCAGTAGGCGATGACGGTGCCGCTGCGCGGCACGTCCTTGTAGATCGCGGCCAGCTCGGCGAGGGACTTCCACTGCTGCGACTGGCCGTCGACGCCCTGCAGGCTGACGATGTTGATGGCGCCGGGGATGTGGCCGCCCTGCACCGAGTGCTGGATCCGGCTGCCGTCGTACATGTCGGCCGGACGGGCATCGAGCAGCGTGATCTGCGGATCGCGTGCCGCCACTACGTCGCGGTAGACATCGCCCCAGCCGACCATGGCATTGGCAGCGGGGGCCTTCAGCCTCACCTTGCCCGGCGCGCGTTTTGCCGTCGGCGCCTTGATCAGCTCGTTGAAGCCGGTCCAGCCGATGGTGCCGCCGTCGAGCAGCTTGACGCGCTGCATGTCGAAACCATACAGGTCGAGCAGGAACATCACGCGCGAAGCCAGCGCGGTCGAGGAATCGTCATAGACCACCACGGTGGAATCGTCGTTGATGCCCCAGCGCCGCAACGTGGCCTGGAAGGCGGCGCGGGAAGGAAAGCGCATGATCGGCATTTCGTCATTGGCGCCGAGGTCAGCGAAGCGCTGCACCTGCACGGCGCCGGGAATGTGGCCGACGGTGTGGTGGCGATGAGGGTGGTAGCGCACTTCGAGCACCACCAGCTTCGGGTCCTTGAGCCTCTCGGCCAGCCAGTCGGCATCGACCAGGAAATCGGGCTTGTCAGCTGCGTGGCCGATCCCGGCCAGAGCGGACACGATGCACAGCAATGCGATCTTCAGCCATTTCGACATTTCAGTTTTCCCGGGAAAGTTTCGACGCAATGAAAGTGATGCCCACCGCGACCGCCATCAGGCCGAAGGCGATGCCGGTCTGGCTCACGCGCTCGGGCGCCAGCAGCAGCAGCGCGCCAAGTTCCAGCATCATGACACCGGACAGCAGCTTGAGCAGGCGGCCTTCGCGCTCGCTGAGCTTGCGCGCGCCCAGACTGCCGGCGAAGACCGCGACGATGGCCGCCAGCGGCACGACGTAGATCAGGTTGTAGGCGGCGAGGTAGCCATAGCGCGCGGCCGGCGACAGATCGGCCAGCGTCAGCAGACGCGTATAGACCATCGGAAAGCCGGCCGTGCACAGCAATTCGTAGAAGTTGGCGGCGATCGCCAGGACCACCGTGGCGGCGAGCATGGCCGGCAGGTTTTCGGCGGCGAGGATGGCGCGCGTGCGGCGGAAGATGTCGGGCTTTTTCGCTTCGGGAATCGACAGCGTGAGCCCCTGCTCGAAGGCGAAGAAGTCCTTGATGTTCACCGCGCCGACGAATACCGCCAGCGCGCCTGCGGCCAGCGTCACCCAGGCGAGATGGCCGAAGAGCTGGAACACATTGAGCCAGGCCGCCATGAAGGCGAAATACATCAGGCCGGAAATGGCGACGAAGACGCCGCCGATGAGCAGCATGCGCGCACGGCTTTTCTGGTGCGCCATCATCGAGAGCAGGAACAGCAGGACGAAGAAGGCGCAGGGATTGAAGGCGTCGAGCCCGGCCAGCACCAGGGTCAGCGCCGGCAGCGAGAGGCTGGCAGGGTCGAGCGCGCCGACCAGCGGCAGATCGATCCTTGTCGCGGCCGGCGGCTGCGCGCGGGTGGCCGTGCCACCCGCCACCCGCGCGCGGCATTCGTCGAGGCGACGGCGCACGGTCGCCCCGGTGATTTCATCGCCATCCCAGCCGACATGCATCTCGCCGCAGAAAATCAGCGCCGGCACCGCGGCGGCCTGCTCGCCGATGGCGCGCGCCATCGCCTCGTACTGCTGCACATGCTCCGGGTGGCGCGAGAGTTCCAGCGCCTGCAGCCGGACCCAGGGCCGCGCCTGCGGAATGGCCTCGATGAAGGGATGGGCCGCCGTGCAGTGCGGGCAGCTCAGCGACCAGAAGAAATACAGCTGCACTTCCGGCTGGCCGTCGGCGCCGCTGCGCAGCCACGGCTCATCGGCGCTGGCCGGGTGCGCGACGGCGGCCAGCAGGAGCGCGAGCAGGACGGCGCGCAGCGCAGCGATCATGCGGCGATTCTCACGAAATGTCCCTTCCCTCGCCGGCCTCCTCGACCGTTCTGCCGTCGCGAATATGATAAATGCGCTTGAAGGTGGGGATGATCTTCTCGTCGTGGGTGACGACGATGATCGCGGTCTGGTACTGGCTGGCCATCTGGTTGAGGATGCGCATCACCGCCAGTGCGCGCTGGCTGTCGAGCGGCGCCGTGGGCTCGTCGGCGAGGATCACCGGCGGCTGGTTGGCCAGGGCGCGCGCGATCGACACGCGCTGCTGTTCGCCGCCCGAGAGTTCGCTGGGCTGCGCCCTGGCGCGATGGGCGACGTCGAGCGCCTGCAGCAGTTCCAGCGCACGCGCCCGCGACGCCGCGTTGGCGCGACCGGCCAGCATGAGCAGCAGGGCCACGTTGTCGGTGACGTCGAGGAAGGGAATCAGGTAGGGCGCCTGGAAGATGAAGCCGATGCGGTCGCGCCGCAAGGCGCGCAGGTCGGGCGTTTTCCAGCCGCCCTGGGCACTGTCGTAGATCGCTTCGCCGCCCAGGGTCATGCGCCCGCGCGTCGGTTCGATCACCGCGCCGAGGCACTTGAGCAGCGTGGTCTTGCCCGAGCCGCTGGGGCCGACCAGGCCGACCACTTCGCCCGGCGCGATGCTCATGTTCACGTCCTTCAGCGCCTCGACGGCGGTATCCCCCTCGCCGTAGCGCTTGCTCAAGCCCTCGATGCGAATGCCCTGTTCCATCTCAGCCGCCGATCGCCGTCGCCGGATCGACCTTCAGCGCGGCGCGGATCGCCAGCGTGCTGGCCAGGGTGCACACCAGCATGACGATGAGGAAGGCGCGCAGGGCGTCGCCGCTTTCCAGCAGCACGTATTTCGGGAAGGCCGGCGCCCACAGCGTGGCGGAAATCTTGCCGACGACGAAGCCGATCAGGCCGAGGCCGAGCGCCTGCTGCAGGATCATGCCGGCGATGGTACGGTTGCGCGTGCCGATCAATTTCAGCACCGCGATTTCGCGGATCTTGCCCAGGGTCATGGTGTAGATGATGAAGGCGACGATGGCGGCGCTGACCACGGTCAGGATCGCGAGGAACATGCCGATCTGCTTGGCCGAGGTGGCGATCAGCTTGGCCACCAGGATTTCTTCCATCTGCTCGCGGGTATAGGCCTGCAGATGTTTCCAGCGGCGGATCTCCTGCGCCACAGTTTCCGCCGTAGCGCCGGCGCCGACTTTCACCAGCACCGCATTGACGCTGTGATTGACGGTCTGCGCCGCATTCACGGCGTCGAGCAGGCCGGGTACGCCGGGGCGATTGAGTGCCGGGTTGGCCGCGGTGCGCGCGCGGTCGGCGATGATCGCGTCGTTGTCCTTGAGGAACTGCGCCTCCTGCGCGTCCTTGAGCGGGATGAAGGCCATCGGATCGCCGCCGGAGGAGACCATGCGCCGCGTCAGGCCGACCACTTCGTAATCGTGGCGCCGGATACGGATGCGCTCGCCGAGCTGGAAGCCGGTCCTGACGTCGGCGATGGCCTCGAAGTGGCCGCGCAACAAGCGCCGCCCCGCCACCAGATAAGGCGGCTCGCCCGGCTGCCCGGGTTCGAAGCCGACCACCATGGCGCGACTCTCGCGGGCGCCATGCTGCACCTGCATGGTCAGGTAGGTGACATTGGCCGCCTGGACCACGCCGGGCAGGCCGAGCACGCCGCGGTAGACGTCGTCCTTGATGTTCGAGGCTTCGGCGTAGGGCCCCTGCGTGTCCTTCTGCACCACCCAGATGTCGGCGCCGCTGTTGGTCAGCAATACCTGCGCGTCATCGACCATGCCGCGATAGACGCCGGCCATGGTCAGCGTGGCGCCGATCAGCAGGCCGAGGCCGATCCCGGTGAGGACGAACTTGCCCCAGGAATGCAGGATGTCGCGGCCGGCGAGGCTGATCATGGCGAACTCAGGAAGCGGCCAGCGCGGATACCACGCGAATCCGGCTCTGTTCGCTGATCTCGCGTTCGCTATGGACGACCACCGCATCGCCTTCCTTGAGCCCGTCGAGTATCTGCACCCTGCCGTCGGCGCCGCTGGTGCCCGGCCTGACCGTGACGAAACTCAGCTTGCCGCCGGCATGGACCCAGACCCCGGTCTTGCCGTCGCGCTGGCGCAGGGCGGCGCTGGGCACCACCAGGGCGTGGCGGATGCCCGGCAGGCGCAGCGTGATTTCGCTCATTTCGCCGACCGAGACGTCCTTCGGCGGCGCGTCGAAACTCACTTGCGCAATGCGTTCCTCGGTCACGCTGTCGCTCAGCATTTCGATGCGTGCGACCTTGCCGGCCAGCACCTGACCCGGCCGCGAACGCAAGACGATCTCGGCCGGCAGGCCGAGCTGCAGCCCCGCCGAGCGCTGCTGGTCGAGGCGCAGCTTGACCCACAGGCTGTCCGCCGCCACCAGGCGCAGCACGGCCTGGCCGGCGACGACGGTGGAACCGGGCTCGGCATCGCGCGCGGTGACCACGCCGTCGGCAGGCGCCAGCAGGCGCAGGTTGGCGCGCTGTTGTTGCGCGGCGCCGCGTTCGGCATCGAGCCGCGCCAGGTCCTGGCGCGCACCGGCCAGGCCGGCTTCGGCGGCCGATACTTGCGCGGATGCGGATTTCAGTTCCTGCGACTTGCCTTCGGTGACGCTGGAGCTGACGAATCCCTTCTTGCCGAGGTCGTCATAGCGGCGCGCATTGGCCGCGGCGACTTCGCGGCGGGCGACGCTGTCGGCCAACTGCGCCGCAGAGCTGTCGATCGCGTTCTTCGCCCGCGCCGCGGCGGCGCCGGTGGCGGCGAGGCGCTGGTCGAGGTCGACCGGGTCCATCTCGGCCAGCAGCTGCCCGGCCGTCACCGCTTCGCCGACATCGACCGCTACCCGGCGCACACGGCCGGCGGTAGTCGGGCCGACCAGGTAGCTGCGCCGCGCTTCGACCACGCCGATGCCGAACAGCGCCGGCGCAAGGTCGGCGCGCGCCACCTGCACTTCGGTGACCCGCACCGGAGCCAGCGGCCCGCTGCGCGCCATGACCCAGACAAAACCGGCCACCAGCGCGATGCCGGCGAGGATGAATGCATTGCGTCGGCTGAACAGGGATTTCATGAGGCGTGACTCCGGGCTGACAGCATTTTCGCGGTGCGCAGGGCAAACGCGGCGACCACGATCCAGAACAGGGAACGGATAGCCAGGGCGCCGACGGTGCGCATTTCATAGGCGCCGCCGGACACGACGTGGGCGATGAAGGCGAGGAATACCACAACGGTCGTCACCGCCAGCAGCAAGGCCAGCTTGGCGGCGCCGGGCTTTGCCAGCAGCAGCGCGGCGCCGGCGGCGACATAGACAAAGCCGGCGATGAAGTTGAACCAGAGTACGAAGGGCACGATGTTGCCCAGCTCGGCACGCGCCGCCTCGCCGCCGAACAGGGCGCGGCCGCCGCTGATCACGGTGAGCAGGCCAAAGGCGATGGCGGCGATGGCCAGCCATTTCAGCAGGCGATTCGGCTTCATTCGACGCTCCCGATGCCGCGCCGGTAGATGGCGAAAGCGCCCGGCGCGTCGGCGCGCATTTGTCTGGCCTTGCCGCTCAGCAGCGATTGCATGACCAGGCCCTGGATGCTGCCGATGAAGGCAATCACGGCCGCTGCGGTGTCGACCTCCGGCGCCACTTCGCCGCAGGCTTTCCCCGCATCTATCAGGCCGCTCAGGCGTTTTCTGTAGGCGCCGATCAGGGTGCGCGCCATGCGCTTGGCGGGCGTGTCTTCGGCCCGCTGCAACTCGCCGAACAGCAGGCGCGGCACGCCGGGGTGCGCCACGACGAACTCGATGTGCGTCATGAACACCGCCTCCAGCGCCAGCAGCGGCGATGCCGCGTCCTGCATGGCCTTATCCACCCGCTGCAGCAGCCGCTCGGCGACCCATTCCATGACCGCCTGCCAGATCGCATCCTTGCTTGGGAAGTGGCGGAACAGCGCACCCTGCGTGAGGTTCATGCGTTGCGCGATTGCGGCGGTAGTGATGTCGCCGGGATTCTGCTCGGCGGTCAGTTCGATGACGGCTTCGACCGTGACGGCCCGACGCTGATCCGCAGGCAGGTTGCGCGGTTTGGATTCGGTGTGCATCCCGGCTCAGTCCAATAGATAGTAATTGGTTACTATCTTAGCGGGCATACCCGGGCCAGTCAAGCGACAGCGCGGAGTCGCCAGCCATGTCATCGCTTCACGCCCTGGTTCGATCCGGCATCCAGCTCAGGGATGGGGTTGAAACAGTTTTCCGCTGGCGACGCCGGCGATGGTCTTGACCAGCGTCAGCGACCAGATGCCGACGAGGAGCAGCCACGCCAGCCAGCCGAATGCCAGCGGCGTATCGAGCCCGGTGACTTCGGCGAGGCGCTGGCTGCCGAGGGTGAAGGCGCCCAGCGGAAAGGTGAAGGCCCACCAGGCCAGGGAAAAGGGCAAGGGGGCGATCTTCCTCACCGACCAGGTAAACAGGATGGACAGTAGCAGCCAGAAGGCGCCGAAACCCCAGAGCAGGAACATCGCCATCAGATAGGGCGCCATGTCGCCGGCAAAGGGCGTCGCGGCCACCAGATTCAGCACGCTGATCACGGTCACGCCCACCGGCGCGAGATTGATCCAGAAGGTCGGCGCCATGGTCGGCGGCAGGCGCTTGTGCACGTAGAAGCGATGGAAGGCCAGCGCCAGCAGTGCCAGATACATGATCACGCCGGAGCCGAGGCCGATGGCATTGATGGTCAGCGCCAGGTCGCGCAAGGCCTCGGGCTGGCTGGCCAACAGGGGCGCACCGGCCACCGGAATGATCACCAGCCCGACCGGCGGGATGAAGATGCCGGGTGTGATGTGGTCGAGATTGACGTGTTCGCCCTGCAGGATGGCAATCAGCACGCTCAGCGTCAGGCCGAACAACAGGACCACCCCGATCCACCAGGCAGCCAGTGCCAGCGACTCGTGGCCGCCGAAGGCGCGCAATTCTCCGGCCAGCACCAGCAGGGCAATGGCGTAGGACGGATAGAAATTGGCCGCCACCGGATGCTTAAAGGTCATTGCCACCGCCGGCCACGCCATGATCCAGCGCAACAGCCAGGGCACGCTGATCGCTGCGAACAGGACCAGGTTGAACCAGTGCAGCGCCCAGGCCAGTCCGGCCAGAGCCGGCACCTGGTGCGAGAAATGCAGCGTGGTCAGGGCGAAGGCGCCGGTGCCCATGACGGCGGCGGGCCAGCCGGGAGCGAAGGCCTTGACGATGAGCGGGAAACTGACGGGGACGGGCGGATTGGGTGTGTTCATTTTGAAGTACCGAACTTTTGAAGAAATCGTTGCGAGCGGGCCGCAGCGGGGTGCGGCCGGAACGCAGCTACCGGAACATATGTTGTTATATGTGAGGATAGCGAGTACCGCCTAATCCCCGATCCGGCACGCGCAGTAGATTTATTCATAAGTTCTGAGTGGTGGGGCGCAGCCGTGATCCATGCCATCGAACTCGATCTGGATCGTCGGATGCGTGATGTGAAACCGGTCGTGCAACTCATGGCCGATCTGTTCGAGGAAGGCGTCGCCCGGATGTCCTCCGGGCATCACCAGATGTGCGGTCAATGCAATATCGGTAGTGCTCATGGCCCAGACATGCAGGTCATGCACATCCTCGACTCCGGGCAAGGCGCGCAGCAGGCCATCCACCTCGGCAAGGTCGACACTTTCCGGCACGCCGTCGAACAGCAGGTGCAGGGACTGACGGAACAGACCCCAGGTGCCGGCGATGATCACCAGCGCGATCGCCATGCTGGTGACGGGATCGAGCCAGGCCCAGCCGGTCCACAGATACAGCGCGCCGGCCGCCACCACGCCGAGCGATACGAGAGCATCGGCGGCCATGTGCAGGAAGGCGCCGCGGATATTCATGTCCGATTTGCTGCCGGACATGAACAGCGCGGCCGTCGCGCCATTGACCAGTACACCGATCGCGGCGATGGCCATGATCGTGACGCCGTCGGTCGGTGCCGGAGATTGCAGGCGGTGTCCGGCTTCCCACAACAGCGACCCCATCGCCACCAGCAGCAGCACGGCGTTGGCGAAGGCGGCCAGGATCGAAGCACGCTGCCAGCCGTAGGTATGTCGCGCATCGGGCTGGCGGCCCGCGGCCAGCGCGGCTACCCAGGCCAGTACCAGCCCGGCCACGTCCGAGAGATTGTGGCCGGCGTCGGCCAGCAGCGCCAGCGACCCCACCCGCCAGCCATAGACGGCCTCCACCACGACGAAGGCCAGGTTCAGCGCGATACCAATGGCAAAGGCCCGACTGAAAGCAGTCGGGCCATGATGATGCGAGTGTTGGCTCATCCGGGCCGCGACCCGGCCTGCAAACACGCGACCAGGATGCGGCCAAGGTGGCGACGCGGCATGATTCGGTCGCGCCCTACTTGAAGAAACCGCGTGCCTTCATGCGGTCGCAGCCGTTGGCGCCCGGCGCCGGCAACTTTGCGCCCTTCTCCTTGGCGCGCGCTTCCATCGCCTGATGATGTTCGGTCTGCAACGCCTTGCATTCGTCGTAGGTCTTGGCGGCATGCATCTTCTGGCTATGTGCCGTGCGTTCTTCGGCGCTCATCAGCGCCCAGCCCGGCGTGTTGTCCTTGTCGAACTTGAAACGCATGCCCATGCCGCCGCCCGGCCCCATGCCGCCGCCCCCTGGGCCCATTCCCTGACCCGGCCCCATGCCCTGACCGCTACCCGGCTGTGCGGCGACCGGCGCGGCAAGCGATGCGCCAAGTACTGCCAGCAGCGCAATGTATGTGAGTTTCATGATTGGTTCCTTTCCGGTAAATGAATGAAGCAAGCTCTGTTTCTATCCAACTACAATATCAGGCTAGACTGATCCAGCTGAACGTCCAGCCGCAATTGGTGAGAATTTGTGACAGGCGGGAGGCGTCCGAGCGGGACCACTCTGCTGTCACAACCAGCTTTCGACCTTGGCCCGCGTCGGCACGCCGCCGGCATGGACTACCTTGCCGTCGATCACCACGCCGGGCGTGCTCATGACCCCGTAACGCATGATCTGCTGCAGGTCTTCGACTTTCTCCAGAGCGACTTCGATGCCTTTGGCCTGCGCGGCTTCAGCGATGAGTTTCAGCGTGTTCTGGCAGTTGGCGCAGCCGGTGCCGAGGACTTTGATGTTCTTCATTCTGCGCTCCAAAAGAATGCGGCCACGAAAGTTCCCGAAGGGACGCACGGCGCTGGCGCAACGGCGAGCGGAACCATCGCCACGATGGAAGGATGCAGCACGGATTCAGCCATCGGAAACTCCTTAAAGAACTGCGTTGAAGACGATGCCGACGACCAGAATGCCGGCCGCGACGACACCGGCGAAGGTGGCGATCAGCGGCGGCTTGAGCACCTTGCGCAGGATGATCATTTCCGGCAGCGAGAGGGCGATCACGCTCATCATGAAGGCGAGCACAGTGCCCAGCGCGGCGCCCTTGCCGATCAGCGCCTCGATGATCGGCAGGATGCCCGCGGCATTGGTATACATCGGCACGCCGATCAGCACGGCGGCGGGCAGCGACCACCACGGCGCATCGCGGCCCATGATCGAAGCCATGAAATCTTCCGGCACGTAACCGTGGATGCCGGCGCCGAGCGCGATGCCGGCCAGGATCCAGGGCCAGACCTTGCCGACGATGTCCCTGACGTGCGCGACACCGGCGGCGATGCGCTCGGCCCAGGCTATGGCTGCGCTGGTGGCGTCGGCGCTCTGCGTGGCCTGCATGGCGCGCACCCAGTCCTCCAGGTGGCGCTCCATGCCGAGCTTGCCGATGATCAGTCCGGCGACGATGGCGACCGTCAGGCCAAGGCCGAGATACAGCGCCGCGACCTTCCAGCCGAACAGGCCGAACAGCAGTGCCAGCGCCACTTCATTGACCATCGGCGCCGAAATCAGGAAGGAGAAGGTAACGCCGAGCGGCACGCCGGCGGACAGGAAGCCGATGAACAGCGGCACGGCCGAACAGGAACAAAACGGCGTAACGATGCCGAGGCTGGCGGCCATTACGTTGCCGACGCCGAGCCGCTTGCCCGAGAGCATGGCGCGCGTGCGTTCGGGCGAGACAAAGGTGTGGATCACCCCCATCAGGAAGACGATGCCGGTGAGCAGTAGCAGCACCTTGGGCGTGTCGTAGAAGAAGAAATGCAGGGCTTCGCCCAGATGCGTCTGGCGCGTGAGCCCGAGGGCGGCGATCAGCGCATCGGCAAACGGGACGAGGCTGGCGTAGGCCGCGATCCAGGCGGCCACACCGAGTGCCAGCCAGCCCCACGGGGCCGGGCGTCGGGGAGTTTCCGCCAAAGTGTTCATGATCCGGCTTTCAGGCGGCGCAACGCTCGGGGCGGTCGGCCATCGCCTTCAGGCGCCGGGCGTCCGCCTTCAGCTCGGGCACCGCGCCGGCGGTGAGCGTCGCCAGCAGTGCTGCAACCCATGCCGGCATCGACTCCGCGAGCCGGTAGAACATCCAGGTACCCTCCCGGCGCGGAATCACGATACCAGCATCCTTGAGCACGCCGAGGTGGCGCGAAATCTTGGGCTGGGTGTCATCCAGCGCGCTGGTGAGTTCGCATACGCACAACTCGCCCTGATTCACCAGCAGGGCCAGAATGCGCCGGCGCGTGGCGTCGGCCAGGGCATCGAAGGTGACTTGAGTATCCATGGGTGCTAATATACGCCGACAGATATATATGCGTCAACGAATATTCAGCATCGCACCCGGTGCTTGCCGTGGGTCCGGAAAGCCGCAATCAAACTGGCGTGAGCGGCGTCGCGCAGGCAAAATCGATCCCTGCTTTCAAACAAACACTTCCATGGTCAGTCGCAGACAATTCATGCGGGGCGATTTCAAGGCCCGCGCCACACCGCAACGCCCGCCCTGGGCCCTGGACGAGAAGCTTTTTGTCGATGCCTGTTCGCGCTGCGCTGCCTGCGTGCCGGTTTGCCCGACACACATCATCGTGGTGGTGCGCGGCTATCCGGAAGTGGATTTCAAGCGCGGCGAATGTAGCTTCTGCGGCGCCTGCGCCACGGCCTGCACGGATGGCGCCCTGCTGCGCGCCGACGTTCAGGCGGTGCCCTGGAGCATCAAGGCGCAGGTGGCGGACAACTGCCTGGCCAAGCGCGGCGTCGAGTGCCGGGTCTGCGGCGACCCCTGCCCGGTCGCCGCCATCCGTTTCAGCCCGCGCCTCGGCGGGCCGCCGCTGGCCGAGGTCGATACTGCTGTATGCACCGGGTGCGGCGCCTGCGTGGCGCCCTGCCCGGTTGCTGCGATCAGCCTTACTTGAGGTTGCCGATGAAACGGTTCTCGACCAGCGCCGGCGCATCGACCTGGGCGACATGGCAGCTGGTGCAGACATGGCGCGACGCATCGAAGGCCGTGGTTCCGGCGACGAAATGGCTGTCGCCCAGCTTGGGCGAATTCTTCTTCACGTAGTTGGCCGGGCCGTGGCAATCCAGGCACTGGTTCTCGGTGAGCGTCACCTCGTCGAAATTATCCACCGCATGAGGAATCACCGGTGGCTGCGTGCTGAAGGTGCGCGCCACGACAGATTGCGTGCCCGGCCGCTTGCCGACATAGGTGGTGACCGCGGGGGCCGTGTCGGGTGCGGCGACATCGGCGCCGCGCATCGAAACCAGAGGCTCGTAGCTGGCGCAACCCACGATGACGGTCAGCAGCGATGCGAGAAGGATGGTGACGGTTTTCTTCATGATGGACTCCCCAGACAAGATTGACGGTTGATCACTTCGGCGCCGCATGCGGCACGCCGGTTACGGTTACGACGAATGGATTGAAGCGGGTGCCGAAGGCGAACACATCCTTCGAACAGACATCGATGCAGCGGCCGCAGTTGGTGCAGTTGGCTTCCAGAATCAGCGGCGGCGTGCCGCCGATGGCCTTCAACGCCGGGCGTATCACCTGCGGTTCCGGACAGACGGCGAAGCAGTCCATGCAGTCGTTGCAGGCGGCGCGGGCCGGCAGCTTGACCCGCAGCACAGACAGCTTGCCGATCAGGCTGTAGAAGGCGCCCACCGGGCAGAGGTGACCGCACCAGCCGTGGCGCATGACGAACAGGTCGAACAGGAACACCGCCAGCAGCACCGCCCAGGCCAGGCCGAGGCCGAACAGCAGGCCGCGATGCAGCATCGACACCGGGTTGATCATTTCCCAGGCGATGCTGCCGGTGACCGCGGCCGCAACCAGCGTCATGCCGAGCATCCAGTAGCGCGTCGGCCGGCTGATGTGGGCGCTGCCCTTGATGCCGAGACGCACGCGCAGCCAGTAGGCGAAATCGGTCAGCAGATTCACCGGGCAGACCCAGGAACAGTAGCTGCGGCCGCCGACCAGCAGGTAGAGCAGCAGCACGATGACCGCGCCGATCAGCGCCAGCTTCTCCGGCGCCTGCCTTGCCAATAGCGACTGCAGAATGACGTAGGGATCGGCCAGTGGCAGGAAATTCAGCGTGTAACTGAAATTCAGATTGCCCTTGACGATCCAGAGACCGAACCACGGCCCGACCAGGAACAGCAGCAGGATGCCGATCTGGCTGCTGCGGCGCAGGATCAGCCATTTGTGCGCGGCCAGCCAGCCCTTGGCGGCAATGGCTTCGGCGCCGGGACGCGGGGGTGAGGTTTTCAGCGAAGTTGTCACCGAATTTGTCTGAATGGGGCTCACAGCTTGTTCCCCTGCAAAGCCTTGGGCAAGGCACCGGGTGCGCCAGGAGTCGGCGCTGGCAGTACGGCGCCTGAACTGCCCGAGAGCCCCTTGCCATGCTCATACTGCATGCCCTCTGGCATGTTGTACTTGTGCTCGACTTCCGGCGCGACGAGGCTGCCGCCGGCTTTTTCCTTTTCCACCCAGCCCAGCCGGTAGTGCGCACTGAGCTGGCCCTTGGCCATGTAGAGCGGAAACACCTTGATCGAGGCGACCTCGGTGGGACAGGCCTTTTCGCACTTGCCGCAGCCCGTGCAGTGATCGGAATGCACCACCGGAATGAACAGCGTGTGCTTGCCGGTGCGGGCGTTGGTCTGCGGATCGAGCGTAATCGCCTTGTCGATCACCGGACAGACGCGGTAGCAGATGTCGCAGCGCAAGCCGAGGAAGTTCAGGCAGGTCTCGTGGTCGACCAGCACGGCCAGGCCCATCTTCGACTTGTTGATGTCTTTCAGCGAGTGATCCAGCGCGCCGGTCGGGCAGGCTTTCACGCACGGGATGTCCTCGCACATCTCGCAAGGCAACTGGCGTGCGACGAAGTAGGGCGTGCCGGTGGACATCGGCTCTTCGGGCTTGGCCAGGTGCAGGATGTTGTACGGACAGTCGCGCACGCACATCCCGCAGCGGATGCAGGCTGCGGAAAAATCGCTTTCCGGCAAGGCGCCGGGCGGCCGGATCGCGGCCGGCGGCAGAGCCTTGGCATGTTGCGCATAGAGCCCGACCCCGAGCCCGAGCAGGCCGACGCCACAGGCCATGCGCGCGGTATCGGCAAGGAACTGGCGACGCGCGGCGGCACTGGGTTTGTTCTCGGTGTCCATGATCCATGAATGGGGAGCAGCGCATCAGGCCCGCGACTCCCCATTGCCTCTGGATTGACCTCAGGCCTTGACCACCTTGGCCGCACACTTCTTGAAGTCCGTCTCTTTCGAAAGCGGACAGGTGGCGTCCAGCGTGAGCTTGTTGACCAGGCGACTCTCGTCGAAGAATGGGATGAAGATCAGCCCTTCCGGCGGCTTGTTGCGGCCCTTGGTGTCGACGCGCAACTGGATCTCGCCGCGACGGGTACTCACCTTGACCACGTCGTTGCGCTTGAGGCCGCGCTTCTCGGCATCCTTCGGGTGCATGAACACCACGGCATCCGGGAAGGCCTTGTACAGCTCCGGCGCGCGGCGCGTCATCGAACCGGTGTGCCAGTGCTCCAGCACGCGACCGGTGCACAGCCACAGGTCATAGTCCTTGTCCGGCATTTCAGCCGCCGGCTGATAGGGCAGGGCAAAGATTTTCGCCTTGCCGTCCGGGTGACCATAGAAGCGCACGCTCTCGCCCTTCTTCACATAGGGATCGTAGCCTTCGCGGAAGCGCCACAGGGTTTCCTTGCCGTCGACCACCGGCCAGCGCAGGCCGCGCGCCTTGTGATAGACATCGAAGGACGCCAGATCGTGGGCATGGCCGCGGCCGAAGCTCGCATACTCTTCGAACAGGCCTTTCTGCACGTAGTAGCCGAAGGCGTCGGATTCGTCGTTGGTGTAGCCGGCCCAGGCGTGGGCATTGACCGTCGCGGTTTCGGCCTTGGCGAACTTGTTGACCTGGCCGTTGGCATACAGCACGTCGTACAGCGTCTTGCCTTTGTACTCCGGGTTCTTGTCGAGGATCTCCTTCGGCCAGACTTCCTCGACCTTGAAGCGCTTGGCAAACTCCATGTACTGCCAGAGGTCGGACTTGCAGTCACCCGGCGCCTTGACCTGCTGGCGCCACATCTGGCCGCGCCGCTCGGCGTTGCCGAACATGCCTTCCTTCTCCATCCACATCGCGCAGGGCAGGATCAGGTCGGCCGCCATGGCCGAGACCGTCGGATAGACATCGGAGACGACGACAAAGGCTTTCGGATTGCGCCAGCCCGGATAGATTTCGCCGTTGATGTTGGGACCGGCCTGCATGTTGTTGGTGGTCGAGGTCCAGTAGAAGCCGATCTTGCCGTCCTTGAGCATGCGGCTTTGCAATACGGCGTGGTAGCCGATCCAGTCCGGAATCACGCCGGCCGGCAGCTTCCAGAGTTTCTCGCTGAGTTCGCGGTGCTTCGGATTCGTCACCACCATGTCGGCCGGCAGGCGATGGGCGAAGGTGCCGACTTCGCGCGCCGTGCCGCAGGCCGATGGCTGGCCGGTCAGCGAGAAGGGGCTGTTGCCCGGCTCGGAGATCTTGCCCGTCAGCAGGTGCACGTTGTAGATCATATTATTGACCCAGGTGCCGCGCGTGTGCTGGTTGAAACCCATGGTCCAGGTGGACATCACCTTGGTCTTCGGATCGGCATAGGCCTTGGCCAGCGCTTCCAGCTTGTCTTTCGGCACGCCGGAGATTTCGTGCGCCTTGTCCAGCGTGTACTCGGAAACGAACTTGGCGAATGCGTCGAAGTCGATCGGCTTGGCCGCCATCGGGTTGCCCTTGGGCTTGCCGTCCGGGCCGGGGTAGCCGTTGTTGCCGGCGACCTGTTCCAGCGGGTGGTTCGGCCGCAGGCCGTAGCCGATGTCGGTGACGCCCTGGGCGAAGGTGACGTGCTTGCCGACGAAGTCCTTGTTCACCGCGTTGTTCTGGATGATGTAGTTGCAGATGTAATTGAGGATCGCCAGGTCCGACTGCGGCTTGAAGATCAGTTCGTTGTCGGCCAGTTCGCAGGAACGGTGGGTGAAGGTCGACAGCACATGGATCTTGACGTGCGACGCGGTGAGGCGACGGTTGGTGATGCGCGACCAGAGGATCGGATGCATCTCGGCCATGTTCGAGCCCCACAGCACGAAGGCATCGGCATGCTCCATGTCGTCGTAGCAGCCCATCGGCTCGTCGATGCCGAAGGTGCGCATGAAGCCGACCACGGCCGAGGCCATGCAGTGCCGCGCGTTCGGGTCGATGCTGTTGGAACGGAAGCCGGCCTTCATCAGCTTGGCGGCGGCATAGCCTTCCCATACGGTCCATTGGCCGGAGCCGAACATGGCAACGCCGCGCTGGCCCTGGTCGGGATTCTTCAGCGTGGCCTTGACCTTCTCGGCCATGATGTCGAAGGCGGCATCCCAGGAGATCGGGGCGAATTCGCCGTTCTTGTCGAACTTGCCGTCCTTCATGCGTAGCAGCGGCTTGGTCAGCCGGTCCTTGCCGTACATGATCTTCGACAGGAAGTAGCCCTTGACGCAGTTGAGGCCCTTGTTGACCGGCGCATCGGGGTCGCCCTGGGTGGCCACCACGCGACCGTCCTTGACGCCGACCAGCACGCCACAACCGGTGCCGCAATAGCGGCAGACGCCCTTGTCCCAGCGCACGCCGTCCTGACTCTGCGGTGTCGCGGCGAACGCCACTCCGGGAATGCTCATGCCAGCCGTGGTGGCGGCAGCGGCGATGGCATTGGTCTTGATGAATTCGCGTCGCGTCAATTTCATTTCAGATCTCCTTGTATGGCTCAGATTCGGTTTGGTGATAGACCATGGCCGCCGACAGCACGCCGTCGAGCTGGCCGATACGTTCGTAAGTCGCGACATTGCTGCTGTCGTCCTCGGTTTCGATGGTGACGATCAGCTTGCCTTCGGGGGAGACGGCGTGCACCTCGACGCCCTCCAGGGTGGCCAGACCGGCCTGGACGATTGCCACGTCGCCGGGGCGGGCGTGGATGATGGCGCTGGAAATATTCATGGCCTGATTCCGCTGATTCGGCATTGGCAGGCGCTGCCGATTTGGTCGCCGTGCCTCAATAACCACTGCAAAATAAAGGTCTTGTGCACACGCAGCATCCTAAGCCTGCATTGCGCCCTCACCTTGACCAGAATCAACCGGTAAGCCGTTCAAAGAAAAATCGCCATAGAACTTTTGTCCTATGGCGATTCAATAAACTGATCAGGCGGGATTACCGCCTGCGGGCCGGCGTCAGGGGTCGATCTGGTCGATGACGACCCTTACGCCCTTGGCACCCGGCTTGACCGCGGCGCTCTTGCCGGTCAGGTCGCCCTTGCCCGGCGCGGCCTGGCCGGTTTTCGAGATGCGGACCTCGATACGCACCTGCTGCGCCGAAGAAAGCGTGTTCGACGGCATCACCGCGTGGCTGTCATCGAGCGAAAAATCCATCGGCAGATCTGCCGCCCGCGCGCGCAGCGCCGCCAGCGGCATGCGCGGGCCATCGACGGCACGGGCGAAAATGAAGACGACGTCATCGGGCTTGGCCTGGCCCTTGACTGCGGCCGAGAGTTCGACCCGGCCGCTGACCGATTTGCCAGCTGGCGCGGCTGCCTTCGGCTCCGCGCCCTTGTCGGCCGCCTTGCCGACACCGCGGTGCACGTCGTCCTGGGGCACCACGGCGCCGGGCAGGACATCGCCACGGGCGATCGCCGGCCGACTGCCGCCGCCACCGCTGCGCTCCTTTGCCTGGGCGATGCTGGTCTCGACCATGCGCGCATCTTCGCTGCCCGGCTCGAGTTGCGGCAACAGGCGCTGCCAATGCGCAGCCGCCTCGGCATAGCGTCCGCCGTCAAAGGCCTCGCCGCCGCCGAGAAACAGGGCCAGCATGTTGCCCGGTTCGAGGCGCAGCGCCTGCTGCACCAGCTCGCGCGAACGCGGGGTGAAGCCGTTGTGCTTCTGCACCAGCATTTCCGCCAGCTCGGCGAGCAGTTCCGCATTCTTGTTGAGCTCGGGTCCGATGCGGGTAAAGGCGCGTTCGGCATCGTCCCAGCGTCCCAGCGACTTGTAGGACCGTGCCAGCATGGCCCAGCCCTCGGGATTGTCGGGGTTCTGTTCCAGCTTTTGCGCCAGCTTGACGGTGAGCTGTTCCATGTCGGCGGTGGCGCGCTGCGCCTGGGCCGGACCGGGCAGCATCGCCGCAGGACTGCCCAGCAGCGCATACACCGCCACTGCGATCACGGGCACCGCCAGGGCCAGCACGATCCCGCTTCTGCGGCTGACGCTTTCGGCCGCATGGACTTCGGTCGCCGCCGTGTCGTCGAGCAACTGTCGCTGCAATTCCTCCCGCGCCTCGGCGAGGTCGGCGGCGGACAGCGTGCCGTTGCTGTGGTCGCGCTCGAGCTCGGTAAGGCGGTCGCGATGAATCGCGGCATTCAGTGCCGGCAAGGAGTCGGCGCTGACGACACGGCGCGCGGAACGCCACCACGGGCGCAACAGCAGTGCCAAAGCGACGACGACGATCGTCGCCGCGGCAAGATAAAAGTAGGTCATGACTTGGGTTGGTCCAGCAATGCCGCGGCGCGGCGGCGTTCTTCTTCGGAAAGTACGGGGGCAGCGCTATCCTTCGCGCGGCGCCGCAGGAAGGCGATCAATGCGGCGATACCGCCGGCCATCAACACGAACGGGCCACCCCAGAGCAGCCAGGTGGTGGGCTTCATCGGCGGCCGGTAGCGCACGAAATCGCCGTAGCGGGCAACCATGAAGTCCAGAATCTCCTTGTCCGTCTTGCCCTGGGCGATCATGGTGCGGATCTCGCGGCGCAGGTCCTGTGCCAGTTCGGCATGCGAGCCGGACAGCGACTCGTTCTGGCAGACCAGGCAGCGCAACTCTTCGCTGATCGCCACCATGCGCTTTTCGACCTCGAGATCGGCCGCCATCGGCGCGGCTTCCTTGGCCATGGCCGCGCCGCCGAACAGCAGCGCGCAGCAGACCAGCAGGCTACCCAACTTCATGACGACAGATCCGCGGCGGCGAGAACCAGGCCCGGCCTCACGCTGCGACCCCGGCCGGGATCTGCGCGCCGACTTTGGCGCGCAGCCGGTAACGGCGATCGAGCATGGCGATGAAACCGCCCAGGCCCATCAACAGGCAGCCGCCCCAGATCCAGTCGACGAAGGGCTTGTAGTACACGCGCACGCTCCACGCACCGCGGTTGTCCAGCGGCTCGCCGAGCGAAACATACACATCGCGGGTGAACCCGGCGTCGATGGCGGCTTCGGTCATCGGCATCTGCGACGAGAAATACTGGCGCTTTTCCGGATGCATGGTTTTCAGCACGCGGCCGTCCTTCGACAGTTCCACGGTGCCGACCGAGGCGCGGTAGTTGGGCCCGGGAGCGCTCTTGACGCCGAGATAGCGGAAGCTGTAGCCGCCCACCTGCACGCTATCACCCGGCTCCATGCGCACATCCTTCTCTTCCTGGTAGCCACCGACCATGGCAACGCCGAAGACAAACACCGCGATGCCGAAGTGCGCGACGTGCATGCCCCAGAACGAGGCCGAGGGTTTGCCGGCTTTCACCCGGTCGATAATCTGGAACACGCCGCTGGCGGTGATCCAAACCGCCAGCAAACAGCTCATGGCAGTCAGCGGCGTCCATGCGCCCATCAGCAGCGGCAGCGCGATGCCGGCGATCACTGCCAGCACCATGCTGACCCGCAGGCGGCGTGCAATTGCCTTGAGGTCGGCATGCTTCCAGTGCGCCAGGGGGCCGATTGCCATCAGCAGCAGCAGCGGCACCATGACCGGCACGAACACCGTGTTGAAATAAGGCGGGCCGACCGACAGCTTGCCCATGCCGAGCGCATCGATCAGCAGCGGGTACAGCGTACCCAGCAACACGCTGCCGGCAGCCACCACCAGCAGCACGTTGTTCATCAGCAGCATGGTTTCGCGCGAGACCAGGCCGAAGTTGCCGCCGGTACTGACCTTGGGTGCGCGCCAGGCAAACAGCGTCAGCGAACTGCCCACCACCACGACCAGCAGCGCCAGGATGAAAATGCCGCGACTCGGATCGGAAGCGAAGGCATGCACCGAGGTCAGCACGCCGGAACGGACCAGGAAGGTACCCAGCAGCGACAGGGAAAATGCCGCGATCGCCAGCAGCACGGTCCAGTTCTTGAAGGCGCCGCGCTTCTCGGTCACGGCCAGCGAATGGATCAATGCCGTGCCGACCAGCCAGGGCAGGAAGGAGGCATTCTCGACCGGGTCCCAGAACCACCAGCCGCCCCAGCCCAACTCGTAATAGGCCCACCAGCTGCCGAGCGCGATGCCCAGCGTAAGGAACACCCATGCCGCCGTGGTCCATGGCCGCGACCAGCGCGCCCAGGCGGCATCGAGGCGGCCGGAGATCAGCGCCGCGACGGCAAAGGCGAAGGCCACCGAGAAGCCGACGTAGCCCATGTAGAGCATCGGCGGATGGAACACCAGTCCCGGATCCTGCAGCAGCGGGTTGAGGTCGCGCCCTTCCGCGGCGGCCGGCAACATGCGCTCGAAGGGGTTTGAAGTAAACAAGACGAACGCCAGCAGGCCGATGCCGACCAGTCCCAGCACCGCAAGCACGCGCGCCACCATGATTTCCGGCAACTGGCGCGAGGCCAGCGACACCGCTGCACCCCAGCCGGCCAGCATCAGCACCCAAAGCAGCAGCGATCCTTCGTGACCACCCCAGACGGCCGAGAAGCGATACAGGGTCGGCAACTGGCTGTTGGAATGGTTGGCGACGTAGCTCACCGAAAAATCGTTGGCGAGGAAGCTCTGCGCGAGACAGGCGAATGCAATGGCGATCAGCACGAACTGCGTTTGCGCTGCCGGCCGCGCCAGTTCTATCCAGTGCCGCTGCCCGCGCTGGGCGCCGACCAGCGGCAGCACCCCCTGCACTATCGAGACCACAAAGGCGAGGATCAGCGCGAAGTGTCCGAGTTCGGGAGTCATGGCTTTTTCTGGGCTTTCTGCGCCTGGTCAAGCGCGTGCTGGGCTTCGGGGGGCATGTAGTTCTCGTCGTGCTTGGCCAGCACCTCGGTGGCGGCAAACGTCCCGTCGCCACCCAGCCGGCCCTGCACGACCGCACCTTTGCCGTCGCGGAACAGGTCGGGCAGGATGCCGGTGTAGGCAACCGGGATGTCCTTGGCCAGGTCCGTGATGATGAAATGCACGGTCATGTCCTGGCGCTTGATCGAGCCTTCCTTGACCAGGCCGCCGATGCGGAAGGCCTTGCCTTGCGGCGCCTTGCCGGCGGCCACCTCGGTGGGGGTCACGTAGAGCGCGATGTTGCTGTCGAGGGCATTCAGCGTCAACACCGCGGCCAGGGCGAGCGAAGCGAGTCCGCCCAGAATCAGGGCGATGCGTTTTTGTCTGGGTTTCATTGGCTTTTTTGTTTCAGATCGAGTTCGTCGGCGAGTCGTTCGCGCAGAAGGCTGTTGCGAACCTCGTTGAGACGGCGCCTGGCGAGAAAAGGTTCCACGCTCATCAGCAGCGCACAGGCGCCGAAGCTGCCCCAGACATAGAGGGCATAACCGCCCATGGCAAAGAACTCGCCGACGCTATTCCACTGCATGCTTCACCCATTCCGTATGTCGTTCGCGCTCGAGGATGATGGCCCGTACCCGCATCAGCGCCAGGGCGATCGAATACATCCAGAACGCCAGGGCCATCAGCAGCATGCCCCAAAGCATGGTCTGCGCCATTGAGGGCGCCTTGTTGAGATTGATGGTGGAGCCCTGGTGCAGGGTGTTCCACCACTTCACCGAGAAATAAATGATGGGAATGTTGACCACCCCCACCAGCGCCAGGATCGCCCCGGCCTTGTCGGCGCGGCGCGGATCGTCGATGGCCGCCTGCAGCGCCATGA
>JALHPU010000015.1 GCA_022842325.1 Sulfuritalea sp. | reverse complement strand
CTCACCATGTTTGAGAGAAATCCTTTGGATCAGCTACTTGCTCGCATTCCACCTTCATCAGATCTACTGGAAAATCCCAACCAGTTGATCTTGTTCGATTAACGTTGGGACACTACTGTTGTGACATAGTCGCTGGTGACGGTACACGGTTTGCCCAAGTAGTCCGAAAGATACTGAACGTGAGGTACGCCTAACCGTCGCCGCGAGAAGTGCCCCCGCCCAGTGACCAAGTCCAGTTCGCCGCCGAAAGGCAGCCGCCCAGATTTCGGTCGCCTGGCACCGCGATGCCCCGCAAACAGCGTCGGCGCCGATAACTTGGTTTCGGCAAGATGATCTGGGAAAATGTCGATCCCACACAACGCTGCAGTCAGCATGCCCGAAACAATCCCCAAAGCCATGGCAGAGAAATTCGCCGCCATCACAACCTTGACCGATGCCTTCTGTGCCAAGCACCTCAACGAAGAATATCGTCAGGTGATCCATCAGGTTATCGGCGCCCTGGCCAGAAAGCGCCCCTCGCCTTTGCTCAAGGGCAAGGAATATGTCTGGGCAGCCGCTGCCGTGCACGCGGTCGGCCGCGTCAATTTCCTGGATGATCCTTCCCAATCGCCGCACTGCAAGCCGAAAGCCATCTATGAATTCTTCGGGATCGGCGAGAGCACCGGGCAGAACAAGTCCAGGGAAATCCGCGATCTTCTCAAGATGGGACCCATGTCGCCCGAATGGACCTTGCCCAGTCGACTCGCGGAAAATCCTTTGGTGTGGATGCTGCAGGTCAACGGTTTGATAGTCGACATTCGGCGAATGCCCATCGAATTGCAGCAGATGGCTTTTGACAGAGGTCTGATTCCCTATATCCCCGCTCTGCAGCCTCGGTGATAGGTGCATCTGAGAAACCCCATGCAATTGAACTTCACGCCAAAGCAAGGCCAATACCTTGCGTTCATTCACTACTACACGCTGATCAACCGCCAGGCTCCTGCTGAGTCGGACATGCAGAAGTTTTTCGGTGTCTCTCCGCCGTCCGTGCATCAGATGATCGTGACGCTGGAACGCGAAGGACTGATTTCACGGATTCCCGGTCAAGGTCGATCCATCGTACTGAATGTGCCAAGAGCGCAGTTGCCTGACCTGAAGCCAGTTGATGGGAAGTGAATGCCGACGCTCGCAATTTCTGAAATCATTGGTTTGAGGTGACCGGCGTGCGCTCGACTCGTGCAACCGCTGCCGTAGCCCGGCTAAATTCGCGCAGCGAGGGCGACCACTACACGATGGCTTTCACAGGTACGGGTCTGTTCATCCTGCGCGAGCGGATTGCCGGGGTCGACAAGCAGCTTTCTGATGCCCTTTCTCTGGATGACTTTGTGCGCCTGGTGGATTCCCTAGGGCCGAAGAAAATGTCTCGCATCACCAAAAGCGAGGCTGCCTTCATGAAGCAGCTGGTCAAGAAGGATAATGCGCCATGAACTTCTCGGAAGTTCTCAAGGTACACAACAGGCACCGCTGATATTCCATCACAGAACTATGCGAAGCAAGAAATGACTGAACTCGACCAATACCCGCGCCACTCACCGCTCTGTCAATCAGTGACACGAGATGGCAAGACTGTTCAAGTCGAGATATACGACGACGGCGAAGGTGGCTGGCTCCTGGAGGTGGTCGATGATTACGGCAACTCCACCATATGGGACGATCCGTTTGCGGCCGACCAGGAAGCGCTCGACGAGGTGTTGAAGACTATCAATGAAGATGGAATAGATTCGCTGATTGGCTCGCCACCTGATGGGCAGCAGATGATGGGGCTGAATCAACCTCTCTCGGAAACAGAATTTGGCGAACTTGACGACTTCCTTGCCAACGAGGCCAACGAGGATACGTCGATGGATGTCTCCACGCTGGAAGGCTTCCTGACCGCCATCGCCATCGGCCCCCGCATGGTGCCGCCCTCGGACTGGCTGCCCTGGGTGTGGGACATGGAGGGTGGCGAAGTCGAGGCCGACTTTGCAAACGAGGCGCAGGCCAGCCGTATCATGTCGCTCATCCTGCGGCACTACAACAACGTGATTCGCACCTTCAACACCGATCCAGCCTCATTCGAGCCAATCTTCTGGCGGGGTATTCAATGGGGTGCTGCCGAGTGGAGCGAGGGCTTCATTACCGGCTTCATGTTCAACGAAGATGCGTGGAGTCTGCTATCCATGGGACAACCGACATGGTTCACGCCATTTCTGCGCCTCGGTACCGACGAGGGGATCGACATTACCAGGAGCGCGGGGGATACCGAGACCTGGATGAACGGGATTGAACCGGCGCTCGTGAGAATCCATGCCTACTGGAAAGAGAAGCGCGGCAGCCAGCCGGCTGAAATATTCAACGCCGACTTTCATCATCATCGTGGTCAGAAGGAAATTGCACCGATCGTTCGTGGTGGCCCGAAGATCGGCCGCAACGATCCCTGTCTCTGCGGCAGTGGCAAGAAGTTCAAAAAGTGCTGCGGCGCGGATGGCGCTCCGCCATCGTTACATTGAAGCAGGAAATCAGCATGCGCCAGGATCCATGACGAACGGATCGAAGCTGCGCTCGACACTTTGAAGAGCAAGCTGCCATGGTGAGAGGCCTCGCAATTTTCCGGGAATACTTTCCTCACAACCATTCACGTCGTAATCAATATCATCCAGATATGCCGTATAAAGAATATATTGACAGTATGCGTTATAGAGCATAATCTACAAATATTCCTTATCAGAACTGAAGGTGCTTCCATGGGTACGCCCATCACAACCACCGGGCAACTGGCGCCACTCCTGCAGCGCTTGCGCAAGACTCAGGGCTTATCGCAGGCTGGCCTTGGTCAAAAGCTAGGGCTGTCACAGGAGCGCATTTCCCGCATTGAGCGGTTCCCGGAAAAGGTTACCCTTGACCAGCTCCTGACGGTGCTGATGGCGCTCGACGCCGAGCTTCAGGTAGTCCCACGACATACTTTGCCTGGAAAGACTGCGGTCACGAGCACGGCCAGCGGCAAACTGTCCGGGGAGGAATGGTAATGGCCGGTCGCCCGTCGAAGTCCCACGCACTCGACGTCTGGATGAATGGTGAGCGGGTCGGAACCTGGTCGGTGTCGCCGCGCGACGGTCATGCGTTTGCCTATGCGCAAGAATGGCTCGCCAATCCCCGCCGACGCCCGATCTCACTATCCCTGCCCCTCACCCGCGAAACAGATCCATTCCGCGGCGAACTGGTCGAGGCCTGGTTCGACAACCTGCTGCCGGACAGCCATGACATCCGGACCCGGATCGCGCGACGCTATGGCGTAAGCCCCAGCCAGGCTTTTCAACTGCTTGAGGCCATCGGCCGGGACTGCGTGGGCGCCGTGCAGCTTCTACCGGCCGGCAGCCCGACGCCGGCGGTGCGGCGCATCGAGGCGCGGCCCCTCACCCCAGCCGGAATCGTGGCTCTGCTGGATCAGACACTGAGTGCTGCGCCCCTACCCCTGCGCGAACATGACGAGCTGCGCATCTCGCTCGCCGGCGCCCAGGAGAAGACCGCACTGCTCCTGCAGGACAACCAGTGGCAGATCCCGCTGGGCGCGACACCGACGACCCACATCCTCAAGCTGCCTCTTGGCCGGATCGGCGCGGTACAGGCCGATTTCTCCACCTCGGTGGAGAACGAGTGGCTCTGCAGTCGCGTAATCCATGCGTTCGGCTTGCCGGTCGCGCACTGCTGGATGGAGTCCTTCGGGCCGCACAAGGTGCTGGTCGTCGAGCGCTTCGACCGGTATCGGTTTCCCGACTGGTGGGCGAGGCTTCCCCAGGAGGATTTCTGCCAGGTGCTGGGGATTCCGCCCCAGCACAAGTACGAGAGCCATGGCGGGCCCGGTATCGATGCCATCCTCGACAAGTTGCGCGGCAGTCAGGATGCTGAAGCTGACCGGCAGCGCTTTCTCATGACCCAGCTCATCTTCTGGCTGCTGGGGGCGCCGGACGGGCACGCCAAGAACTTCAGCGTCTTCCTCGAACCCGAGGGACGCTTCCGACTGACACCGCTCTATGACGTGATGTCAGCCTGGCCGGTGACCGGCTCCGGGCCGAATCTTTTCAACCGCAAGAAGCTCAAGCTTGCCATGGGCGTGTGGGGCAAGAACAAGCACGACCTCATTGACAGCATTCAGCGACGGCACTGGAACGAGACGGCCAAACGCAATGCCATGGGCTCAAATTTCGAGACGAGCATTGAGAGCGTACTGGCGGCAGTGCCTGCCGTGCTCGAGAAAGTTGCGGCAGAGTTACCGCCAGGCTTTACGGCAAAGGTAAGTGTGCCGATCCTTGAGGGCATTCAGGCGCAGGCCGCGCGACTTGCCGCGATGCCCGCGTAAACAGCCGCTACTGGAAAATTTTGTTTTCCGCTTAAAGGCGCCATGAATTCTTTCCGTCGGCGAAGAATCGTCCACACCCCCCCTCCATAGGACCGGTTATCGACTCAGCCGACAGTCGGACTTGCCTATCGAATTCCAGGAGGCTCAGTACGTACGGTCACCGCAAAAGATGCGCCGGAACAACCAGCACTGGCCCACTCTCCGTCATCGTCACCTTGAGGTCAGCGGCTACGTTTCGACCAGCGCGCGGGAGGTATCGAGCAGCTGCAGACGCCCCAAAGATTTCGTTCGCCATATGCGGTCGCCGCACCAAGTCTTCTAGCTTGCGCATCAAGAAGTTGGCCACACCATCATTGGCACGCTTGGCGTGATTCCTCGCTACTTCTAGCGCCTCATTCACCCATGGTGCTCTGGCAAGGGCTGCTTCGCGGAGATGGTAGGCCGCTGCCTGCGCCGCCGTCACAGCGCCGGCATGTCTGTCAGCAAGTTCGATGGCGCGCCGATAGAACATCGCACCATCGTCAAGCTGGCCAGCGCGATAAAGCAGGAGTCCGATGTTGGCCGCCACTTGAATCATGTCCAACCCTGGAGATGCAACACGGCCGGAAAGAAACTGAGCGATTCTCTCAAATTCAGCGTCGTCTTCCCATACTCTTCCACTGCTGATCAGCGCAAAAACCTGATTGTTCCGGTGCAGCAGATTGCCGGAGTCTCGGGAGAGCCCGATGTTCGTAATCCTGACGATCTCGTCGTATTCATCTAGCAGGGCGGCGCAGTGGGCAGCCGCCCCAATAGGAGCATCTGCAAATGGCTCATCTGCCATCCACGCTTGGGCCGCTCGATAGGCATCAATAATTTGCCCCTCCTGGCGTTTGACCCAAAATGCGGCCTCAAAGGCGTCGGGCATCCTATTGACCGTCTGAATGACATGCAGCCCATCGTCGGCCTTATGGTCTGCCCACTCAATTTGAGCTAGTGCATTTTCGGTTGGATCCTTCATGGCAATACGAAGCAGGCGTCGAGCACTCTTGCGCTGGCCACCGTCAATATCCGATGTAGCGACGGCGGTAGCCAGTTCAGATAGGTGAATGGTCTGAAACGTTGGATGGCGCAACAGCTCTCGACCACGCGACAGGAATTTCGGGGTAACCTGCATCAGTTGCGCGCTGGCAATCTCGGCCGCCATCAGCCACGGATCCTCGCGAGTTCGTCGATGGCTCGCCAGCATGTGATGTGCCTGCCGGAAATCGCCCGCATGGAGCAAGAGTCGATTGGCCGACCGTAACACCCACCGATGATCCGGCGCCAGACTAAGGGACACGCGCATCGATCTCTTGGATTTTTCGATATCACCGGTCGCCGCCTGGTACCGTGCAAGATCCGCCCACATGGTTGCGCTACGGGGATAGATACGCAACAGGCCTCGCAGCCTCGCGATTGCGGCTTGCGTGCCGACGGGCACTTCGAGCCCCAAGGGAACACCAAGCCCATCCAGTGATGCCGATGCGATCTCGGCAAGAAAGCGCGGCGCTTCGTCGGCGTGTTGCTGAATGAACGCAGCTGCTGGCAAGGCAATTTCAGGGTGACCAGCCGAAATTGCAGTCGCGAGTGCATCCGCTGCGGTTCCGATACTTGGGTCGCTTGTGAATTCAGCAAGCTGCTGCCGTACTGCGGCCGGTACGCCGCCAACCTTCCGTGCCGCCCTCCTCTTCAGCGGGTCCAAGTCCCGAGAGCCGGCGGCCATCAGTGAGCTACGCCACCGAGGGACGATGTGACGACTGCGCTTGTCAGAGAGAATCGTCACGCGGTTTTAACCCGGATCTTCGCATCGAGGGCGAGTCTATCCAAGCGGGTGATAAAGCGGTCCAAGCCAAGTGGGGAGTTTTCAAACACCCGCGCTTCCGGGGCACCACGCTTCTTGTATTCAGGGGTGCAAAGTTGCTGAATCACTAATAGCAACTGGTCCGCAGCCCAATCGGGCATTTCTGGCCGAATCTTGTCCAGATAGGCGGCAAAGGCTGCTGCTATCTGCGGATAAACCATGTCATACGTTCCGGTCCATGTACCACCCCACGTCACCGGCTTAATGTTTTCCGGCAGGGCAGAGTAGGCCTGCGTAGGCGTTGTCCCAGTGAAGGCAAAGCAGATCAGGCAGCCAAGATGATAAAGGTCGCACCCCTCGCGGCGATCACGCCATTCTTCCGCCATGACACCATAAGCCTGTTCGGGAGGCGCATACGCAATCGCACCAGCTATGGCTATACCGTCATGCGCGGCAACGCGGCCATCGTTTCTGGATGCTCGCCCAAGATCAGCCAGCTTTGCTTCCGCTCCCTCAAAGACGAGAACGTTGGATGGCTTCAGGTCTTGATGTGCAATCGCCACCCCATGAAGCTGTTGTAACCCTACGGCGACCTGATGAATGATGCGCAATCGCCATGCATAATCTATCGCGGCCGAGCGCGCGACGGCTCGTCTGAAATCACCCTGTTCGGCCATCTCGAATACGATGAACGGCAAAGGAAATCCCATCCCGCTACCCGCCTGTAGCATCACCTGATTCTGCTCGAGAACACGTACAACTCGGTCGAGCTTTGCGTTTTCACAGATGGACAGCAACGATGTCTCGTACTGGTGGTTGTTCACCAGCGCTCCAAGTGCAGCCATCACGTCATCCGGGTGCTCTCTCATCGCGCCGCCGAGGTCGAAAACCTTTACGAACCCCTGCTTGCCTTTGCGTTCGGCGATGTAACCCACGGAAAAATGGCCACCCGTTCCATCAGGCTCGCCTGGAATCGAGCCATCACCAATCTTTTTGATGATATTCCAACCGCCGGGAAGCTCTTTCCCCAACAATTGATGGGCCGCATCCGCGTTGAATACGAAGCTCTGCGGCGCTGACGAGTTTGGAGTTGGATTGGTCGGCATAGTCAGCATAGGTTGAGTTTGACAGCGAATTATCGCACTTGCTGAATGCTTAACAAATAGCCCAATGGACGCGCTTGGGGTGCCCGCTAGAACGCTGGAGCCATGCGCGTTCTGCCGTATGGAGCTCACAGGGGTGATGAATAGCATCAACCACAGCTTTGGCAAGAGCGCCACCCGGCTTTGCAGTGAAGGTGCAGAGCAGCGCTGGAGAATGTGCGCCAGAAACAAGTCGCCCAACTACACCACACGAATCACTGACCTCACCATCGCCAGAGCGGACTGATCGGCAGTTGCTCAAACCCGGTCCGCCGCAGTCCGAGCGTGCCTGATGCAGATGATCGCTTTTACCAAGTGGATTGCTTCGCGCCTGATTTTCGTCAGTTGGGATTCAGTTTCCTCAACCATGTCCGCCTCCCAATCCTGGGCCAAGGCTTTCAGCTTTGACAATGTGTATCCGTAGGCTCCTTTCGGCTTGGTGACATGTGTCCTTATGGATTTCCGGTCGCCATTGGCTTTGGATCCATACCACTTGATTCCGCACCAATCCAGCCTGATTGAGTTTCCCTCCTGCATACACCGGACTTGAAGGGTGCTCTTGTGTTCCCAACCAGTGAGCTTTTGCTCCATGCTGTAGACGAAGGTCCAGTGCCTATCAACGATGCTGTGCGCGCTCGCATGCAGAGCATCAATGCGATGTTCCAGTACGGCAATCGCCTCATCATGGCAGCTTGGTTCAAGAGGTACTTCAGTCATGGCTGTAACGCTCCTTTTACTGTGGTGCAATCTGATGTCATTCCGCTCCTCCAAAGCAGTCCATTGCCCGCGTCAATCACGCGAAACGCCAATAATCAGGAGCGATTGACCCCCTGTTCGCTCATCCCGATTTCTTCTCCATCCGAGACGCATCAAGCCACCAAAGCCTGACCACTATATTCGAACACCTGATCGCTCCTATTAGTAGCGTCGCCCCATCGATCGCGAAGTGATCCCGAGCGGATGGCGTATTCATAGGAGAGATTTGCCGTCCGTTCGCTCCGTTCGCCCTCCTTGATTCATCAGCGCATTCGACCGCCGGTCCTCACTGAGAGATAGGCCATAGCCTTCTATCGAGTAACAAGACGCGTCGTCGCTCCGGCAAGCAACCGCTCGCGACACTACCAAATCTGGAATCAAAAACGAGGGTGAAAAGCGCACGCCTTGTGCGCTTTTCACCCTCGTTTTATGGGAAGCGCTTGCTATGTTTCCAGTCGGTGCACTAGCGGTCGACAGACATCAATCAACCATCGAAATTTCTTCGATTGTTCTCTGGCGGTCGACTGGCGGTGCACTGCATCGCCACTCCATCGTGGCTTTTGAAACTTTGTGCACTAGCGGTAAACAGGAGGTCGACTTGAACATTCTTGGTATTGACATCGGGTATTCCAACCTGAAGCTCGCCTACGGCGAAAAAGGCGCGACGCCGAAAACACTGCTGCGCCCGGCCGGGGCGGCGCCGGCTGATCGCTTCAGTTCGCGTTTTGACGGGAAAGCCCAGGATGATTTTCTGCATGTGCAGGTGAACGGGGAGCCCTTCATTGCCGGCGTAGCACCCGACCGGGCAGAAATGTGGAGCCGATCGCTTCATGCCGACTACCCATCCAGCGCGTCCTACCAGGCGCTTTTTCACGCAGGCCTTTTGCTGTCCGAGGTTGATCACGTCGATATGCTGGTCACTGGCTTGCCGGTATCCCAGTATCTCGACGAGAAACGACGCCATGCCATCGCGGAGCAGATGAAGGGTAGCCACCAGGTCACGCCGAAGCGCTCCGTCTCGGTTGATGCCGTCAAAGTCATTCCGCAACCCGTTGGGGGATTCCTGGATTTCATTGCCGGCGGTGACGCCAATATTGAGGGTGCTCGTGTCCTCGTCATCGATCCAGGGTTTTTCTCGGTCGATTGGGTGGTCATTGCCGACTCAGACCTCCATCGCCAGTCGTCGGGTACCAGCCTGGAGGCTTCATCCGTCGTTCTCGAGGAGGCTTCCCGTCTGATCGCCAAGGACTATGGCTCCAACGTCAGTACGGAAAAGCTTGAGAACGCGATTCGTGGCGGCAAGGCCGAGGTTCTTGTACTGGGCAAGCGCGTGGATCTGGGTCCGTACATCGAGCAGGCATCCAGAAAGGTGGCTCCCGTCGTTGTCGAGTCGATCCAGAAGTCACTGCGCAAGGAAAGTGAATCCGTGGATAGGGTTCTCCTGGTAGGCGGCGGCGCCCCCTTCTTCAAGGAGGCGCTGGGCACCGCATTCGCTCAATTGACCGTCGTAACCACGAAGGATCCGGTCTTCTCGAATGCTCGCGGCTTCTGGCTCATGGGGGCCTCCTTGTGAAATCAATCCGCATCCTTCTTACCGTGACGGAAGGGTGCCCGGAGCTCTATGCGGCTCTATCCAAAGTCCCATCGAGACTGAGAGCGGAGCGAGTTCGCTTGCTCGCCACGATGGGCGTCGCCGCCATGAGTGGAGGACTGGCTTCTCCGAATCACGCGGCTGCCGCAGTCGATGTCAAGGATGTTGCAACAGTCTGTGCCGGCAGCGAGTCATCCATGGGCAAGGTGCAGGCAATAGCCAAGCGACTGGGAGGCGGCTTGTAGGCGATGGCTGAACTTGATCGAAAACTTGGCCGTCATCACCTGGCGTTTTATCGCGGCTGGTTACAAGGGCTCGCACTCAAGACACTGGCAGACCGCTATCTGGAAACCGGTCTGGACCTGCGCCTTGCCAGGAGCACCCTGACGTGGATTCAGGACACCATTCGGCAAGCCGCGTTGCGACATGGCAGACATGGTGAAGCCAGATTACTGCGTCTGCCGCTATCCAGATCGCAGCCTGACGTTCCTGTCGAGATTCCTGCGCTTGAAGATTTTCAGGCGGACCGGGATCCGAGCGGCTTCTATAACGAAGACGAGCTGATTCGGCTCTTTCTGGAAACCTACCCTCAGGCGGCAGACAAGAAATCGCGGCAGCGACAGAAGCTGATCAGCCGCCAGATTGAGGCCCTGGTGTGGGTTGAGCAGCTTCTCGCTACCGACCCGGTGCCAGGAGATCTGGTATCGGCCTGGTTCGATGGCGCGGTTGCCGACCGCCTGATACTCGCCGATATCCCCACCATCGGCGCATTGATGGATCGCATCCGCCACAAGGGCTATCGGTGGTGGATGACCGTACCCAAGTTGGGCGAGAAAGGTGCTGCACGTGTCGTGCAATGGCTTCGCGGTTATGAATTGGCGCTCGGTTCATTGCCTGACCATGCCTTATCTCCGCTCCGAAGCCTGTCGGTGCCAGTGCGCCTGGGGCAGCGCCATTCACAGACGGCCATTGTGCCCATCGAGGCCTTTGCCGTCCCGGCCAATGTCGATGGCGCGTCCGGCTCAAACAGGTGGCCTGGCCGACCTCGCATCGACGCTGAAAACGATCTTCAGGCGATACACGCCTGGCTGGCTACCAAGTCGGGTAACAGAAACACGCAGCGGGCCTACCGCAAGGAAGCCGAGCGAATGCTGCTGTGGGCCATCATCGAGCGCGGAAAGGCGCTTTCCGATTTGTCTGTCGATGACTGCACAGGCTATCGGGACTGGTTGTCCATGCTTGGGCGCAGCCAACCTGACCAATGGGCATTCAACATCCAGCAAACCGAATGGATAGCCCCCAGAAACACGCCACGATTCAGCGCTGACTGGCGGCCGTTTGACGGCGCGCTGTCAGCCTCCAGCGTGAAGCATGCAATCACGATTCTGGGAAGCCTTTTTGAATGGCTGGTCCGTGTTCAGTATTGCGCGTTCAATCCCTGGGATGCGGTCGGCAAGACACTTGTCGTGCAGCAGGAAGCGCCCGAGAACATCGAGCTGACGCGGGCATTCTCGGTAGCCCAGTGGCAGTTCCTAATGGATCATCTGCACGGCATGGTGCAGGCCGATCACACCGAGCGCCTTCGGTTCGCCCTGCCCTTCGCCCATGCCACCGGGCTGCGGCTGTCGGAGCTGGTGGACGCGAAGACTGGCAGGCTCTACACCATGGCGCTCCGGGATGGCACGGGGGTTCGGTGGATGCTGAAGGTTCTCGGCAAAGGCGGCAAATGGCGCGCTGTTCCCGTCCCGGATCGGACCATCGCCCTGCTGCGAGAGTTTCTTGAGCGTCGTGGGCTCGATCAAGACCCACTGGCAAACCCTCCTGACACCGTGCTGATCCCCAGGGTAGGCTGCAATGTAGCCATCTCGCCCAGCGGGCTATACAAGGCCATTCGGGGATTGTTTCAAGATGCGGCTCACGCTCTCCAGACATCGGGGAAGGCGCACGACGCCAGAGCCTTCGAACGAGCCTCTGTTCATTGGCTGCGGCACACCTGCGGCAGTTTTCTGGGATCGTCGGGCGTACCTGTCAATCTGATTCAGAAGCTCCTTGGGCACGCGAGCGTGGCCACGACCAGCATCTACACCGAATCCGATGAGGAACGGCTATGGCTGGAGGTAGCGGACAGGGAGGTACACCGTGCGAGTTGAGTTCACCACCCGCAGCCGCGGATACGTCCTGACGCTGGAGCGCGATCTCTTTGGCGCATTCATCCTGTATCGCCGATGGTTTGGCCTGCACAATCGGCGCGGCGGGATCAAACGGCAGATTTTTCTGGATCAGGACTCGGCCCTTCGCGAATTCCAGCGGGTCGAAAGGACCCGGGTGCGACGCGGGTATGTTCCAGTATCGGATCGGTCATCAGCTTCGCCGCATTCATCGGCCGTGTTCAGCGGCACAGGTTCTCTGGCGGTCGACTGACTTCATCCTCATTACCGTCACGTCGACTGGAAGTGCTTTGACGGTCGACTGATGCAATCTACCGCAGGGATGATTGTTCTCTGAAAGTGCTCTGGCGGTCGACAGTTCTCCACTCGCACAATTCATGGTGCGACTAGCAGTCGGCTGTAGGTCGACTGCATGCCATCACGGTCACGCTGCAATCCCAGACAGGGCACACACGCGGCATCACCGATAAATGTACTGCAACGCCCTGATATTAATGGCGGTCCGGCTACCCGATCCGCAGGCCCCGAAGTTATCGCAGAAAAATCGCATTCTTGATAATGGCAGTTATCATGAATGGCATACGCGCCAATTCGAGCAACGCTGTCGTCTTTATTTGCGCGACAGCAATAAGTCCCCTATCGTTTGCGATTCCGCAAAAACTCTTGAACCCATCGACCATGGCTGTGAGACCTCACGACGCAATTCAAGCCTACCTGAAGACCGGCGAGCACGATCCGATGTTTTTTGCCTGGCCCGGAAATGGCGTCCTCGACAAGTCACGGATCGGCACTGCAAACCTTCGAGACGCACTCATCGCCGAGGTATTGCGGCGCACCGAAAGCCAGCAAGGTCTGGCCATCCCCGATGGCATGGATCTCCATCAGTTTTCACGGCAGAAGTTCAGTGCAATGGTGAAGGGGTTCTTCCCTCGGTCCGAGCAGGAGATCGTGCTGTCCGTGCTTGAGCGCTCGGTCGTGTTCCTGACGCCAGAAAATATCGTTTCGGTTCTTCGAGACATGACCTGGCTCGGCACGGCATGGGACCTGGCGAACCTTTATCTGGCAAGCTGCTCGGCGGAACTGCTTGCGGAGGATGCCCCCCAGCTTCTCGGGCTCGGTATCGGAACCACCTGCTATGTCTCGACTGACTATTTCCATACCAAGAACCACTTCGAGGACTACGTGCTTCATGAGGCCGCGCACGTTTTTCACAACTGCAAGCGCGAAACCCTGGGGCTGCCGTCCTCACGTCGCAGGGAATGGTTGCTCGAGATCGAGTTTCGGAAGCGAGAAACCTTCGCCTATGCATGCGAGGCTTACAGCCGGATTCTCGAACTGGGCGTTGATCAGAAACATCGGCAAAAACTATTGGCGGAATTGGCGCTGAAACCATTACCCGGGGATGAGCGCGTCGACGGCGAAGAGTATCTCGACATTCTTGGCGAAGCCGTGGCAGCGCGCAATGGCTGGAAACGCATTCTCGGTCGCTGTTCGCCTGAAAAATCTTGCATCACGGTTCGACCGTAATCACCGTTCTTTCCAGAGGTCGCCGACCTGGCACTCCAGTATCGTCATCAATCCCTCAATGACCTCCTGACTCCAGTGCTGCGTCTTGCCGTCTATGAGGCGACCAAGCTGCGCAATGGAAATGGAAACACCGATGTCCTCCATGCGGCGTACCAGCTCCGAGACGGAGCGCACATTGCGTTCGGCCATCAGCACACGAACGCGCCACACGACGGTGCGGCGGGGATTCGATTTCTTTCTAGGCATGAGCAGATTGTAACAATGTTGCATCCAAACGACAATTATTTGCACGCCGTGCAAAGTATTTGCAGATAGTTGTTGATTCGTGTCAACTCCTTCCGCATACTGTGCGTTATCGAGTGGCGGGCGCATTTCCCCAACAACTTAACCAGGAGTTCGACGTGCATCACTTACGAGTCACCATCGGCAGAACAAGCAAGCGGCAGGCGATAGCCATGTCCTTGCGCGCCCTGTCGTCCGTACTTGGTACGTCACCCGCAGGCTGCCCAATTAGTGCGCCGTTTGGATATGAGCACAACGATTGGAACAGACAGGCAAGCATCCCGGATGGAGATGGATAACTCCAACCGATAGATCGAAAGATCGAAGGCCACAAGGCCCGGATGCTCCGAACAGGACTCCGGGCCTTGTGCATTTTCAAGGCAAGTTTTTGGGTGTGTGGCAGAGCGGTTGAATGCGCCTGACTGTAAATCAGGTCTCACGAGGCACGGTGGTTCGAATCCATCCGCACCCACCAGTAACGGTAGTAGCCAAGGGAACAGGAAATGAGCAACGAACTGCAACAAATCATCGAGATAACCCGCAAGGCGTGGGGTCTCGGCAAGTAAAAATAGCCCTGGTGGAAGCTCATCAGGCCCATCCCGGAATAGCCGGGCACTGGAACGATCTCTAACAATTCGGGACGGTTGTAGAAGCGCTGGCGGCTGGTGTGCCGACGTGCGGGACAACTGCGGTGTTCGCTGTCGGGCATGGGGCCTGGCAGGTGAGATAACACGCGCATTGGCTGCCAGCGTTGTAGTTTGCGGACATAGTTCAGTTGGCAGAACGCGACCTTGCCAAGGTCGAGGTGATCGGTTCGAGACCGATTGTCCGCTCCAACAGGCGAGCGCCTTTCGATCCCGATCTGGTACATCGGGAAGCGATACGCACGGGACGAAATCGGATGCCGGGTACCACCGCCGATTCGTCGATTCGGACTGCCGGAGGCTTCCGTTGCGAGGAGCCGGCCGAAGGGTTCTCACCTGTTGGAAATATGCCGACGTGGCTCATTGGTAGAGCAGCGGATTGTCTATCCGCCTCATGAGAGTTCGATTCTCTTCGTCGGCGCCAATGGACCGTTCGACTTCTGGTGAGGTCACCACCCTTTCAAGGTGGCGAGGTTGGGTTCGAATCCCACACGGTCTACCACTTCACTGCGGACATAGCTCAGATGGTAGAGCGCGATCCTTCCACGTTCGATGCCGCGAGTTCGAATCTCGCTGTCCGCTCCATGTATTGCCGCTGTAGCTCAGCTGGTAGAGCACCGCCCTGAAGAGGCGGGTCGCGCAGGTTCGATCCCTGCTGGCGGCACCAGCAAATGTTGTACCTGAGCTGCGGCAGGTCGCCCGCAGACGGTAGTGGAACCCGAGCGGCAGCAGAACGAAAGCTGTCAGCGTGAATGAGCCTTACGCGAACTGGCGATTCCAGGCAAGGAAACCACAGGAATGAGCGCAGGAGGGAATGTCCGCATCCCGGCCGCCAGGAATTGGCGGAGTTGCGCGGGCGATCAGTAGCGTGAACCGATCAAAACCGGGGCCGGTCTCCATTGAATATACGCCGCCGGATGAACACGGGGAATGCGCAGGGGCGCAGGGATGCTTTGCAAGCAACCTTCGGTGAGTTCGAGCCTCACATTCTCCACCACGATTCGAGTCGCATTGATTCGAACGCCACGCGGTCGACCGTCCATACAGGGCGGCGGAGTATGGCAACCGGCGGCAAGTCCCGAGAACAGGGTGACGCCGCAGGCAGGAGCGGAACCTGCGCCTGGCAACGAACGAAGGGAGGTGACCGGTGAAAGCAACACCAAAATCTTGCTCGTGCCGGCAATGCCAACACGCAAAGCACACCACCGCGGGGAACCGATGGGTGAAGCTCGGCGAGCGCGCATTCCGGCATCGCAGCAACCTGCATCTTCGGCAAGGAAGCGAGGACATCGTGCCCGCCGGATCGCGTCAGCGCATTGGCTGACATTCAACCAATTAGGAGATCGAGATGAAACGAAAGACCCTGCTGGTGCGGCCGAGGAATCCACTGGTCGCACCAGCGTTATTCCGCAAGGCTGGGGCGCATGGCAAGAGCGAAAAGGCCACGCGGCGAGCAGCAAATATGGAACTGTGGGAGCGTAGCCTAGTGACCAGGCACCCGGCTTTTAACCGGGCCAAGGATGAGTTTGAATCTCTCCGCTCCTACCATTCAACAAGGCTTCAATCGCATGGTGAGTGAAACGGCGCCCGGCGCCGGTAGCGATTCAACTCGCTCAGCAGTCACCATGCGATTGGAGTTTCAATTCCTCGATAGCTCAGTTGGCAGAGCGGGCGGCTGTTAACCGCCAGGTCTCACGTTCGAACCGTGATCGGGGAGCCATGCTTCAGCGGGAAGCCTGCTGGTAGGCCGCGCGGTCTCATAAGCCGCTGCGACGAAGGTTCGATTCCTTCTCCCGCAACCCTATTCGGAGTGTAAGCCAGCGGTCAGACGGCCTGCTTTGGGAGCAGGCAGACGGGAGTTCGAATCTCTCCACTCCGACCACAGACATGGAAGATGAACCGGACAGGCGTGCCGGCACTGCCTTGAAAACAGAGGGCGCCCATTCGCCTTGGGCGTGGGCTTCAAGTGCTCCATCTTCCGCCAGAAAGCAAGCAGCAACTAAAGCCATGCCTAGCCAGCTAACCCCACTGCGCAGGGGAGATCCCGCGCCATCACCTGTCGGGCGGCTCCCGGATGAGTGATGGCGGCCACGCGCAGGCTTGCCCAAACAATGGAGAGGTGCCAGAGAGGCTAAATGGCGCACATTGGAAATGTGATGGTCGCAGCAATGCGGCACGCGAGTTCGAACCTCGCCCTCTCTTCCAGCAACGCCTGTTTAGCTCAGTTGGCAGAGCGCCGTCTCGATAAGGCGGATGTCGTTCGTTCGATCCGAACAACAGGCACCAACGATTGGCCCTTTAGCTCACCGGGTAGAGCGTCGGTTTCCAAATCCGAAGGCAGGTGGTTCGAGACCATCAAGGGTCGCCAGAAAATGGAAGGATGCCGGAGAGGCCAAACGGCGCTGTTTCGAAAACAGATGGTCATAGCAATATGGCGCGAGCGTTCGACTCGCTCTCCTTCCGCCAGATCAATCTCGCTGTAGCTCAGCTGGAAGAGCGCCGTGCTACGAACGCGGAGGCCATGGGTTCGACTCCTGTCAGCGAGGCCAATGCATCTGCATAATCCGGAGAGGTGTGGCGAATCGGTAAGCCGGCACACTGCTAATGTGTTGTCCGAAAGGGCATGCGAGTTCGAGCCTCGCCCTCTCCTCCAAAACCCAACACGCGTCGTTAGCTCAGATGGTAGAGCGCCGCTCCTACAAAGCGGATGTCGTCTGTTCGATCCAGACATGACGCACCAATAGGCCCAGGTGGTGGAAATGGCAGACACACTACCTTGAGGGGGTAGCGTCAGCAATGACGTGCGAGTTCGACTCTCGCTCTGGGCACCATCAATGAATGCCTTCCTGGCGCAATTGGAAGACGCGCTGGTTTCAGGAACCAGATGTTCCGAGTTCGAATCTCGGGGAAGGCACCAATATGCGAAGCTGACGGGAATTGGCATACCTCCCATCCTCAAAAGTTGGGGTTTCCCGGTTCAAGTCCGGGGCTTCGCACCAAATGCTCCGCTGGCTAATGCAAATTGGTACAGCTACGAGTCTTAGAAGCTCGGCCTTTGTCGGTTCGAATCCGACGTGGAGCACCACCGGACAGTGGCGCAATCGGCAGACGCCCACGCCTTAAAAGCGATGAGCCCGCAAGGGATGTCGGTTCGAATCCGACTTGTCCGACCATTCCAACTTCTCCTCGCGCCCTGGAGTGCCGCACGGTTTTCTAGTCCGTGATCGCGTGGGTTCGAATCCTACCGGGGAGGCCACTTTGGTGATGTAGCTTAGCTGGTAAAAGCAGTCGACTCATAATCGACCGAGCGTAGGTTCGACTCCTGCCATCACCACCAGATTTGCCCGCTTGCCTCAATTGGTACAGGGCCTGCCTTGTAAGCAGGGATTTTGGCGGTTCGAGTCCGTCAGTGGGCACCATTTCTTGTCGCGCGATAGCCAAGCGGCCCGGCAGCAGTCTGCAAAACTGAAGAGGACGGTTCAACTCCGTCTCGCGCGTCCATCAGATTGGGGAGTCGCCAAGCGGTCCAAGGCACCGGGTTTTGAACCCGGCAATATCGAAGGTTCGAATCCTTCCTCCCTAGCCGTTTCAATGGTGTCCGTAGCTCATGTGGCAGAGCGCGTGATTGTGGCTCACGAGGTAGCCGGTTCGATCCCGGTCGGACACCCCAGTCAAACTGCTCGTAGCTCACTTGGAAGAGCGCGATCCTCCGAAGATCGAGGTAGAGAGTTCGAGTCTCTCCGAGCGGGCCCGCTTCTATCCTTGTAGCTCAGCGGAAGAGCAGCGGAATCCTAGTCCGCATGTCCCGTATTCGAATCACGGCAGGGATGCCAGAACACCCTACAACCTTCCTGAATTTCAAACCATTTCGCACCATGCATCGGAGAAAAATCGCCCGGCAGCGCAAGCAACGCCGGCAGGAGATTTCATGAGAATTCTTGCGCTCAGCATCGCCGGCATGCCCCATCGCTGGATGGACATTGATCGTGCGGCCTACTATGTGGCGACCGACAAGGTCGCATGGACTCTTGGCGACCCTGCCCTGATCCTGCATGGAGGAAGACAGCGGACTTCTGGATTGCGTAGCGAACTCGCCCTGCCACCGGTGATTGCCCTGGCCAGGAGCGAAGCTATGGTTCGTCACGCGTACGCCATTCCGCTTGGTCGCGATGACAACTTCCTGCTCGGAAAACGCGATCGCATGATCTGCGCCTACTGTGGCGACAGGATTCTGTCGGGCGATCTGACACGCGACCATGTGCACCCGAAAGCGCGTGGCGGCAAGGACGTCTGGACCAACGTCGTCGCGGCGCACCGATCCTGCAATATGAGGAAGGGTTGTCGCACACCGGAAGAAGCGCGTATGCCGCTTTTATACATCCCGTATGAGCCGTGTCGATTCGAGCACTTCATTCTTTCCGGTCGCCATATCGTCGCCGATCAGATGAGCTATCTCGCCCACCGGCTTCCGGCGCATAGCCGGGTGGAGACGGCTGGCATGCGGTAGTCCGCTACGGACAAGAGGGACATGACGCTCGCGCGAGTTCTCCGAGGGCGCCGGATCGACTTGCGCCCAGCCGGTGCCGCAGGCTTTCCAGGCAGTCCAGCCCTCGCTCGCAACGCGCCGCACGCTCTCCAGCGAGCAAATTCTTTGCCCTTGTCGGGCTTGTCTGTTGACCAGGAACCACAGCCGCTGGGACGGGCGAAGGATAAACACGACACGGCACAGGCCAGCAATGCGACGCAACGCCTCTGCTGCTCTACGTTTGGACGTAGTTCAGACTTGTGGGTTTATGTCTGGTAAGGTGCTTCCCATGGTGGCGAGAGTCGGTGGCTTCGATCTTGATGGGCCGGTTTAGTGGAAATTTGGTTCTCCGAAGCTGCCGGTGGTCACTGTGTAAAATCGGCCATAAGCGGACCTACGGGATTGCACCCGAAAGCGGTCACCCATAGATAGTGTCACTCCTTTTGGGCGGTAAAAAAACGGCAAGGATACCGTGACCATGCTTCCGGAAAACTATCCACAGGCGTCTGGCATATTGGAGTTGTTATACTGACAGCACGAAATCTAAGCCATTGACAATAATGCACTTAGCACAGACTTCCCAGCGTCATCAATATCATCTGTTACACGGACCCCAGTGTCCGTGTAAACACTGTTAGACGTCTAGACAATGACCGCCATCGTTATCTGGTGCAATACAGAAATTCCCGAGTACCCATCGCTTTGGGCAGCTGCCGATAGCCTCGTTTCCCGCGACTCCGGTTCTCCCCTCATCGGCGATGCCGCAAAACTGTTCTCGCTGCCTGTGATTTGCAGAACCCCCAGCGCGGATGGATTCTTTTCCACGCTATCGTCGCAGCGCTCGTACGGATACGCCTTCGCGGGAAGCACACTCGTTGGACAGAACACATACTTGTCGCTGGTTCCACTTTTAACAAATCTGATTTCGCACGAACCCTATTCGCCCTCGTTAAGTGACATCGCGGCATATGTATCCAAGTACTTGTCTGTGACCTATGACCATGTGAAGGTCTCAATGGGCCCGGCAGCAATGTTCTCTATCGCGATTTTTGGCTGGTGTTCGGTTCAGCGTGCTTTGGAGCTATATAGCTTCCAGCCAGAGAAAGCAGAATCGGGCACCTATGAAATCCGCTGTACCCAATATAGGAACCTACTTGGCAAGCAGTTTGTTTACCTTGGTGACTGTAGTGACCGCGTTTCGGAATCCATTGCAAGGGCGCTAGAAAACGAAAGCACTCCAGGACGACCGCAGTCCCGCTCTCCGCGGTATGTCATAGAAGACTGTATCCAGTCAGCCGATTTTCCGACGATAGGTGGCGACCTTCAACTTGCCACTGCAAATGCGCTCGGTTTCCATCAGTACATGCTCTGTCGTCCTCGTACCCCTGGAAGAGGCGAGGCGTACTTCAGCTATCTTGGTCGAGAGTTGAATGACCAATTAACGCAGCTTGGTACCGCAAAGATTGGCTTATTGGGCATGGTATGAAGACGTCTAACCCTGCGGTCGATCCCGTTCGCTTCGCTCTCTGGACGCTGCGCGATGAAGCCGCGCAGCTCCGGTCACCTTGAACGTTCGGCCCCTTTACATGAGCACGCTTCGCGAATGCGAGGAACGTGAGCAATTCAACAAAACCACCTTGCTTACTTGGGAGTAATCCATGACGGACACACAAACTGTTGTATGGGCAATTGTCATTGTTCTTGCTCTCGCAATCTCGGCATTTACGATCGTAGGAGGCATCGCCTTTTATCGCGCGGGTCAAGGACAAGCTAAGTCGTTTGGACTGATGTTCGAACGTGGCAACTTCCTTCGTTTAGCGGCGGCCGTCCTGATCATTCTCGCAACGATTCTTCTTGCTGCTCTCGGCAAGCTTACGGCAGAAGGAGTGGCCTCAATCCTAAGCGGGGTCGCCGGGTATGTTCTGGGCGGCATGGACAAGCAGCACACGAGAGAAACAACACAAAGCCCATCCGCAAAAGGTGGAGAGTGACATGGGGCCGAACCCATCATCACCGGACGCTGCGCGATGAAGCCGCGCAGCGTCCGGTGAATTCAAACGTTCCTGAGCGTCTGCTTGCCTAGACTGGCTAGGTCCGCTTTGGGCACTGACCAGAAATCGAATCCTTCACGTTCGAGGCCGAATTGCCGCCGTTGAATTCCGGTGCCGGGTAGCTGCCGGTGGTCACTGAGTACAGGCGGCCACAAACAGTCATTGGTGATAACTCTCCAAAGCAGACGATCGCTCCTTTGGGCCACGGCAACCCTATTACATCAGGGCCGTACTAACATTGGATATGCTAGCAACCAGCGCGAGCGCACTCACAATGAATTGACTCAAAAAGTTCAGTATTTAGGGCTGACCTGCAATACTAAAAAGTCCCAGATGGAGATTCTATTGTGACCGTTATTGCTAGTTTTCAAATCGAGAATCACGTCTTCATGATTTCCGATATCTTAATTTCGTGGAAGATTCCGCCGACGAATGCGATAGTTAGCAAGCTGCCCTCCCCGATTCAAAGGTTCAACGTCGCACTTCCTCCGGAATCTAAATACACAATATCCGATGTGCTACAAAAAACGGTCTGGATCACCGACCGATTCGTTGTGTCATATGCGGGACCAGTCGAGTCTGCGCGGTACGTAATTAGGCATCTTCGCAAATGGACTAGTACGACAACGCCGACGGGTGTGTTGTTCGAGCAGGAATTAGCGGCCCTCTCAAATGATGGCCGACTAAAAGACGTCAGTTTGCTCGCGTTTATTGTGGAAGGCGGCCGAACGTACTCCGGAAGCTTCAATGTCTTTTACTTTCGGAATCGAAAGTTCGAGTACCTAAAAGCTGGAGGGTCTGGAGCGAGAGATTTATTAGATGTATTTGCAGCCTATCGAGGCAAACAAGTTAACCGAGCCTTAAGTCCATTTGAAGAAGGGTTGAGCCTCGCGCTTGGGCTCTCGTCGTCCCTTATTGGAAAGGAGTTGGTAACGACTGAGCCATTACAACGTGCGTATGGCGGCATCTATGAAATTACCTACTGGAATGGCGCTGGTTTTGAACATCTAAATGAAGTATTGCATCTGCATTGGGTCTTGTACTACGAGCCCGGTAAAGGTGCCGGTTTTGATCTTCCAAACAAGATTCAAAAAGTCGAGTATCACAACGGAGCGCTTTATCTGAGAGACATTGACCTAACTAAAAAGGAAGATGAGCGTGATTTGGTTTATATCGTTAGAGAACCGGCTACCGGCGAGAACAATGTTGGTAATCCGGGTCTGATAAAACCTAATCTGTCGTACAAATGGTTGGTCAGTCATCTCTACTTTGTTCTGCCGGACGGAAAGGTTCGATATAGAAATAAAGTCAATTGCGTCATTAGTGGAAAATTTCTGCTCCGGATAATGGAGCAGAAAGGTAGTCTCGAGTTTGAAATGGGGTCAGACTATTTCGATTACTTAAGGAAAATGATCGTGGAGCTCGATTCGGAATGGAATATAAAAAAGTAACGATCATTTCCCAGGAGCTAGCAGCTCTAAACCAACACGTTTCACGGCCAATGGTCCCCAAAACTGCTGCGCAATCGCCTTCATACTCAAACTGTCGTGCGCATAACCTATGACAGATGCCTCGTTTTCGCATTCCTAGCGAATGGCGGCTCCCGATTTCCTTCACCGTCGGCTTTGGGCACCGAGCACTCACTGATCTCTACAAGTTCGGCGTTGAATAGCTGCCGCTGAGTTCCGATGCCAGGTAGCTGCCGGTGGTCACTGGGTCTTGCCGGCCACAACCGGTCATACAAGGTGGCCATTCAATTCGCCATCCCCATCCAAGAATCGGCGCCATCTTTGCCTATAGCGGCTAGTCTTGCCATTCAGTTCAGCGTGAATGGATCACTGACTTAAAAGATATCCGGTGCAGACCAATGCGTTTTATTTCGACCGACTGAATGTGCCTTTCTTGGCTGGTTGCAGTTTCCTCGTACATCAGTTTTGCTTCCTTGAGGGATACAGGACTTGCATTCATCTCGCGTACCACGATCTCCCATTCGCGGTCTACAACACGAAAGTTGAGTACATCACCCGGCTTAACCAGTTGGGAGGGCCTGGCGATGACTCCATTAACCATGACTCTGCCGCACTCGACACTTTGAGTGGCAAGGTTCCTAGTCAGGAGGAAGCGAGCGGCCCACAGCCACTTATCAATATGCACTGATCGTAGATCCGCCGCAGCTTGAAATGGTGAATGATAACCAGTCAATTGGCAGAAATGTGCGCATTCCAAGTCTCGCTTCCAGCACTATGACTGTTCGCCTATCGCTTTGGAAATCGCGAAAACCGGCTTCAGTCCGGATCCAAATCGTGCAATCGCGTCACGTTGGTCACGAAGTTCGCCATAGGGCAAGTATCGGAAATTCAACTCTTCGATCTTGGAAAACGCCGGTCGCCGGATCTGCTGACGAACATCATTTTCTCGCCCGTCAGGAGCGACAAGGAACAAGCCTTCGCAGGTCTTGAGCTCACTGCCATAGGCCAAGTCGAGTAAGCGAACGATGCCAGAGTAGATCGATGTCGTATGCTCGACCTCGAATGCGGCGACTGCATTACCCGATTTTCCTTCCAGCCAGATCACGTCAATGAGCCTAACCGCGTCGGCGCCAGGCGAGTTGGTCAGAGTGTCGGGAAGCACGGTTAGGCAACCATCGCTCAGTTGGCCTTTTCCGTAAGCACGGCTGCGGTCATTGGCCGCAACCCAAACTGCGAACCCAAGCGCAATACCCAAGTCTCTGAGCCAGCCTTGGACCTGAGTATGAGTTTGATCATTATCTTCCGCCGATGCGAATAGCTTTCGCTGTGCGGCCGTTTCCTCCCGGACCTTCGCCAGATCTTTCTGCCACGCAAGTTCAGATTCCAGGTCGCCATCTCGTGGGGGTGCCGGGTATCGCTCCGAGCCAATGTCAAATAGAAGTCCGGCGACCGCCCCCAGGTCATTTGACAGTAGTTTTCGATGCGTGGAATTCAATCCCACGATACCTTCTCTCATCGCCAGATAATGATCCCAGCGCCCAAGCTTTACCTTGGCGCCGGTAAGCGCGTTGTAACCCTTGACGATGGCAGTATTAAACGGCGGCATCAAGGTCGGGTGAATGAAGTAAAGCAGGTTTGCAACGGCCGGCCCGAGTCCCTTTATGCCAAGCGCGTCTATGCGACGAATTGCTTCGATAATTTGCTCGCCGCTGTTGCAGCAATTGCACGTATGGAGCAATTGGGCAAAGGCTCGTTGGTTTTCTGCATTCTCATAGATATCTGGAATGCGCAGCTTGGGCTTCCAGAGGAACGCGTGATCCGCCCCCCTGAATATTTGGCGCTGCTCCGCGACGGAACCTACTACCGTTTCGAGGGATGATTCCCGATAGGCGTTTCCAAAACTGCCTGCCTCGATATCCTTTACTACCTGACCAATCCCGCGACGAATTGACCGGAAGTTTTTCAATCGTTCGGTCCACAAGAACCACGTCGAGTAGGTGCTGTGGGGATCGTCCTTCCAGCGCAGTATGAGCCTGCCTATCGGATCAGTCATGGCAAAGGGCGAGTATGTATTCTGGCAAGATTATCGACTATAAATAGCCGAGACGCACCGAATGGAATATGCATGCGACTATAAATTCTTTGCTCGGTCATTGCCGCGCCCCTATAGTTCGCTCCTGCCATTCGGTCTCGGTAGGTAGCGAATGGCGCTCATAAACTCAGATCCGTTGTGATCCGGAAAGGAAACTGGCATGTCTGGCTTTGCTCAACTGTTCAACGATACCCGTTTGGCGCTCGCCAGCGAGGGGGCACAAACGATCGATCGGTTTAATGTGACCAGCCAGGGGCGTGACGGACTTCACCGCGAGGTCAAGATTCGCGACTTCACTGTGGGAGTCGATGAGCCCCCGTCACTGGGTGGAACTGATCAAGCCCCCAATCCAGTCGAATATGCCCTAGCTGCGCTCGCGACTTGTCAGGAAATCACGTATCGCTTGCACGCCGACGCCCTCGGCATTCCCTTGCGTGATGTCTCGGTTGAACTCGAAGGGGAACTTGATCTGCGCGGCTTCTTCGGCGCTGCCAAAGACGTTAGACCAGGCTTCCTGCGCGTCTCAGGTTCCGTGAGTTTCGACAGCTCTGCCTCGAAGGAGGATCTGGCGCGGCTGAAGGCAGTTGTCGATGCGCATTGCCCTGTGCTGGACTTGTTCAACAATGCGACGCCGGTGGAAATCAAGATTGCCGACTGATGACGACTGGGTTGGCAGTTCGATGTGACGAGAGTTTCTCCTCATTTTTCACCCACAGTCAATTGGATGTGCAGTGTTGTTTCGCTTATGGAACCTCGCATCAACACCAACGTGCACGGTCTTGCCGGCTGTAGAGTGCGATCGAAGATCTGTGATCCCCTCGACATCAAATTCATCCGAACGGTACATAGCAGACCCTCAGTGCAAGTTCGGAAGTGGCCCGCCAGGTTCAGCTACGTTTGTTTCGAGCAGTTTCGCAATCTCGTGGTAGCCATTCATGCGGGCCACCCACTGAGCGTCACGGCCTCTGGGGTCGATCGCGTCCGACTTCGCGCCACCCGCCAGCAACAACCGAACGACTTCGGTAAACCCTTTGTAAGCCGCGACGAACAAGGGCCGCATTCCTTCGTCAGTAGCCATATTTGCATCAGCATGGTGCGCGACGAGATATCCAGCGATGTCCGCGTGATCGTTGAATGTTGCCCAGAATAGCGGGGTCCAGCCACGCCGATCCGTAAGATCAATATTCGCGCCGTACGCGAGCAGCTCTTCGACAATTGCAAAATGCCTTCTGAAAATCGCGTGAAACAGCAGGCTGTACCCATTCTCATCCTGCCAATTGGCCGGCACTCCTTTCTGCAGGAAAGTGCGGACGTGATCCAAGTCTCCCCGCCTGACAGACGCCAGACAAGATACCGCCTCGGGATTCTCTGGTTCGTCATTATTGATCGCTGATGGTTGAATAGTATGTTTACTTTTCATAGTTTCACCTCTTCAGCAATTTTGGTAGCGCCCTGAATATAGCTCAGTAGAGCCCAGCCTGTTGGATGACTTCCCGTGCGCATTGCACCGATGATCGCGTCTGCTGTACTAGCCAACAGAACGATGACTGAAGCGTAATTTTCAGGTCATCTTCCTGTTGGTATTTGCCTCCTAATATGGAATCAACGTCGGACAACGAATGTCCGACGGGATCAACCCCACATCATTAGGAGATAAACATGAGAACGAAATTGCTCAAACTAACTTTGACAGCGGCATTAGTCGCCGCAACTGCGACAAATGCGCTGGCCCAATTCAATGATCCCATGCCGGAAAGCGAGCATTGGCGCGTTCGCGCGACAGTGCCTGCAGGAGAGCCGACCGCCAATCAGCTTGCCTCCTACGGTTACAAAACCTCGGGGCCGGTCGCTCGGGTAGTAAATATCGACGGAACTACCAAGTACCTGAATGTCACGCAGCTCGAAGCTGTCCAAATAAACGTGAATGGCCAGAATGTCACTTGGATGTTCGATACGCTCGGTACTGCGCCCTTTCCTCTCTCCAAGGTCATACCGGGTACTGATAACGTCACGGTTTACGTTGCCGAGAATCCGGCCTACCAAGCAAAATGACTTGAAGATTGCTGAATGCTGACGTCAATGTAATGTTTCAGCAATCCCACCGTAAGGGTCCCGACAGTAGCATCCATATTGCAGGCTAAATTTACTTAAGGAGAATGAAAATGTTGAAAAAACTGTTGGTGGTTGTCGCGATGAGTGCCGTTACGGTGTCCGCATTCGCAGTTGAAAAATCCAGGGTTGAGAAATCTTTCGAGCTGAAAGATGGTTCAACGGTCTACGTCTTCAAGGATGGAAAGATGGGGATGGAAGACAAGTTTGGTCAAGCTACGTATATGGCGCCTGGTCACGTAATGGAAACCAAGGATGGCAAGAAGATCATCATGAACGGCAATGAAATCTGGCGCGTCGACCAATTGCTCCATGGATCGCATCGGCCGCAGTGATTGCGGCGCCGAGTCGAGAGTGTAGTGCACCGCTCGACTTCAATGTCGGCCATATGTGGGTTTAGCCGCCCGCAGAAGCGCGCCAGTCTCTAAGTCGGCTGCGTATTTGAAATAAAGCCGGCGCCCAGCGCCGGCTTTATCTATCCGGTGCTGGGCAAATCCTGTCATCGGATCAGCGGAGTCACCAAAGGTTTCGATACATGCACGCTCCTAAGTGTGTGGGCGCATTATGAAAATCCTACTCGTCGAAGAGGATTCGAAAACGGCCGCCTATCTGAACCAGGGGCTCTCGGAGGCCGGCTTCTGCGTAGATCTTCGCGGCGACGGGAATCAAGGACTGCATTCGGCTCTGACCCAAGCCTACGATTTAGTGGTGCTGGACGCCGTGTTGCCCGACCTGGACGGCTGGGCCGTGCTAAAAGCAATACGGAGGGCCGGCAGGGATGTGCCAATCATGCTTCTTGTCGCACGGGACCTGGTGGACGACCGAGTGAAAGGCTTGGAACTTGGTGCCGACGATTATCTCCTTAAGCCAATTGTTTTCTCGGAGTTTCTAGCGCGGGTACGCTCCCTGTTACGGCGCGGGAAGCCCGGTGACGCCGGGACAATGAGGGTCGGAGACCTGGAACTCGATCTCCTGCGCCGGCGGGTAACCAGGAGTGGCATCCGCATCGATCTGACGGCCAGAGAGTTTTCGCTGCTTGAGCTGCTTTTGCGGCGACATGGCGAGGTGTTGCCTCGATCACTGATTGCATCTCAAGTATGGGACATGAACTTCGACAGCGACACCAATGTCGTGGATGTAGCCGTTTGTAGATTGCGATCGAAGATTGACGATCCCTTCGACATCAAGATCATTCGAACGGTACGCGGCATGGGCTATGTACTCGAAGGCCCCGAGTGCAATTGACGCATCGCGACTCGTCACGAGATGAAAAAGTACATCCTCAGGTGGCCGCTACTGTTCTGAAATAGCGGGCAAGCAGTGCACGCATTTCTTGTCTCAGTTCCGTGCTGCTGGCCTGGGCAGCCCTGGCATAGAGATCCGCCGCTATTCCCATGAAAGCGGCAACCACCTCCGGATCGAATTGCCGGCGCGACTCCCCTTCAATGATGGATAAAGCCTCGACCAGTGACATCGGCTTTTTGTAAGGTCGTTCCGAGGTCAGGGCGTCAAAAACATCGACGACGGAGAATATCCTCGCGTTGCGGGGAATCGCATCACCATACAGGCCGTCGGGATAGCCTGATCCGTCGAAACGCTCGTGATGATGGCGAATGGTCAGCGCCGCGCCCTTCAGCCAAGGATTATCTGCCACGATGTCGATACCCAGGAGCGCGTGGGTTTTCATGATCTCGAACTCGTCAGTTGTAAGCTTCCCCGGTTTAAGCAGGATGCGGTCGGGAATGCCTATCTTGCCGACATCGTGGAGGAAGGCGCCGACCACCAGATCCGAAATCTCAGGCTTCGGCAAGCCCAGCGTTTCTGCCAGGACGACGGCATAAAAAGTCACCCGGTAGTTGTGGGCATCCGTGTCCGAATCCCGTTTGGCGATGGCATTGCCAAGCGAACGCAATAGCGAAAGATTGGCATCCAGCAGATGACGGGATCGCTCGGCTGACTGGCGCAACATGGCCAGCAGCAACGGGTAGAGGAGAAATGACGTGACCAGGACAGACAGGAATGCCGTTACTGCTCCGTTGCGGACTTGCTCCCGCTGTGCCTCCAAGGACTGCTTGTCGAGGCGGCTAACGCCTTCCAGATAACCCGCAAGTTTCGCGTCCGTCCCGAGTAGCGGCAGAACGACTTGAATCAATCGCTCGGCGCCAACCTCGATCCAATTCTGGTGGCTTTGACCCTGCCCGGGCCAGTCATGTTGATGTTGAGCGGAGCGAACCGAGTTCACCAGTACGGACGGAACCTCCTCCCAGGTCTCGTAGATCAGCGCTCTATCTGAGTTGAACACGCGAATGGCGACAAATCGGCTTCGATCCAGCAAACGCTTGAGTGCGGTGTGCTCCTCAGGAGCTTTGGTGTCCATAACAATCTGCGTCGCTGAGGACTCAAAATGTCGAACTCCGTCCGCGGCATTTTCCAGCGCAGTCTGCTCAACGCGGCGGGTTTCGAGCAGGTAGGAAACGCCACCGGCAACGAGTCCGATGGCAATCGCGGCGGCGCCCAGTTTGCGAACGAGCATCCAGCGCAGATGTCGAGGATTCTCTGGCAAGTCGATAGACATCTCAATCTTTCAAACTTTGGAACATTTCCATCATGTGCTTGTAATGGCCGCTGACGCGATCGCGTGCAAATTCCCACATCATCGAATTCTCCGCGAATTTCGATCGTTCGACATCCATCTCCACCGTGTTCCCATCCAAACTTGTTTGAGACGGAATGTGATATTTGAGCGAATAAGAGGGCAGGGAAAACTCAGTCCGGCCCAAAATGTGACCTGAGTGCGTGGCCGATAGCTTGAGTGGTGGAGTATTGGCTACCGACCGTGCAATACGCAGGGCCTCTTGAAAATAGATGTCCACCGCTTTGTAGCCTGGCGTGTCGGCATTGGCGATATTGGAAGCAATCAACTGCTGACGATAGGCACGCAGTCTCAGCGCAATCTCCTGAAGGTCGCCACCATGGGCGCCGCGTGCGCTAGCACCAGACGCCGGGTTTATGACTTTGGCGAGCGTGGTCGAAAACGATTGCGTACTTGTAGTCGGGGCCGCGGCATTGGCGCCATGATCGCCATGTCCGCTGCCGGCGAGCGACAGAACGCTGGGTGGATTTCCGATTCCGGTAATCGGCGGCATGGCGTCCCGCTCAGCCGTTCTTGATCAGGATGGCCGCGACCGGATCGATCGGCCCGACGTCATGCCATTTCCCACTGGATCCCGTTTCCACAATTGCATCATGGCAGCCATGGTTGCATTCCATAGTCCAGTGCTTCATCAACACGGCTTGGCAATACGTGAAGCTGACCGCCTTCGGGTGACAACCGATAAGATCGGCCAACAGGCGACAGGAGCATCGGTTGCCGTGTTCATCATGATTTCGGCCAGTCATCGTGATAACGCCGAGGCCCCGACTAGGGGCCTCGCGATGATCGGGCTTACTTGCCGTCCCGGGGGTGATAGTGCTTGCTCTTGTCCTTGTCGATCTTCGGCTTGCTGGCCTTCGCCTTGTCGGCCTTATCAGCCGCTGCGACGGCAGTCGCTTGCGGCGCTATACCGGTCTTCTCTTGCATATGGGAATGGGGCTTCATCTTCTTGTCGGCTTGCACGTCGGCAGCCGGCGCCTTGGCTTCCGCAGCCTTGTCGGTATCCGCCGCAGCTTGTGCACCCATGGACAGGGCGGTTATGGCGGCAAACAGACCCGCCGAGAGGATGGATTTCAGTTTCATGGCAATTTCTCCAAAGGTTACGAGTGAGGGAATCTTGGTTGTCCGAAGACACTGGACAAAACACATTCTGTGCGCGGGCTACAGTCGACAACATGACTCTTTGATTACATTGCTGTCAGGTTTTGGCCTTGGGCAGTCCCTGTGCTTGAAGTTCGGGATTGAGCAGGGTGTAGCCGATTGGGTCACGAAATGTCCGATGCGGGCGCGCGACTTCCGAGCATGTGCTCAACGTCGGCTTCGGCATCCAGCCAGTCGGACATTTCATTGCCGGGCGCAAAGCCGCGCTGTTCGGCGCGGAAATAGGCAGCTACGGCAATCAAGTGCTCGCGGGGGATCGCATCGTTGGCCGGCGCCATACCCAGTTCGCCCGATTCACGCGTCTGCCGCGCCATTCCATCACTCTTGGGCTTGCTCACTGTCTCGCTCTTGATCTTCATCGCCATCTCCTGGTTGACACAAGCCTGGTCAGTAACGCTGTCTGGCAGCGCAAACAGCATCTGCCCTCGAAATTGAAGTATGCATAACTCACACACCGATCCCCTTCAACAACGGGCATCGATCCAGTGACCGTTCCGAACATTTCCCCGGCGCCGCATCGAGCCGGCGGCAATTGACGCACAACAGGGCACGTGCATCCGCCATGGCATGACCTAAAAAGTCGTTACCGGATTCAAGAAGATCCTCAACGAACCTCTCCGTAATATTGAGATTCTCACGCCGCCGATCATGCGCGGGAAGGCGTTGCAACCATTTCCGGCATACTTGCAAGACCGCTTCCAGCAGCTGTTGGCTACTGCTGGGCGTGCTTACAACTGCAGAAAGCCGGTCGGAGTCTGGGGAATTCGATGCGTCATTGGGGCACATGACATGCATTCGATTCCGGATTAAGGACATATTTTCTTTTCCAGTCGGCGCAAGCTAAGGACAAACATTTCCCGGCAGCTCACCTGCGTCCGAATCAAGTTAAGCCCGACTGCAAACGGGCGCCCGACCGTGTCTGTCGCCTCGAATCTGTGCCACTCGCTGTCCGCACAGAGATAGACGAGATACCGCGCGCCATAGCTTGGCGAACTTCCTCCGCGGAAAAGTCCCGCGATAAGATCGGAAACCCGTCTCCCCACCAAATTGCCACGATTTGCCCCAAATATCTGCTCTGCCGTCACACAGCAACCGAGGATTCGGCCGAAACTATCCAGAGTCATGGTGCCGCACTCAGTTCCGTTCGCGAGTGCAGCCATGGATAAATGCATATCCCGCTCGGATTCAGGCTGACGACGCGTTATGGAGGTTCTCCCAAACATGCCATTCCTGTCTTGTCGGTTCAACTCTCATGCCGTCTCCAAGCGCAAAGTCTAGTCCTGCGACCCTGACCGGAAGATGGCTACTGAATTACAAAACGGTCACCAAAATGTCAGGATCGGTACGCCAGTGCGTCAAGGAGCACCGCAAGTCTCCGGGTATGCAAGGATTGCGCGCTCTTGTGACGAATTACCCACGAGTTGGTGCAATGCGTCTCAGGTTATCTCGGTCACAGCTTGACGCGATTAAGTCGTAGCGCATTGGTGACCACGGACACGGAGCTCAATGCCATCGCGGCACCGGCAAAAATCGGCGACAGCAGCAGTCCGAAAGCCGGGTAGAGCACCCCCGCGGCGACCGGGATGCCGAGCGCGTTGTAGCCAAAGGCGAACACCAGGTTCTGACGGATATTGCGCATCGTGGCGCGCGACAGCACGGCGGCGCGCGCAATGCCGCGCAGATCGCCCTTGACCAGCGTCACACCGGCGCTTTCCATCGCCACATCGGTACCGGTGCCCATGGCGATGCCGACGTCCGCCTGCGCCAGCGCCGGCGCATCGTTGATGCCGTCGCCCGCCATCGCGACCTTGCGCCCCTCGGCCTGCAAGCGCTTTACATGACCCGCCTTGTCCTCCGGCAGCACTTCGGCTAGCGCCTCGTCAATACCGAGTTGCCGGGCGACGGCTTCAGCGGTACTGCGCGAATCGCCGGTGAGCATCACGATGCGTACCCCTGCGCTCTTGAGTGTCGCAATCGCCTCAGCCGTGCTCTCCTTTATCGGATCGGCGACGGCTGCAATTCCCGCCGCCGCGCCATCAATGGCGAAAAACACCACCGTCTTGGCTTCCGCTCGCCAGGCTTCCGCGCGTATCTCCCATTGCTGCGTATCGACACCGCGCTGCTTGAGAAAACCCGAACTGCCGACCAGTACGCGCTTGCCATGGATATCGGCTTGCACGCCAAGACCATTGATCGCATCGAATGCCTCGGCTTGCGGTGGCGCAAGGCCGCGTGCCTTGGCGCCCGCGACGATCGCAAGTCCTATCGGATGCTCCGAAAGCTGTTCCACTCCGGCGACGAGCGCAAGCGCTTCATCTTCTGGAATGCCCTCGACGACAAAATCGGTCAGCGCGGGATGACCGAGCGTCAAGGTGCCGGTCTTGTCCACCACCAGGGTATCGATGTCACGCATGCGCTCGATCGCCTCGGCATTGCGGAACAGAATGCCGGAGCGTGCTCCTTGCCCCATGGCGACAGTCATCGAGATCGGCGTCGCAAGGCCGACGGCACACGGACAGGCGATGATCAAGACGGCAACGGCGTTCAGGAAGGCATAGGCCAACCTCGGCTCCGGACCGGCAAACCACCATACGAGCGCCGTGACGACGGCGATAGCCACGACAATCTGGACAAAGTAAGCCGCGATGACATCGGCAAGCCGCTGGATCGGTGCGCGTGTGCGCTGCGCCTCCGCCACCATATGAACGATGCGTGCCAGCAGCGTGTCCGCACCCACGCGCTCGGCGTGGATCAACAGGGAGCCATTGCCGTTGACGGTGGCACCGGTAACCTTGTCACCCGTGACCTTGGCCACCGGCACCGGTTCCCCGGTGATCATGGACTCGTCGATGCGACTGCTGCCTTCGAGCACCGTGCCGTCCACCGGCACCTTCTCGCCTGGCTTGACGCGTAGCCGGTTGCCGACGGCGACAGTCTCCAACGCAACCTGTTCCTCGCTACCGTCATCGCGCAACCGCCAGGCGAGGTTGGGTGCAAGTTTCAGCAATTGCTGAATCGCCTGGCTGGTCTGCCCCATCGCTCGCAATTGCAGGAAGTCACCCAGGATCACCAGCGTCACGATCACCGCCGCCGCTTCGAAGTAGGTTCCGACGGCTCCGTCGTGTTCGCGGAACTCCGGCGGAAACAAACCGGGCATCAGCACCGCGGCAAGGCTGAACACATAGGCCAGTCCCACACCAAGTCCGATCAGCGTGTACATGTTCAGCGACCGCTGGACCAGCGAAAGCCAGAATTTGTGCAGGATCGGCCAACCGACCCAAAGCACGACTGGCGTGCCCAGCACGAACTCGACCCAGCCGCGTAACCGTGGCTGAAGGCCGAACAGATCATGCAGCCCGACCATCGGCGACATGGCGAGCACCACCAGCGGGATTGACAGCGCGACACCGATCCACAGCCGGCGCGCAAGGTCGCGCAACTCGGAGTCGTCCGATGCTCCCGTGCCCGCGACAGGGACAAGGGCCATTCCACATTTGGGGCAACTACCGGGCTGCGGACTGCGAACCTCGGGGTGCATGGGACAGGTATATTCGGCAGCGCGCGGGATGCTGTCGAGCAGCGGGATCAGCGCCATGCCGCACTTCGGACAACTGCCTGGGGCGTCGCGCACGATATCGGGGTGCATTGGGCAGGTGTAACGGGTACTGCTGGACGTCGCTGCAGTGTCCGAAGGCGTGGAGCTCGCATGTGCATGAGCGCGCACGTGCCCATGATTCGAATGATTCATCTCGGCCTTCATGGCGAACCTCTCTTGAAATCGTTTGTTTGAATTGTGGGTAGCGTTTCATGTCGGCCGAGCAGTCCCGGCCCCAGCGCGCGATAGGCGGCCACCATCACGGGCGGCAAGACCAGCCACTGCAAGAGTGGCGAAAGACCAATGCCGAAAACCAGCGGCATGTTCGTGGTATAGCCCCAGTTGCCAGCGCGATAGACGTTGTACCACTCGCTCCATGCGGTATAGGCCATGGCGCCGGCCACGACAATTGCGCCACCGGCCCATGGGCGCGATATCGGCCAGTCCTTGTCTCCGAGCATGACGACTGCCAGCGAGAACATCGCGAGTGCAATCACGACATCGCCCAGGGTGCAATGAAACAGCGCCCATGCAACACTCAAACCGTCCGCCGAGGCCCACAGCGTGTATAGCCTGACGTGGGCGATTTCCCAGGCCAGATTCAAGGCAAAGGCAAGCGCCGACCACAGACCTGCCCGTGCCATATCGCGGGGTGTCGTTATCGTAGTCACAATCTACACAGGTCGGTCGGCCAAGGCCGCGTTGAGCGGCACGGCTTAGCCGCATACGATCTGCGCATCATGTTCGCGCTGCCCAGGCGCCATCAATGTCCGCTTTACTTGGCGGGCATCGACCCCATGGCCTGATCGCGCTGCATCATCTGCTCCATCATCATTTGCATCATGTCCATGCGCTTCTCCATCATTTCGTGGTGCTGCATCATGTCGCCCCCCATCATGGCGCCTTTCTTGTCGCCCATCTTCATGCTGCCGTGATCGCCTGCGCCCATCATCATCGGGCCACCCATGCCGCGCATCATCTTCATGTTTTCCATCATCGACTGCATGTGCGCCTGCATCAGCTTCTGCCGTTCCGCCGGATCCGTCGTCTTGTGGATCTTGTCCATTTGCGCCTGCATCGCCTTCATTTTTTCCTGCATCTTGGGCATTTGCTTGTCCATGTCCATGCTCATCGCCGGCTTGGCCGGTGCAGCTTTGTCCTGAGCCAATACAACTGGCGCTGACAACATGGAAACTGCAAGTGAGGCAACAAGTATTGAGGTCTTCATAGGAATATTCCTTCAGGGTTGAATTTCGTAATGCCAACATTCCTGGCGACTGCCAATCGCCAAGGCTTGCGCCATCGGCCCCGGTTCTCAATGACGGAGTCCGGATGACCAATTGCGAGAACGTTTCTTTTAGGTGCAAATTCAATAACTGTCCGTACGCTGCCGCACATGGCGGTTCCATGGCTTGTTGTCGCGCCCGGCTCAGGGCATTGATGCGAGTGTTCATGTCGGTGCTGGAAGGCCGCTTCGTTCGCGGCTATGCCTTAGCGGATACCTGCTTTTTTCTGTTCGGCGCGCACATAGGCTGTGATGTGCGCCACGTCATCGGGCGTAACCTGGGGCAGCGGCGCCATGTCACCAAACTGCCAGTGATGGGCGCGCACGCCGTTCTTGACCGCGAGTTGAAACGCAATGTCGGCGTGGTGAGACGGCTCATAGATACGATGCAGGAGCGGCGGTCCCTTGTCCGACCCTTGCAGCGCAACGCCGTGGCACGAAGCGCAGTGCGTTCCGAACAGTTTCTTGCCGACTGCCGGATTGGGCATCAGGCCGGGACTGGGCTTGGGCACCTGCCAGCCCTGGGCCTGTACCGACAGACTGGGCAGGCTGAAGGCCGCGATCAGTCCTGCCACGCGCAAACGCCTACGAACTTTCCCCACTGTTCCCTCCTGTCTTGCCATGTCCGCCATGCCCGCCGTGACCGAAGAAATGCATCAGCGGGCACAGCAGAAGCAATAGATAGACCCATCTACCGGTCAAATGCTCCCAATGCTCACGAATCACGAAGAAAAGCACGACGACTGCGATCATGGCAATGACGACACCCCCTCGGGATCGATACCACGGCTGGGGATGGTGATGGCTGGTTTCTGGATTCATGATTTGCTTTCTCGATTTTGATTACTGCCGGGAGGCGGTGCGGAACAGCAGGCCGTGGGTTTCGCCGTGGCGTGTGCCTTGGCGTTTTCCTCGCGCCAGGCGTGGAATGCCATCTGCCAACGGCGGAAAGCCCTCCGTAGTTTCCGGACGAGGTCAGTGGGAGTGCCCACCGCTTGACCCGCTGCTGGAACCACCGCCGGAATAACCTCCACTGGTGACGCAGCCTCCCAGCAACACCGTGATCAACGCTGCCGCAACCATCCACATCTTCTTCGACATCACCTTCTCCTAATGTTGAAACCATGGGACAACTCTCTCTCCGAGAGTTGATGTATGTATCAAACACAAACCCTCTGTGTGACCGATTCTGGAGAAACCCAGATCAAGCGCTGCCATTGTCGACCGACGATGCTGACCGAAAGGTTGCGCGAAGATTACAAAGTTGACTGGAAGATGTAATTCAAAAGGGGGATCGATCCGAAGACAACAGTGTCTCAGGTCGCGACCGGGACCACGACACGGGTATGATCGCATCGAAGACAAGGGGCAGCAGTAACGTCATGAACACGAAATCCTTTCGCACGAAGTGGGCGCTCGGCATCCTGGTACTTGTGGCTGCGTTCATCGCGTCGCAGTTGACCTACCGAAACAGCATCACCCGACTGTACGACCACCTGGTGGTCGCCGCGCACATCACCGAGCAGATGCACGCTTCCGAGAAGTTCCACTCAGCGATGCACCTGATGCTGATTGCCGCTACTGGCTATGCCGAAACCGGCAACGATGCCTTCCGTACCGAGTTCGCCCGGCAGAAGGAGGTCGCTCGCGCCTCCCTTGTTACCCTGGCGACCCAGCCTCATGGAGAGTCCGCGCACACGCCCGATGCCGGCGACATTGAGAAGAACTTCGCCAGCTACAGCCAGGCACTGGATGGCGTGGTGGCTGCCGGTAACCGGGGAAACGGGAGCGAAGGGCGCGCGCTGGCCCGCTCGCGCGAACTCTTCGATACCACCTTTGCCCATTACTATGCCGGATTGCACCAGCGACACGAAGCCGACCTGAACCTGGCGCAGGCGTCGGCAAAGCGCATCCGGTTCTGGACCAGTATGCTCTTCTACGCACAACTCGGTCTCGCCGTGCTCTTCGGCGTGCTTGGCCTGGTTTACCTCGAACGCATCGCGCGCGGTTTCCTGGCGGTCGCAGAGCGCCTGGCGGTCACCGACGGGCTCACGGGGGTGTTCAACCGCCGCTACCTCGACACCACCCTGGACGAAGAACTGAGCCGCGCTGGACGACACGGGCGCCCGCTGACCATCGCGATGATCGACATCGACCACTTCAAGCGTTTCAACGATGCTCATGGCCACCAGGCCGGCGACCGGCTCCTGCGGGATCTGACCAAGCTCATGGGGCAGAACGTCCGCGCCGAAGACCGCATCGCTCGCTATGGTGGCGAAGAGTTCGTCATCATCCTTCCCGAAACGCATCTTGGCGACGGGGTGGTCGTCGCCGAGAAACTCCGCCAGGTGACGGCAGATCGGTTCCCCATCGGCGGCGATCGGGCCTTTCCGGTCACCATCAGCATCGGGCTGGCCGAGTTTCCAGGCGACGGAACGACGGGGGACGAACTCATCCGCGCGGCGGATGAACGGCTGTATCGCGCGAAAGCCGAAGGACGCAACCGCGTTGCCCCATCGGTGGAGCCGGTTGTGGGCGCCGCGCCCACGGCGCCGTCTATCACGTCGGCATAGAGGTTCCGCGTGTCCGGTCGCCGTCCCGCCAGCACCGACTTTTGCTTGGCGGCTTGCCAGGCATGGTCGAGATGGATCGGCATGTGCGGAATTTCTGGCAAGCACGAAACTGGGACTCCTTCAACAATATAGCCTGCCAATTGCTCATGACGGGTTCCGCTGCCGGCAACAGCGATGCGCTCCGTCAGCCCTCCAGCCCGCGCTTCAGCCGCCACTGCTTGACCAGCGCATAAATCGCCGGAATCACGGCCAGCGTCAGCACCGTCGACGAAATCATGCCGCCGACCATGGGCGCGGCAATGCGGCTCATGACTTCCGATCCGGTTCCGGTACCCCACATGATGGGCAGGAGACCGGCCATGATGGCCACAACGGTCATCATCTTCGGCCGCACGCGTTCGACCGCGCCCTCCATCACTGCCGCATACAGGTCCTCAGCGCCCGGTTGCCGTCCCGCCAGCGCCGACTTTTTCTTCGCCGCTTCCCACGCATGATCGAGGTAGATCAGCATGACGACACCCGTCTCGGCCGCCACTCCGGCCAGAGCGATGAAGCCGACCGCCACCGCCACCGAAAGGTTGTAGTTGAGCAGCCACATCAACCAGACTCCGCCAACGAGCGCGAATGGCACCGAGAGCATGACGATCAGCGTCTCGGTGATTCGTCTGAAGTTGAGGTAGAGCAGCAGGAAGATCGACAACAGAGTCACGGGGATCACGATCTTCATTTTTTCAATGGCCCGCTCCATGTACTCAAACTGACCGCTCCATGTAACGTAATAGCCGGGCGGGAACTTGACGTTTTCCGCCACGGCCTTCTTTGCGTCGGCCACGTAGCCGCCGATGTCCCGGTCGCGGATGTCGACGTAGATGTAAGCGGAAAGCAGTGCGTTCTCGGTGCGGATCGATGGTGCGCCCTTGGACACCGATACTTTTGCCAGCTGGCCCAGGGGAATCATTGCGCCTGCCATCGTCGGCACCAGCACCTCACGTGCGATCTGTTCCGGATCGGAACGCAGTTCGCGTGGGTAGCGCACCTGTACGCCGAAACGCTCGCGGCCCTCGACCGTGGTGGTCACCATCTCGCCGCCAAGCGCCGTACCGATCACGTCCTGCAGATCGCCCACCGCCAGTCCAAAGCGGGCCAGTTGCTCGCGGTCCGGTTTGATGTTGATATAGAAACCGCCGGTAATACGCTCGGCGAAGGCGCTGGTGGTGCCGGGTACGGCTTTCACCGTGGCTTCGATCTGCTTGGCCAGCTTCTCCATCTCAGCCAAATCCTTGCCGAAGACCTTGATGCCGATCGGCGTGCGAATACCGGTGGACAGCATGTCGATACGCGCCTTGATCGGCATGGTCCAGGCGTTGGCGACACCGGGAAATTGCATCGCCTTGTCGAGTTCGGCAATCAGCTTGTCGGTGGTCATGCCGGCGCGCCATTCTGATTCCGGTTTGAGATTGATCACGGTCTCGAACATTTCGGTGGGCGCCGGGTCGGTCGCCGTGTTGGCGCGACCGGCCTTGCCGTAGACCGAGCTAACCTCGGGGAAGCTCTTGATGATCTTGTTCTGCGTCTGCATGAGTTCCGCTGCCTTGGTGATCGACATACCCGGCAGGGAAGCCGGCATGTAGAGCAGGGTTCCCTCATTCAACGTCGGCATGAACTCGGAACCGAGCTTTGTGGCCGGATAAATCGAAACGCCAAGGGCGAGCAACGCCAGCGCGATGGTCAACTTCTTCCAGCGCATCACCCCGGCGATGATCGGCCGATATACCCAAATCAGGAAACGATTCACCGGGTTTTTCGCTTCCGGCATGATCTTGCCGCGGATGAACAGCATCATCAGCACCGGCACCAGCGTGATCGAAAGCAGCGCCGCGCCGGCCATGGAAAATGTCTTGGTGTAGGCCAGCGGCGAGAACAGCCGGCCCTCCTGGCCTTCCAGGCTGAAGACCGGCAGGAAGGAGACCGTGATGATCAGCAGCGAGAAGAACAGCGCCGGCCCGACTTCCTTACAGGCAGCGAGCATGGCATCGGCGCGATCGTTGGTCGTATGACCCTCGGGCAGGCGCTCCAGGTGCTTGTGCGCGTTTTCGATCATTACGATCGCGGCATCGATCATTGCACCGATGGCGATGGCGATGCCGCCCAGGCTCATCAGGTTGGAGGTCATGCCCAGCGAGCGCATGGCGATGAAGGCGATCAGGATACCGACCGGCAGCATCAGGATCGCGACTAGGGCGCTCCTCACATGCAGCAGGAAGACGAAGCAGACCAGGGCGACGATGATCGATTCCTCAAGCAGCGTTCGCTTGAGGGTATCGATGGCGCGGTGAATAAGTTCGGAGCGGTCATAAACCGTCTGCACCGTGACCCCCTCGGGTAGGCCGGGGCCGATTTCAGCGATCTTGGCTTTCAGGTTATGGATGACTTCCAGCGCGTTCTGACCATAGCGGGCCATGGCGATGCCCGACACCACTTCGCCCTCGCCATTGAGTTCGGTCAGGCCGCGACGTTCGTCTGGCCCCAGTTCAACGCGGGCGATGTCGCGAATCAGTACCGGCGTTCCCTTCTCGCTCTTGACGACCAGCATCTCGATGTCGCCACGGCCCGTGAGATAGCCCTCGCCACGCACCATGTACTCGGTCTCGGCCATCTCCACGACCCGGCCACCGACATCGCGATTGGAGTCGCGGATCACCTGGGCAACCTTCATCAACGGAATGCCGTAGGCGCGCAGCTTAACCGGATCGACTGTGACCTGATAAGTCTGGACGAAGCCACCGATGGATGCGACTTCGGCGACGCCGTGCGCCTTGGTCAGTTGATAGCGGACGTACCAGTCCTGTATGGTGCGCAACTCGGCCAGCGTCTTGTCTTTCGCTAGCAGCGCATATTGATAGACCCAGCCGACGCCCGTGGCGTCCGGCCCTAGCGAGGGCGTTACGCCCTTGGGCATGCGGCTGGACGCGAAGTTGAGGTATTCGAGCACGCGCGAGCGCGCCCAGTAGATGTCGGTGCCGTCCTCGAAAATGATATAGACGAAGGACGCGCCGAAGAAAGAAAAGCCGCGCACCACCTTCGACTTCGGCACCGAGAGCATGGCGGTGGTGAGCGGATAGGTGACCTGATCTTCTACTACCTGTGGCGCCTGGCCGGGGTATTCGGTGTAGACGATGACCTGCACGTCCGAGAGATCGGGCAAGGCATCGATCGGCGTGCGCAATACCGCATAGATGCCGGCGATCGTGACGAACAGGGTGGCGAGCAGAACCAGGAAGCGGTTCCTGCCCGACCATTCAATGATATTGGCAAGCATGGCGACTCTCTGTCAGCGGCCGCTTCAGTGGCCGGAATGGGCCGAGGGACGCGACGCGCCCGTGCCTTCGAGCTTGACGATCACCCACTCGCCGGGTTTGCGCTCGACGAATGTGAAGGCGACCGTCGCACCTGGCTTGAGCGTGCCGATCAGTGCGGAATTGGCGAGCATGAAGTCCATCGTCATGGCAGGCCACTTGAGGCTTGCCACCGGACCGTGGGCGATGGATACCGTCCCCGCCTTGGCGTCGATGGCGTCGATCTTGCCTTCCGCCTGGTGGCTGGAACCGTTGGCGGCAGGCGTCGCCTGCTTTGCCTCAACGCTGGAGTTTGCAGGTGTCTGGGCTGATCCATTCCCCTCCGTCTTGGGCGCCGCACCGTGTGCCGAATGTCCGAAGCCGCCGACTGCCGCCTTCAGATTGCTTTCCGCATCGATCAGGAAGTTGGCGGCCACCACCACCGGCTCGCCGTCCTTGACGCCCTCAATGACTTCAACGTAGGTGTCGCTACGGGCGCCGAGCTTGACCTCGCGCGGCTCGAAGCGACCTTCCCCGGCCTGGATCAGCACGATGCGGCGGGTTCCGCTGTCGATGACGGCCGAGATGGGTACCGTGACAACGGCCCCTTTCGCCGCGACGGTGACTTCCATCTGGGCGTACATACCGGGCTTGAGCAATTGCCCGGGATTGGCGAGTTCCACGCGGACCGGAATGGTACGAGTCTCCGCTGTCAGCGTCGGATAGACGTAGGTGACGGAGCCTTTGAAAACCTTTTCCGGGTAGGCATTGATTTTCACCGTGGCGCCAGCGCCGACTTTCACCAGTCCGATGTCCTGCTCGAAGACGTCGGCGACAACCCACACGGCCGACAGATCGGCGACTTGGTACAGGGCTTCGCCCGGCATGAAGCGCATGCCTTGCAGGGCTTTTTTCTCGGTGACGATGCCACTCACCGGCGAACGGAAGGTCAGGGTGCGCCTGGTCTCGCCGGACTTCGCCAGCGCCTTGACCTGCTCTTCGGAGATGTCCCAGTTCTTGAGGCGCATCAGGCTCGACGCAGCCAATTGCCGCATGCCGGCCTGGGCTTCGCCGCCGGCTTCGTTCAGGGAATCGACGCCTTGGGCGGCGATGGCATATTCGCGCTGGGCCGACACCAGTTCAGGACTATAGACCTCGAACAGGGCCTGCCCTTTGGCTACCGGCTGGCCGGTGGCATTGACGTGCAGGCGTTCGACATAACCCTCGAACTTGGGCGAGATGGCAAAGGTGCGGCGCTCGTCCGGCTCGACGCGGCCGGCAGCGCGAACGAGTTTGTCCAGTGCACGCAAACTGGCGACTTCGGTTCTGACCCCGAGTTTCTGTATCTTCTCGGTGCTGATCCTGATCTGGTTAGCGGGCGTTGGTTCTTCGTCCTGGGCGCCTTCGTAGACCGGCACGTAATCCATGCCCATCGGGTCTTTCTTTGGCGTCGGCGAGGTGTCAGGAAGCCCCATCGGGTTGCGGTAGTAGAGCAGCTTGGGTTCCTTCTTGGCGCCCACGGGGGCTATAGATGCCGATTGCGCGGCAGGCGCAGCGCCAAGCTCGCCACCGCCCTTGCGCGCTCCGATCCAGTAGCCGCCGCCCGCCGCCAGTGCCGCCACCGCGACGGCGACCACCATCCCCATTCCCTGTTTCATAGATCTTCCCCGATGAGTCGTTCGATGTCCGCCAGGCGCGCCTGCTGCTCCGCCTGCGCCTTGATGACGTCCTGCTTCGCCTTGCGAATCTGCCGTTGCGCGTCGAGCAAGGTGGCGAAATCCACCTTGCCGGTTTCATACCCGGCGAGCGCCGCACGAAAAGTGAGTTCGGCCTGCGGCAACAGGCTGGTTTGCGCCAGCGTTTCCACGCGCCGCGCGGCGTTGATGCCGGCCAGGTTTTCGGAAAGATCAGCCAGCAATTGGTTGGCGGTCGCCTCCTTGCGGGCGTGGCTGGCCTCGATCATTTTCTCGGCTTCGCGTTCCTGGCTGCGACGGCTTTCCTGTTGCAGTGGTATGTTCAGTTCGAACATCAGTTCCCACATGTTCACGCGGTTGCGCGTCTGGATCGGCGAAATGCCAAGGGTGAAATCGGGATAGCGGTTGCGATAAGTCAGGTCGCGGTTCTTTTCCGCTGCGCGAATCCGCGCGTCGTCGGCAAAGAGACTTGGATTCCTGCCGCGCAGGCGTTCTTCCAGTACGACATAGTCGAGCCTGGCGACCGCAGGAATTGGCCGCAGGCGTTCCGGGACGGCCAGAGTGGATTGGGCCGGACGCGCCAGCAGTCCATTGAGGCGGGAACGCGCATGATGGCTTTCGGTTTCCATCTGGATTAGCTCGCTTCTCATCGCGGTGCGTTCCACCTGGACACGGATCGCATCTTGTTGCGGCACCAGGCCACCGGCGTAGCGCGCCTGGGTGATCCCCTCGATGCGATCGATCAGATCGATGACTTGCTTCGTCAGGCTGACCAGCCTCGCCGCGGCGAAATACTGGGCATAGGTGGCCTTGATGCGCGCCGCCTGTTCGGTCCAGGTGATGCCGGCTTTACCCAGCGCCACATCGGCCTCGGCCTCGGCCGCATCGCGCTTGAGATCGCGCTTGCCCCAGAAAGGCAGCGGCTGGATCAGCGTGTATTTGGTACTGCCGACACGGCTGGGCAGCAGGTTGAAGCTAGTGCCGGACTCGGCGCCGAAGTTGGTAACGTTCTGCAGTTCGGTGCGCAGCATCGGGTCGGGCAGCGCGCCAGCCGGATAGACGCGCTCGCGAACCGCTTCGGCTTCCAGACGCATGGCGGCATATTCCGGATTGCGCGCCTTGGCATAGTCGAGCAGGCTTTCGACGCTAGTGCCCAACGCGGTTTCCTGCGCCAGCGCGGGTGTCGCCGCAGCAAAGGCCAGCATCAGGATCAGCGCCGGCACGGAGGGCGTTCCGCGCCTACGGACTCCCTGAAGAACATGTAAATGGTTCATGGATGACTTGTCCAAACTTGAAAGGCGATTCCTTATTTGCCAGGCCGACGTGGCTTTTTCTTACGAGCCACGTTTGATCCGGACGCTGCATTTTTATTGCCGTGCTTTTTTCTACCAAGATACACAATAAATGCTGCAATCCCCGCCGCAACCAATCCTCAGAGCAGCATGTATTCGAGGAAGGCAGGCGGCGCAGATTTCGATGCGGCGGACGGGCATCCTACTGGGTGTTCTCTCTGGGCGCCGGCTCGAACTTCGCCTCGCTTCCGGCTTGAGGCAGTTCGGAATAATCTGTCGGTGGTATAGGTTGCGCGCCTGCGGTGGCAGGGTGACTTTGCTCCGCGTGTGACTCGTGACTCCTGTTTTCGTCGCTGGCTCCATGGCTGTTACCCATGGCATGCTGACCCTCCGGTCATCATGGGTAGCATCATTGGGCCAAACGCATGGGCGGGTGCGACGGATAATTCGAGCGGAGCAATACAAGCGATAGGGCCGTATTTCAAGCACGCCTTGCTATTCGGCCTGCGCAAAACGGACGATCGTCATCAAGCCATTTATCTGGTCGGCCGCGAAGCGGATCTTGCTGCCTGCCTTCATCTGATCGAGCCACGCCGCATTCTTGACCTTGAATACCATGGTCATAGCCGGCATGCCGTTTGGCAACGGACCGTGGGATACCGTGACTTTACCAGCGGACTTGTCGACCTTCTTCACCAAGCCATCGATAAGTGAAGCATCCGCACTTGGCTTAGCAGACATCGAGCCGTGTCCGGCTTGCGAATCGTGATCGGTGGCGGCAATACCTGGCATGGAAAAGCCGGCGGCAACGAGGATGGTGATGGTGGCGATAGCTCTCATGGTGTTCTCCATTGAAGTCGTAGTTTAGTGTTGGGCAAAGACACGGGTTGATCCATTGAATTGGACCAGCAATGTTTGATAGGGAATCGGTTTCGAACTTTCCATCCCCGGCGAACCGGGGGGCATGGAGGGCACTGCCAGCCCCAGGGCCTTGGGCTTTTCCTTCAGCAGTCGCTGGATGTCGGCGGCGGGGACGTGTCCCTCGACGACATAGCCGCCAATCTTGGCGGTATGGCAGGAGCCCAGTCGATCAGGCATCCCCATTTTCTTTCTGGCCGCCGTGACATCTTCGACGTCGTGGGTATTGACCTGAAATCCGTTCTGGCGCAAATGCTCGACCCATTTCCCACAGCAACCGCAGTAGGGGCTCTTGAACACCTCGACCGCAGCCGAGGATTGCGCCCAAACATGCGCGGAACCAAGCGCGGCAATGAGCAGTAGAGAATGAAGACGAAGTTTCATGGCGAAGTTCCTTAGGCGGATGGGCACAGTTTGCCCGGCCCACTCCGACAGGAAGCTGACCGACAAATTACATTTCTGTAATCTTCCACACGGTTGCAGAAAGACGTGTAGATGAGGCTGCGACCAAGGAACTTCGTACAAAAGTCAGTGCTTATGATCCGTATGCCCGTCCTTCACCACGGCCAGCGGCGCAGTCAGCGGTGTAAAGCGCGCCTGCTCGGCGGTCTTGCCCGCCAGGGTGATAGCAACCACCACCTTCATGTCCGGCGTCGAAACGTACTTGCCGACGCCCTTGAGACGGTTGTCGCCATCGGGAACCAGCGTGACACTGGCTTTCTGCTTGCCGGCGAGGATAGTCGCCGTGCCGCCAGCGCCGACTGTCGGAATCTTGGTGCCGGCATGATCAGTGACGTACACGACGACGGGGCTTTCCGTGGTCACCTTGCTGTCTTTGGCCACCACCAGTTCAAAGTGATAGACGCCGGCCATGCGCAGTTGCCCGCCGTTAGGCGCCTTCTGGGTATCCAAGACTTCATCGCTGTGGGCAAGCAGGGTTGAACTCGCCAGGCCGAAGACACTGGCAACGGCTATGAAACGCAAGGCTCTCTTCACGGGGAACTCCTTTGTGGTTGAGGTGGGTTAGAAACTTTCGCTTTCGTGGGCAGCGAGCAGGCGCTCCAAGGCCGGCCGACCCCAAAGCCAGAACATCAGCGGCGTAAGCAGGGTATCGAGCAGGGTTGAACTGATCAGGCCGCCGAAGATAACCACCGCCACCGGGTGCAGCACTTCCTTGCCCGGGGCGTCGGCCGACAGCAGCAACGGCAGCAGGGCGAAGGCGGCGACCAGCGCTGTCATCAGCACCGGCGTCAGGCGTTCCAGCGAACCGCGCACGATCATCGCCTGGCCGAAAGTCTCGCCTTCGAACGCGCACAAATTGATGTAGTGGCTGATCTTGAGGATGCCGTTGCGCGTGGCAATGCCGGTCAGGGTGATGAAGCCGACCAGCGCCGCGACCGACAGCGGCTGACCCGAAATCCACAGCGCGATCACGCTGCCGATCAGGGCCAGTGGAATATTGCCCATGATGATCAGCGTCAGTGCCGTCGAACGGTAGCGGCTGTAGAGCACCATGAAGATCATGGTTAGCGACACTGCAGCGAGCAGCGTGATCAGCCTTGCGGCTTGCTCCTGTGCCTGGAACTGGCCTTCGAGCGCGGTGAAATAACCTTCCGGCAGCGGATTTGAGGCCAGTTCGACACGTATGTCGGCGATAACCTTGGACATGTCGCGGCCGTCGGTGTTGGCCGAAAGCACGATACGCCGCCGTGAATTCTCGCGGCTGACCTGGTTGGGGCCATCGCTTTCCTCGACACTGGCGATTTTCGACAGCGGCACATAGCCATTGGGGGTTTCGATCAGCAAGTCGGCCAGTGCCTGTGGGCTGCGCGCACTTTCCGGCAGGCGCACCAGCAGGTCGAAACGCCGGTTGCCCTCGATGATCTGGGTAATTCGCTCACCCTCGATCATCTGCTCCAGGCTGCGCAGCAGGTTGCCGGGGGCGACGCCGTAGCGCGCCGCCTGCTCGTAGTCGAGGCGGATCTTGATCTGCGGGATCAGCACCTGTTTCTCGATCTGCAAATCGGTCACGCCGGGAATCTTCGCCAGGCGCTCGCGCAGCTCGGCGGCCAGGCCGCGCAGCGTGTCGAGGTCGTCGCCGTAGATTTTCAGCGCGATCTGGGCGCGCACGCCGGACAGCAGGTGGTCGAGACGGTGTGAAATCGGCTGGCCGACGTTGGAGGCGGCCGGCAGGCTCGCCAGGCGTTGCCGGATGTCGGCGATGATCTGTTCGCGGCTGCGATCGGACGCCTTGAGGTCGACATCCATCTCGGTGTAATGCACGCCTTCGGCATGTTCGTCGAGCTCGGCGCGACCGGTGCGGCGGCCGACCTTGGTCACCTCCGGCACCTGGGCGACAAGTTGTTCTGCCAGGGTGCCGATGCGGTTGGATTCGGCCAGCGAGGTGCCGGGATTGAGCAGCACGTTGACCGTCAGCGTGCCCTCGTTGAACGGCGGCAGGAAGGAGCGCGGGAAGAAGGGCACGCTCGCCGCGACGATCACCACCAGCGCCAGCGCGCCGGCCAGGAGTGTGCGCGCATGGCCGAAGGACCACTGCAGCAGCTTCGCATCCTGCCGCTTGAGCCAGGTCACCAGCGGGCTGTCGCCGGCATGCAGCTGCTTCATGCGCGGCAGCAGGTAGTAAGCCATCACCGGCGTCAGCGTGACCGAAACGATCATGCTGGCGAGGATCGAAACGATGTAGGCCACCCCCAGCGGCGTGAACAGCCGGCCCTCGATGCCGGGCAGGACGAACAGCGGCACGAACACCAGCACGATGATCACCGTGGCATAGACGATCGCCGAGCGCACTTCCAGCGTCGCGGCGGCGATGACCTCGGCCACCGGGCGCGGTGTGGCAGAAGCCTGGTTCAGTTTCAGCCGGCGCAAGACGTTCTCGACGCCGACCACGGCGTCATCCACCAGCTCGCCGATGGCGATGGCCAGCCCGCCCAGCGTCATGGTGTTGATCGACAGTCCGAAATAATGGAACACCAGCGCCGTCGCCAGCAGCGACACCGGAATCGCCATCAGCGAAATGATCGTGGTGCGCACGTTGAGCAGGAACAGGAACAGGATCACCGCGACCAGCATCGCCCCGTCGCGCAGTGCCTCCTCGACATTGTTCACGGAGTGCTCGATGAAGTCGGCCTGCTTGAACAGGAAGGACGGCGCTTCGATGCCCTGCGGCAGGTTCTTGCCAAGTTCCGCGATGGCCTTTTCCACCTCGCGGGTCAGGGTTACGCTGTCGGCGGCCGGCTGCTTCTGCACCGACAGGATCACCGCCGGCTTGCCCATGTAGCTGCCATCGCCGCGCTTGATCGCCGGCGCCAGTTTCACGTCGGCAAGCTGCCTGAGCAGGATCGGCTGCCCGTTTTTCACCGCCACCACCAGGTTTTGCAAATCCTCGATGCGCGAACTGCGACCGATCTGGCGGATCAGCCACTCTCGGCCCTGCACTTCGAGAAAGCCGCCACTGGTGTTGGCGCCGAAATCCTTCAGCGCGGCCTCCAGCTTTTCGCGTTCGATGCCAAGCGCCTGAAGCTGGGCGGGCTTCAGCTCGACGCGGTACTGGCGCACTTCGCCGCCGATGGGAATCACCTGAGCGACGCCGGGAATCGTCAGCAGGCGTGGCCGCACGACCCAGTCGGCATACTCGCGCACCGCCATCGGACTCACCTTGGCGGGGTCGGCAGGCAGTGCGATGAGCAGGATCTCACCCATGATCGAGGAGATCGGACCCAACTGCGGCACGATGCCCGGAGGCAGTTGTTCGCGCACCAGGTTCAGGCGTTCGGCGACCTGTTGCCGGTTGCGATAGATGTCGGAGCCCCATTCGAACTCGACATAGACAATGGACAGGCCGATGCCCGATACCGAGCGCACGCGCGTCACGCCTGGCATGCCATTCATGCTGGATTCGACCGGGAAGGTGACCAGTTGCTCGACTTCTTCCGGTGCCATGCCGCCGGCTTCGGTCATCAGCGTTACGGTCGGCTTGTTCAGATCGGGAAAGACATCGACCGGCATCTGCCGCAGCGTGATCGCGCCGTAAATGATCAGCAGCAGCGAGACGCAGATGACGATCAATCGCTGCTTGAGCGCGGCGTGGATGATGAAATCAAACATCTCAGCGCACCTGGGACAACAGGCCGGCGCCTTCAACTACCACGCGGTCGCCGTCGTGCAGGCCATCGACGATGGCGACGTTGGCGGCATCCAGCGACTGATGGCGGACACGCCGTACAACGAAGCGTTCAGCCTCGGCATGTACCCAGATCGCCGTCTCGCCAGCGCCGACTTTGGTCAGTGCCGAGCGCGGTATCGCCGCACCCTTGATTCCCTGTGCCGTGCGCACGATGACTTTCACCGGCTGACCCACTGCCACGGCGGGATTGATCGTGGCGATTTGAAACAAGAGTGGCAGTGCCTGCTCGCGCAACTGACGACCGGCGCCAACGAATTTGAGTTCCAGCGCAATTTGTTCCACCAGCGCGCTGGCGGAGACAAGTGTTGCCGCGATGCCCGGATCGTAGGCCAACGCCTCCACCGCCAGGCGGGCGGGATCGACGATCTCGAACAAAACCTCCCTGGCGTCGACGATCTGCCCGGCCACCAGATGGTGCGAGGCGCTGATCACGCCCGCTGCAGGTGCCAGTAGCGGCTCTGCGGCATTGATGCTGGCGCCGACGAAGGCACGGCGCTTTTGCAGCGCGTCGCGCTCGATCCTTGCCGCTTCGATTTCCTTTTGCGGCACTGCGCCCTCAAGTTGTTCGAAGCGTCTGACGCGCCCATCGGCAATGGCCAGCTGTGCTTCCAGCTCTGCCAGTTGCGACCTCTGATTGCCACGCTCGATGGCGCCGCTGACCGGGCGCAGGTAGGCCAGCACCTCACCTTTGGCGACTCTTCTTCCAGGCACCGGCATGCCCTTGGGGCCGGGCATGACGCTGCCGGCAAAGGTGGCCTGAACCCGGCCGCTCGTATTGGGGTCCGGGATCACCTTGCCGTTGAGCTCGACCGTCGCTGCGAGATCGCCGATGCGGGCAGCGCGGGTACGAATTTCGAGTTGCCGCTGCACTGTCTTGGGCACGAACAGGCTGCCGTCGGCCAGGCGTTGGAGCATGCCCGACGCGCCTGGCGTTGCACCAGCCGTGGTCGGAGCGGCTTTAGGTGCCTTGTCCTGACTATGATCCTCATCGCCGTGGGCCAGCGCGACAGTGGCCACGCCAAACAGCATTGCAACAGCGAGGGATCGCATACGCGTGATTCGCATGTTCAGATTCCTTTGGATTTGTTGCGGCGGCGCACGACCAGCAGAGCGCCAGCGGCAAGTAGAAGAAGGCTGGCGACAATCCAGACGATTCGTTCGCTCCAGCCGTGTATATGTTCTTCACTCGTCGCAGCAGGAGAAATATCCAGCGTGGCCGTCAGCAGATCGGCGGTATCGCCGGCTTCGATGGCAATCGTGAGCGGATGCTTGCCCGGGGACATGGCCGTTGCCAATTCCAGGGCGTAGGTTCCTGGCGCTATCTCGCCGGCGACTCCCTTCAGCCCTCCGCCCTCTACCTCCACATTGGCCTTTGTCACCGGCTCGTTGCTGGCGAAGCGATCGAGATAGACCACCAGCTTCTTGCCTTCGATGGCTGCAACCACTTCGAAATCTTCAGTTGCCGCCGCTGCCCGCGGCGACAAAGTGCCAACCGGGAGCGGCTCAGGCGCCGCGTGCGTATGGCCATCGCTGCTGTCGCCTCCGGCCCAGGCGGGAAAGGCGATGACAGTGGCCAACAATAATGCTCTCGCTTGCTTCACGGCAATACTCCCAAGGCTTGATTCAGACGCGATATGGCGGCGGCGCGGGCGACGCGTTGGCGGTCGAGAAAGGCTTCGGCGTCAAAGGCGGCAGCACGGATGCGCAGCAGCGTCGCTAGGTCGGATTCGCCGAGTGAAAATGCTTTTTCGGACAAGCGAAGGTTCTCGGCGGAGAGCTGGCGGCGCTCCTGCGCCATAAGGAACTGCCGCTCCGATGAAGCGAGGGCGCGATCGGCTCGTTCTGCTTCGAGCTGGATGCGGGTTTGGGCACGTACCATCTCGGCGTCGGCCTGGTCGGCGTCGGCCTTTGCTGCCGAAGTTTCGCGGCGAACCAGAGGCCCCGAGGAGAACGGAATTTTCAGGCGTATGCCCACCGTGTTGGCGTAGGGCTCGGCGAAATCGCCGCGCTCGCGCACCACGCGCAGCGCCAGCTCCGGCGCCGCACGGCGCGATTCATCGGCGACTGTCACCCTGGCGCGGGCGCCGCGAGTGGCAGCGGCAGCAGCGACAAGCGATGGGTGGGCATCGGGCATACTCAGAAGCCCGCCTGAACGGCGCAGCGTCGTCGGCACTTCTTCGCCCACATCCTGAGGCGCTACCGTACCTGTCAACGTTCGTAATGCCTGTTCCGCCTGCAGCAGCGCCGTCTCGGTTTCGGCCTGCTCGGCACTCGCGGCAAGTACCTCGGCTTGCGCCAGATTGGCGTCAATGCGGGACAATTCGCCGACCGTGTAGCGGCGCCGCACATCAGCTTCCAGCGCCTGCGCAGTTGCAAGGCGACGAATCGCCAGCGCATTGACATTACGCGCCGCCGCCAGTGACCACCAAGCCTCGCGCAACTCGCCTGCCAGCCCCCAGCGCAAGGCGGCGCGTTTTGCCGCCGCTTCTTCGACGCGGCTCGCCGCCTCCGCCTCGCGCGCGGCCTTTTGTCCTGGAAGCCAGAGCGGCGCTGCGAGCTCGACTTCCCACTCTTGCCTGCCCAGATTCCGGTTGTAGCGGTCGTTCAGGCTACCAATTGCGACCGACGGCGGCTCCGGCGTGAGACCAGCGGCAACCTCCTGCGCGGCTCGCGCCTCAGCCTCGCGGGCGTCCAGTCCTGCCGCCTGCGGATGCAGTCGCCAGGCTTGCTCCAGCGCACGAGCCAAACCGGTCGAGGCAGCCGGGGTATCGGCGGCCACCGTCGGCAGGGCAAGCAGTAGCCCAATAGCGCATACGGCCATCCTCCGTTTCCAGCGAATTGACTTCATTTCCATGTTCGGTTTTCAGCTGCGATCAATGGACGATTCATGTTGGGGTTCCGTGCAATCTTTGTTTAGACTTCGAGTAAGGCGCATTCTGATTGGGTCATTCCGTCAATTGGCTGACGCCCGGATTACATTTATGTAATCTCTGGAGTCCATCGATTCCGTGCGCGCACAATCGCGCCATCAGCATGAGATGGAAGCGCGATGAAAATACTTCTTGTCGAAGATGAGCGGAAAACCGGCGAGTACGTCAAACAGGGTCTGGTCGAGGCGGGTTTCGTCGTCGATCTGGCACTTGATGGCGTAGACGGTCTGCACCTGGGCGAAACCGGAGACTACGATCTGGCGATACTCGACGTGATGCTGCCCAAGCTGGATGGCTGGCAGGTACTCGCCGGCATACGCCGCGTCAAGCGTGAGTTGCCGGTACTGTTTCTCACGGCTCGCGATCAGGTCGCGGATCGCGTAAAGGGTTTCGAGCAAGGCGCCGACGATTACCTGGTGAAGCCCTTCGCCTTTGCCGAGTTGCTGGCCCGAGTGCGTTCCTTGTTGCGTCGAGGGAGTCGCAGCAAGGAACCAGAGCAGATGCGGGTGGCGGATCTGGAACTCGATTTGCTGCGCCGCCGGGTAACCCGTGGAGGCCGCCGCATCGACCTGACGGCAAAGGAATTCGCACTGCTCGAACTGCTGTTGCGCCGGCAGGGTGAGGTTCTTCCCCGCTCGCTGATCGCATCGCAAGTATGGGACATGAATTTTGACAGTGACACGAATGTGATTGAAGTCGCCGTCAGGCGCCTCCGGGCAAAGATGGATGACGGATTCGAGCCAAAGCTCATCCGTACCGTGCGTGGTATGGGTTACGTGCTGGAGATGCCTGGATGCGATTGAGCGGGCAAAAGTCAATTACCTTCCGTCTGACGCTGCTCTTTGCGTTAGTCTCGACAGTGGTTCTGCTGGTACTTGGTTTCTTGATCGGCCGCTCAGTCGAGGCGCATTTTGAAGAGCAAGACATGGAAGTTCTCTCCGGCAAGCTGGAACTGGCCCGGCACGCTCTTGAGAAGGTCCATTCGAAGAAGGATCTGGATTCTCTTCCGCAACAACTGGACGACTCCTTGATCGGACACCACGCGCTGGAGGTTCTCGTCGTAGGTCCGGACGGTCGGACACTCTTTGCGACGAGCGGTGCGGATTTTCCTCAGGCGTTGCTGGATCGGCAGATACTGGACGTTTCCACGCATCCGACGGTCTGGAGATCGAAGCAGGGTACGCCCTTCCGCGGACTTGTCGCTCGAACGCGAACGGGTATCGACGGTGTCCAGCCCGCTGTGGTTGCCGTGGCGACCGATATTTCACATCACCAGCACTTCATGAGTTCATTTCGAACCACCCTGTGGTCCGTGGTGATCCTGGCAGCCCTCGCGACAGGCGTTCTTGGTTGGGCTGCCGTTCGGCGCGGGCTCGCGCCATTACAGGCCATCAAACGTGAGGCGGCAGGTATTACCGCGCATCGACTCAACGCCCGACTACCTACGGACTCGATTCCGACCGAACTGGCGGATCTCGCCGAAACCCTCAACGAGATGCTGGCCCGTCTGGAGGGTTCCTTTCGGCGGCTGTCGGACTTCTCTTCGGACCTCGCCCATGAACTGCGCACACCCGTCAGCAACCTGTTGACGCAGACGCAGGTGACGCTGTCGAAGGTCAGGACGGCCGACGACTACCGCGACATCCTGGCCTCCAATGTGGAGGAATTCGAACGTTTGTCGCGCATGATTGCTGACATGCTCTTTCTCGCCAAGTCGGAAAATGACTTGATCATTCCCAACCGTGAGCCGGTTGACCTGGCCCTTGAGGTCGAGGGGTTGCTGGAGTATCACGGAGTTCTCGCTGAAGAGAAACACATCACATTGGAATGTTCCGGAAGCGGCATCGTATGGGGAGATCGCCTGATGATCCGGCGCGCTATCAGCAATCTGCTATCCAATGCCGTTCGCCACACGCCGGATGGTGGCCGCGTCACCGTTCGAATGGACGACAGCGATCAAAGGGTGGCGAAGCTTGTGGTCGAAAATACCGGGGATACCATTCCAGCGGAGCACATGGGGCGACTGTTCGACCGGTTTTATCGCGTCGATACTTCCCGCCAGTATCTTGGCGAAGGCGCGGGGCTGGGTCTGGCGATTACGCGCTCGATTGCCCGCGCTCACGATGGAGAGATACTGGGACGATCGGACCACGGGATCACGGCTTTCGAGCTGATTTTGCCCTTCGGCCCACCGAAGTCGGGTGAGCTAACGTGAAGTAGAACGAGACCGGTGATCCCGATACATGGGAACGCTGAAATGTCGCCAACGGTCGCTTCGGAGCATCCCAGTTCGCAGAACCTGGGTTTGGCTGACTGGCCACTATCGGGAAACCGCTAAGGCCGTTTTGGGCACCGATCACGCACTGATCACTACAAGTTTGCGGTCGAATAGCTGCCGCTGAGGTCCGATGCCAAGTAGCTGCCGGTGGGCACTGAGTCTTGCCGGCCACAAGCGGAAATTGGTCTCCACCGGATAGCGGCCACTGGAATGGCTGGTTCTCTCGAAAACCTGCCGTAACGTCAATTCACACAACTCGGCCTGAACGGCCATTGGGCGCTTGCTGCTTGATGGGCTGCAACAATGCTTATTGCCGCCGTTCGCAAATTCCTCAGTAAATAGCCAGGGCGATGAGTCAGAGCGGCAGCTTATCGAAAATCGCTACTCGCCCTTTGCGTCTAAGCACTAAACAGCTCGCACGGTAAGAGGTAGCGACCGGTAGTGGGCGATGCCGGTGCAGGTGGTTGCGCAACGGCCGGCATCTGAGCTGCCCTGCCGCCCAGCCTGTGATGGCGCGAGAGGCATCCTGGATGCCAGCACGATTGCGTTCGACTGGTGCTCCAGGACATCCTGCCAATATCACTTCATGTCGAAGCGATCCAGGTTCATCACCTTGCTCCAGGCCGCCACAAAGTCCCGCACGAACTTGTCCTTCGAATCTGCCTGCGCATAGACCTCGGCCAGCGCCCGTAGCTGCGAGTTCGAGCCGAAGACAAGATCGACACGTGTGGCGGTCCACTTCGAATCGCCTGTCTTGCGATCGCGGCCTTCAAACACTTCCTTGGCCTCCGAAGCCGGCGCCCACGCTGTGCCCATGTCGAGCAGGTTCACGAAAAAATCGTTGGTGAGGACACCGGGCCGCTCGGTAAAGACGCCGTGGGCGGACTGGTCGACATTGGCATTGAGCGCGCGCAGACCACCGATGAGCACTGTCATCTCGGGGGCAGTGAGCGTCAGCAACTGCGCCTTATCGAGCAGACGTTCCTCCGCCGGCACGTTGGAGTTTGCCTTGCTGTAATTGCGGAAGCCGTCGGCGACGGGTTCGAGCACGGCGAAGGACTCGACGTCGGTCTGTTCCTGCGAGGCGTCGGTACGGCCGGGCGTGAAGGGCACTTCGATGGCGTGGCCGGCAGCCTTGGCGGCCTGCTCGACGGCGGCGCAGCCGCCCAGCACGATCAGGTCGGCCAGCGAGACCTTCTTGTTGAAGGACTTCTGCACGCCTGCGAGCGCGGCCAGCACCTTGGCCAACTGCGCCGGCTGGTTGGCTTCCCAGTCCTTCTGCGGCGCGAGGCGAATGCGCGCGCCGTTGCCGCCGCCGCGTTTGTCGGAGCCGCGGAAAGTCGAGGCGGAAGCCCATGCGGTAGACACCAGTTCGGCAACCGACAGGCCCGTGGCGAGAATCTTCGCCTTCAGCTCGGCGATGTCCTTCGCGTCGATCAGCGGGTGATCGACGGCCGGCACCGGGTCCTGCCAGATCAGCTCTTCGGCGGGCACTTCGGGGCCGAGATAGCGCGATCGGGGCCCCAGGTCGCGGTGGGTCAGCTTGAACCAGGCGCGGGCGAAGGCATCGGCAAACGCTGTCGGATCCTTGTGGAAGCGCCGCGAAATCGGCGCGTAGGCCGTATCCATGCGTAGCGAGAGGTCGGCCGTGGTCATGATGGTGGTGACCTTCTGCGACGCATCGTGCGCCGCCGGCGCGAGGTCCTTTTCGGCCACGTTCACCGGCACCCACTGCCAGGCGCCGGACGGGCTCTTGACCAGGTTCCAGTCGTAGCCGAACAGCATGTCGAAGTAGCCGTTGTCCCATTGGGTCGGGTTCGGCGTCCACGCACCTTCGATGCCGCTGCTGGTGGTGTCGCCGCCGCAGCCGGAGCCGAGAGCGTTCTTCCAGCCCAAGCCCATCTGTTCGATGGGCGCGGCTTCGGGCTCGGGGCCGACCAGCTTCGGATCGCCCGCGCCATGACACTTGCCGAAGGTATGGCCGCCGGCGACCAGCGCCACGGTCTCCTCATCGTCCATCGCCATGCGCGCGAAAGTTTCGCGCACATCGCGACCGGAGGCGACTGCATCCGGCACGCCGTTCGGGCCTTCGGGATTCACGTAGATCAGACCCATCTGCACGGCGGCCAGCGGGTTTTCGAGCTCGCGCTCGCCGCTGTAACGTTTGTCGCCCAACCACTCGGTCTCGTCGCCCCAGTAGACGTCCTCTTCCGGTTCCCAGAGGTCCTCGCGCCCGCCGGCGAAACCGAAGGTCTTGAAGCCCATCGATTCCAGCGCGACGTTGCCGGCCAGGATCAGCAGGTCGCCCCAGGAAATCCTGTTGCCGTACTTCTGCTTGATCGGCCAGAGCAGGCGGCGAGCCTTGTCGAGGTTGACGTTGTCGGGCCAGCTATTGAGTGGCGCGAAACGCTGGTTGCCGTGGCCGGCGCCGCCGCGTCCGTCCGAGATGCGGTAAGTACCTGCGCTATGCCAGGCCATGCGGATGAACAGGCCGCCATAGTGGCCCCAGTCGGCCGGCCACCAGTCCTGCGAATCCGTCATCAGTGCGTTGAGGTCCTTCTTCAGCGCGGCCAAGTCGAGCTTCTTGAACTCCTCTGCGTAATTGAAGTTCTCGCCCAGCGGATTGGATTTGGAGGAGTGCTGGTGCAGGATTTTGAGGTTCAGCTGATTCGGCCACCAGTCGCTGTTCGACTGCGCAGCGGCCGTAGTGCGGGCACCTTGTTGTTCGGCGAAGGGGCATTTGCTTTCGTTGCTCATGACTTGTTCCTCCTTGGAACGGCGACTTGACAATGTAATAGGCCAATCCTATCCATAGCACTTCCCGGCAGCAAGTGAATTTATCCAATGTCCATGATTGGCTCCCGCTATCACAGATGGGCTCGCTGGCTTCAGTCATGGCTGCTATTTACCGACATCGTTGAGACTAAAGCCAATATGCAAGCGGTGCCAAGTGGCCAACGTCAGGCAGGTATCAAAATGAAGTGGCCATATTGATGATGGCTCTTTCAAATACTGGAACCGACAGGTTCAGACCGGTTGAACGCACCCAGCACCTGATCGGAAATGCGCCCGTCGCTCAGACGTAGAACAATCAGACTCCGATCAACAACGTAGGAGTCAGTTATGGAATCCACTCATCACTTGGAACCCTGGAACAAAGGCAAGCTGGTTGGTCAGAAGCCACCCTTGAAGCCGAAGGATATCTGGGCCATCCGGATTCAGCTCCAGAATGCGCATCAGGTTCGAGACTTGGCCATGTTCAACCTCGCAATCGATAGCAAGCTCCGGGGCTGTGATCTCGTCAATTTGCACGTTCGTGATATCACACACGGCAGCCAGGTCTTGGCCCGAGCAATGGTCGTGCAGCGGAAAACGCAACGGCCGGTACAGTTCGAGCTGACTGAGCCCACCAGGGCCGCTGTCGCAGCGTGGATAGAGAAAGGGAAGTTGAAGCCGGAGCAATTCCTGTTTCCTAGCCGCCTTTCCAAATCGCCCCATGTCTCAACGCGACAGTACGCTCGGATCGTCCATCATTGGGTTGCTGCTATCGGCCTCGATCCGACGGTCTATGGCACCCATACGATGCGGCGTACCAAGGCGACACTGATCTACAAAAGGACCAAGAATCTACGGGCCGTTCAGCTTCTGTTGGGTCACTCGAAGCTGGAAAGCACCGTTCGGTATCTCGGTATTGAAGTAGATGACGCCCTGGAGATCTCTGAGCAGACTGAGATTTAGAGTCTTCATCATTTGGCGGTCGCCCTGCTACATCGTGCGACCGCTTTCTGGCACGATGCTCAATACGTGCAGTCGGCCAAGTGCGGCCGGTGGCGGTTGTAACTTCTACGACAGCAGCATCCTGAAACCTGCCGGTATGCCAATGGCCAGGTGCAGGCTTTGGTCAAGGTTAACGCGCGTCGTAGCTAATATCTGCGGGAGTTTGCGGTGGAGATGGCACAGATTGGCGAAACCTTGCGACAGGATGCTGTTGCGGTCATATTCGTAAACGTATTCCTGCAGCAGATCGGATTGCCGGTGCCGGCGGTGCCGACCTTGTTGCTGGCCGGCAGCCTGATGGCGACGCCGGGTGACCTGGGCAAAGTTCTGGCTGCCGCCATCGTCGCTTCCGTGATTGCTGACTGGATCTGGTATTGGTCGGGCAAACTTTTCGGCTACCGGGTGTTGTCGGGCTTGTGCAAGCTCTCCATCAACCCCGCCTCCTGCGTCAGCCAGACCGAGGCGCGCTTCATTCGCTGGGGCGTGTCATCACTTGTCGTGGCCAAATTCATTCCCGGCTTCTCGACGGTGGCACCGCCGATTGCCGGCGCGCTGCGCATGAGCCAGCCGGGGTTTCTCCTGGCCGCCGGGGCCGGCGCCGGCTTGTGGGCCGGGCTGGCTCTGGGGGCGGGCTGGATGCTGAAGGATACCGTGCAAGCCACCATCACGTTTCTGGAACAGCATGCCGGCAATGCGGCGCTGATTGCAGCGGCTGTGCTCGGCATCTGGCTGGGATGGAAGCTGTGGCAGAAATACCGGTTCAGGAAATTCTGCGCCGTTCCACACATTACCCCTGGCGAGTTGGTCGCGGCGATGCAGGCCGAACAGCCGCCGCTGGTGCTTGATCTGCGCGGCGCTACGATGGTTGCACAGACCGGCCCGATTCCCGGTACGAAGGTTGCCGAGCATGATTTCCTGCGCGAGGCGGTCGGCGATTGGCCGAAGTCTCATCCCATCGTCACGCTATGCGCTTGCCCCGAGGATGCCGGTGCTGTCCAGGCTGCCCGGAATTTGCTCAATGCTGGCTATCTATCCGTCCGGCCCTTGCAGGGTGGGTACGATGCTTGGCGTGCCGCGACCGGGAAGCCGGAGAGTCAGTAACCCGACCAAGGCAAAGTAGGCGCAACAAGTCGCCGCCCATCGTCGCCCTCGACGTGCCCAAAGCGCAATCCGCCGGATTCCCATTCGCGCTGGGCAGCGGCGATGGCTGACTTATTGTGGCCGACAAAGTTCCACCACATCACGATGGGTTCGCCGAACGGCTCGCCACCCAGCAGCAGAAGGCGGCTGCCGGCCGCCAGTTTCAGGCGGAGCTTGTCGATGCCGACACCGAGATAGATAAACTCGTCCATCGCGAAGCTGTTCCCTTCGAGGAACACCGAGCCTTCCAAAGGCAGGATGCCATACTCAAAATCCGGATTCAGCTCAAGCTCGATCGTGGCGCCAGGCATGCTGTACAGATCAAGACACAATAACGGCGAATACAGGCGTACTGGCGCGCGATGGCCGCGATAGGTGCCAGCCAGCAGTGTGAGTTCGCAGTCGTTCTCGGTCCAGTTTGGCAATTTGGGATGGTGGTCGAAAGCCGGCGCGCAATCCGCCGCCTCACGCGGCAAGGCAATCCACAGTTGCGCGGCATGTAGCCGACGGACATGAGGCAGTGAGTCCTCCGTATGGACGATGCCGCGCCCGGCTGTCATCAGGTTCACCTGCCCCGGACGGATGATCTGTTCGCTGCCCAGGCTGTCCCGGTGGAGGATTTCGCCTTCGATCAGCCAAGTAAATGTCTGCAGGGCGGTATGGGGATGTGCTCCGACTCGCATCGACTCGCCTTCGGGAAACTCCACCGGCCCGGCATGATCGAGGAAGCACCAGGCACCCACCATGCGCCGCTGTCGGGTTGGCAATGCGCGACGCACGATCATGCCGCCGCCGAGGTCGGCCGGACGTGTGGCGATGCGCTCGATGCTGATCATGGCCGGGACTCCCTTCAGGCAAGGCGATCTGGATACGCAACTTGCCGGTCAGCCGCGTGTGCTTCAGGCAACCGCTGCTTAGGTTCCAGACAGAAGCACAGACTCTAGCGGAAGCGCCCCGCGTCGCCAAATCGCTCGCCGAGAAAGTCGAGCAGCGCCCGCACCTTGGCCGGGACGTGTTTGCGCGTCGGATAGACGGCGTAAATTCCCAATTCGACCGCCCGATACTCTGGCATTAACTCGACCAACGTACCCGCCGCCAAATCCGTATCCACTAAAAACGAGGGTTGCAGGATCACCCCTTGGCAAGCCAGTGCCGCGGCCCGGCAGGTATCGCCACTGTTGGAACTCAGGCAGGGCTGGGTACGCACGCTGACCGCCCCCTCCGGACCGTCGAAGCGCCATTCATCCTTGTCCGACCAGTAGCTGTAGGCCAGGATTTCATGCCCCGCCAGTTCGTGCGGATGACGCGGCGTGCCGTGCGCAGCGAGATAGTCGGGTGCGGCGCAGAGCACCATGCGGGTGATTGCCAGCCGGCGGCTGACCAGCGTTGAACTGCTCAGGCGGCCGATCCTGATCGCCAGGTCGTAGCCCTCCTCGATCAGATCGACCACCCGGTCGGCCAGCGTGATGTCCAGCGTCACCTTGGGGTGGCGCCGCCGGAACTCGCCCCACAGTGGTGCCAGATGGCGCACTCCAAAAGTCACCGGGGCGCTGATCCGCAATTGGCCGCTGGCGGTGCCGGTCTGGGTCGAAATTTCGTCCTCGGACTCGCTCACGCTGTCCAGGATGTCCTTGCTGCGGGCATGAAAGATCTGCCCCGCCTCGGTCAAGGCGAGCCGGCGCGTCGTGCGCTGCAGGAGCCGCATGCCGAGCCGGGCCTCGAGTTCGCTGACGTGGCGCGACACCGCCGCCTTCGACATGCCGAGCACCTCGGCCGCACCGACAAAGCTGCCGGAACGCACGACCTCGACCAGAACCTCGATTTGCAAAAGCTTGTTCATTGCCTTCTATTGTCTCGTTTATCGGAACGATCTATGCCACCGAGTCCAGTTTATCAATCTTAATCGGTTCTATAAAGTTCCATCCATGCCAAGCGCACAACAAACACGCAACGGCAAAGCTTCACTCCAACCACTGCTCAGAAAGGAATCATCATGAAAGTTACCGTTATTGGCGCCGGCAATATGGGCTCGGCCTTCGTCAAGCAACTCACCCGCGCCGGCCACCAGGTCAGCATCACCGCACGCAATCTCGACAAGGCGCGCACCGTCGCCGCCGCCAACCCAGGTGCTGCGGCAGTCAATGCCGGCAACGCCGCAGCCGGCGCCGATGTCGTAGTGCTGGCGACCGCCTTCGACGATGCCATTGCCGCGCTGCGCTCGGTCGGCAATCTGCAAGGCAAGGTGGTGATCGACATCACCAACCCGCTGACGGCCGACTACATGGGCCTCACGCTTGGCCACAGCACATCGGCCAGCGAGGAAATCGCCAAGGCGGTGCCGGGCGCCGAAGTGGTCAAGGCGTTCAACACCGTCTTCGCGCCGGTGCTGGCCGAGGGGGCTGATTTCGGCGGTGGTCGCAAGGTCAGCGTGTTTCTCGCCAGCGACAGCCCCGCAGCGAAGGAAACGGCGCGCCAGTTGGCCGACAGCATGGGCTTCGAAACCATCGACGCCGGCAGCCTCAAGAACGCGCGTTATCTCGAACCGCTGGCCGGGCTGAACATCTACCTCGGCTACGGCGCCGGACTTGGTACCAGCATCGCGCCGACCTTCATCCGCAAGAGTTGAGACTTTTTTGAACTGAACCCAGGAGCATGACCATGAATGCCAACAACACTTCGATCATCAAGCACCTCGTTGCCACCACCGCCGGACTGTCTCCACTCGCCCTGCGCATTCCGGTTGGCATCATCTTCGCCGCCCACGGCGCACAGAAACTGTTTGGCTGGTTCGGCGGCTACGGCCTCGAAGGAACCGGCAAATGGATGGCCTCGATCGGCATCGAACCGGGTATGTTGATGGCCGCGCTGGCCGGCGGCGCCGAGTTCTTCGGCGGTCTGGCCCTGCTCCTGGGTCTCCTGGTTCGCCCCGCTGCGGCCATATTGGGCTTCACCATGCTGGTCGCCATCTTCAGCGTGCATATCGGTAACGGCCTGTTCATGAGCAACAACGGCATCGAGTTCGGCCTCGCCTTGCTGGCCGCGACCGTATCGCTGGGGATCAGCGGCGCGGGGCGGGCATCAATCGATGCGGTGCTGGCCGAACGACTTGAACGGCAGTAGTCGCCGATATGACTTCGGATTCAAGTGCGGCACTGGCGCCGCGCTTGAATCCCGAAGCGCATGAATATTTTCTGCAACACTTTATAACGCCTATTATTCCGCGTGGTGGACGTTGTCGCGAATTCACGCCCGTGCCGCGTACAGACCATCGCAAAACCAATAACCTCAAGTGGAGATACCCATGTCAAAAGTCCTCGTGCTCTATTACTCAAGCTACGGTCATATTGAATCCATGGCGCAGGCCGTCGCCGAAGGTGCCCGCTCCGCAGGCGCCACGGTCGATGTCAAGCGGGTGCCCGAAACGGCCCCGGCAGAGGTCGCCAAAGCCGCCCATTTCAAGCTCGACCAGGCCGCCCCGGTGGCGACGGTGGCAGAACTGCCCGATTACGACGCCATCATCGTCGGCTGCCCGACTCGCTTCGGCCGCATGCCTTCGCAAATGGCGAGTTTCCTCGACCAGGCCGGCGGACTGTGGGCGCGGGGCGCCTTGCACGGCAAGGTTGGTGGCGCCTTCACGTCGACCGCCACTCAGCACGGCGGGCAGGAGGTCACGCTGTTTTCGGTGATCACCAACCTCATGCATTTCGGCATGGTCATCGTCGGCCTGCCCTACAGCTACCAGGGCCAGATGACGCTCGATGAAATCGTTGGCGGCAGCCCGTACGGCGCGACGACGATTGCCGGCGGTCAGGGGCAGCGTCAGCCTAGCGCGAACGAACTCGATGGGGCGCGCTTTCAGGGCAAGCTGATTGCCGAAACCGCCAACAAACTGTTCAGCTGAGCCAGCACGCTGCAACCAACGCTCCCTCTTGCTTCGCGACGGTTTGCATGATGTCTGACAATTTGATCGGCCGTCGCGAAGCGCTTGGGACTTGAAACCGCTATCTATTGAAAGTGAGTACAGGTGATAGCTGGGTCGTCAGAAACTGGAGCGATGTTTCAGCGTGGACGGCAGACACTGCCTTGGCTGTTTTGCTTAAGGACTTGAAGGCAGCCTACGGCGAAGGACTCAAGCACAATGTAACCTTGCCGTTCAACGCCCTGGCATCCATCGAGTTGTTCAACTCCATGGGAAAAGATAAACCAGATGCCAAGCAATAAACGTAGGCAAAAAATCGATAATCGCTCTGCCAACGGTCCTGCCACTATCATCCATATCGGGGAGGAGCAGACCGTTGTCGTCAGTCGAGACGAAATTGGGTCGGCACCGCCGATTACGCTACTATTGGGCTCGGTAAGAATCGCAAGGCAATTCAAGCACAATCCGCCCACCGAGGCCGAGATGGAGAACGCGATCACCCTGGTGGAGGACGAACTGTTTCGAATTCATCTCTCGATCGTGAACGGCTCAACACTTTCCACGACAGATGCGTCCGTTCGCACCATTGCCACAACTGCCGGCGTTCCCGAGCAATCTCACATGATGCTTTCACGCGATATGGTGGAACAGACATTTAATAGGCTTGCCGCGATCGTGCAGGGGCGGCCGGCCACTATGGACCCAATCCCGACCACTGCACAGTTCTCGGCGACTTTGCTGATACTGCGAGAATTCATGCACCATCTGGATTTTGCGTTCATTGAGGTGAGATCGTAGGACGAAGGCAGCGCACGCTGCGGTTCTTTCCCCTCACGGGTCAGGCTTCGCACACAATTCTTCCCGAGGGTAGTTTATAGCGCCATACATTTCATGTACCTGCGCAATCTTCCTTTTGCCCTATTCCTTGCTGCGAAGAATAGCTGCGCGCATCAGCAGCATCGTCGTGACCGGCGCGGTGATGAGGATGAACAGCGTGATGAGCAGTTCGTGGATCACCGGACGCTGCGCCAAGGCTGTCGAGACGAGCATCGAAGCGAGTAACACGCAGCCGGCGCCGAGCGTGCCGCCCATGGTCGGTGCGTGGATGCGGGCGAAGAAGGAGTCGAGGCGCAGCAGCCCGAGCGAGCCGACGAGGGTCAGCAGGCCGCCGCAGATCAGCAGCAGTGCGGCGGGCAGTGCAGCCCAGAGGGGGACGTCGGCAGCGCTCATGGCTCGATTACCTCGCCGCGCAGCAGAAACTTGGCCATCGCCGTCGAGCCGACGAAGCCGAACAGGGCAATCAGCAGCGCGATGTCAAAGTAGATCGCAGAGCCGAAGCCGATGCCCAGCATCAGGATGGTCAGCATGCCGTTGATGTAGAGCGTGTCGAGCGCGAGGATGCGGTCCTGGGCGGCGGGGCCGCGCAGCAGGCGGATCAGGGCGCAGAGCATGGCCAGCGCGAAGCAGGTGAGCGCGAAGTTCACGGCGAAGGGAAGGATGACGTTCATTCGAAGATCTCCATCAGGGGGCGTTCGTAGCGGTCCTTGATCGTGTGGATCCACGCGTCCTCGTCTTGCAGGTCGAGGACGTGCAGCGTGAGCACGTTGGTCGTCGGGTCGTGGCCGGACCACACCGTGCCGGGCGTGCCGGTGACGATGATGGATAGCATGGCCAGGCCGTGCGGATCACGTAGGTCAAGTGGAATCTTGAGGAAACCGATGGTCGGCTGACGTCGCGCCGCGCCAAGAATGACGCGGCCGACGCCGATGTTGGAGCGTACGATATCCAGGAACACACGCCAGCACAGGCCGATGGCGACATGGAGGCGGTGCGGCAATGCCGGCAACGGGCGCAGCCGTCTCACGGCGGCGCTGACGAACAAGGCGAAAGCGACGCCCAGCAGGACATGGCCGAGCGACAGACTGTCGTTGAGCAGCAGCCAGACGATCAGCAGCACGACCGGTAGCAGCGGCACGACAGGTGGGCGATTCACGACCGGCCTTTCATGGTCGGCCTCCAGACAGCACGACACCGATGTAGGTGGCGGGATCGTGCAGCGCGCGTGCCGCCGCCTCGAAATAGGCCATTGCCGGGCCGGCGCCGAAGGCCAGCGCAAAACACAGCAGCACCAGTCCTGCCACCGGGCCGGCTTCCAGCCATTGCAGGCGCGGCGTCGGCCGCTCGCTGTCCCAAAAGACGCGGATGCCGAGTCGCGACAGCGCGATCAGGGCGGCAAGGCCCGACAGCAGCAAGGCGGTGAACAGCAGACCGGCGTTCAGTGCGGGGGCCACCGGCGGTGCGGCGATGGCAGCCTTTAGCAGCGCGAACTTGGCGACGAAGCCTGACAACGGCGGCAGGCCGCTGAGCACGGCGGCGCAGGAGAAAAAGGCCAAGCCGAGGAAGGCCATCGCTGCCGGAATCGCGACGCCGGCCATTTCGTCTGGATGCTCCGACTCGTGCCGATCCTGCAGGCCGAAAGCCTCGAAGCTGATGGCCAGCAGGTCGGCGGCGGCGGTACGGTTGCGTTCGGCCAATTCGATCAACATGAAGAAGGCACCGCTGCCGAGCACCGAACTGGCGAGATAGTAGAGCGCAGGGGCGGTGAGCGTCGTGCCGGTGAAGCCGAAGGCGGCCAGCAGGGTGCCGGAGGAGACGACGACCATGAAGCCGCCGAGGCGGTCGAGCTTCTGCGCGGCGAGCACGCCCAGCGTGCCGACTGCGATAGTGGCCAGGCCGCAGAAGAACAGCCAGTCGCCCTTGAAGGGTGCCGGCGCGACATCTTGGCCGAACAGGATGGAAAAACGCAGCAGCGCATACACGCCGACCTTGGTGAGAATGGCGAACACCGCGCCGACCGGTGGGGTGGCGGCGGCGTAGGTGGCGGGCAGCCAGAAGTTGAGAGGCCAGGCGCCGGCCTTGACGAGGAAGACGATGCCTAGGAGGAGTGCACCGATTTCGAACAGGGCGCGCGCGTCAGTGTCGAGCCGTGGCACGGCAAGCGCTATTTCGGCCATGTTGAGCGTGCCGGTGACGCCGTAGATCAGGGCGGCGGCGACCAGGAAGACCAGCGATGCGACCAGGTTGACCACGATGTAGTGCAGGCCCGTCTTGGCGCGCGGCACGCCAGAGGCATGCAGGGCCAGCCCGTAGGAAGCGGCCAGCAACACCTCGAAGAAGACGAACAGGTTGAACAGATCACCGGTGAGGAAGGTGCCGTTGAGACCCATCAGCAGGAACTGGAAGAGGGGCAGGAAATGGCTGCCGGCGCGTTCCCAACGGGCGAGGGCGTAGACCAGCGTGGCCAGGCCGAGGATGGAGGTGAGCGTCAGCATCAGAGTGGCCAGATGGTCCGCTACCAGCACGATGCCGAACGGCGCGGCCCAGTTGCCAAGCGCATAGACGGTGACGCCGTCCTGCCAGGGCGTGGCAATCCAGCCGTCGATGCCGGCGAGCAGGGTGAGCGCCACCGCCAGTTGCGCCAGTGTGGCGAACAGGGCGAACAGGGCGCGCCATCCATGGCGCGCCTCGCTCGAGAACAACAGCAATGCCCCGGTTAAGAATGGCAGCAGGATTGGCAGGATGAGCAGGTGCTGCGTCATTCCTGCTCCGGCTCGCGGCCGTCCACATGGTCGGTGCCCGACAATCCGCGTGCGGCAAGCAGAACGACGAGTAGCAGCGCGGTGACGGCAAAGCCGATGACGATGGCGGTCAGCACCAGGGCCTGTGGCACCGGATCGGCGTAGAGTGCCGGATCGGCGCTGCGTGTCGCGTCGATCACCGGCGCAGCGCCGATGCGTAGCCGGCCCATGCCGAAGATGAACAGGTTGACCGCATAGGACAGCAGCGACAGGCCCATGATTACCTGAAAGGTGCGTGGGCGCAGCAGCAGGTAGATGCCGGAGCCGGCCATGACGCCGATGGCGATGGCAAAGACGATTTCCATTAGCGCGCTCCCCCCGCAGCAGATTTGTGATGGCTGCGTAGCGACTGGTGGGCGATGGCCACCAGCATCAGCACCGTGGCGCCGACCACCAGCATGTAGACGCCGAGGTCGAACAGCAGCACGCTCGACAGATGCAGTTCGCCAATACCGGGCAACGCGCCGTGCCACGCCTGGCTGGTGAGGAAGGGTGTACCGCCGACGGCGGCGCTGATGCCGGCGGCGGCGGCGGCGAGCAGACCGACGGCAATCCAGTAGAGCGGATGGATGCGCAGACGGGATTCGACCCAGACCGTGCCGCCAACCAGGTATTGGAGGATCACCGCAGTGGCCAGGATCAGGCCCCCGACGAAGCCGCCGCCCGGCGCGTTGTGGCCGCGTAGCAGGAAGAATAGCGACACCAGCATCGCCAGCGGCAACAGCAGCCGTACCAATACGGCGGGCAGCATCATGGCACCAGTGGGCAGGAGCGCCTCGTGGGGGTTCTCGGACGTCGCATCGCCATCCTGTTCCTGCTGCTGGCGTGGCAGGGGAATACTTTCTGGTGCCGGACGGAAGCGGCGCAGCAGCGCATACACGGTGAGGGCGACGATGCCCAGTACGGTGATCTCGCCAAAGGTGTCGAAGCCGCGAAAGTCCACCAGGATGACGTTGACCACGTTGAGCCCACCGCCTTGCGGTAGCGCCTGCTGAACGAAGAAGGGCGCGATGCCTTCGATGGCGGGACGGGTCAGCACTGCGTAGGCTAGGGCCGCGAGCCCCAGGCCGCAGCCACTCGCCACCAGGATATCGCGCGACCGCCGCAGGCGCGGCGTGGCGCCACCGGGACCGGCGATGCTTTCGTCGCGGCGCGGCAGCCAGCGCAGGCCGAGCAGGATCAGCACGGTGGTGACAACCTCGACCGTGAGCTGGGTAAGGGCTAGGTCGGGTGCCGAGAACCAGACGAAGGTCAGGCTGGTTGCCAGCCCTGCTCCGCCGGCAAAGGCGACAGCGGCGAAGCGGTGATATTTCGCCTGCCACGCGACGGCCAGGGCACAGGTGCCACCGATGACCCAGAGCAACGCGAACGCGGGATCGAGCGGCAGCAGGGGTCGGCTGCCCCAACCGATGTCGAAGGGTCTGATCAGCAGCAGCGCACCACCGAGGGCAACGACGAAGATGAGCAGCATCTGCATTTGTAAGCGTGGCGACGTTAGCCGCCGCATCGTCCGTTCCGCACCGGTGGTCAGTGCCGTAAGCGACACGTCGAAAAGATGGCGGCCGTCGATGGCTTCGAGCAACGGCACTGTCGTCGCGCGCCGCCGGGCAAGGATGAAGGCATACAGCGACACGCCACCGGCAAGGGCGACCAGGCTCATCATCAGGGGCGTGTTGAGGCCGTGCCAAACCGCCAGACTGTAGGTCGGTGCGTTGGCACCGAGGATCGCGCCGGCCGCCGTGCGCAGATAGGGGCCGATGACGAGCTCTGGGAAAATGCCGACCAGGACGCAGGCAGCGACTAGCAGCGCGCTCGGCAGCAGCATCCAGCGGGTTGGCTCGTGAGGCGCATGCGGCAGGTCTTGTGCCAACTTGCCGAAGAAGACCCGGTAGATCAGGCGCAGCGAGTAGGCGACGCTGAACACGCCGGCCAGCGTGGCCGCCAGCGGCAAGGCGATTTGCTGCCAGCCGGGGCGGTCGAGGAATACGGTCTCGGCGAAGAACATTTCCTTCGACAGGAAGCCATTCAACAACGGCACGCCGGCCATCGCCGCCGCCGCCACCACTGCCAGCGCTGCGGTGAGCGGCATGGCGCGGGAGAGCCCGGACAGGCGACCGAGGTCGCGCGTGCCGGTCTCGTGGTCCACGATGCCGGCGGCCATGAACAGCGAAGCCTTGAACGTGGCATGGTTGACGATGTGGAACACCGCGGCGACCAGCGCCAGCTCGCTGTTCATACCGAGCAGCAGCGTGATGAGGCCGAGGTGGCTGATCGTCGAGTAGGCCAGCACGCCTTTTATGTCCTGCTGGAACATCGCGAGGTAACCGCCCAGCACCAGCGAGCACAACCCGGCACCGCCGACGATCCAGAACCAGGCATCGGTGCCAGCCAGCACCGGCCAGAGCCGCGCCAGCAGGAACACGCCGGCCTTGACCATGGTTGCTGAATGCAGGTAGGCCGAGACCGGCGTCGGCGCAGACATCGCGTGCGGCAGCCAGAAATGGAAGGGGAACTGGGCGCTCTTGGTCAGCGCGCCCAGCGCGACCAGCCACAGCACCGCCGGATACCACGCATGAGCCCGGATCTGCGGTCCGGCCGCCAGCACGGTGTCGAGGTCATAGCCGCCGGAGATGTGGCCGAGCAGCAGCACGCCGCCCAACAGAGCGATGCCGCCCGTGCCGGTGACGATAAGCGCCATGCGCGCGCCGCGCCGCGCTTCGCCGCGGTGGTGCCAATAGGCGATCAGCATGAAGGACGACAGGCTGGTCATCTCCCAAAACATCACCATCTGGATCAGGTGGCCTGAAAGCACGACGCCGAGCATGGCGCCCATAAAGGTGAGGAAGAAAGAGAAGAAGCGCGGCACCGGATCGGCGGGTGACATGTAGTAACGCGCATAGATCACCACCAGCAGTCCCATGCCACTCACCAGAAGCGCGAACAGCCATGCGAAGCCGTCCATGCGCAGGCTGATGTCGAGCCCGAGCGCCGGTGCCCAGGGCAGGTTGAGACGCAGCACCTCCGCAGTCGCCACTTGCGGATACATGCCAATAACAATGGCCGCGACCGCCAACGCCACGAAGCCTGCTAGCCAGGCTTCGGCATTGCGTGCATTGGATGGCAGAAACGCAGCGCACAGGCTGCCCAGGAAGGGGAGGAAAACAATTAGTGCGAGTTCCATGCTGGCCATTCTAGCGGCGCATTACGGGATTGCCGGGACGGAACTGACCGTCACTCGTGTTCCTCCTCTTCATGCGTGTCCGAGTCGCGCTGCGAGGGGTAAACGGCGAATAACGGCCTTCTCGAGTTCGGCGATGCAGAACACCAGCAGGCCGGCGGCGACGACCTTGGCCCATTCCAGCAACGACAGGTCGGTGGAATCAAAAATGGACTGCATCATCGGGGCGTGGGTGTAGGCGAGTTGCAGCGGGATGCAGGCCGCTATCGCAAGCAATATGTAGCGGTTCCCGGTCAGCCCTTCCAGGTTCACCACAGGCGCGAGAATATAGCGGCTATTGACCAAGTAAAACATCTCCGCCACGACCACCGCATTGACTGCCATGGTTCGTGCCGTTTCGATGTTGGTGCCGATTTCCAGTTCCCACAGAAACAGGCCAAGCGCACCTGTCATCATCAGAACGGAAACCATCAATACCCGCCAGATGAAGAAACCGGACAACAACGCTTCGCCCGGCGGGCGGGGACGTCGGTTCATGATGCCGTGCTCAGCGGGTTCGAAAGCCAGGGCCAGGCCCAGGGTACTGGAGGTGACCATGTTGATCCACAACACCTGCGCTGGGGTGAGCGGCAGGGCCAGCTCGAACAGGATGGCGGCAATTACCACCAGGGCCTCGCCGCCGTTGGTCGGCAGCATGAAGAGGATGAACTTCTTCAAATTGTCATAGACCGCCCGACCTTCACGCACGGCGGACGCGATGGTGGCGAAGTTGTCGTCGGCCAGCACCATGTCGGCGGCTTCCTTGGCAGCTTCGGTGCCCTTCATACCCATTGCCACACCAACATCGGCGCACTTGAGCGCCGGCGCATCATTCACCCCGTCGCCGGTCATTGCCACTACCTGGCCGTCGGCCTGCAGGGCCTGCACCAGACGCAGCTTGTGTTCCGGGCTGGCACGGGCAAAGACATCGACTTCCATCGCCACGCGCCGCAAGGCGGCATCGTCCATCAATGCGACTTCAGCTCCGGTTATGGCCGGCTTGCCGACGCCGATGGCGAGCTGGGCGCCGATCGCACGCGCCGTTTCTGCGTGGTCGCCGGTAATCATCTTGACGCGGATGCCGGCATGATGGCATTCACCTACGGCACGGACGGCCTCCTTGCGCGGCGGGTCGATGATACCGACCAGTGCCAGGAGCGTGTATCCATCTTCCAGGTCGGAAACGCTCAAACGCTCGCCCTCCGGCGCTGCCCGCTTGCAGGCCAGCGCGAGCAGACGCAAACCCTGTGCTGCCGTATCAGTTGCCATGCGCCGCCAGGTATCGACATCGACCGGATGTTCGCCATCGCGGCTCAACTGGAAGCTGCACATGTCGAGAATTCGCTCGGGGGCACCCTTGACAAAAATCCAGGAGTCGCCGTCGCTATCGCGGTGATGCGTGGCCATGAAGCGATTCTGCGACTCGAAGGGAATGGTATCGAGTCGCGGCCAGGCAGTCTCGCCGGCATGCTGCCAGAACCCGGTCTTGCCACCCAGCACGAGCAGAGCTCCCTCGGTGGGATCACCTTCCACGCGCCAGCTGTCGTCTTCCTGACGCAGACGAGCGTCGTTGCAGAGCACGCCGGCACGGATTGCCATGGCCAGCGATGGGTAGTGTTCGGTATCGATGATGCGGCCGTCGATACTGAAATCACCTACCGGAGCGTAACCGACTCCGCCGACGTCGAATACATGCCCGGCGCAGACCACGCGTTGCACTGTCATCTCATTCCGGGTCAGCGTACCGGTCTTGTCCGAGCAGATTACCGTCACCGACCCGAGCGCTTCGACGGCGGGCAGGTGACGGATGATCGCGCGGCGGCGTGCCATGCGCTGCACGCCGAGCGCCAGGGTCACCGTCATGATCGCCGGCAATCCTTCAGGAATCGCCGAGGCCGCCAGCGCCACGACCATCATGAACATTTCAGCGGGAGCATGGTCACGCCACAACGTACCCAGCACAAAGGTAGCCGCGGACATTCCCAGAATGGCCAGCGCCAATACGCGGCCGAAGCGGTCGATCTGGCGCAGCAGTGGTGTCGTCAAGCTCTGAATGCCGGTGAGCATTTCATTGATTTTGCCCAACTCGGTCATGGCACCAGTCGCAACCACAACGCCTGTTGCCTGACCATAGACCACCAGGGTGCCCGAATAGGCCATGTCATATCGGTCACCCAGCGGGGCATCGGCGCTGACGGTATCGATGCTCTTCTCCACCGGCATCGACTCGCCGGTCAACGCGGCCTCTTCAACGCGCAGGTCCTTGACTGAAACCAGACGCAGGTCTGCCGGAACACGGTCGCCCGAGACGAGGAATACCAAGTCGCCCGGCACCAGGTCGGTGGCGTCGATTTCGCGCCGGCTGCCGGCACGAATTACCGTAGCATGCGGAGACAGCATCGCACGAATGGCATCGAGCGCGGCCTCGGCCTTGCCTTCCTGGATGAATCCGATGATGGCGTTGATCACCACTGCGGCAAGCAATACACCCGTATCGACCCAATGGTGGAGAAAGGCTGTGATGACGGCGGCCCCCAGCATCACATAGAGCAATATGTTGTGGAACTGCATCAGCAGACGTTGCAACGGGCTACGGCGCTTGGGCGGCGTCAGTCGATTCGGCCCGTAACGCGCCATTCGCTCGCGTACCTCGGAGTCTGCCAGGCCACCCGGTTCGGTTCGTAGCGCCCGCAAGACATCTTCATGAGTCAGGCTGTGCCAGCCTTCATGCCGGGAACCATTAATCTGGTTTTCAGTCATCAGAGAGGTATCTCCGTGTATCTTTATGCATGGCCCATTTGTTGGATTGTCGAACTTGTCTGTAAAAAGATAACAGCATTCAAGCGGGAGGAATTTGAACATGGTCAAACTCAAGCAACTTTTAGCCGCGACGGATCTTTCGGCCCCGTCGCGTCATGCAGTCGACCGGGGTTTCCGGATCGCCGCCACTACCGGAGCTTCCTACAGCGTCATGCACGCGATCGAACTCGATGCAATCGATGCCCTGCGCGAACTGATCGGAGACGACACCACCGAGGTGAAGCAGAAACTTGAGAATAACGTACGGAAATTGCTGGCGACCTCGTTGGCTGATCCCACCCACAATCAAGGTGTAACCGCCAACGCGCTGATCGTCTCTGGCGCGCCACTGGCCTCGATTGTCGCCAACGCCGCTGCCCTGGAGGCGGATCTGCTGATCCTCGGCGTGCGCGGTGAGGACTACTTGCGTCATTTGCTGCTGGGATCCACGGCATCGCGACTGCTGCGCAAAACCATTCAGCATCCCATACTGATGGTTAAGCAACCGCCGTACGCACCCTACCGTCGATTGCTGATTCCCGTCGATTTTTCTCCGGTATCGGAAAAATCAATCCGTCTTGGCCGGGTGGTCGCCCCCGATGCAGATATCGTCCTGCTTCACGCCTTCGAAGTTCCCTTCGAATCAAAACTTAGATTTGCTGGCGTCGAAGATGACGTGATTGCACGTTACCGCGTGGCGGCACGAAATGATGCCATGAAGCGCATGCACCATCTTGCCCGTATGGCCGGCCTGGAAGTCGGCGACTACATGCCACTTGTTCTGCATGGCGATCCTTCTCTACAAGCGATCGAGCAAGAACAGGAGCTTGACTGCGACCTCATCGTGATGGGAAAGCATGGCACCAGCGTTACGGAGGAGTTGCTGCTCGGCAGTGTTACGCAGCACGTGATTGCCGAATCGCAAAGCGATGTACTGGTTGCAGTGGATGCGTGAGCTTTAGACCTCAAGATACCTCACAACCTCAATCAGTCAACGCGGACAAACACGAGCATCGCCGGAGACAAGGTGCCGGCGAGAGTGGGTCACCGTCGAACGTATTGACGGCTTCGGCCTGACAACCGAAGTTCACCTCGAACTATGGATCTGGCCGCCGGCACGCTGGTCGAACTGACGTCCGAGTATCAGGCAGTCGAATTGGGAATTTACGCCTTCTATCCGAGACGCAAACACGTCCCGGCCAAGGTTCGGGCGTGGCTCGACTTTCTAGGCGAGCGAGTTGGCGACGCGGGGCGCTTCAGCTAGAGTCTGGACACTCGTTGATTCTTTCCTAGCTAGGCGACGCTTCGATCCCAATAGGGTTCCTCGCCTATTAGCTTCACGAGAAAGTCGATGAACACTCTGACTTTGTTGGGGAGATGTCGCGTGGGTAGGTACATGGCGTAGACGTGGCGTTCCACCGGAATGTATTCGGACAACACGGCCTGCAACTTTCCGCTCTGAAGATCCTTGCCGATGATGAAGGTTGGCAGCAGGCCCATGCCCAAGCCACCGAGTACGGCTTGCGATAGCGCCTCGTCGTCATCGACGTGTAGCGGTCCGTTCACCGGAACCGAAATATCTCCCTCCGGCCCGGTAAATCGCCAGCGCCCCTGCTCGCCGGAGCGAGTGTAGTCGAGACAGTTATGCCCAACCAGATCCGTGGGGGTGAGCGGAACGCCTCGCTGGCGAAAGTATTCCGGAGTCGCGCACAGTTTGCGGCGTATCGGCGCCAGCTTGCGCGCCACCCAATGTTGCGGCGGTTGCCCGGTGACATAGATCGCCACGTCGTAGCCTTCTTCGGCCAGATCAACCAAGCGATCCGTGATCGTCATATCGACCTTCATTTGCGGATAGCGTGGAAGAAACTCGGCCAGCGCGGGGGCAACATGGAGCGTGCCAAAGGCCACTGACGCACTGACACGCAACACGCCGCGCGGCTCGGAAGCGAGACTGGCCACGAGGTTTTCGGCGCCAATCGCTTCTTCGACGATACGACCGCCATGCTCGGCAACGGCCGCGCCAATCTCGGTCAGACTCAAGTGGCGGGTCGTGCGGTTGAGCAATCGCGCTCCGAGAGCCACTTCCAGTTTGGCGACGGACTTGCTCACGGCCGAGCGGGAACTCGATAGGCGCCGTGCAGCCTCCGCAAAGCTGCCGGCCTCCACGACACGAGCAAATACGGCCAACAAGTTCAAATCGAGCATGCGCAACCATCGACAAGATAGTAATGGGATAGCTGAATTTTACGTCCTATTGTCTCCTTATAGGATACATTAAGGTTCCAATCCCGGGGCTAATCGGTAGCTTTGGATTTCGGTAACATGCACCAGCATGAGACACGAAAACACATCAACCCTCCGGCACAAAGACGCACCGCTTCTGAATACAGGCGAATTGGTCATCGCATTGCATGATTATGTCCGCTTGCGCGAGATTGTCGGAGATCATGACCTGGCCGAAGAATTGGACCGGGCCATTGTCGTTCCATCGGATCGTATTCAAAAGAATACCGTCACCATGCATTCCCGTGTGATCTACCGCGACGAAAGCACCGGTACGACGCGTGAGGTCGAGTTGGTTTACCCCGACGAGGCCGACCCAATGATGGGCAGGGTTTCGGTCTTGGCCCCTGTTGGTTGCGCTCTCTTGGGCCTGAGCGCCGGGCAGTCGATTGACTGGGATTTACCGGGCGGCAAGGTACATCGCCTGCGGGTGGAGCGTGTTCTCTTTCAGCCCCGGCCCATTGGCACAGATTTCGCGACCGTCAAGACCCCATAGCCGGAGGCATTGCCATGCACAACCTCTGGAACAACGCACTGACACATCAAACCAATTGCTTACTCGCCCAATAACTGGGCAAGGTGTGTCACGCAACGAGCCAGAAGTTTGAGTCGCCCCTGATCCGCTGCGCACTTGCCACCACGGGAGGGGGGCGCATGGATACCGACCGCTTGCTGGATAATGACCGCAACGCGATCACGCGTAGGATTCATGCTATCGGGCTGGACATCATCGACACCTCAGGAGAAACCACTTGAATTCGATTTCAAGCGATTCGGTATTGAAATTGTTCCGTCAGGACACCTTACTTGACCTACGCAAGCTGGCCTTCCAGCTTGGAGTTGATACCGCCAACTCAATGCTCAAGGCGGTCATCGACAATTTGGAGCGAAATGGAAAAATTCGCCGCATTGGCGGAAAAGGTCGTCACACCCTGTTCGTGCTGGCCACGTTTGAGGGATGAAGTCATGACCAAGCTTTTTAAGAGCGGATCACTGACAGTATTGGGTTTCCAGACTACCAAGGAGGACAGCAATGTTTCCGGAATATCGTGAGTTAATTTCCCAACTCAAGGCGAATGACCGTCACTTTGACAGCCTGTTCAGCAAGCACAATGAACTGGATCACAAGATTCGGAACATGGAGGCCCGCATCGATCCGGCAAGTCATGAAGATATCGAGATATTGAAAAAGAGGAAATTACGGCTAAAGGACGAAATGTACGAACTGATCAAGAAAGCCAGTTCGGTCCAGGTATGAGAGCTTCATGTAACGCAAGACATTCCTCCCTCATGGGGAGGCCAACGCGTGGTAGTCATAATTCGAAAATGCTTCCCAAGGATCTTGTCGCCTTCATCGAAAACGGCGTTGTCGAGAAGATGACCATCAGCAGGCCATCGTCTACTGTCGCATGGACTGTCTATGCCTATGGGCAGGCCCTGCCAACTGATGCCACCAACAGGATCGAACTCAACCGCGAAGGCAGCCAGCGCTTGTGGGCCGATCTTGATGCAGCGTACAGTTTCATCCGCAAGAGCGGCTTCCGGGATCAGGTGCTGATTGAGGGCTGATTGGGGGTTGGCAGTCCGATGAATAGAAGCACTTCACTCTGTCCCTCCTTGGAAGTCAGCAACTGATTTAGAAGGATTCCATGAGATATTCTCTGAATCCTCCCGAAGAGAATGTCACGCGATGAACGCCCTGGCTATATTGGTCTTGCTGATCTTGATCTGCGGCTTTTTTGCCCTGGCAGAAATGGCTCTGGCTGCATCAAGACGATCCCGCCTGCAACTCATGGTCGAAGCCGGCAGCCACGCGGCGGCGCGGGCGATGCGCATCAAGGAAACACCTTCGCGCTTCATTGCGGCCACGCAAACCGGATTGACTACCGCGAGTCTTTTGGCGGGAATCTTCGGCGAGAATGCACTGGCCGGGCACATCGAGAACTTCATCGCGGAGTCGCTGCCGCTGCTCGCGGCGGCGCGCAGCGAAATCGCCATCACCACCACCGTGATTGTGGTCACGGCCTTTGCCATAGTCTTTGGCGAAATCGTACCCAAGCGCATCGCTCTCGCCTATCCGGAACAGGTAGCCAGTCTGGTCGCCCCCTTCATGCAGTTGTTCATCCGCGCCTTGTCACCGGCCATCCGATTGCTGTCCTGGTCTGCTGACCTTGTGTTGAAGGTGCTGCCAGTCCGCTCCGCGCCCGAAGTGACCGGTGTCGAGGATATTCTCGCCGCGGTGGATGAAGGAATCCGGTCGGGCGCCATCGCGCCGGAAGAGAGCCATTTGCTGGGCAATGTGTTTTTGCTCGAAGGCCGTCATGTTGCTGCCGTCATGACGCCACTTAAGGATGTTGCCTTCATCGATCTTGAGCGCTCGCACAATGAGAACCTGCATGTCCTGCGCGATGCTCCGCATGGCCGCTATCCGATTTGCAATGGCAGTATGCAGAAAGCGGTCGGTCTGGCAGAAAGCCGCACCCTGCTCCAGGCAGCGCTTTCCGGTGAGTTGAAGCATTTTGCAGACTTGCCGCTTACACCACCCCTTTATGTTCCGGCTAGCCTGACGCTGATGGAACTGTTGCGTACCTTTCGCGAGCGTAACGCCGACTTCGCCCTGGTCGTCAACGAATTCGGCCTGACCGAAGGCGTGGTCACCATCAGCGATCTATTTCAGACCATGGCAGGCAACATGATGCCCGGCGTCGACGATCCGGAGCAATCGCTCGCCGTGCAGCGGGAAGATGGGTCCTGGCTGCTCGATGGGCTGCTCCCCATCGACATGCTGCAGAACAAGCTCGAAATATCGGGGCTGGGGGAGGAGGCCAATGGCCTGTATCACACGGTCGGTGGCTTTGTGGTGGCGCACATGGGCAAGATTCCCAAACGCGCAGAAAAGTTTCGCCATGGCGAGTGGCAGTTCGAAGTAGTGGATATGGACCACAACCGGGTTGACGAGGTGCTGGCTGTCAGATTGCAGGCGACAGCCAGTTCTGGTCCGGGAACATCTTGATGCCCCACTAGAATGGCTGACATGGAACTTGTGCTGATCACTTTTCTGCCCTTCCTGGGCAGCCTGTGCGCGATGTTTCTGCCGTCCAAGGATCGCGATTAAGTACCGTTGGCTCTCTCAGAAGGTCATCTTTTCATTCGCTTGCAGACCATAGCAATAGCGATACCCGTATGCCTGTTTTTGGCACGAAGGGTGAGTAGCGATTTTGGATAGGCTGCCGCGCAGATTGGTCACGCAGGATTTTTTTCCGGTGATTTGATGAACGGCGGCAATACGCATTGTTGCTGCCCCTCAAGCTGCAAGCGTCCAATGGCCGTTCTGGCCAAAGTGTTGATGGTGAGCAATCAGTTGGAACGGCTGCTGTACTTTGCTACCAGCCATACAACAAGTAACAGGCTGAAGGTCTGCAATGGGCACTTATGCTGACCTCTCGATTATGTGGATTCGGGATACGAAACGAGCGCCAACCGCTGATGACACGGGGCGGGCGCGCATTTCGATGTCCGCATAATCACAGCGCGTTCAGGAAGTCGATCAGCGAGTCTGGTGCCCGGTAGCGCTGGATTTTGGCATCCGGTTCGTGAAGCCTGGCCAAGGCGCGCTCCTTCATCGTCAGATCAGCCTCGACGTAGCCATGGGTGGTTACAGGACTTTCGTGGCCGAGCCAAAGCGCGATTACGCTGATGTCCACGCCGGCTTGCAGCAGATGCATCGCCGTGGTGTGGCGGATGGTATGGGGAGAAACCCGCTTCTTCTTCAGATTGGGATATGTTGTGGCCGCCTCGCATACTGCCAACGCCAGTCGCTTTGCGACCGATGAACGCGACATCGCAACCCCGTTGCGGGTTGGCAGCAAAGGAGAGGCTGCATCGAACTGTGGATTCAACTTTAACCAGGCCCGGATGGTCTTTACGGTAGCGTGCCACAGCGGAACGCTGCGTTGTTTGCGACCCTTGCCATGTAGATGGACGCAGGAGGCACCTTCGTCAAGTACCACCTCGCCGACCTTGACGCTGATGATCTCCGACACGCGCGCCCCGGTGTTGTAAAGCAGCAGGAACAGCACATGATCCCGCTGGCCCACCCAGGTTGCATCGGGCATGTCGATCACCTCCAGCATCTCCTCGCGCGACAAATACTCGAACATCTGGCGTTCGAAGCGTTTCACGGGCACACCCAACGCACGCTCAATCGCTCCCAGAGACGACACATCCCGGTGGGCCGCAAACTTCAGAAACGATCGCAAGGCCGTCAGACGCGCATTTCGACTACGCACGGAATTGTGTCGCTGACGTTCCAGGTGGTCGAGGAAGGCGATGATCAGCGCTGGCGTAATGTCTGCCAGCGCCATGGCAGTCGGTGACTTGCCCAGGCGTGACTCTGCAAAGTTGAGGAATAGCACGAATGCGTCCCGGTAGGCGGCGATGGTCTGCGGGCTGAGCGCCCGCTGTTGGGTCAGATACTCGGCAAAGTAGGTTTGCACGAGCGCGGCGAATGAGGGCGGTGCCTTGGGTTGCTTGATCTTACGCATCGCAATCCCCCGAAAGATCGGCGAAGCGCTCAAACTTGCCACCGGCAAGAGCCATCAATTCCGGTACGGCCGTGAGGTACCAATACGTGTAGCAAATCTTGGCATGGCCCATGTAGGTGGATAGCGCCAGCATCATCTGCTCGATATCGGTGCCATCGGCATGCCAGAGCATCATGCGCCGGACGGCAAAGGTATGGCGCAGGTCGTGCAATCGCGGCGCATCGTGCGCGCCGCGATTGACCCAACCGAGACTGTTACGTAGTGCAGTGAAGACGCGGTGAGCCTGGCGGGCGCTGAGCGCTTGCCCCAGGCGACGACCGCGACTACTGACAAGGAACGGTGTGTCCGGTGTGGATGGAACCTGCTGCACACGCTCCCGCCGATAGCGCGCCATCGCCTCCACCGTACTTGGATGCATGGGTAACTGCCGAGACTTGGCGAACTTGGTTTGCCGTATGGTCAGCATCCCGGTTTTGAAATCAACATCGGCATCGCGCAGGTGAATGGCTTCGGACACACGCAGTCCGCTCGATGCCATCAGACCGAATAGCGCCTCGTAGGTGGCCGGGCGCAAACTGTTGCGCGGTCCGAGTTGGCGAGCCGCCGCCAGCAATTCGACGATCTCGTCTTCGCGGTAGATGTGCGGCGCCACGCGACCGGGTACAGGCCCAAAGATCGATTCGTCCGGCACCTCGGTATCCGGTTCGAACTGACTCAGATATCGGGCAAATAGCCGCACCCTCTCCAGTCGACGAGCCCATGTGCCCGGTGTTTCGCGGTTTCTCTTGTCGTGCCGTGCCCAATCCGCCATCAGTTCGACGGTCAGTGCTCCGCGGTGATGTCGGCTGGCCACGTAGCGCGCAAAGCCAGACAAGAGGGTATCCCGCGACCGCAACTCAAATCCAAGGCGACGGCGCTCGGCAAGAAAGTCATCGATCCTTGTCTGCAGGCTGATGCGCCGGCTCATGATCCGCTCCCCGGCCAGGGCAACGGTACGGCGGACAGTTTCGGCGTATCGAGCTTGGCGTAGATCAGGGTGGTGTTCAGCGAACGGTGCCGCAGTACATCAGCCACTTCCTTGAGCGAACTACCGTTCTCCACAAGACGACATGCCAGAGTGTGGCGCAGCGAATGCGCGCTGAAATGCATCAGACCAATTCGGCAACAGGCTCGTTTGATCACCTTCTGGATCGCCATCGACGTAATGGGCTGATCACGCCACCCCAGGCATCGGACGAAGACCGCTGGATTGCTGGTGAGCGGGCGTTCATGTTCCAGATAGTCGGCCAACGCCTGCCCGGTTTCCATCGGCAATGGAAGGATGTCCTGACGCAGGGATTTCGTTCCCCGCAGCGTTACCGTCCCAGAACGCCAGTCGATGTCGCTGATCATGAGGTTCGCGATTTCACCAGCCCTCAGTCCCATGTCCAGTGCGCAACGAACGATGGCATAGCCGTACTTCGGCCAGCGATGCACAGCAGTGAAGGAATTCAACAGGCGCTCGATCTCGTCGGGCTTGAGCGCGCGCGGCAATGACGCCAGCTTCCAGTGAACAGGATTCGTGATTACCGCCATCACTGATCCGACCTGATCGCCGCAGGTCGTCCGGTAACGGAAGTAGCTACGCAATGCGGCCGCCAACTGCGACGCGTTGGATGGTGTCCGACGTACGTCCAGTTGGTCGGCAATGAACTGGCGCACGTCCTCGGGGTGTAGCTTGGCAATATCGACAGGGCAACCCGCGAACTTCTGATGCAGGAAGCGTCCCACAATCAGACACCGATGGCTCCGCGTCCCTGCGGCCAACCCGCGCACGTCGCATAGGTGTTCGTCGTAACGGCGCAGCTCCTCGATGATGCAGTCCGAGAGCGCCTCAGATTGCCCCGCCCTTGGCGCGGCCTGTTGCAGAGTGATTTGGTTCATAACGGTCTCCTGAAGTAGAACCACTACTTCAGACGACCGCAGAAATTATGTCGACCTTGCTGTCACATCAATACCTGAAAACCACCTCGCAGCCAGGCTTTGGCAGCCTGGCATTCATACCATTCCACATAATCGGGAGGTCAGCATAAGTGCCCTTATGTGGAGTTCCGCATAAGGGCACGAACCCGAAATCCAATCCTTCAAGTTCACCGCCGCGAAGCAGCCATTGAAATTGCGGTGCCAGGTAGCTGCCGTTGGCCTACCGCAGCACCCGGCCTATTCTGTTGAAAAAGTCGGTTTAAATTTTTGGCAGATGAGGCGGGCTATGGAGAAACCGAAGTGCAGGCGAAGTTGATGGTGAGATTCTGAAGGCGACACGCCTCCAACCCGCTGTTATGCGGGGATCAGTTCTGGTTTTGGTGCATTTTGCATCAACCACATTGCCATTCTTCGTAAATTCTGCACGGTTGCTGCAAGCAAGAACTCATCTTCCGCACCGCTGAAGCCACGCAATCGCAACTTGTCGAGTTTCAGGATGCGCTTGAGATGAGCGAACAGCATCTCAACCTTCTTTCGATCCTTGCGTGACTGCGCGTAGGCATCGGTTGTCGCGATGGCGCGAGCCACATCACGCGCGTCCTCATGGATGCTGCGGGCGATCTTGCGAATCGGCGTGTTCGGACAGCACTGGCTCTTCATCGGGCATTTGGTGCAGTCGAACTGGCTTGAGCGATAGACGATGGTGTCCACCTTCGTAATACGTGTGCGGGGATTCTTGAAGGGACGCCAATTGGAGCGAAGCACCTTGCCTGCCGGGCAGCAGTATTCGTTGGTCTGCGCATTCCACTCAAACTCGCTGGACGAGAATGTTCCATCCTCACGCTCGGACTTGTCCCAAACCGGCGCATGCGGCTCGATCTGCTTCTCATCGACCAGCCAGCCGAGCATGGCGGCCGAACCGTAGTTGGTATCGCCGACCAAGCGTTCCGGCTTCAGGTCGAATTTGTTCTCGACCCGCTCTATCATCGCCTTGGTAGCATTTACCTCGGCTGCCGAATTGACGGCCGACGCTTCGACGTCGACGATGATGCCGGCCTTGAGATCAATCAGATAGTTGGTCGAGTAGGCAAAGAAGGCCGGACCGCCCGGAGCACAAGTCCAGGAGGCCGCAGGATCTGTCCGCGAGATGGATTTACGCGGCGCAACCGGATCATTCGTCTCCTCCAATGCCGCAAGGTACTCGCGCACCGGTCGAGTGGCCTCGTCCGGGTTGCCCCAGTCAATAGGCTCATTTCCTGGTACGCCACTCTGCCGCTGGGCATCGGCCTTGACAATGCTGGCGTCGGTCGCAAAGCCTTCGCCGCGTACCAGCCCTTCGACCATGCAGCGCTGAAGGACGCCTTCGAACAAATGGCGAAAAGCCTCGCTGTCACGAAAGCGACCGTGCCGGTTCTTGGAGAACGTCGAGTGATTCGGCACCGGATCTTCCAGGCCCAGCCGGCAGAACCAGCGATAAGCCAGGTTGAGATGGACTTCCTCGCACAGGCGCCGCTCTGAACGAATCCCGAAGCAGTAGCCGACGATCAGCATGCGGATCATCAACTCGGGATCAATCGAGGGTCGCCCGACCGGGCTGTAGAACGGTTCCAAGTGTTTCCGGAAGGAACTCAGGTCGAGAAACTGATGAATGCCCCGGAGCAGATGATCCTCCGGAACGTGGTCTTCCATGCTGAAGGTGTAGAACAGCTGCTCACGACCCGTTGCTTGACGACCCATCATGGCAATGCATCCTCCTAAACAATGCCATAATCATATCATTAATGCCTATGGCATGTCCAGGAGTTTTTCAACACAATAGGCCATATCCGGTCATTCGAGATGTCGTTCAAATTTCAGTCTCTGGAGCTCGCTGGATGTCCGGTATCCGGCGAGCAATTTGATCCGTACATCGGCCGAGCTCCGCAATAGCCGGCCATACAAGGTAGCCTTCCAATTTGAATACCTGATGCACCCGCTGGCTTACCTGAACGGCCAGTTTTCGGCGAGCAATTAACACCAATGACAGGCCACATCCGTAGCTAGGATTTCCTTAATGGTTGTGAAATGCGGTATTTGCTTACCTTCCACATTTACTGAGGGCCTTAGATGTATGAGAAATCGCCAAAGAACGCGGCTTTGTCGTATCTGATTGCGTTAGCTTATTCAGAATGCCGCAACGGCCCGCATCGCTGGCAACCTGACAAAGTTCGCGCAGGCTTTTGAGTTGCCGTTCCAGTTGGCGCAGTTCGCGGATGCGGCTGGCGACATTGCCGATGTGCTCGTCGAGCAAGTCATTCACGCCTCCGCAGTTTTCCGCTGGCGAATCCTTGAAGCGCAGCAATAGCCGAATCTCGTCGAGCGTCATGTCCAGGCTGCGGCAGTTGCGGATGAAGCGCAGCCGTTCCGCATGCGAGGGCCCATAGATGCGGTAGTTGCCGTCGGTACGCGCGGTTTCCGGCAACAGCCCCTCGCGCTCGTAATAGCGGATGGTCTCCACCTGGGTACCGGTATGGCGGGCAAGTTCTCCGATTTTCATGAGCGCCTAAACGCTGCGACCTGGCTGCATGGCAATGATGGCCATACCGGCAAGGCTCACCGCGCTGCCGATTAGATCCCAGCGCGTCGGAGTGAGGCCGTCGACCTGCCAAAGCCAAAGCATGGCGATGCCAACATAGACGCCGCCATAGGCTGCATAGATACGCCCGGCAGCACCAGGATGCAACGTGAGCAACCAAGCGAACGCTGCCAGTGACAGAGCGGCTGGGATAAGCAACCAACGGGAACGTTCTTGGGTCAAGACAAGCCACGGCAGGTAGCAACCGACAATCTCAGCCAGTGCCGTAATGACGAAGAGACCAGATATCCTGAAAAACTCCAGCATCTTTTTTCCTTCCATCATCATTGTAGCTACTTGACTCTTTAGTCGCTACAGGGTTTTAAATGCTGGAAAGCAAGGATATTTCCCATGACATCGCCTACATCCGAACACACCATTCCAATCAAATCCTCCGGCTGCGGATGCAGCGGCAGTTGCTCGACAACGCTTCCCCTGTCCGAAGTGCCCGTCGCGGCTAGTCAGGCTGGCGCAACCGTGCTGCTGATTCCGGCGATGGATTGCCCCAGCGAGGAAAACGACATTCGCCGCGCCCTGGCGGGTATCGATGGTATTCGTTCCTTGAGTTTCCAGCTTTCAGCACGGACGCTGTCCATCGACGCCCCCGACTCGGTATTGCCTGCCGCCGTCGCGGCCATTCGCCAGGCCGGTTACGAAGCCAAGATACTTGCCGTGGGCAGCGAAGCAAGTGAAGGCAGTTCCGTAAAGGCCGAGTTGTGGAAAGCCGTGCTGGCCCTGGCCCTGGCCACGGGCGCCGAACTGGTGCACTTTATTGCGCCCGATACACTGCCGTTCAGGGGGCTGGGCATGGCGATTGCAGCCATCGCCATCGGGCTCGCCGGGTTGTCGACCTACACCAAGGGGCTGGCGGCGTTGCGCCGCGGCCAGTTGAACATGAACGCGCTGATGGGGGTCGCCGTCACCGGTGCCTTCCTGATCGGACAATGGCCCGAGGCGGCGATGGTCATGGCGCTGTATGCCATCGCCGAGCTGATCGAGGCGCGTTCGGTGGATCGGGCGCGCAATGCCATCAAGAGCCTGCTCGATCTGACGCCCGATACGGCTGAGGTCCGGCAGGCTGATGGTGTCTGGCGGGAAGTCCCTGCCGGACAGGTGGCGCTCGACGCCTGCGTGCGTGTCAAACCGGGTGCGCGAATCCCGCTCGATGGCCGCGTGACGGCAGGAACAAGCGCGGTCAACCAGGCCCCGGTCACCGGCGAGAGCATCCCGGTGGACAAAGCCGAGGGCGACATGGTGTTCGCCGGCACGATCAACGTAACAGGCATGCTCGAATTCCGGGTGACGGCGATCTCCACCAATACAACGCTGGCCCGGATCATCCATGCCGTGGAGCAAGCCCAAGGAACAAAGGCACCGACTCAGCGCTTCGTCGACGGCTTTGCCGAGATCTATACGCCGTCGGTATTCGCGATCGCCGTCGCGGTGGCCCTGCTGACGCCCTGGCTGCTCGGCTGGAACTGGTCCGACGCGTTGTACAAGGCGCTCGTGCTGCTGGTCATCGCCTGCCCGTGCGCACTGGTGATCGCCACGCCCGTCACGGTGGTCAGCGGATTGGCGGCGGCGGCCCGGCGCGGCATTCTGATCAAGGGCGGCGTCTATCTGGAAGAGGCGCGCAAACTGCGCGTTATCGCGCTGGACAAGACCGGCACCATCACCGAAGGCAAGCCACGCCTGGTGGCGACCGAGGTGCTGTCCTCGGCCGTGCCGGAAGCCCGGGTGTTGGCCTGGGCAGCCAGTCTCGCCGGGCACTCCGACCATCCCGTCTCGAAGGCTATCGCGCGCGGACTCGAGCTGCCCGAGAATGCCCTCCAGGATTTCATCGCCCTTCCCGGACGAGGCATCGAGGCACGCACCGATGGCGAACGGCTGACGCTGGGCAATCATCGCTTGATCGAGGAGCGCGGCCTGTGCAGCAAGGAAATCGAGGCGCGGCTGGAGGTACATGAATCGCAAGGGCGCAGCGTGACGCTGCTGGCCTCGCAGCAGCAGGTGCTGGCGATTTTTGCCGTGGCCGACACGATCAAGGACAGCTCGCGCACGGCCATCGCCGAACTGCATCAACTTGGCGTCGCCTCGGTGATGCTCACCGGCGACAACAGCGCGACGGCCAGAACCATCGCCCGCGAGGCCGGCATCGACGATGCGCGCGGCAACCTGCTGCCCGAAGAAAAGCTGGCGGCCATCGAGGAAATGCAAAAGCGCTATGGTTCGACCGCCATGACCGGCGACGGCATCAACGATGCGCCGGCGCTGGCCCGTGCCGACATTGGCGTGGCGATGGGCGCGGCCGGAACCGATACCGCGATGGAGGCCGCCGACATCGTAATCATGAACGACGATCTGCGGCGGATTCCTGAAGCCATTCGGCTGTCGCGTTTTACCCATGCCATTCTCTGGCAGAACATCGTGCTGGCATTGGGCATCAAGGCGGTGTTTCTGGTGCTGGCGATAGTCGGCAGCGCCACCATGTGGATGGCGGTGTTCGCCGACATGGGCGCCAGCCTGCTGGTGGTGTTCAACGGCTTGCGCCTGCTGCGGCGATGACATTCAGGCAATTCCTCTACGATTGGAACGGTCTGAACGTGGCGTGGTTCGGGACGATCAACCAGGACAGGAGAAATCTTATGGGCCCGGAGCATTTCTGGTGGGGCGGATCGTTGCCATTTCCCATCATCATGGCTATCGCCGTCGTTATGTTTGTGACCATGTTCTACTTTGCTTTCGGGCGTGGTGGTTCTAGGCCGCCGTGGTGGAATGATTCTGACCGGCCATCAAGCCATCCCAAAGACTCCGAGACCGCCATCGAGGTTCTTGAGAAACGCTATGCGAAGGGTGAAATCTCCCGCGAAGAATTTGAGCAAATGAAAAAAGATATTCAGGACTGATGGCGAATATCGGGAGGAAAGACAGAACACCGGAACGCCGTGGCGCCAGCGCCGACTTTCTGGCTCGTCGCACACCCATCAATGCACGTCGGGCAGTTGCCTTCTCGGCGAGGCCGCTTTTGCTTCCAGCAGTTCCACGATCTCGTGGTGGCCCTTCATGCCAGCAACCCAAAGTGCATCGTGGCCTCCGGGGTCGACCGCATCCCACTGAGCCCCTCCGGCCAGCAGCAAACGGGCCACTTCTGCGTGACCCTTGTAAGCAGCCATGAACAAGGGCCGGTCACCTTCATGGGTTCCCGCATTTGCATCGGCGAGGTGCGCGACCAGAAAACCGACGATGTCGGTGTGGCCATTGAAAGCCGCCCAGAATAGCGGTGTCCATCCACGCCGGTCCGGGAGATCGATGTTCGCTCCTCGCGCGAGGAGTTCCTCTGCAATGGCGAAATGTCTTCTGAAAATCGCATGGAAAAGCAAACTGCAGCCGTCCCTGTCCTGCCAATTCACGGCTACCCCCTCCCGCAGAAGGGCGCTCACGCTCTCCAGCGCACCCCCTTGGACCGCTGCAAGACAGTCTGCCTGCGCGGAAGGATTTGTTCTTTCCTTCGCTGCAGACGATGGGCGCTGGTGCTTGTCTTTCATTGCCCGCCTCAGCGAATCTGGACTGAGCGCTGGATATCGTTCACAAAAATCCAGCCCGCTTCGGGCTGCCCCGTATGCGCCGCCTTGGCGATGGCGTCAACCAGAGCATCGGCCACGTCGTCGGCGCAGGCCAGCTCCAGCTTGTACTCGGTGACGACGGCTTCGGCCAGGTCCATCGAGTAATGCTGTTGCGTCGGATCCGTGCTGGCCAGCGGCCGTTGCACTTGGGATACCGTGATGTTGTGGCAACTGGCGCCAGGGGTAGCCAGCTCGCACAGGCCCGATTGCCGCAACGCCTGCAGCACGTCGGCGATGCGGTGTTGGCGGATGAATGCCTTTATCTCTTTCATGCCGATTCTCCTTCGTTCACTTTGTAACCTGTCTTTGGCTCACTCGAACTGCTCGCCGCAAACAAACGAATAGCCCTCGCCCGTAGCCGTCCTGTGCGTTTTCGTCTGTCATCTACTTGGTATTTTCTTCGCCGGGATAGGCCAACAGACGCAAGGCGTTGATCACTACCACGAGCGTGGAGCCTTCATGCACCAACACCGCGAGGCCGATGCCAGCCCAGCCAAACAAGGTGGCAGGAATCAGCAGTGCCACCACGCCTAGCGAGACCCAAAGGTTCTGGCGAATGATGCGCCTCGATGCGCGACTCAAAGCCACGGCAAAGGGCAGCTTGGACAGATCGTCCGCCATCAGCGCCACGTCCGCCGTTTCCAGCGCCACATCGGTGCCGGCGCCACCCATCGCAATGCCGACCGTGGCGCGTGCCATGGCCGGAGCATCGTTGACTCCGTCGCCGATCATGGCCACCTGACCGTAACGTTGCCCGAGTTCTTCCATGGCCGTGACCTTGTCTTCCGGCAGCAGTCCCGCTTTCACTTCGTCCAGACCGACCGCGTCGGCAATGGCGCGTCCGACCCGTTCGTTGTCGCCGGTCAGCATGATGGTTTTGCTGATGCCGATCTGCTGCAATCGTTCCAGCACCTGCTTCACTCCGTCGCGCGGGGTATCGGCCAGGCCCACGACGCCGAGGAACTGCCCGTCGGCCTGGATGAGCATGATGCTTTTGCCTTCCGTCTGGAGGCGCTCAGAGTGCTGTCGAATGGCTTCGGGAATGGATTCGCCGTCAAACAGTCTAGCGTTACCGATCGCTACCTTTTTGCCATCGACTGCGGCGCGCAATCCTTTTCCGGTAACTGCTTCGACTTCGCCGGCCTCACTCCAACTCAAACCGCGCCGCTTCGCCTCCGTCACTACCGCCTGCGCCAGGGGGTGGGCGCTGCGGCTTTCCACGGCGGCGGCCACGGTCAGCAGACCTGCCTCGTCTGCGTTGATGGCGACGACGTCGGTCACCCTGGGCTTGCCGACGGTCAAGGTGCCGGTCTTGTCGAAGGCGATTGCCGTAAGCACGCCGAGATTTTCCAGGTGCACGCCGCCCTTGATGAGCACGCCGCCGCGCGCGGCGCGCGCGATGCCGGACAACACCGCCGACGGGGTAGCGATGGCCAGCGCGCAGGGCGAAGCTGCCACCAGTACCGCCATGGCACGGTAAAAGGATTCGGCGAAGGGGAAACCGAACAGCGGCGGAAGCACAATGAGCAAACCGACACCCACCAGCACGACGGGCACGAATATCCGCTCGAAGCGGTCGGTAAAGCGTTGCGTGGGCGATTTCTGTGTCTGCGCCTCGGCCACCATATCCATCATTCGCGCCAGCGTGCTTTCGCGCGCCAGCTTGGTCACCTCGATGATGAGCGCGCCCTCGCCATTGACGGTGGCGGCGAAGACCTTGTCGCCCGCCTGTTTGTCCACCGGCATGGATTCGCCGGTCACCGGAGACTGGTCCACCGCCGAGTTGCCGGTCGCCACCTGGCCATCGGCGGGGATGCGCTGACCGGGTTTGACGATCACCCGGTCGCCGCGCTGCAAGTCTTCGACACGCACCTCGATCTCCACGCCATCCCGCTGCACGATGGCGGTCTTGGGGGCCAGTTCCGCCAGTGCCTCGATGGCCTTGCGTGCCCGGTCCATGGCCATATGTTCCAAGGCATGGCCCAGGCTGAACAGGAACAGCAGCAGCGCGCCTTCTTCCCAGGCCCCCAGCGCCGCCGCCCCGGCCGCCGCGACGATCATCAGGGTATCGATGTCGAAGCTCCGGCTGCGCAAACTCTGCCAGGCATCGCGCAGGGTGTAGAAACCGCCTGCCCCGTATGCGCCCAGCAACAAGCCGAGCGCCAAGCTGCGCGGTGCGTCGGCGCGACCTGCAAGCCAGCCGGCCAGCAAGAGCAAGCCGGCTACGCAGCTGAAAATAAGCTCGCGATGCTCGGCGAACCACCCGGCCTCGTGGCCTTCCTCGCGCACGGCATAGCCGAGCGCCTGTATGCGCCCGACGATTGCCGAACGCTGGATTTTCTCGCTGTCGAATTCCAGGCGCAGGCGCTCGGCGGCATAGCTCACGGAAGCTTCCAGCACACCGTCCGTGCGTTGCAAAGCATGCTCGATTACGGTGGCACAGGTGGGGCAGTCCATGCCATCGATGCGCAGGTTTTCGTGGCGAAAGCGGTCCCCGATCTTCGCGCCGGCCGCTTGCGTCAGATCGCGCACCCGGCTCACGCTGAATCGCTGCGGGTCGTAGTGCAGGCAAAGGCGGGCGCTGCCGTCCTCGTGGACCATGTGTGCCATTCCCAACCCTTCGGCCTGCAGCAACCTGGTCAAGCGCCCCACGCAGGCGTCGCGCTCATCGGCGACATCCGGCAAGATCAGGGGCAAGTCCAGTTTAAGTTTCTCGGTCATGATGAGCTTTCTGGCTGACTATCAGCGGTAGCCGGACAATTTGTGAAGGACAAAGGTCGCGATATCCGGTGGCATTTCCGCGGACAGCGACTTGAATAAATCGATTACTCGATTGGCGTCAAACGCACCATCCTCAAACAACAGCGGCGTTTGCGTTTTCCCGGGGAAAGGGTTTCCTTCATCCACCGCATAGTGGCGGTATCCTGTTTCCGCGTCCCAGGTAATCGACCGCTCATCACTATACTTGTCATACGCCAGTTGAAAAGCGACCGGGTGGTCCTGATCGTCGAACCAGACCACCAGGTCGAGTTCGTGGCAGAAAAACCAGCGACGCTTTCTTTCGCCGGGCACCTGCTTTTTCGAAGGAAACTCTGTCAGCATGATTTTCTCGCTTCTACTCGTTATCAAATCGCCTCGGAATTCCGTTCAGCGGCCATGCGTTCGGGGTTTCTGTCGTTCCAATTTCGGCCGCTAGGCGCCTGAGGTATTCTGGATAGATCAGATTAGTTCTTGTACGCGGCGCGAACTTCACTGGCAACTTGGGAAGCTAGGCCCTCCGGGCTGAATTCCCGTAGCGGCTTGCCGTTGATGAACAAAGTGGGGGTTTTGCGCACATTTAGCTTGACGATATCGGCGGCATCCTGCTTCAGGCGGGCAAGAATCCTGGGGTCGTTCATTTCGCGCTTGGCCCGTTCGATATCAATTCCAGTGTTACCCAATAACGCCCATACCATGCTCGGGTTTGGATTATTGTGATTCGCCCAAATGGGTTGGGCATCAAGCACCGTTTCCAGGGATTTCACGTAGATATCAAACCCCTGTAAGCGTGCCGCCTCAAGAATTTGCACGACGTAGTCGGACCCCTTGTGAAATGCGGCATAACGCAGACTTAAACGCACCTGATTTTTGTGTTGCTCCAGCACATTGTTGACGTAGGGATAAAACTCCCGGCAGGATTCGCAGGCCGGATCAAAATATTCGACGATCTCCACCTTGGCCATGATGGTACCGATCATGGGGGCATCCGGACGGTTGAAGGGCGAATCGCTATCGGTCGCCGCAATCTGGCTGACTTTCTCCGTTTGCTGTCCTCTATAGACGTTCATGCCGATGACAAACGCGCCGACCAAGACAACCGCAGCGCCTCCAACGATGACTAACTTGTTCATTGTTTGATGCCTTTCCGCACAGCAAGGAGCAGTGAAATGATGAGGGTGAATCCGAGAAGTGATAAGAAAGGAATGGTGACGAAGCCCACCAGTTCGATCTTGACGTCCGCACAGGACACGCCTTGGGTGCACGGCCGCAGACTCTCGGGAATAACCCCGAGGTAAAGGAGGCAGTGGTACAGCGCGATAGCCCACCCTGCCAGCGCAATGGGCAGCGCATAGCGCACACAACGAACATCCAGAGGAAACAGTCCAACGGTAAAGATGAAGGCGAGTGGGAACATGGCGATACGCTGATACCAGCACAACACGCAGGGCACCCGCTCCATTACTTCACTAAAAAACAGGCTACCCAGCGTGGCCGCCCCCGCAATCAGCCAACCGACGAACAGCAAGTTCCATTGCCGCGATGTCGATTTGTCAGTCACGACAACTTCACCGAGCGGGCGGCTGTTGCCAGGCAAGAAGTTGCCAATTTAAGGGTCGAATAGTCCAGCAAAGTAAGTGCGGATTCAATCAGCCGAGACATTGGCGATGCAATAGCCCATTTCGGAAAGCTCATGTAAATCGCCGTCTCGATCAGCAGGTACCAAATCGACAGCATCATGACGACTGCATTGAAAAAAACTCACCATCGAGAAGTGCTTGGCCATCGCTTGCTCGCTTGACAAGGTCCATCAATGCATCATCAAGCGGCTTTAATGAAACATCTTCCGAGGACCCCACTTCATAGTAACCAAACGGATTATCCAGATCTCGAATTAGAAATAACAAGAATAGAAGCAGGTAACTGACGATGAAAACAAAGAATAGCGACTCGTAAAATGGTTCGATGCGGGCAAGTGTCAGTCCGAGAATGAGCAGGATCGTTGTACTCTGCGCGATGTAGTAACCAGAGGAAATGAAGTTTGTTTCCCGGATAGTGTGGATGCGAATGATGAGTTTTCGTAAAGCGCTTTGTTCCTGTTTCAAGCGCGTGATGGCATTGACCTGCGTGATCGGTTCCAAGGCAAAGAAATCCTGGTTCAGGCGCGTGATCTTCTCCATGACCACGGATGAACGTTCTTTCTTATGCAGCCAGGTGTGGATGTTATTAGCCAGATCACGGATATGGTTCAGCGCATTTGCTGTCTGCCGAGTTGGATTCCGTTGGTGCGTGATCTGGAACTCGTCGGCAATCGTCGTTAGGGTTGCGGCCACGTCCCCTGGAATACGCTCACTCTCACGATAATCGGCAAGGACTCCACTGAGCAAAAAGCCCATAAGAAAAACATTGGCACCAATCAAGCCAGAAAAGATGGCATTGATGGATAGCAATTCCAAGTCCATGTAGTGCAGACCCAGTTTGATCACCATGATTACAAAAATGAACGGCAGCACGCGAAACAAGATGCGTTGATCTTTGCGAATTTTTTGATTTACCAGACTAAGCATAGAGGGCATTGATTACCGTGATCGAGTCTTCGCTACAGCAGTCGGCTTTACCATTCCGGACGGGCTACTCACTAGTGCCGATCGGAATAGCCTGAATGACATCGGTCACGTAAACCCATCCCGCTTCCGGTTTCCCGGTTCGCGCGTGCTGGCGGACGACCGCCACCAATGCATCGACCTGCTCGTCCTCGCATAGCAACTCCAGTTTGCACTCCCGGATCACGGTGTCGCCGAGATCCATCGAGTAGTGCTGCTCGCCGGCGTCGATGGCCACGAGCATGCCCTGGCCGGTGGTGACGAACAGATTGCTGACGCCACCGGCTGCCTTGAGCGCCTGGATCACATCGGCGGCGCGGTGCTGGTGGATGAATGCCTTGATCACTTTCATGTCGGTTCTCCTTCGTTCATTTCGTGGGCCGATTTCGGGTCACTCGAAGCGGAAATTGACGTGCAACCCGTCGGTGGTGACGCACTCCCCGGCAGGGGATCCACCGGACCGCCAGATGGCCGAGCACCGTAGCGTCGCGCCATTGCCGGCGTGTAACTCGGGTTGGGCCGCATACACGTAGTGGTCCGTATCCATGCCTGAAAAAATCCGGTCCCAATGCTTGCGGTCGATCCCGTAACGTCGCTTCAACTCCGCCAGGTTCTGATTGCGCTCGATGGCGAAGCCACGCGCCTCGAAACGTATCCCGCGAAATTCCAGTGCCATCGACGATCCCTCTGGCCCTTCGTGACGGAACATGCCGGTCGTGATGTCCCGGTCGCTTTCCTCCCGAACCAGGCTGTGCGAATGTCCGGCACAAGCGGTCAGCACGAGGATTGCCAGACAAGCCGATACTGCTGTCCTTGCTTTCATGATTCCCCCTTTCTTTTCGCCTTGATCATGCCGATGCCGCCTTGCGTTCCCTGCGAATTTCCAGCCACTCGTACATGAGCGGCAGGAGAAGAAGGGTCAGTGCCGTTGAAGTGAACAAGCCCCCGACGACGACCGTCGCCAACGGCCGTTGCGTCTCCGCCCCGACGCCCTGCGACAGCAGCATCGGGATCAGGCCCAAAATCGCCACCGAGGCCGTCATCAGCACCGGCCGCAGCCGCAGCGCCGCCCCTTCGCGCACCGCCTCGCGGATGCTGAATCCCTGTCGCCGCCGATCATTCAGAAAGGACACCAAGACGATGCCGTTGAGCATGGCGACGCCGAACACGGCGATGAAGCCGATGGCCGAGGGCACCGACACGTACTGCCCGGTAATCGCCAGGCCGAAGACGCCACCGATCACGGCGAAAGGCACGTTGGCGATGATTAACGTGGCGTGGCTCAGCGAATTGAAGGCGGTGTAGAGCAGGATGAAGATCAGGCCGATGGTGAGCGGCACGATGACGGCGAGCCGGGCCATAGCCCGTTGCTGGTTCTCGAAGGCACCGCCCCACTCGATCCAATAGCCTTCGGGCAGTTTCATTTGGCTACGGATTCTGGCATCGGCTTCCTTGACGAAACCATCCACGTCGCGGCCTTTCACGTCCAGTTGCAGCACGGCATAACGCTGCAACTGCTCGCGGCGCACGAAGGAATAGCCCTCGTCGGTCTCCACCGTAGCGACCCGCGACAGCGGCACCAGCGCGCCGGACTGGGTGCGAATCGGAATGTCGCTGATCGCCTGCGGGCTGTCGCGGAAGGCCGCGTCGAGCCGCACCTGGATATCGAAGCGCTTGACCCCGTCGATCACCGTGCTGACGCTCTTGCCGCCGATTCCGGCCTGGACCACCTCGAGAATCTCGTCGGCGTTGATGCCATAGCGCGCCGCCTCGTCACGATTGACCTTGATCACCAGTTGCGGTTTGCCCTTGTTCGCTTCCAGCGCGAGGTCGGCGACGCCGGGCACCTTGTCGAGCACGGCCTTCGCTTCGCCGGCCAGGCGGTCGAGCGTGGTCAGGTCTTCGCCATAGATCTTCAGTGCCAGGGTGGCGCGCACGCCGGAGATCAGCTCTTCGACGCGCATCTGGATCGGCTGCGTGGCAGCCAGCACCACCGTGGGCATCGCTTTTTCCATGAACTCCTGCATCTCCCCCGAGAGCTCGGGCATGCTGATCTTCTTCGGCCACTCGTTCTCCGGCTTGACCTCGATCAGAATCTCCATGTAATTGACATCGGCGGTCTCGCCCTTTTCGGCGCGGCCGATGGTGGCGAGCGTCGACTTCACCTGCGGAAAGTTCTGCTTCAGCATGGCGTCGAAGCGCTTTGACACCGCAATGCTTTCGTCCAGCGAAGTAGACGGAATGCCGGTCACGCGAAACATGATCGAGCCTTCCTGCAGGCTGGGCATGAACTCCTTGCCCAGAAACGGAAACACCGCAAGCGACGCAACCAGAAGTACAAGCGCCCCACCGATGACCTTGCGCTTGTTGTCGAGCGCCCAGTCAAGGCGCGGCAGATAGAGCTGCTTGGCCCAGCGCACAAGGAAGGTGTCCTTCTCTTCCATGGGCTTCAAGATCAGCGCCGCGAGCACCGGCACCAGCGTCATGGTCAGGATCAGCGAGCCGACCATGGCAAAGGTAATCGTCAGCGCCATCGGCTTGAATAGCTTGCCCTCCAGCCCGGTCAGCGAGAACAGCGGCAGGAACACCACGATGATGATGAGGATGGCAAAGGCGATCGGGTTGATCACCTCGCGCGCCGCTTCCAGGATGACGTGGGTGCGGTTCACCGTCTTGCCGGCCTGATGCGAGAGCAGGCGGAAGCTGTTCTCCACCATCACCACCGCGCCATCCACCATCATGCCGATACCGATGGCCAGCCCGGCCAGCGACATCAGGTTGGCCGACATACCGACGTATTGCATGAGGATGAAGGCAATGAGCATCGCGAGCGGCAACGTGACGACTACGACGATGGCGGAGCGGATTTCGCCAAGAAACAGGAAGAGGACGACGGCGACCAGGATCGAGCCTTCGAGCAGCGCGCTTTCGGCCGTCGCGAGCGCCTTGTCGACGAGTTCCGTGCGGTCGTACACTGGGATGATGGAGGCGCCCTTGGGCAATGCCTGCTGCGCCAGCTTGAGCTTTGCCTTGACCGCATCGACGACGTTCTTGGCATTCTCGTTGATGCGTGCCAGCGCCATGCCTAGCGCGACTTCTTTGCCGTCCCGTGTCACCGCACCAAAACGCAGGCCGGGCGCTTCCTTCACCTCGGCCACGTCGCGGACGTAGATCGGCGAGCCTTCGCGTTGCGTGATCACCACATTGCCGATGTCGCGCGTGCCGGTGACCAGTCCCAGCCCGCGCACCAGGTACTGCTCGCGGCCGAGGTTCACGTACTGCCCGCCGACCTGGCGATTGTTGGCGGCCAGCGCCTCGATAACTGCTTTGAAGGTCAGCCCGTACTTGATCAGTTTGTGCGGCTGGATCAGCACCTGGAACTGCTTCTCGTCGCCGCCCCAGGAGGTGACGTCGTCGACGCCCGCCGCGGTACGCAGCAACAGGCGCACGTTCCAGTCCTGCAAGGTGCGCAGGTCCATGGCCGAGAGCTTCTGGTCGGCCGATTCGACCGTGTACCAGAACACCTGACCGAGCCCGGAAGAGTTCGGCCCCAGCGTTGGCTCGCCATAGCCTTCTGGCATGCGCGTCTTGGCTTCGAGCATCTTCTCGCCGACCAGGCGACGGGCAAAGTAGATGTCGACGTCGTCCTTGAAATAGACGCTGACGAAGGACAGCCCGAAGAGCGACACGGAACGGATTTCTTCCACGCCGGGCAAGCCGGCCATGGCCGTTTCCATCGGGAAGGTGAGCAGCTTCTCTACATCCTCGGCGGCGAGGCCGGGCGACTCGGTGTAGACATTGACCTGAATCGGCGTCACATCCGGAAAGGCGTCCACCGGCACGGCGCGGAAGGCTTGCACACCGAACACCACGACGAGCAGGAATCCGACCAGGACCAGGACCTTGTAGCGCAGCGAGAGATCGACAATTGAATTGAGCATGGCCGGTCCTCAGTGCGAATCGCCGATTTGCGACTTGAGCAGGCGCGCCTTGAGCGCATACGTTCCGGCAGTCACCACCCGCTCGCCGGCCTGCAATCCGTTTTTGATCACGACCCGGTCACGCAGTTTTTCTCCCAGCTCGACAGCACGCGGCTCGAAGCCGCCGTGTTCCTCGACGAAGGCCGTCGGTTGGCCCTGCATCAGCACCACGGCTTCCTGCGGCAGCAACAACGCCTTGGCTTTGCCCGCGACGCCGACCGTTCCGCTGGTACGGATAGCTGCGGTGGCGAACATCTCGGGTTTGAGCCGTCCGCCCGGATTGGCGACCTCGACCCGGGCCTGGACCGTGCGCGACTCCTTGTCCACGACCGCCGCAATGTAGGTGAGCGTGCCCTGGAAGGATTCGCCGGGATAGGCATCGACAGTGACCATCGCTTCCGCGCCGGTCTTGACCCGGCCGAGATCCTTCTCGAACAGGTTGGCCTCGATCCACAGTTTCGAGAGGTCGGCCACGGTGAACATCTGCTTGTCGGGTTGCGCCAGCTCGCCGAGGATGGCGTGCTTCTCGATTACCGTGCCGGCAAACGGCGTGGTCAGCGGGAAAGTCGAAACGGCTCGGCCATCGTCGGCTGGCGTTGTCCCCACCCCAAGCATGCGCAGCTTGTCGCCGGCGGCGGCGAACGATGCCTTGGCCTTCTCGTACTCGGCGTGGGCGCGCAAATGGTCCTTCTGGGCGATGATCTGGTCGCCGTGGAGTTTTTCGGCACGCTCGAAGTCGGCCTTGGCCACCGCGAGCTGGGTCTTCGCCTGGAGATAGCTGGAGTGCGCTTCGCCCACATCAAGGCTGTCGAGCACGGCCAGCGCCTGTCCGGCCTTCACCCGATCGCCGAGATTGACGTGGACCTTGACGATGCGTCCCGGCACCCGCGGTGAGACATGGGTGATGCGATCCTGGTTGGGGCGGATGGTGGCGGTGACCGTCAACTGCTCACTGATTTCCTGCGCCGCGAGTTCTTCGACCTTGATCCCGGCGGCTTCGATCGCCTCGGCGCTGAGCTTCAATGACTCCTCCTCACCGTGTCCGGCCTCGCCTTCCTTGTGCTCACCAGGCTTCTCGTGCGCTTTGTCGGCGGCTGCAGCGGGTTTCGCGGCAGCCGGCTGCGCGGCCGCCGTCGGCGATGGTTCGGGTTTGCCGCAGCCGGCCAGGGAAATGCTCGCCATGGCGATCGCCAGCACGATGCCCAGTTCCGTTCTTGATGTCTTCATGAGTTCTTTTCCAATACGTGTGTTCTTCAGGTAGCCGCTCATCATTTCGTTCCCGTCCAGCCGGCGCTCTGTTCCAAGTCGCTGCGGGTCAGGGCGAAATCGGTCATCGCCTCCAGTACCTCGCGGCGGGTGTCGAGCACCTGCCGGGTGGCGAGCAGCATCTGGACCAAGCTGATCTCGCCGGCACGATAGGCGGCGGTGGACAGGCGCTGGTTTTCTTCGAGACGCTGCAACACCGACTGTTCCAGCCGCTGAGTCCGTTGGCGCAAACTGTCGAGCTTTTGCCACAGCGCCAGAACGCGCGCGCGGACGTCACGGCCAGCGGCCTGTTTCTCGATCTCCGCCTGCGTCAGTTCGGCCGACGCCTTGCCGATGCCAGCGGCGTTGCGGCGGAAGAATGGCAAGGGAATGGAGACGCTCAGCCCGACGAGCTTTTCTCGAGCATCGCCGGGACCTTCGCGAGCGGAACTCAGACCGACAGTGATGTCGGGATAGACCGCCGCACGTTCGAGGCCCAGCCGGTTGCGTGCCGCTTGTTCACGGTAGTCGAGGGCGCGCAGCTGCGCTCGGCTCGCTGCCGCGGCCAGCAACTGTTCCAGGGTATAAGGCAGTTCCGGTTTCGCGACGAGCGCTCCTTTGACGACAGGCAGCGTTTCTGCAGGCAGTTGTAGCAGCATGGCCAGATCGGCACGGGCCTGAATCAGTTGCTCGCTGACAGTCTCGAGCTGATTGCGCGCCCGCCCGAGTTCGACTTCGGCAAAATTGGCGTCGAGCTTGGTGTCTTCTCCCGCGTCGAAGCGCTTGCGGGTCACCGCACTGTTGTTCTTGATCAGATCGACCAGGCCCGTTTCCATCTCGGCGCGCAGTTGCAGGCTCACCACGCGGACGAACTTCTGCTCGACCTCGGCGCGCAATTGCCGACGGGCTTCCTCGATGGTTTCGCGCAGCGCCGCTAGTTCCTGTTCCGCAGCCGTTCGCCGATAACCCTGCTGTCCGGCGATCTCCAGCGCTTGCGTCAGGCCCACACTCCACTCGCGCTGCGTCCGGTCACCGAGCCCCGGATCGGGCACCGTGTGCCGCACGCGCTCGGCGGCGATCTGCGGATTGTTCCAGAGCAGGCCCTGGGCGTCGGCGAGTTGTCCTTCGGCGGTAGCAAGGTTGGCCTGGGCGCTCTTCAGCGTGGGATTGGCCTGTTCCGCAAGTTGCCATGCGTGTTCCAGGGTCAGAGGGAGATCAGCAGCCGGGGTGGCGAGTCCGGCAGACGCGGGTGTCGCGACAACGTTGCCCGGATACTGAGAGTTTTGAGCGGCGGCGGGCAGTGCGGTAAGCAGCCCCAGCAATAGCAATAGTGTCTTTTTCATCGAATTCCTCAGCGAGTTGAATCATGCGAAGAATCCGACGGAACGCAGCCGACGGCCCGCTGGTGCGGACTCAGTCAGCCGTCAAGGACGAAAAGATGTAGCGCGTCCCGCCGGATCAGGCGAGGCGGGCGAGTGGCGGACGGTCGAAGGGATCGACGGTGGCGGAGCGGAACTCCGCGACAGGTGATGCGACGAGCTGGGGCGGGCTGTGATCGCCCAGCATCGGCGGCAAAGCCGGCACAAACGACGAGAACGACAGGTGGCAGAATCCGCAGTCGGGATCGATCTGAGCGCCGTTGTTGCCCGCCTTGTCGGCCGAACTATCGTGCTGGTGCGTGTGATGTCCGAAATGTGCCGCCTGCGGGGATTCCTTCTGATGCTGGCAATAGCCGGCCGCCGCAGCGAAGGCGGCGTTCAGCGGAAGCAGAACCAGCAGAAGAATGGCGAAGAAGCGTCTCATGAGCGATGCAGTATATAGCAATCGACTGGATGGCCCTTATGTCGGCGACGGCTGCATGGCGATAACTGATTCATTGCGGACGGAGGTAGCCCGGATCACCAACGTCCGTTCAGGCCGAGCAGCACTCAGACGTCAGGGGTCCGTAGTCGGCAGCTTTATGATGAGTAAGCCGCCATTGCCTATGAAAATTTCATCAGGCAGCAAAGGGCACTTATGCAAAGCTTTACATAAGGGCACAAAGCCGAAATTGAATCCTTCAAGTTCGCTGCCGCACAGGAGCCATCGAAACTGAGTTGCCAGGAAACCACCGGTGGCCTACCACGACACCCGGCTACGCGCGAAGTGTTACATCATGGCGCACCACGCCCTTGTGGGGCGTGATGCCCCACAAGGAGTGATTCAAACGGTTTCGGAGGTTTCTTCCTCTTCCACCGCCGACGTATCGCCCTTCGATAGATCCAGGGCGGCGTCGATTTCTTTCTGACGGCAGGCCAGCCATGCCAGCCGATCCGCCTTGTCAAACTGCTTTGCAATCTCAGCCTTCAGGTCGCTCATCCGCTTCTCCGTCCGGGCGAGGTAGTCGCTATCTTCTGCGAGCCGCTCTTCCATTCGGTTCATCAGATTTTCGAGAACACGGATAAACCCGTTGGGGTTGTCCGTATGCCCGGCCTCATGCTCCACGTTGCCGAGGAGCACAAGACGCTTGCCAAAGTCACGTTTCACATGCGAGCGAATGGCCATCCGGAATCCGCCAAACAGCCCGATCACCCGGGTGTCGCCCGGCTTCACGACGCTGAACCGCAGCACCAGTTGCCTAGTGACTTCGGTACGGTCCGAATACCACGTGCCGTCAATCTGCATGCGGAAGCTGTCTCCCGTCACGTTCTGACGGTTGGCAACATCGCCTTCCATGCCGGCGATCCGTTGCTGAATACACTCGACGCGGCCGGGCAATGCGGCCAGCTCCGACTTGTTTCTCCATTGCTGCTGCTCCCATTGAGATTTCAGGAGCGACAGCTTGGCAAGCTCGGTATCCACACCCGCCTTTTCCAGCACCAGGGGATTCCCCGACGCCAGTGCCTTCACCTCGGCATATGACAACGCCGCCAGCTCCACATCCTCCGCACTGCGCATTCCGGTGTTCCCCTGCATGACCTGGGCGATGAAACGCGCCTTGGTCTCAAGGGTCTGCCATATGTACGCATCGAAAGAGCCTTCGGTGACGTAGCGATGGATACGCACTTCCTCGTTCAGGTTGCCCTGGCGAATGATGCGACCTTCCCGCTGTTCCACGTCGGATGGACGCCACGGGGCGTCCAGATGATGAAGCGCCGCAAGGCGGGTTTGAACATTGGTGCCGACCCCCATCTTTTGTGTGCTGCCCAGTACTACGCGCACACGCCCCTCTCGCACCGCCTTGAACAGTTCCTCCTTTTGGGAGTCACTGTCGTAGTCGTGAATAAAGGCAATATCTGCAACCGGCATTCCCATCTCGATGAGCTTCCTTCTCAGGTCCTGGTAGACGCTGAATCGCCCATCTTCAACAGGGGTGCTCAAATCACAAAATACGATCTGTGTGCCTCTGGTTGATGCGGTTTCCTTCCAGACCCCGAAGACCTTCTCGGCGCACTGGTTGGTCTTGCTTCCCTCATAGTCCTCGGCGAACGGATCTATCAGCCGCATGTCCAGCGCGGCCTTGCGACCATCGCCCGTCACCGCCAGCATGTTGTCCTGCTGAGGCGTTACCGTTCCATTCCTGATCGCTTCCGACCGCTCCACGAGGGTTTGGACGTAGGCTTTCAGTTCCGGGGTCGGCTTCGCCGTGGCCGTCTCCTTCAAAGCGCGAGGTACCGGGAGTTTCAACATCTCCGCCGTGCGTATGTCCGCCACCTGCCCGAACATGGACATCAGTTCTGGAAGATTGACGAACCGCGCGAAGCGGGTATGCATCCGGTAACCCCGGCCATCGGGCGCCAGTTCCAGCGCGGTCACCGACTCGCCGAAGTTGCCTGCCCAGGTATCGAACTGCTGAAGCCTGAACGCCGACAACGTATCGGGTTGCAGATACCGCTGCATCGTCCACATCTCCGCCATGCTGTTAGACACGGGCGTTCCAGTGGCAAACGCTACGCCGGCACGGCCTTGATGCCTGGCCATGACACATCGCGTCTTTAGAAACATGTCGAAGGCCCGCTCGGAGTTGCTGTTGGGCAAACCCGCCACGCGCGTCATCTTGGTGAAGCGGTAGAGGTTCTTGAACAGATGCGCCTCATCAACGAAAAGCCAATCAATACCCAGCTCGTCGAACGTCAGCACGTCGTCCTTCTTCTCCCTGGCCGCAAGCTTTGTCAGCCTCGCCAGCCAGACCTTCTTCGCCCGCTCAAGCTCCTTGACGATCCTGTTGCCACGATTCTGGTTCGCGTCACGAATGGCCTGCTCAATCTCATCGATTTGCTTCTGGATGAAATCCTCGATGAACCCATCGCCGAGCTTGATCCGCTCGAACGACGAATGCGTAATGAGCA
>JALHPU010000014.1 GCA_022842325.1 Sulfuritalea sp. | reverse complement strand
TACGAGCACAACCGCGAGCACTTTCAGAAGATGGTGGCCTCGCTGATCCCGATTCTCTCCATGCTGACCAGCGACCCGCTCACGGAGCTTCTATCCCCCAATCTTGATCCAGGGCACGAACGGCACGTTACGGACATGGCGCGTGCCATCCGGACCGAAAAGGTGCTCTACGTCGGCCTGGATTCGCTGGCCGATGCGACAGTCGGTAGCGCCATAGGCTCCGTCCTATTGGCGGATCTCGCCGCCGTGGCCGGCGATCGCTACAACTACGGGATCAACACCCTCAAACCCGTGAACCTGTTTATTGACGAGGCGGCGGAGGTCATCAACCAGCCGACCATTCAGTTGATGAACAAGGGGGGCGGTGCCTTGTTTCGAGTCACGATCGCCACCCAGACCTTTGCCGACTTTGCCAGCCGCCTGGGCGACGAGAACAAGGCTCGGCAGGTACTGGCCAACACCAACAACAAGATTGCCCTGCGTGTCCTTGATGCCGAAACACAGAAGTACATCGCCGACGGGATACCAAAGATCAAGGCCAGAGTAATGATGATTCGCTATGGCCATAACGTCGATTCCAGAATCCATGATGAATACACCGCGTCCTATCAGGAACAGGCTACCGAGGAAGAAGCGGACCTCATTCCGCCAGCCATCCTGAGTGAATTACCTCCACTTCACTTCTTTGCTCGCATGTCGGGGGGGCGAACGATCAAGGGACGTATCCCGATCTTGAGGTGATGTGTGGAGCGACCGGTCAAGAAGCAGGGAGAGTGGGGCGCCTTTGTGACCACCATCCTGATGGTGGGCGTTCTGGTCTGCTGGGCGCTGATTCCGGCCAGGGTGCTTGAATCGTCGTGGCGGACCGAGCAGGAGAAAATGGCACTTTGGGCTGGGGACAGCACCCATCGCTGGATTGGAACTGAGGCGGTGGACGTACTCAACCAAGTCGCCAGGCAAGGGGAACGTGCAGCCGGTGGTCTTGGGAACAGCCAGATCGATAGTTGGCTGATGGGCAGGGTTTATGTCACCCTGCTTTGGGCCAGTCTGATCGTGTATCGGGCCTATGCGCTTCTGATGTGGGGACTGATCGGGATTCCGTTGATCCTGGCAGCAGCGGCCGACGGATTTTTGATTCGGGAGATTCGCAAGCACTCGTTCGTTTCCCAAAGCCCGATTCGTCACAAGATCGGCATCCACTTCTTTCGCCTGATCACCGTGGCGATGGTCGTCTGGTTGTGTCTTCCGATTCCGGCGCCGATCTTTGTGGCACCTGCGGTGATTGGCTTCATGGCGTTCTCGCTCTGGCTTTGGGCGAGCAACCTGCAGAAGAGGCTCTGAATGATTTCACGAATGGGCCGACGGCAGGCGCGATCGGTAAAGCAGGATTGAATGGAAATGTGGTCTTGTCTGTATTGGTGTTGTTGCTTCGAATCACGGCCTGCGGCTGCGCGTTGCTCAGGAAGACAATGCTCTGCCATGAACGCTGCTGTTGGCTGGCCGCTGCCGATGGGTAGAGTATTCCGATTGCGTGATCGACAAGCGCCAACAATTCCGTTCCCGATAGTATTGGGTTAGCATAGCGTCTTCACCATCACCATCAATGGAGTTCATCATGGCCCGCAAGAAAAAACTCGATTTCTCCGACATCGCGACTACCCGCAAGAAAGAGAACCTCAATCAGAAGGACTTCTGGGCACGGTACGGCGTCACCCAGTCTGGGGGCTCTCGCTACGAATCCGGCCGCAATATTCCGAAGCCACTGGCTATCCTGCTATGGCTTCATCGCTCAGGGAAGGTGACGGACAAGGATCTGGCGGAGGCGGTGAAGTAAGGATCAAGAACCACTGATCCGGATGCGTCCTGAAGACCTTGAGTTGCTGGTCACACGCGTCATGCCCTTAGGCAAGCACAAGGGATGTCTGATCGCCGATTTGCCGGGTACACCCACTTGGTGCTCACGCCCTCTCCTGAAGAGGCATGACCGTTCCTCCCCCATCGCGTACGCGACCTCAAGAGGATCGGCGGGAATGCCTTCACTCAGACGAGTGCTTTGACCTCGCCGTACAGCTTCCTGAGATGTCCGTCAGACATGTCCAGAATTGGTTCGTACATGAACGAGTTTAGGTGAATGTTCTCCGGTGTCATGAGGACAACGCGCTGCAGAACATTGATCGTCGCCACCTTAGCGCTGAAAAGGTCGTGAAACTTCCTCAGCAGCCGTGGCGTCTGATTGGAGTCGATCCCGGCCACGAATGCCGGGTCATTGATCTTCGCTACCATGAACTGCTCAGCAGCAAGGCGGATGGCAATGGCCAGCACGATCTTGTTTTCGAAGTTGATGCCTTCAGTCGCCGTGAGGCATTCACCGGCTTCATGCTCAATGAGTGACATCACTGTTGCGGAACCATTGGCCGACGCGATGTTTAGGGAGAACAGGCCGTTGTAGATGGCGTCCAGATCGGCGATCGTGATCTGCACGGAATCGACCTTCCAGTGCAGAAGCGATGTCAGTTTGAGGAAGTCGGCGTCGGTCGCATCCCGGGTGTACTCAATGAGATTGCGCATGAAAGGAATGCAGGCGATCTTCTTCTTAGGTTCGGTGACGAAGCTTGGCTTCCAGTCTTTGACAAAGACATTCTGGATGCCGGCAGCCTGCTCAAGCACGACACCCGTCGCCGACTTTGACGCCATGAAGCAGTCGGGATATCTTACGAAGCGGCTCTGGATGGTCCGGTAGAAGTCGAAGTTGTGCGTCAGGATGATTTGCTTGAAATACGGATCTTCCGCGATGTCCATCAAGTACTGGATGATTGCGTACTTGTTTTTGTAGTCGAACGAGTCTGCGATGTCGTCAACGATGATCAGCGTTTCTTGATGCGCCTTTTTCCGGACTTCTATTTCAAACAGGATGTTAAGCACATAGAAGGCCTTCTTCTCGCCAGTGCTCAGCGCCTGCATTAGCGCAGCGCGGTCCACCGTGGCCGTGTCTGCGCCGTCCTGGAAGGTGAAGCCAAGACTGAGCATAGGCTCCTGGCCCAAGATTACAGTTAGGCGGTTCGTGGCCTCCAGCTTGAAGGGCACAAAGAACCGGTCGTTGAACATGTCGATCACTTCTTCCCACTGAGTGCGTTCCTTAGCCGCTTGGTCTTCAATCTGTTTGCGTCGGGCTTCAGCTGCCTGGTGCTTCGCCAGCAAATCTTGATAAGGCTCAAACCTGGCCTTGATGTAGGACTTCCAGACGTCCTGCTTGAATGCTGGCACGTTTGACAGCCGGACCAGCAACTCTTCGTGGTTCGACAGGTAGGCCTCGAAATCTCGAACGGTGACATTCTTCTGAATCAGCTTTTCGATTTCGGCGAACTTCTTCTTGAGATCCTTATCGTGTGAGATCGCATCCTTCTCTTTGGCGATCAGGTCTTCCAGTTCCTTCTGGCTATTGATCTCAAGCTTCGCGTCGGCATTCAGGTTGACCGAATGCTTTGCCTCGAAGAATCCGTTGTCAGCGAGCTGCTTCGCGATAATCGCCGCGTTGTAGTAGTTGAAGGTACCCTTCTTGAAATACGTAGAGGCAGCCAGGAGTTCGTTGTACTTCTTGATGTATGCCTCAATCGCGGTCTTGAAGTCCTTGGTTCCCAGGAAACCAAGAACTTTGTCGTCAAAGATCACGTCATAGGCGACACCAGCAAGTGGCGCGTCAGGCTGCGCCGCTACTTCATCCTTAATCCGGTTCAGTGCGACATAGAATTGGTCTTCCCGCGCTGTGAACGTGGATGACAGCTCCTTCTCCAGATCCTTCTTTGAACCGGATTGTTCCTGCAGAGCCTTCAGCAGCGTGTTCTTTGCGGTTTCGATTTCCGCGTGCAGGGTTTCATACTCTTTGCGCAGCGTCGGATTGACAAGCAGCGTTGAGGTCTTTGCGGAATGTCCAAGGACTTCGTCATAAGGCCGGACAACCAGGACGCTCTCCTTCGGCAAGTCGGCGCCGGTCTCGTCCCTGATGACGCGCTGGCTCGTGCGCGCCGGGAAGATTCGGTCCTTGGATGGGACGCCGTCTGCTATGTCCTGAAAGGTCTGCGCCAGCGAAGACTTCATCGAACCGTTCGGCGCATAGATCGCGCAGGCTTTTGCCTTCGAGAAGTCGAAGGTTGTCTGCAGCTTCCTGATGCCGTAGCAGTTCGCGAGGTCGATCGTCACTGTCTTCACGTTCTAATTTCCTTTAGCAATTGCCTGTGCAGCCCACCTGATTCGGCCAGTACCGCAGCAGCTTTTGGCAGAGTTTTACCGAGGGCCTGAATAGATACGGAAACTTGAATGAGAATATGTATGCCGTCCTGCCTTCCGGGACCAAGCAGCGCGGACTCTCGGATCAAGAGGACGATCCAAATCGCCGTGTGCAGGGTGACAATAGCCTTCTGGTCCCATGGTCAGATTCGGACAACTCCGTGATACAGCACGCCGGCTAGGGTTTTCAGATGCGCCACCAGGGTGCGCACGTCGCTATCGGTAATCGTGACCTTACGCCCCAGCAGGGACGGGGCACAGCCGGTCTTGCTAACGTAGTCGGCGTCGATTATCCCCATTCTGTGTGCCAGCAGGTGCCGCTTCTGGAACTGTTCGGTCACGAAGCTCCAGGCGGGGGAGTCGAGAGGGTCGGCTAGATCGAAGCCTGTTTCGCGCAGCAGCTTTTCTTTGGCACCGTCGATACTCTGAAATGAAATCTTGAACGGCTGGGTCGAACAGTGCTCGCGACCAAAGCCGTCGAAGCTGGAGACTGCATCCTCCAGGGCGTTGTCGACCAGCTTCGCAGCAAGATCCGCCGGAGCCGCCTGCGCCAGGTCTAGCGTCTTGAGCACCAGATCGAAGTTGGCGTTGACGATCTGTAGAGAGTTGTGAACGCCGCAGTCAGGACAGAAGCCGAACGCCCCATAGATCGTGTATTCCATGGTGCAGGCGGCACAAGTGACCCGTTCCTCCAGCTCCTCTTCGCGATAGTATGCAACGGGCGTCGGGCTACCCTTGACGGTGAATCCGATGGAAATAAGCGCGCGAGGATCGGGCCGGCGTTCGAGCTTCTTCAGCTGCGCGAGGAACTGACCGGACAGCTGGTGCATGGCGACTGACTGCGCGTACTCGATCTGTTGTTTGGTCCAGAACTCTTTCTGCGGTCCGGTGTGGTTGCAGTAGGGGCAGTGGCATTCTGGATCACCGGGCAAGCCGGTGCCAAACTTGATCTTGAAATACTTCTCGCAGGTCGGACACTCGCGTCCCGTGTAGCCGTCGGCGTCAGACTCGATTTTCACAGAGATTTCCATGCCAAGAACTCGTGGTCTGGGTTAGAGGATGGTGCCGGCGCCCTCGGGCATCCAGCCCAATATTACCTTCATTGTCCATTCGTGCCGCGCTACCGATTATCTCTGCGTAATCTACGTGGCGGGGGGTACATTATGGTCACGCCACGCCACGCCACGCCACGCAACGGCACAGCGCCAGACCCCTGTACCGCTCGAACACTGAGTGTCAGTCCTCGGGCGGCTCCACGTGAATGAACGAACAATCGCTTTGGGTCGGAAGCGGTGGAGCCTGCCGCTCAAGAAATTTTCCAGCTGTCGGCTGGAGACGTTGGCGCAGCGGACGTTCTCAGGTTTGACCACCAATGGCAGCGATGGCAACCGGTCCGTCGCAGCAGACACCAAGATGAGGGCTATGGCGCGCTAACCTCGCCGCCACCGCGCACGAAGTTTCTACGGACATGAAGATCCATTTATCGCGGAACGCAGGTAACCGGTCGATCAGTTGCTATTGCGTTCAACTGCCATCGGAAAAGCCCCGTCCCAGAGTCATTGGACATTCCACACGCCAAGACTTATCGCGCATTGAACTTTTCCGCGAGTTTGACGAGCTTTTCCTGTCTCTGCTGCTCCTGCTGCTGAGCCAACAGCCGTGCCTTGTGTTGCTCGGCACCTTTCCTGAAGCGCTCACGCAGGGTGTCCAGTGCCTGCTGCATCTGCTCCGGGGTCACCGTACCTGCGGCATTGCCATCGAGGTCGAACCGCGCTTCGCCATTCGTGAGCGCCTTCAAGTAGCGCGCCGAGGCGGTATGCATCCTCATCGCCAAACGAAGTTGCTGCGGATTGATGTCTGGAATCCGTTCCAATACGCCCTTGTGAATGCCAATCGCAAGGGGACGGCACTCTTGAAATACTGGAAACGTCGATCTCAGTGAAATCAGAATGGCATGATGCGGGCCACGCGGCTTGGAATCAGATTCGGACATTGCGCATCAAGATAATTGTGAGGATCGAAGAATAACGCAAGCCCACGGCTATGTGGCGAACTTTGGATTTCGGATACCGATGAATTCATCGACAGAGCACGCTCTGAAGGGCAGCTTCAGGTCACGGAATTTTGAAACGGTGCACTTCTGTTTGCTTTTGGCAGCGGTTTCACGCATCTGAATTCATAGTATCCATGCCATGCACAAGCTTGCGTGGCTCCCTCTCCTTTTCGCATTCCTCCCAACTCCAGGTCGCGCCGCCTGCTTTGAGGAGGCAGCCTCGCGCTATCAGATGCCACCGGCCTTGCTCAAGGCGATTTCCAGGGTGGAGTCAGGAGGCAATCCCAACGCGCTTAATCGGAACAGGGATGGCAGTTTCGACATAGGCCACATGCAGATCAACAGCCGTTGGCTACCAAAACTGTCGCATTTCGGAATTTCGCGCGAGCGCCTGTGGGAACCCTGTACCAACACCTTTGTCGGGGCGTGGATCCTGGCGCAGAACGTCCATCGCATTGGTTACTCCTGGAGCGCCATCGGCGCCTACAACGCGACATCAGCGGAGAAGCGCGATAGGTATGCAAGGAAGGTTTCAGAAGCCATGAAACGGGAGAGCGCACTTTGACCCTGCGTCCCGTTGCCGTTTTGATTGTCCTGTCGCTCCTGTCTGGTTGCGCAAACGAGAAATCCATCAGCACGGAAGTTCCAACGCGACAGTCGCTGGCTTGGGTTCGCTCGGATTGGCGCATCTGCGACCAACGAGAGTGTCCCGCGCCAACGTCGAAGACAGTCCTTCTTGTCGCGGCATCTCCTACTGTAGCCCCCGTTTTCAAGGAACCACCAAAACCCATCCAGGTGGCGAGAAAGCTCGCCCCGGTTTCGGTGACGTTCCAATTCGCCAGTGCGGCCTTGTCTGATCTGGCCGAAATGGAGATCAGGAGGGCAGTCGCCCTGATTCAACCGGGTGACTCGATCCTTGTTGAGGGACGAACGGACGACATCGGGTCTCAAGCATTCAACGACCGTCTGGCCAGAAAGCGCGCAGAGGTTGTCGCTGCGTATCTCAAGCGACTGGGGGTCAAGAGCCCGATTGATATTCAGTCCCAGGGAAAGTGCTGCTACGCCATCGCCAACAACTCGGACGAGTCGCGGGCGATCAACCGGCGCGTCGACCTACATTTTTTACCTACCCAAAAGGAGTAAGCAAGTGATACCCCGATCCAAAGAGTCCATCCGAGATTACCTCATCGCCAGTGCCTTCATGGCCCTCGGTTCCTTCCTGCCCGGCTCACTGCTCGATAAGGGATTCGAAGCCCATATCGGCGGTATTGCGCTTGGCATCGGGCTGGGCTGGCTTATCAAATCTGTCATTGACCATACCAAAGGAGTTAAAAGTGAATCGTAGTCATCGTTATGCAGTAGTCGCCATTGCCCTTTCCCTGTTGGCCGGAGGTGCCCTTGCCGGCACTACCGGAACTGAATTCCAGGCCCTCTATACGTGGGTCAACGACGTGGTCACCGGCTATTTCGGGCGGGCGGTAGCGGTAGCAGCCGTCGGTCTTGGCGCAATTCTTTCGATCGCCCGCGTCAATCCGGTTCCAATCCTGTCGGGTGCCGGCTTTGCGATTTTCCTGCAATACACGCCGACGATCATCACCGGCATCCTGACGGCAACGGTCTGAGCCGGAGCATCCCGCGTGGGTAACGACGAAAACGGCTACATCCCGAAGTCCCTGGATGCGCAGGAGCGCTTCCTGTGGTGGGAAATGGATCAGGCGGTGATCGCCATCATGCTGATCAGCATGGGGGTGATCTCCGGCTCCATGCTCATGGGCATCGCTCTGGGCGCACTGGCGGCCTGGCAGTACGGTCGCATGAAGGCGGGCAAGCACCCGAAGTTCGCCGCTCATGCTCTCTACTGGTGGTTTCCCAGCGGGCTGTTCCTGAAGTTGCGAGCGACTCCGCCCTCCGACCAGCGTTACTTCCTGGGATAGCCAATGCTATTTCGAAATTACCTATCCGAGCAGGCGAATGCCACACAGGAAATCCGCTTCATGCGGATTCTCCTGGGTGGACTGCTCATGGTGATTCTGGTCGTCGCCGGCATCGTGCTGAAACTGGTCGGCAATGAAAAAACCGTCCTGGTCCCACCCGAGATCAAGCGCAGCTTCTGGGTATCCGGGAACGCCGTCTCCCGGGAGTACCTCGAAGACATGGCCTACTGGTATGCCGGACTCGCCCTCAACATTACCCCGGCCGTTTCCACTTACCAGAACAGCCTGTTCCTGAAGTATGCGGCGCCGTCGGAGTTTGGACGACTGCAAATGGAAATGGGCGCTCGCTCGGATTTCCTGAAAAAGAACAACACCGCTACGCAATTCTCGGTTCGCAACATCACGCTGGACGAGAAAACGCTGCGGGTCGCCCTTTCGGGGACGCTGTTTACCTGGGCGTCGGACAAAAAGGCCGGGGAGCGCCAGGCCACCTATCTCGTCGGTTTCAAGCACATGAATGGAAGGCTCTATGTATCCGAGTTCAAGGAAACCAGTGACCAGAATCCTTTTGACAGCGCTGCTGGCCGCTAGCCTGTCCGCCAGTGCGGCTCAGGTGCTCGTCGGAAAACCGGACGACACCTTGAGCGCCAGAGTATCTCGATCCGAACCGACCCTGATTCGGATCGAGGGACATCGCGTTCGCCGGATCTTCGGGGCGGAAGGTGAGTTCGCGATTACGGCCGACAAGGAAGCCGGTACCGCCTATCTCAAGCCGACCACGGACAAGCCGACCCTCAGCATCTTCGTTTCCGATGAGAACGGCCGGACCTGGAAGCTTCTGTTGTCGGTGACGGACGGCCCGTCGGATTCCATCACCATCAAGGGACGATCAGTCGCCGGCAGCGGTCTCACGCCGGGCAAGGATGTCGCCAGAAATCAGCTGATCAAGCGCGTCCTGCTTTCCCTTCAGTCTGACGCCGACACCGATATGGATGTCAGGGCAGTCAATGAGATCGTTCCCCTCTGGACAGAAGCCCTGTTTGTCCTGACCAGGGTCATCGATGGTCCCCTCAAAGGTGAAAAGTACCTTTTCACCAACACGTCCGCCAACGCGATGGTAATCGACGAGCGTGAACTATACCGGCGCCAGGTCATCGCCATTTCGATCGCCAAACCCCAACTGTCGCCCGGGGAAACCACTGAGGTCTTCGTGATCTCGGAGAACCCCGGTGAGTGATCCGGCTGCCGCCAGCGGCGGTCTCACGTCCTATCTGAAAGGTTTGTCGCCCAAGTCCCGACAGTATCTGATGCTCGGGGGCCTGGGGGCAGGATTCATCGGCCTGGTCTTTGGCAGCATCGCCCTCTGGGACAACCAGCCCGCCCCAATGCCTCAATCGACCAGGCTCGACAAGGCCAGCAGAAACATTGTCACGCCGGGCGCGCAGGTGGATCCACGCGATGTCTGGATGGCGCAATCGTCCCAGCAGATGAAGGAGATGGACAACGTCATTCAGGGCTTGAAACAGAAGATGGGTGAAGTTGAGCAAAAGCAGTCTGCACCGCAACCTTCGTACCGTCAGGCCAGCGTGCTGCCGCCGTTGCCGCCGTTGCCGCCGATGCTCCCGGGTCCCGGCCCTTCCAGCGCACCTCAGGTATCAGCCCAGGGCCCGACACCATCGCCGTCCGGGACATCGGTAACACCCCTCCCGCCGTTGCCACCTCCCGTCATTCCACGAGAGCCTGGTATTGCGTCGTTCGAAGTCAGCGACGCGATTCCGGTAGCACCGCAAGGGCCGGCCGACACAAAACAGGGGAAGACCTACATTCCCTCGGGCTCCTTCATGCGGGTGGCGCTGATGGGTGGACTGGATGCGCCCACGGGAGGCCAGGCGCAAAACAATCCCTGGCCCATCCTGCTGCGGGTGCAGGACAACGCCTTTCTTCCCAATCGCTACCGGGCCAGGGTCAAGGAGTGTTTCATGCTCGGCTCCGGATACGGTGACATCAGTTCCGAACGGGCGTATCTGCGCCTTGAATCACTCTCCTGTGTGCTCAACAACGGCGAAGTGGTGGACGCCACGATCAAGGGCTACGTGGTCGGCGAGGACGGGAAGGCCGGATTGCGGGGACGGCTGGTCAGCAAGCAGGGACAGGTGCTGGCCAATGCCCTGATGACCGGAATCATCGCCGGCATCGGCCAGGGATTCCAGCAAAGCGCAACCAGCTACAGCACCAGCGCCCTGGGCTCGGTGGGGACGATCGAATCCGGAAAGCAGATCCAGGCAGGCATCGGCACCGGCGTCGGCAAGGCACTGGATCGGCTCTCCCAGTACTACATCACGCTGGCCGAGAAGATGTTCCCGATCATCGAAGTGGATGCCGGCCGGGTCGTCGACGTGGTCCTGACCAAGGGCGTAACGCTGGGCATGGCCGCGAGTGCCGATGAAGACACCTACACGGAACTCTGGAAACGAGGGCGCCAGATCATGAAAAAGTCCCTGAACCCTTCGGAGTAAGCACAAATGCGTAAATCTATGCGTGTCCCCCTAGTCATGGTCCTGGTTCTCCTTTCCGCGGCGCGTGTGGTCAGTGCTGCCACCCCTGCCGGCGAGGCTGAAATGGAAGCGCGCCTGAAAGAGCTTTACCCATCGACCCGGATCAGCGCCGTTCGTTCGTCGGAGGTCTCGGGCCTCTATGAAGTCACCATGGGAAGAAACGTGGCATTCACGGACCCGACGGGGCGCTACTTTGTCTTTGGCCACCTGTTCGACATGAAGGAGCAAAAGGATCTGACCGCACAGCGACTGAGCGACATCAATCGCATCGATTTTGCCCAGTTGCCGGTGCAGGACGCGATCAAGACCGTACGCGGGGATGGCAGCCGCAAGCTGGCGGTGTTCTCTGATCCGGACTGTCCCTATTGCAAGGGACTTGAAGGCGAACTCGTCAAACTCGAGAACGTCACGGTGTACACCTTTTTATATCCGCTTGACGGTCTGCATCCAGAAGCCAGGGGGAAGTCTGAACGCATCTGGTGCGCATCCAACCGCGCGAAAGCGTGGTCGGAGTTCATGGCCACGGGCAAGCTGCCTGATGCCCCCAAGTGCGTCACACCGATCGAGCGCATCAACCAGCTGGCGGGCAGTCTCGGCATCAATGGCACGCCCACCCTCATCCTTCAGGATGGGAGTCTGATACCGGGAGCGGCCTCCGCCGCAGAAATCGAGCGGCGACTGGCGGGCAAAGCGGCACAGACCAAAGCCGCTGTGACGCCCAGACTCAAGGGCGATTGATCATGCGTTCGGTCTGCTTGATCGCATCCGTTTTCGCCCTGGCGCTGGGCGGCTGTGCCGGAACCCTGACGGGAATGGATGGCGAGAGCAAGTTTTCGTGCAAGGCGCCCGATGGCGTGACCTGTTCCTCCCTGTCCGGGGTTTATGCCAATGCGGTTGCCAACAATCTTCCGGGGCTGCGCAAGGATGGGAAGGGTGACCCGGCGGTTCGGTCGCCGTCAAAAGAAAGTCCAGACGGCACGATTACCGGCCACGTGGCGTCATCCGGCGATCCGCTTCGGACGCAAGCCAAGGTTTTGCGAATCTGGATCGCCCCCTGGGAAGACACCGAAGGCGATCTACACGATCAGTCCTACATTTACGTCGTCGCCAACGCAGGCCGGTGGGCGATCGAGCACAGTCAGCGACACATCGTTGACCGCTATCGGCCCACGTTCATCAAGGCCGCTCCTGGCGGACAAGCCCTGCAAAAGCCGCTCACCCCATCGCAAAAGCCGTCCCGGCCGATTGGCGGGCCCACCCTTCCAGGAAATCAGGCCATCGGTCCGGGCGGCACTGGCGCACCAGCAGAGGACCGCGAGTGAGCGTGCTGCAAGCCCTCAAATCGGTCTTCTATGGCGAGCGATTCGAGCCCGCCGATGCGGTTCAGCGCAGCCTGCTGGATCGCATCGCCACGCTGCCAAGACTCACCGGCATCCTGCCTTACCTGGGGTGGATGGCAGACGAGGGGATGTTTGTGCTCGACCAGGGCACATTCGGCACCAGGCCCACACATTCCATGGGCTTTTGCATCGAGACAGTCCCGCAAACCGGATCCAATGAAGAAATGGAACGGGTGCTGGCCAGTCTGTTCATGTCCTGTCCACCGGGTACGGGTATCCAGATCTCGCTGTACGCCAGCCCGCATATTCTGCCGTCGCTGCGAGAGCAGGCCAACATGCTCCCGGTGGATGAGGAGCCTGCTGGATCGGAATGGGAGTCCTGTCGCAACCGGAACATATATCGAGTCCTCGGCCGACGCCGGATCGATCACTATTTGAAGGGCGCGGCCAAATCGCTCTTCTCGCATCACGTCTATCTGCTTCGCGACTACCGCTGCGTCATTGCCATCAGCACGCCGCTGGATCCCGAGAGTCCCGCCGATGTGGAGGAGGCGATCCGGATCAAGGAGAGTACCCATGCCACCTTGCGCTCGGCCCACATGCCTGGCTGGGACTGGGGGCCGGAAAGCCTGCTGAACTTCGTCGCGGACTTCTTTGACCACGAGCGGGTGCTTGGCCAGCCTGAAGAGAGACACATCGAATACGACAGTTCGCGCACCCTTCGCAGTCAAGTGTCGAATCCGGAAATTGCCTCCGCTGTCGCCGATTCCTTCATCAAGTATCGCAAGGCGGGGGGCGCCGAGACAGCGATGCAATGTTTCTCCGTGCGGCAGTACCCGAAGTATTTCCGGATGGGCAACATGGGCTCGATGATTGGCGACTACTACCAGATGGCCCTCTCGATACCGTGTCCGTTCCTCATCACCATGGGGGCCATCACTCTGGATTACGAGTCGGCCAGAAGCAAGGCGCTGATGAAGGCGGCGCGAGCGACGCAGGCCGCCGGCTCCTACATGGCCCATTTCCAGCCAGACCTTCAGGATCGCAAGCGCGACTGGGACATGGTGCTGCGCGCCTTCGACAACGGCCGCAACGTGGTCCAGATGTATCACCAGATCGTCCTGCTCTCGCGAATCGAGGACGTATCCCGGACCGAACATGCCGTTCGGGCCGTCTGGCGCGCGCGCGGTTTCGATCTGGCCAAGGATGTCTATCTGCAGCATCAGGCATTTGTGGCGTCGATGCCGTGCACCCTGACCCCGGCATTGCAGAAGGACCTCCAGTTGTTCGGGCGTGCCGGCACCAAGACCGCCGACAACGCGGTGATGACCTCGCCCCTGATGGCGGAATGGAAGGGCACCGCGACCCCGGTCATGACCTTGTTCGGTCGTCGCGGGCAAATCATGAGCTTCGATCTCTTCGACAACACGGGCGGCAACTACAACTTCGCTGTCGCGGCGCTGTCCGGTTCCGGCAAGTCGGTCTTCGTGAACGAAATGGCCTTCCGCTACCTGGGTACCGGGACCAAGGTCTGGATCATTGACGTCGGTCGCTCCTACCGCAATCTGTCCGAGCTTCTGGACGGGGAGTTCATCGAGTTCTCCGATGAGCGAACCAACACGATCTGTCTCAATCCGTTTTCCATGGTCGTCGATATCAACAACGACATGGAAATGCTGCTGCCCCTGGTGGCCCAGATGGCCAGTCCCCGCGGCCCGCTGGATAACTACAGCTACTCCGCCCTCGCAGCCGCGATCAAGCGCGTGTGGGATCAGAAGGAAAAATCCGCGACGATCACGGACGTCTATGACCTGCTGCGCACCGGGCGGCTGAGTGACGAAGGCGAGGTCGAGCGCGACCTGTCCCGACTGGCAACTGCACTGGAGCCCTATACAAAGTACGGCATCTACGCGAGCTACTTCGAGGGGGAGGCCAACATTCAGTTTCGCAAGAACCTGGTCGTGCTTGAACTGGAGGAACTCAAGGCGAAGAAGGATCTCCAGGCGGTCGTCATGCAGTTGATGATGTACCGGATCACCCAGGAGATGTATCTCGACCGATCCAAGCGCAAGCTGGTCATCATCGATGAGGCCTGGGACTTGATGGGCAGCGGATCGAGTGCCAACTTCATCGAGGCTGGCTACCGGCGAGCACGCAAATATGGCGGCGCGTTCGGCACCATCACGCAATCCGTGGATGACTATTACAAGAACGAGGCAACGCGGGCGGCCATTACCAATGCCGACTGGCTGTTCCTTCTCCGGCAAAAGCCGGAAAGCATCGATCGGCTCGGGAAGGAAGGCAAGCTCCATGTGGACGAGTGGATGAAACGGCAATTGTCTTCGGTCAGCACGGAGCATGGTCACTACTCGGAAATCTTCGTGCACGGCCCGATGGGCTCCGGGGTTGGTCGCCTGATTCTCGATCCCTTCTCCATGCTGATGTACTCGACGCAAGCCGAGGACTATCAGGCGATCAAGACGCTCACCGATCAGGGCATCCCCGTCACCGAGGCTATTGAGACCATCATCGAGCGCCGGGGAGCCGCATGAATCTCAACCTTGGCCGATTGCTCGTCACGGGTCTCCTGTCCGTCCTTGTGTCGTGTGCGATCGGTTTGATGTGGGTTCGTTCGCATCCCGCTCCACGCATGGTGCGGGTCGATGTCGGCAGTCTTTACGAAGAACAAAAGAAGACGCTCAGTGCGCGGCTCAAGCCGGGCATGACCGAGGAAGAGCAAAAGGCGATTTTCAAGGCAGCGACAGACTACGGCACGCGCGTTGATGAGGCCTTGAGCAGCGCGGCACGGGAATGCAAATGTGCTGTCCTGAACACGGCCGCCATTGTCCGCCTGCCGGATTCCGGTGAATCGGGAATTCCCGATGCCACGGACTGGGTTCGACAGATTCTGGGCCAGAACTAGGTCCGTGCAGATGCGCAAGGAATGGCTGGCCATGATGACTGGATGCCTTCTGGTGAGTTCTGCGTCGGCCACCGTGATCAGCGGTGGCATGGACTATCCGTCGATCTGGGCTTGTGAGGAGACCAGGTTCCACTGGTATTGCGATGTTGAGCCTGAGGCAACGGCCGACCCGACAAAACCCGGTGCGAAGGCTAAAACCAGCGAAGAAGTCGCGCTCGAAGAGCTTGAGCGCCTGCGCAAGGCGCTGGAAGCCAAACGGGCGCTGGCCCTGATGCAGCCTTCTCCGGAAAACCTCAAGGCCTACATTACGGCGCAGGAAGCCCTGATGGATCGGGCGTCGGTGTTCTCGGATGTCTGGCGGCGCGTCATCTGGGCGAACCCGGACCTCAATTACCAGCTGCGCAATCCCGTCAATAACGCGGCCATCCAGGTCAGAGACGTGGAGCGGACGCAAAAGGAACGCGCCTCCATGAAGGAGATCGCCAGGGAATGGGGCGTGTTTTTCGTATTCCGGTCGGATTGTCCGTACTGCCACCGGATGGCGCCGGCCCTCAAGTTGCTGGCGGATACCTATGGCATCACCGTTTTTCCAATCAGTCTGGATGGAGGCGTTCTGCCTGACTTTCCGAGTCCGGCGCGGGATAACGGCATGGCCAGGGTGCTCGATGTCAAACAGGTTCCCTATGTCGCGCTCGGCAACATCAAGGATCACCGCCTGATTCCGCTGGGTTCAGGTGTGTTGTCCGTGCAGGACATCGTGGAGCGAATTTACATCCTGACCCAGACCCGGCCTGGGGAATTGTATTGAGGGGCAAACCATGTTCATGAAGCGCTTCATTGCCTCGATCCTGGCGCTGACGATTCCGCTGACGGCACAGGCCAGCGTGCAATCCAGCATGCAGACCTGGTTTAACGACATCGGCGCCTACGGCAACGTGACCGGTGTGGCCGCCTACCAGGGACAGACCATGAATCTGTACTCGGGAGGCAGCCTGTACATGCGCACCCCCGTCAAGAATTATCAGCTTGCCACCGTAGCCCCTCCAGCCTTCAAGGCGGGGTGCGGCGGGATCGACCTGTTTGCCGGTTCTTTCTCCTTCGTCAACAAGGAGCAGCTGACGGCCCTGATGCGCAATATCGCCAACAATGCCGTTGGCTATGCATTCATGATGGCCGTCAAGTCGATCTCGCCGGATCTGGCCGATCTGATCCAGTACCTCCAGGATCAGATCTCCAAGGTGAACAACCTCAACATCAATTCCTGTCAGGCGGCGGAAGGCGTGGTCGCCGCGATCGGCAGCACGCTGACCGACAAGACGCAGGAGAAAGAGGGCAAGGTCGCCGGTGCGTCATTGAATCTGTATTCCGATGTGTTCGAGTCCTGGGATGCCTGGAAGGACCGCTCAAAGGCCAGACAGACGCGCCAGGCCGCCATCAGTGCCGACTCGCGCAACAGGGAAACCTTTGATCCAGGGAATGTCGTGTGGCGGGCGCTGCTTCGTGTCAATGGGGTGGATAGCGAAATCCGGCAGCTGATGATGAGCATGACGGGAACGATCATCATCGTGCCACCCGGTGACGACGAGTCGGGTTCGAGCACGGACCAGAAAGCCAAGTGGTTGTACAAGCCTGGCGCAAAGATTACCTTCAGGCAATTTGTGGGTGATGGATACGCGGCCACGGCGACGTTATCCGGACTGATCTGCGATGACTACGCAGAATGCAGAAATCCCGCGTATGTCGAGGACGGAATAACAGCGAGCTCGTTTGCCAAGTTCGTTCACGACAAGATCGTCGCGATGAAACAGAAGGTGGAGTCGCGCAGCGCGGGCGGGCAGGGCACCCTGGATGTCGCCCTGATCGGGGCGTCCAGCCTGCCGGTATGGAAGATGCTGTCGCTGGCCGCCAACATGCCCGGCGGTGACTTCGTTGTGGAAAACCATACCCAGCTCGTCGCCGTCGATATTGCCCACTCCTATTTCACCAACCTGGCCAAGACGCTGAGGGAAGCCATCCAGAACGAGATGGGCAAGGGGAACGCGGACGTGGCGGAAGCGGCAAAGTCGATTCTGATGCGGGTGACCGAGATCGAACAGGAAGGGCGCGAAATGCTGGTCGCCGAATATCAGAAGGGCGTGCAGGTGGCCCAGATGCAACGCAGCATCCAGTGGCTCGATCAGTCCCTGAAAGCCGGGCTGCCGACCAACGTCTTTCAGTCAATGATGGCGTTCAATCGATAGGCCGATAGAACGATGCGCTCATACCGATGAATTTCGAGGTCTATGCCTACTGGAATATCGAGGAACTGACGGCCACGTTCAACGCCGTCGCCGCCCTCATGGGGAGCGGCGACTACCTGGGCCTTCTGCGCACGCTGGCACTGGTCGGCATTCTCTCGCTGGCGCTAGTTGTCCTCGCCGGCAAGGGGCGCATGGAGGACTTCTGGAAGTGGGTCATCATGCTGGCTCTCTTCAACGGCATGCTGCTGGTCCCGAAGACCAACGTCATCGTCGTCGATCGCACGGGCACAACGCCCGCGCAGGTGGTGGCCAATGTCCCGATTGGTCTGGCTGCCTTCGCGCATTCGACCAGCAAGATTGGCGACTGGCTGACCGGGGCGTTCGAGACCGTGTTTGCGCTGCCCGGTGACTTGCAGTTTCGCACCAGCGGAACACTGTTCGGGCATCGGGTTCTTCAGGAGCGACTGGCCATCAAAAGCGGCCAGCCGATTCTGACCAGCAATTTCTACGAGTTTTACCGCGAGTGCATCACGCCCGAGCTCGCCTCGGGGTATATCCGCATGAACGACCTCATGAAGACGAACGACATCTGGGGCACGCTCAACGGATTGACCAATCCCTCCCGGCTGGTGACCCTCCGGGACACGGCGGATCCGACCATCATGCAAACGGTTGGATGTACTGCCGGCTATACGACGCTCACCACGCAGTTGAACGTCGAGGCCGCCAATCAACTGGGCCTGCTGGGCAATCGGATGTATCCGGGAATGCCGTCCGCCCTAGCCAATACGGCGATCTCAGGGTCGCTCGCGACGAGCACCAATTATCTTCTCGGGCTATCAGCGACGGCGACCGATACCATCAAGCAGTCCATTGTCTCAAACGCCGTGATTGACGCCCAATACACCATTCCGGCGCAGATCGGAGACGCGGCAAGTGCTGCGACCAATCTGGCACAGGCACAGGCCGTGCGCCAGACCGGTGACGCCTACAAGGCGATGGCAAAGCTGGCCGAGGGCACCATGCCCAAAGCCCGAAATGCCATCGAGCTGGTTCAGTACGCGGTCTTCCCGATCATTCTGATACTCACGCTCGTCGCCGGTCACCATGGTGGATCGGTCCTCAAGATGTACGCTGGCAGCCTGCTCTGGATCCAGCTGTGGCCACCGCTCTACGCGATCATGAATTTCCTCATGAATGTACAGGCGCAAAAGGCACTGACCAGCGCGACCAATGGCGGGGGGATGTCGCTGGAGTCCTACAGCTATCTCAATAACTCCGTGGTCAGCGATCAGGCGATTGCCGGAATGCTGGTGTTGTCGATCCCCGCGATTGCCGCGGCGCTCATCAAGTGGGGCGATGCCGGATTGAGATCGGTCGGCGCATCCTTCGCACCACGTGATGCAGAAAAGGCCGCAGCCGCCTTGGCGCAAGGCAACATGAACATGGGGAATGCCTCGCTTGGCAATGTTCAGCACGGGAATTACTCTGCCTTGCAGCATTCCACGCAGCCCTCACTCGCGGCAGGCACGGGCAAAATGGCCTCGGCGGACAGCTTTGGCTCGATGGAGCGCACGGGGGATGCCGTGACCGTAAAAAGCGGCAACATGACGATGACCGGGTTCGACAGGAATCGTGACGGCCGATTTACGATCGACGAGGTCACCAACGTGTCAGCGGCAGGGTCATCACTCTTGGGGGCGGTTGCACAATCTGGCCTCGGACGCTCTGCCTCCGATGTCAGTTACTCCGGCGAAGGCACCCAGGCCTCGTCGGGGCGTGCCGCATCGGCAGGGGAAACCCAGACTGCGAAACTAACCCGGGATCAAAGCGCCACATTTCAACGTCAATTGTCCAGTGCGTTGACTACTGAAATGGGTGGGGATACCAGCGCTGGGGTAACTACCGGCACGGGTAACGTGGTCACCACCGGGAGGGATTATTCCGGCAAGAAGGGGCTGACCAATCAGGAGGGTGTATCCGTTGATTCCGCGCTCACCGCCGGTGGCAGCGGCGCTCAAGGCAAACCCCAGGAAGGCCAGCCGCCCAAGGAGCCGGGTCGGGCAGGGCGGCTTGTCATTGCGCTCGCCGAAAAGGCCTCCGGTATTTCAGCACGAGTCGCAGGTGCTGTGAAAACGGGGCAACGCTACGATGAATCCGCCGACCAGACGATCAGGACGGCCACACAGGATGAACTGCGACACGCGGCGGATGTAGCCAGGCGGGGGTTGCTGCGTGTCGCCGGCAGTACCTCCGATCAGGGCGTTAAGCAGGCTGCTGAACGCGCTGCCTCCACGCTGGACAAGGTCAAGACCTACGACAGCAAGGAACTCGCTTCCCTGACCGAGCAGCAGGAGGCCGGAAGCCGGCGGCAGGCGGGCAACGAGAACCGCACGAGTGTTTCGGTGGATGAAACACTTGTCATGGCAAAGTCCGGCTACGAGATGCTCTTCGGGAAGGGAGCTGAGGTCACGCCGGAACGCTTGTCCCGGTTTCAGCGTGAGTGGAATCAGAACCAGGGTTTTCGGGAAGATGTTGCCCTCGAAGCCCGAGACCGGATAGCGAAGACGCGCCTCGCGTCCGATGGCGTGCAAACCCCGGAGTCGCCGCAGGATGTTCGGCGGGGCGGCGAGATGAATCTTGCCCGGCTCGATGAAAAAGGGAACGCCGAGGTCGCGGCCGAGAACAGTGCGAACAGCAAAGAGGTCCAGCGCCAGCAACACGCCCATTCGAAATCACAGCCGGATCTGTCGCCCGCCGCGAAACACTATGCGGAAACCTTGAATTCTGCGACTGAGCTGACCAGGCAGAAGGAATCGCAGGTCCTGCTTGAGAGCGGCATCACGATGATGGCAAATCAGCTGTATCAGGATCGACAAAAGGGAGCGGGAACCGTATTCCTGAATGCCTACGGATTCGGTGCCGGATCTGCCAGCGTTCAGGAGTACGCCGGAAAACTGCGCGAGGCCGCCAATAAGGATCCCGAGCTCGCCAAGGGCATGGCGACCATCGCCCTCAACAATCGAACAGGGACTCAACCAAACCAGGACGACATGGCATGGCTTGAAACCAAAGCCATGCAGTCGGTTCGACAGGCAGAGGGGAAGGCATCCGAAGGCGCCGGTTGGGTTGCCGATCAGGCGGGTAGGGCGCTGGACATCTTTACTCCGAGTGACTCACCCTCGACGAGAAAATGATCCGAACACGAGTTACTTGTCGTCTTCGATCGATTCGTTACCAACTCGGACACCATGAGCATACATGCCAAAGCCCTGGAAGCCGGGACCCACGCCAGAGAAGTTCAGTGAGTTCGGATCCTGATCATGGGGTGGCTCGGAGAAATGCGATTGCTGCCTGGGGTCATTCTCACCATTGCGCAGTACAAAGCGAATAAATGCGGCTGCCAGAAAAACCCAAGCGAGCAGGGCCGCGACCAAGATGGTCTTTTCGTTGCCGAGCATCGCTACCAAAGTTGCGGCCACAAGCGCCGCAACGAGGAGCAGAAGCGACTCGACGACATGCCCCGTTCGAAACAGCTTCACGGCACTAGCGATCAATCGGGCAGCCAGATAGATCAGGGTCATCCCTGGTGCGACCAGCAGCACAGATACAAGAACCATTCGCTCCATTGGGTACTCCAACAGGTCATTCATCTCGCTTTTACTATACGCGCAATGCGCGTATAGTAAAAGCGCTATCAATCCTGATTGCCACGATGACTGCTACTGGATATCCCACAACCACTGAGATTCGAGCGGCCCGCATGCTACTTGGAGTATCTCAAGCGCAAGCGGCTTTACTGGTTCATTCAACGTGCCGAGCATGGCAGCAATGGGAGGCTGGGGATAGAAAGATGCATCCGGCTTTCTGGGAGCTTTTCCGAATAAAGGCAGTGCTCAATGCGCGCATAAAGAAGTAACAGCCTTTTTGATGCTAAACAATGAATGTCGGTAACTACTCAGATAGGCCGAAATAGCATCGCTACTCCGGAGATGAGGAAAGGCAGCGAAAGGCGATAAGAGAAAGCATGGAAGAACTGCCTGATCTTGACCGACTCAGCCACGCGGATAAGGACGATCTGATCCGGGCTTTATTCGCGCAGGTGAAGGCGCTGACCGCTCAGGTGGAGGCCCTGACGGCCAGGGTGGCCGATCTTGAAGGTCGTCTGGCTAAGAACAGTTGCAACTACAGCAAACCGCCGTCCTCGGACTGGTTCCGGCCGAAACCGAAGTCGCAGCGCAAAGCGGGCCAGAAACCGACGGGCGGCCAGAAGGGGCACGCCGGCTGCGCCGAAGAAAGTGGTGGCAGTGGATCACGTTGAAACCCACGCCACGCCCAGCCACTGCGATGCCTGCCGGCGTCCGCTGTCCGCTGCTGTGGTGGTTGAAACCCGCCAAGCCTTCGACATTCCGCTCCTGCACCACGAGACCACTGAACATCAGGTGCCCGAAGCGAGGTGTCCCTGTGGCCAGGTGCATCGGGGCGAGTTTCCAGTCGACGTCACGGCACCGGTGCAGTACGGTCCGCGCATCAAGGCGGTCGTGGTTCATCTGACGCATCACCACATGATGCCGCTGGCGCGCACCGGCGATCCGACGGGCGACCTGTTTGGTTTGCCGCTGGCGGACGCCACGGTGCTGGCGATCAACGCGGAAGCCCGGAAGGCCGCGCCGCTCGCGCATGCCCACGAAACCGGCATGTGTGTCGCCGGCAATATCCACTGGCTGCATGTGCTGGCGACCACCACGCTGACCTGGATCGGCGCTCACGTGAATCGGGGCAAGAAGGCCTTTGACGCCTTCGGCATTCTGACCGTGTTCGCCGGTACGCTGATCCACGATCGCTAGAAGTCGTATCGCGATCTGGACTGCGTGCACGGCTTGTGCAATGCCCACCACCTGCGCGAACTGACCTACGTCTTCGAGGAGATGGGGCAGGTTTGGGCCCAATGGTTGATCGACGTGCTGCTCGCGGCGCATCAGGAGGTGGCGACGGCGGGCGGGCCGCTGACGGCCGGTCGCATCGCGCACTATCGATCCGCTCATGCGCGGATTCTCGCCGTCGGTGAAGCCGCCAACCCGCGCGAGCGGTTTAGTCCATTGAATAGTTACATCAGGATTGTTTCGAGGCTGAGTCCAGTCGGAATGCCGAGAATTACCAGTAATGTTCCATAAATTGGACTCAATAATATTCCCGTTGTGTTGTTTGCCGAAAGATAGATTGGTAGAGTACGCCACATGTTGCTGGTATTGCTGAATGAGTGCGTTGAGTGTGAGGTAAGGGGCAGTTATCTTACTGATCCAGATAATGGACTGTTATTTGTGTATTCCATATGGCGATGGCAGGTTCCAGGGGGATAAATGAAGAGACTAATTGTTGGTATTACTGGTGCTACCGGAGTCATATTCGGTGTTCGTCTGCTGGAAGCGTTGAAAGACACGAACGTCGAAACGCACTTGGTCCTCAGCAAGTGGGCCATGCAGACCATTGAACACGAAACCACCTATTCTGTAAAAGCGGTAAGAGCCTTGGCGTCGGTGGATCACGCCGAGGGCAATATGGGAGCGTCTGTCTCTTCCGGGTCCTTCGTCACGGAAGGGATGGTCATCGTGCCATGCTCAATGCGCAGTCTGGCGGCAATCGCTCATGGCACTGGTGATCATCTGGTTCATCGTGCCGCAGATGTAATTTTGAAGGAACGGCGTCGACTGGTGCTGGTGGCGCGAGAAATGCCGCTTAGCGACGTGCATCTGGAAAATATGCTCAAGCTGTCGCGAATGGGCGTGACGATCATGCCCCCGATGCCAGCCTTCTATAACCATCCGGAATCGCTCGATGACATGGTTGACCATGTGGTTGCTCGAGTTCTCGATCAGTTCGGGATATCGGCCGATTTTGCGCGGCGCTGGGAGGGGAAGATGCGAGGAAAGAAAATCGCCAATCTTCAGCCGCAACTGCAAGTAACCCCCAACACTTAACCGAAGACAATGGAGGAAGCAACATGAATGATGTTTCGAAAAAGGTGGCTGGCAAAGCCGAGGTCAAGGATGTGACGAGCCTGCGTTCAACGCTGGACTGGTTCCGAACCAAGGATTATCTGGTCGAAACCGACAAAGAAGTCAATCCAGACCTCGAGATCACAGGCCTGCAGAAGATATTCGACGGCAGCCTGCCGATGCTTTTCAATAATGTGAAGGGCATGCCGCACGCGCGCGCCATCACCAACCTGTTCGGCGATATTCGCGTGGTCGAGGAGATGTTCGGCTGGAAGGATTCGCTCGACCGCGTCAAGAAGGTCGCTCACGCCATCGACCATCCGCTGAAACCCGTGATCATCGAGCAGGCTGATGCGCCTGTGCAGGAAGAGGTGCTCACCGACGACCTGGACGTCAACAAGTGGCTGACCGCGATCAAGCACACGCCACTGGAGTCCGAGCTCACCATTGGCTCGGGCATCTCCTGTGTGGTGGGGCCCTACTTCGACGGCGGCAGCCACATCGGCTACAACCGCATGAACTTCCGCTGGGGCAATGTTGGTACCTTCCAGATTTCCCCGGGGTCGCACATGTGGCAGGTGATGACCGAGCACTACAAGGACGAGGAGCCGATTCCGCTGACTATGTGCTTCGGTGTGCCACCGTCGTGCACCTTCGTCGCCGGCTCTGGTTTCGACTACGCGATCCTGCCCAAGGGCTGCGACGAGATCGGCATCGCCGGCGCCGTTCAGGGTTCGCCGGTGCGCCTAGTCAAGTGCCGCACGATCGACGCGTACACGCTGGCCGACGCCGAATACGTGCTCGAGGGCTATCTCCATCCGCGCGACAAACGCTACGAGACCGCCGAGTCGGAAAAGGCCGACGTCCAGGGACGCTACCACTTCCACCCAGAGTGGGCGGGCTACATGGGCAAGGCCTACAAGGCGCCCACTTTCCATGTGACCGCCATCACCATGCGCAAGCGGGAAAGCAAACCGATCATCTTCCCTCTTGGTGTGCATACCGCGGACGACTCCAACATCGACACCTCGGTCCGTGAGTCGGCGATCTTCGCCCTGTGCGAGCGCCTGCAGCCGGGCATCGTGCAGAACGTTCATATCCCCTACTGCATGACAGATTGGGGTGGCTGCATCATTCAGGTGAAAAAGCGCAACCAGATCGAGGAAGGCTGGCAACGAAACTTCCTTGGCGCCATCCTGTCCTGCTCGCAGGGCATGCGCCTGGCGATTGCGGTGAGCGAGGACGTCGATATCTATTCGATGGACGACATCATGTGGTGCCTGACGACGCGCGTTAACCCGAGAACCGACATTCTCAATCCGATCCCCGGTGGCCGTGGCCAGACCTTCATGCCGGCAGAACGTATGACCTCCGGCGACAAGCAGTGGACCGCTTCGAATACCCAGTTTGAGGGCGGCATGGGCATTGATGCGACGGTGCCTTACGGCTATGAGAGCGACTTCCATCGTCCGGTCTATGGCGTTGATCTGGTCAAGCCGGAGAATTTCTTCGAAACGAAGGACATCGAGAAGATGAAATCGCGCATGGCAGGATGGGTGCTGTCGCTGGCCCGGACCGGGCGTTAAGAGGCCCGAGAAGGAAAGGAAGCCCAATGCTTAACGCATATCGGGTCCTCGATCTCAGTAACCGCATTGGCTGGCTAGCCGGGAGGTTGCTGGCCGATCTTGGGGCTGAAGTGATCAAGGTCGAGGCACCCGGAGCGTGTATCGAGAGCGCCGACTGGCAGGCTTACAACGTCAACAAGCGCCTCTTGCGACTCGATCTTGAAACCGCCGGTGGACAGATCGCCCTCGACCGGCTGCTTGGCGGCTTCGATGTCTTGATCGAGTCGACGCAGCCGAGCGATCCTGTCGCCCGATTCCTTGGCGTGGAGCGTCTGAAGACGATCAACCCGAGGCTGATCCATGTCTCGGTTACGCCTTTTGGCAGCGTCGGGCCAAGGGCGGACTGGCTGGCTTCCGATCTCGAAATGATGGCGGCGGGCGGCGCCATGTCGCTGGCCGGCGAGCCCGACGGCACGCCGATGCGTGTCAGCGTCCCGCAGTCGTATTGCTGGGCTGGGGCGCAGGCGGCGGTCGGGGCGCTGATCGCGCTGCTGCATCGGACGGTATCGGGCGGGGCAGGTCAGCATGTGGACGTTTCGGCGCAAGCGGCGGTAATGCTGGCGTTGTCTCATGCGCCGGCGTTCTGGGATATAGAAGGAAGCATTCCAACCCGCGCCGGGGCTTACGTTACCGGGCGCTCGATCAAGGGTGCGAAGTACCGCGCTTTCTGGCCCTGCGCCGACGGGTTTCTCAATTTTGTTCTTTACGGCGGGCCGGCAGGTCGACGGACGAATGCGCAACTGATCGGCTGGATGCGCGAGCGCGGTGCCGATCTTGGCGCCCTCGGGCAGGTCGACTGGAAGCGTTTTGATCCGAAAGCGGCTGATCAGGACGAAGTTGATGCTCTGGAACGACCGATTGCGGCCTTCTTCATGCAGATATCCAAGCGTGAATTCCTCGAAGAAGCCAGTCGGCGCGAGATGCTCGGTTACCCGGTATCGACGATGCCGGACATTACCAGCGATCCACAACTGACAGCACGAGATTTTTGGCAGGATCTGGCGGGGGCGGACGGCAAAAGCCAGCGCCATTGCGGCAGTTTTTCGATCGTCGACAAGGTTCGCGCACCGTTACGCCATTCTCCGGGGAAGGAAGTGAATTTCCAGGCGCTGCTTGCCGAGTCTGGCCCGCGCGCGCAGGGTGACGCCGGAATCGGCCCGCGCGACGGAGATCGCCTGGGCGCGATCTCGAACGCCTTGTCGGGCGTCAAGGTCGCCGAATTTGGTGCCTACGCAGCCGGGCCGCATATCGGAAAGATGTTGGCCACTTTCGGTGCCACTGTGGTGCATGTCGAGTCGCACCAGCGACCGGACGGTTTTCGCACCGAGTATCCACCGTTCAAAGATGGACGGCCCGGGCTGGACCGCAGTGGGTGTTTCGCGATTTTCAACGACTCCAAGTACGCCGTGACCCTGGATCTCAAGCAGGCAGCGGGCATCGAGTTAGCGCAAAAGCTGGTGGGCTGGGCCGACGTTGTCATAGAAAACATGAGGCCCGAGGTCATGTCCCGTTTGGGGCTAGGGTACGATGCCGCGCGCAAGTTTAACCCCGGCATCGTTATGATTTCCAGTTGCAACATGGGGCAAACCGGCCCGCGTGCGCAAACGCCCGGCTTCGGCTCCCAGTTGTCGGCGCTGGCCGGATTCTGCGGTCTGACTGGCAGCCCCGACGGGCCGCCGATGCTGTTGTACGGGCCGTACATCGATTTTATTGCCTCAACCTTGGGGGCGGCGACGGTGCTGGCGGGACTTGATCGCCAGCGCCAAACCGGCCAGGGCGCGTTGATCGATCTGGCTCAATACGAGAGTGGCTTGATGTTTATAGCCGGCGCCTTGTTCGATTGCCACGCGAATGGCGTATCTGCCGAACGCGCGCGCAATAGCGATCCCAATGCGGCTCCGCACGACGCCTATCAATGCCGGGAAGGGGGTTGGCTTACCGTTTCCTGCTGGTCCAACGAGGAGTTCGAGCGCTTTACCGATGTCATGGGGTACCGCGAACTGGCGGCAGACCCGCGATTTTCCACTCTGGAACTGCGCAAGGCCAATAGCTCCGCGCTGGATGCCATTATCGCGACGTGGACGTTGGCTCAGGACGCAGGAGACGCCGCCGTCCAGTTGCAGTCGGCGCGGGTGCATGCCTATCCGGTCAATACGATTGCCGACCTGTTTTGCGATCCGCAGCTTTTGTACCGCCGCATATGGCGTCGTCGTCTGCACGGAGCAATCGGCGATCTGAGTTGTTACTTTTCGGCGTTTGACCTTTCCGATACGCCGGGCGATGTCATGGCTGCCGCTCCGCTGCTCGGCGCCAACAATGAATTGGTCTTTCAGGACTTTCTCGGCCTGACCGAGCAGCAATATGCCGACTACCGGGAACAAGGCGCCTTCGGGTGAATCGGTGCCGGTCGGTGGATCGAGGTGGTTCAGGTCGAATGCGACAGCGCGCGTTCGCGGTTGGATGCTTGAGATGAGCGCGGTGTAGCGCCGGGATCAGAATGGCGATTCCTGGCTGCGGGATTTATAACAAACAATAATCAAGGAGAAAATCATGCTAGAGATCTACTTTTGCAGGCGCTGGGTCGCGGTGTTGATTGCGCTGGCGACGTTTGGCAGCAGTAATGCGGCTGAGCCAACGCCGGTTCGCGTCGGCATCGTCAATGCCAGTAGCGACGTGGGGTTTTTTATTGCCGACAAGAGAGGCTATTTCCGCAATGAGGGATTAGCCGTGAGCTTCACCTCGTTCGACTCTGCGGCGAGGATGGTGGCTCCCTTGGGAGCCGGCCAGTTGGACGTCGGTGGAGGATCGCCCTCGGCCGGGCTTTACAACGGGATAGCGCGTGGGATAGCCATCAAGATCGTCGCCGACAAAGGGTCGACACCGGCGGGACATGGCTATCAGCCGCTCCTGGTGCGAAAAGACCACGTCGATAGCGGCCGGTTCAAGACCCTGAAGGATCTCAAGGGCATGAAGATCGCCGGCAGTGCGCCGGGCAGCGCTTCGACATCGACCCTCAATGAAATGCTGAAGAAAGCCGGCCTCAAGACTTCGGATGTCGATCGCATCTTCATGGGCTTTCCGCAACACGTGCTGGCGCTTCAAAACAAGGCGGTGGATGCGGCGTTGACCACGGAGCCCTCCGCCACCAAGGCGGTGCAAAGTGGCGCGGCGGTCAGGATTATGGGCGATGACGAGGCCTATCCGAATCACCAGCTCGCCGTGGTGCTCTACTCCGCCAATTTCGCGCAGGAGAAGCCGGATGCGGCGCGGCGTTTTATGCGTGCCTATCTGCGCGGGGTGCGCGATTACAACGATGTTTTGCTCGACGGCAAGCTGGCGGGACCGGGCAGCGACGAAGTGATCGCGATTCTGACAGAGAAAACGGCAGTCAAGGACGCGGCTATTTACAAGGCAATTACCGCCAACGGCTGCAATCCGAACGGCAAGGTCCACGAGGCGAGTCTCAAGAACGACTTGCAGTTCTTCATGGACGAGGGGCAGATCCAGGGCAAGGCGAGCATCGAACAAGTGGTGGACAACTCATTCGTCGAGGCGGCGCTCAAGGATCTGGGACTATATCAGGCGAAGAGGCCCGGGAAGTGAGTGCGTCGGCAGTGGCGGTTCCAATCTTGCCGGAAGACCGAGCCGCCGACGCGACTGCCGCGGTGAAGATCCGGATCCGGAATCTGAGCAAGATATTCGAGACGCGGCACGGACAGTTCGTTGCCATCGACAATTTGTCGCTGGACATTCCGGCCGGCTGCTTTTTCATGATTGTCGGACCGAGCGGTTGCGGCAAGACGACCTTGCTGCGAATCCTTGGTCATCTCGATACCCCTTCGAGCGGCAGCGTCGAGATCGCCGCCGCCGACACGGGTAACGCCACGGACAAGCCGGAAAATTCGATGGTGTTCCAGGGCGACTCGCTGTTTCCGTGGATGACGGTTTGGCAAAACGCTGCCTATGGATTGACCATGCGCAGAAAACCGCGTGGCGAAATCAAGGATGTCGTCGGCCACTACCTCGCGCGCACCGGACTGTCGCGTTTTGCCGACGCCTATCCGCACCAGTTGTCGGGCGGCATGCGGCAGCGGGTTTCGATCGCGCGGGCCTTCGCCAACGATCCGGACATTCTGCTGATGGACGAGCCGTTCTCGGCGCTCGACGAACAGAACAAGCTGCTGCTTCAGGAAGAGTTGCTGCGCATCTGGGATGAAACCCGCAAGACCGTCCTGTTCATAACGCACAGCGTCGATGAGGCGGTTACGCTCGGCGACCGAATTCTGGTCATGAGCGCCCACCCAGGCCGGGTCAAAATGGTGGCGGATGTGCCTTTCGAGCGCCCGCGTCATGTCCTGGAGCTGCGCGCGCAGCCTGAGTACGGCAAGCTCGTCTATTCCATTTGGGGCGAGCTGCGCGACGAAGTGCAGCGCGCGCGCGCGCAAGACGAGGAGGGCGCGCGGTCATGAGCATCGTCAAGAAAGCCCGTTCTGCAAGTATCGGCGCGAGACTCGCCAGCGCCAGGAATCGTGACCGCCTGATCAGTGTAGCGTCGCCGCTGGTACTGATCGCGCTGTGGGAACTGTGCGTGCGCACCGGGGTTCTCGATGCCCGGTTTTTCCCGGCGCCAACACAGGTATTCGACACGCTGGCGACTCTTGTCAACAACGGAATATTGTGGAAGAACACCGCAGCGAGTCTGGACAGGCTGTTCTGGGGGATTCTGCTGGGAGGCATTCCTGCACTGTTTCTCGGCGTGGCCATGGGCTTGTACCGTCCTCTGCGCGCGGTATTCGACCCGCTGGTGGCAGCGACTTATCCCATTCCCAAAAGCGCGATCATGCCCCTGATCCTGCTTATCTTTGGTCTGGACGAGGCGTCCAAGATCGTGATGGTGGCGATCGGCGTGTTTTATCCGGTGCTGATCAATTCCGCGGCGGGCGTGATGGAGATCAACAAGGTCTACCTGGACGTTGGCCGCAGCTTCGGGGCGAGTCGCTGGCAGGTGTTTCGCACTATCGCTCTGCCAGGAGCGATGCCGCTGATCATGACCGGCGTCAAGCTTGGCGTGGGTCTCGGCTTGATCCTGATCACCATCGCCGAGATGGTCGGCGCCAAGAGCGGGCTCGGCTACATGATCTGGAACGCATGGGAAATCCTGTCGGTGGAAACCATGTACGTCGGTCTTTTCGTCATCGCACTGCTGGGATTCATTTTCTCGCTGGTGCTGAATGAAGTCGAACGCCTTCTCGTGCCATGGAAGGCGAGCCACCAGTAATCGATTTTGTCGAATAGTCGGGCCGGCTTGCGGCACGGCGTTATTTTAGGAGGTAAAAAATGGAAGACGATGCAATGAACAGCCCGATTGGCACACAACAAAGCGGCCAGGGACAACATCAGGAACTTGAATCGCGGATCCCCTACGAAGATCTGCGCGGATGGATCGCCCAGGCAGAGGCGCTTGGCGAAGTCGAGGTGGTCAAGGGCGCTTCGTGGGAAAAAGAAATCGGGATGGCGGCCGATCTGGTGATGCATTCCGATACATCGCCTTGCGTGATTTTTGACGAGGTGCCCGGCTGCGAGAAGGGGCATCGGGTGCTGGTCAACTTCTTCGGCGGCCGCCGCAAAAACATGACATTGGGTTTTCCTCCCGAATTCAGCCGGCTCGAATTGTCGCAGGCCTTCCTTGACAACTACCTGCGTGACATGAAGCCGATTCCGCACGAGGTGGTGAACGACGGCCCGATCTTCGAAAATATCATGATGGGCGACGACATAGATATTACCAAGTTTCCGACGCCGCTCTGGCATGCGCACGATGGCGGTCGCTACATCGGAACCGGCAGCTACAACATTACGCGGGATCCCGACGAGAACTGGATCAATGCCGGCACCTACCGGGTTATGATCCACGACAAGAAAAGTGTCGGATTTTATATATCGCCGGGCAAGCACGGGCGCATTCATCGGGACAAGTACCACGCGCGTGGCGAGCCGATGCCGACGGCGATCGTCGTCGGCGGCGACCCGCTGACTTTCCTCATGGCCTGCAGCGAAGTGCCGTACGGCGTCTGCGAATTCGACATGGTGGGCGCGGTGCGAGGGAAACCTTACCCGGTCGTGCGGGGAAAGGTCACCGGCCTGCCGATTCCAGCCAATGCCGAACTGGTGATCGAGGGCTACGTGCATCCCGGTAACTTGCGCAAGGAAGGACCGTTCGGCGAGTGGACCGGTTACTACGCCAGCGATTTTCGCGATGAGCCCGTGCTCGACATCAAGGCGATCTATCACCGCAACAACCCGATCATCCTCGGTTGCCCACCGCTGTGTCCGCCGGACGAGATGGCGCGGTATCGTGCCGTAACGCGTTCGGCTTTGCTGCGTCAGCAGATCGAAAAGGCCGGTGTGCCCGATGTAACGGCGGCTTGGGCGCACGAGGTGGGTGGCGCGCGCATGCTGCTCGGCGTTTCGATCAAGCAACGCTACCCGGGACATGTGAAACAGGCCGGACATATCGCCAGCCAGTGCCACGTCGGCGCTTACGCCGGCAAGTATGTTGTCGTGGTCGACGATGACGTCGATGTTTCGAACCTCGAGGAATTGATGTGGGCGATGGTTACGCGGTCGGATCCCGCTACCTCGATCGACATCATCACCAACACCTGGAGCACGCCGCTCGATCCGCGCCTGGTTCCTGAGGAACGCGCCAAAGGCAACTTCACCAACTCGCGCGCCATCATTGACGCCTGCCGACCCTACCACTGGCGCGACAAATTTCCTCTGGTTAACCGGATGAGCCCGGAGTACGACCGTGAGGCGCGCGAGAAGTTTGGTCATTTGTTGCGCTGAAGCTTTTTTCCCGCCGGGTTTCCCGGCTGGAAACCCGGGGACCCAAACCAAAAAAATGTCCAGGAAAGCTGGTACGCACCGGCCCGTAATATGACTGAACCCCCTGGTCTGTCGCGGGCTGGGTTGCTCTGACCGGACTTCGCGGGTCCGGGGTTGTTGCGGCCAGCGGCCCGATCGAGGATGATGTCGTCCGGTTGATCGTGTCGCGGCGGCACCCCGGAATGTTTTGCGTGCCGCTTCGGTTGTCGGCTTGACGTTCACGCAGCCATTTTTTCCGGACATTACTGACAGGAGCTAACGGATCATGAAACTGACGAGCGCATGCTTTGATCAAAATGGGGCGATTCCAGGCGAGTGCGCTTTTGCGATTGCACATCCAGTGACACGCATCGCCCTTTCAAGCAACCTTAATCCCGATCTGCAATGGTATGATCTTCCCGCCGGCACGCGGTCGCTGGTTCTCATCTGTCACGATCCCGACGTGCCCGCGGTGCTTGATGACTTCAACAAGGAAGGGCGTACGATCGCCGCGGGAACTCCGCGCATGGATTTTTATCACTGGGTGCTGGTTGACCTGGCGGCGGAAGCCGGCGGCATTGGCAAGTCCCAGTTTTCGGAGGCCATCGTTCCGCGCGGCAAGCCGGGGCCGGATGCGTTAAACGGATCGCGGCAAGGGCTCAACGGCTACACCTACTGGTTCCGCGACGACCCCGACATGTCGGGGAATTACTTTGGCTATGATGGTCCTTGCCCGCCGTGGAACGACGCGATTCCGCATCGCTATATTTTCACGCTGTACGCACTGGACATCGCTACCTGTCCGGTCTCGGGAAACTTCGCCGCGGCTGACGTACTGGACGCGATTCAGGGGCATATCCTGGACAAGACATCACTCACGGGCCGTTACACCCTGAATCCGGATGTTGCAATTTAGTTTTTCCGGTTTGACGGCGAAGAACGTTCGATCCAAACGCCCACACGCGATCATGCGATCCACCCGACGACAATGACGACTACTTCAGATCTCCTGTCCACGGTGCGCGGAGCTTTGGCCGAAGATATCGGCGCGTGCGATTTCACCGCTCTGCTGATTCCCGCGGATCGCCTGGCCACGGCCACGGTGATTAGTCGAGATGAAGCGGTTTTATGCGGCGGCCCTTGGTTTGAGCAGTGTTTTCGCGAACTCGACGGGGACGCCAAGATTCGCTGGTTGGTTGGCGAAGGCGCAAGTGTTGCGGCGGGCCAAGTCCTCTGCGAAGTTCATTGCAACGCGCGGGCGATGTTGACCGCCGAGCGCACGGCGCTGAATTTTCTGCAGACGCTTTCCGCCACAGCTACGGCGACGCAACGGTACGAACTGGCGGTCGCCGGCACCTCCGCGCGCATCTTCGATACCCGGAAAACACTGCCGGGCCTGCGTGCCGCCCAGAAATATGCTGTACGTATGGGTGGCGGCTGTAACCATCGGGCTGGGTTGTATGCCGGAATATTGATAAAGGAAAACCATATTGCGATGGCCGGGGGTATTGTGCCGGCGCTCCGTGCCGCCGAGGCGATCGCGCCTGCGGATATGCCGATACAGGTCGAAGTGGAGAACCTGGAAGAACTTGCGACGGCGATCGCTGGTGGAGCGAAGCTCATCCTGCTTGACAATTTCACGGTTGAGCAGATGCGCCAGGCGGTGGCCATCACCGCTGGCGCGGCGGTACTTGAAGCCTCCGGCGGCATCACCCTCGCTAACCTGCGCGACGTCGCCGGAACCGGCGTGGACCGGATCTCGATCGGAAGTCTCACCAAAGACATCAAGGCGGTCGATCTTTCGATGCGCATCATCTGCTGACTTCGACGTCACGTCATCTTGGTGGAAATCATGCGTCAGTTCTTTGCGACCGAAAACCAGGAAGCCATTTCTTTTGGATCAACCGCGAGGGCAGGTTTGCGCCCGCACTCTGACATAGCCCTGACTGGCGCACATTTCGTGGCGTCAAGCCTGTTGCCCACGCGCTGGGGCAAGTTCGTGGCCCATGGCATCGCGGATAAGCTTGGCAAAGAGCATCTGGTGCTGACGCTTGGCGAGATCAGTGACGGCGAACCGGTTCTGACGCGAATTCATTCGGAATGCCTCACTGGCGACGCCTTGTTCAGCCTGCGTTGCGACTGCGGCATTCAATTGCGCACGGCCCTGCAAAATATCGGCGACCTGGGGCGGGGAGCGTTGCTCTATCTGCGCCAGGAGGGCCGGGGCATCGGTTTGCACAACAAGCTCAGGGCGTATGGGTTGCAGGATTTGGGCCTCGATACCGTTGATGCCAACCTGCAACTGGGGTTCGCCGCGGATGCTCGTGATTACTCGATCTGCAAGCCTATGCTCGAGCACATCGGTGTAAGTCGGCTGCGTTTGATGACCAATAATCCCGCCAAGGTCACCGCGATGAACGACCTCGGTTTCGAGGTAGTCGAGCGTGTTGTGATGCCGGCTTCCAGAAACCCGCACAACGAGGCGTATCTGGACACCAAGGAGCGGCGCATGGGACATGTTTTTGGAGAGGACGAAGGATAACCATAACCGCCCGGCCGCTCGACGATGCCTTCATCGTCGCATTAGGAAACTGGGTAAAGGAGAAAGCCATGAAATTCGATTTCAAACAGTTGTCGGCTGTTGTGCTGCCCTTTTTTCTGCTGATTTCCGGCCAGGCCAGCGCGCAAGCGCCGCGCGATGATATTCACGCGCTGATGAAACTGGAAGGCCGGGACCGCTCAACGAGACTGGTCAATGGGGCGGTCCGCGAAGGCGCCTTGAATCTTTACACCTCGATGAATGCGGCGACCGGGGCCAAGATCAAGGCCGACTTCGAGCGTCGCTATCCCGGCGTCAAGGTAAATCTCTGGCGTGCTGGTTCAGAGGCGGTGCTGCAACGGTCAGTGACCGAAGCACGCGCCGGGCGCAATAACTTCGATGTCCTCGAAACCAATGGTTCCGAGATGGAGGCGGCGCAGCGAGAAAAAATCTTGCAGGCGGTGGCTTCCCCGTATTTCGCCGATCTTGTTCCGCAGGCGCTGATGTCGCATCGCGAGTGGGTTGCGACGCGCATCAACCTATTTGTCCAGTGCTTCAATACCAACCGGGTGGCAGCGGACACTTTGCCCAAGTCCTTTGAGGATTTGCTGCACCCGCGCTGGAAAGGCCGTCTCGCCATCGAGGCGACCGACCATGACTGGTTCATGAGCGTGGTGCAAAACCTTGGAGAGGAAAAGGGTTTGAAACTTTTCCGCGATATCGTCGCCGTAAACGGCATGAGTGTGCGCAAAGGACATGCGCTGATTGTCGAGATGGTCAATGCGGGGGAAATTCCGCTGGGATTGACTTGCTACAGCTATAAAGTTGACCAGGATCGCCGGGCTGGGGCGCCGGTGGACTGGATCTCAATCGGTCCCATCGTGGCCCGTCCGAACGGGGCTGGAATTTCCAGGAATCCTCCCCATCCCCACGCGGCGCTGCTTTTTTACGATTACATGATTTCGGAGGCGCAGCAGTTCCTGGCGGAACTCGACTTTGTTCCGGTGAGCACCAAGATCGAGTCACCGTTGAAGGGGCGGCAGGTGCAGTTTGTCGATCCCAGGCGCGCCCTCGACGAGCAGGGCAAGTGGGAGAAGTTGTTTCACGAGATATTTATCGGCAAAACCAGATGACTCGCAGCTATGGCGCCGGAGGGATACCAGGGCACGTGCCAGGTAGCACGTTATCCGGCGGCCAGTCTTGTAGCGACTGGTTTTCCGAAACAGCTCATCCACGGCTGATCGGCGATACGCGCCCGCTTGCGACGAGTTGAAGCTCGAAGTCCTTGGATTCTTGAAGGAACGCCCATGAGTCTCAATGATGCCTGCGCTCTCAACGTGCTCAAGACCGCCGAGGAAGACACGCATGGCTGGAAAATGATGATTGGCGGGGAGTGGGTTGAAAGCCGCTCCGGAAAGCGCACGGCGTCGATCAACCCGGCCCACGACGAGGTGATCGGCAGCGTGCCGGCCGGAAATGCGGAAGACATCCAGTTGGCCGTTGATGCCGGCAAGTCCGCTTTTCCCGCCTGGAGCCGCCTGCATGTGGACGAGCGGGCGCGACACTGCCGGCAGTTTGCCGCCGCCGTGCGCGGCATGGCGCGCGAACTGGGCATGCTGGATGCGATCGACAGTGGCAATGCGTGGGTGCCGATGGTGGAGGACGCCAAGAAAGGAGCGTCGCTGCACGACTTCTTCGCCGGCCTGGGCATGGAGATGAAAGGCGAAACGATTCCGACGCCGGGTGGCGGTCTGGATTACACGCGCCCTCAGCCTTTTGGGGTTATTGGTCGCATCATCCCCTTCAACCATCCGATTTCATTCGCCGCGGGGAAGATCGCGCCGGCGCTGATCGCGGGCAATACGGTGGTACTCAAGCCCGCCGACCAAACGCCCTTGTCTGCCTTGTGGATGGGAAAGCTTGTTCAGGAATGCTTTCCGGCGGGCGTCGTAAATATTGTTACTGGCGACGGGCCAACCTGCGGCGCCGCGCTGGTGGCGCACAAGGAGGTCCGGCGCATTGCGTTCACCGGCAGCGTGGAAACCGGTCGCGCCATCACCCGCGCCGCCGGCATCAAATCCCTGAGTCTGGAGTTGGGAGGGAAAAATCCGTTGATCATCTATCCCGATGTGGACGTTGAAAAGGCGGCGGCAGCAGCCGTGGCGGGCATGAACTTTAGCGCGTCACAGGGCCAATCATGCGGATCAAACTCGCGCATTTTCGTGCACAGCAAGATCAAGGTCCGATTCATGGAGGCCGTGCTTGAACGCGTGGCGAAGATCAGGATAGGACTGCCGGAGCTGGAGACCACTCAAATGGGCCCAGTGGTCAGCCGTCGGCATTACGAGCGCGTGATGGGCTATATCGATGCCGGTCGCAAAGAGGGCGCCCGCCTGGTGCACGGCGGTGGCCACGCGCCGGGCGAGGATCTGCAAAAAGGATGCTTTGTCGATATTGCCATTTTCGACAACGTCAGACACGGGATGAAGATAGAGCGTGAAGAGATATTCGGGCCGGTGATGAGTGTTCTGACCTGGGAAGACGAAGCGAAAATGCTGCAGGAGGTCAATGACAGCGACTATGGTTTATGCGCCAACATCTGGACCAACGATATAACGACCGGAATGCGCATGGCGGAAGCGGTGCAGGCGGGCTATATATGGATCAATGGGCATGGCGGGAAGCGCTTCAAGGGAGCGCCGTTCGGCGGCTTCAAGGACAGTGGCCTCGGGCGCGAGCATTCGATCGATGAGCTGATGAGCTATACGCAAATCAAGAACGTAAACATCGCCTTCTGATTGACTGGCCTGGCGCGGTCTTGTTCCCCACGTTCTGGGAACATGGCCCGTGGGGGGGCAGCCGGGATCGACGGCAAACAATGGTAGCGAATGACAATGCAAGCAAATGATCGATTGACCGCACGCCGTTATGGATCGGATTTCATCGTCGATATCCTGCAGCAGTATGACATTCCGTACGTCGCGTTCAATCCCGGCGCTTCCTTTCGCGGCATTCACGATTCGTTAATAAATTACCTTGGCAACAAGGCACCCAAGTTTCTGGAATGCACCCATGAAGAAATTTCGGTGGCTATCGCGCATGGTTATGCGCGAGCCAGCGGCAAGCCCATGGTTGCAATTTTGCACAACGTCGTCGGTTTGCAGCACGCGGTGATGGCGATCTACAACGCGTGGTGTGATCGCATACCGGTAATTCTGCTGGGCGGCACCGGCCCCATGTCCTACGTCAATCGTCGTCCGGGAAGCGAGTGGGTGCATACGGCCCTGGTGCAGGGCAATCTGATACGGGATTTCGTCAAGTGGGACGATCAGCCTGCCGATCTCCAAAGCACGCCCGAGTCGTTCGCCCGGGCCTACCGGACTGCGATGACCGAGCCGCGAGGTCCGGTCTACGTCTGTTATGACGCAGCCATTCAGGAAAACGAGCAGGTCGAGTTTCCGGATTTGCCCGATCCGGCAAAGTTTCAGCCGCCCGAATCGCCCACCGCGGCGCCTGAGGTTGTCGAGCGGGTTGCCCGGCTACTTCTGGCGGCCGACCATCCGGTGATCGTGGTCGATCGTCTGGGCCGGTCGCCAGTCGCCTACGATGCCCTGATCAAGCTTGCTGACTTGCTGATGATTCCGGTTATCGATCAAGGCAACCGTCATAATTTTCCAACGCGACACCCGATGGCTTTACAGGCAATTGCCGGCGAGGTGCTGGCAGCGGCTGATGCAATCCTCGGGCTGGACGTAATGGATTTCTTCGGCGCGCTGCATACGGTAGACCGTGTGACGCGACAGACTCAGCCGATGTTTTCGTCGACGGCGCACGTCGCGCACGTGACGCTGGACGATTATGTGATGGGTAGCTGGAGTCACGATTTCAGGCGCTTGCAGCCGACCGACGACATGATCGCGGCCGACACTGCCAGATTCGTGCCGCAATTGCTGGCGCGTTGCGCCGAACTGATGCTGGCGCCCTCGTTGGCGACGGAAAAGATCCAGGCGCGGGCGCAACGATGGGGAACCCGGCTGGCGCGGCTGCGCGTGACCTGGCAGGAGCAGTGCCAAAGGCAAGGCGGCGAATCTCCGATAGCCTTGTCAACCCTTGCCGCCACGGTCTGGGACGTGGTCAAGGACGAGCCGTGGATTCTGGCGAATGGCACCGCCAACGGCTGGGTCAAGCGATTATGGAATATTGAGCGGCAAGACCAGTACGTTGGCAAATACTCGGGCGGTGGCCTGGGTTACGGCATGGGTGCGGCCATTGGCGTCGCCTTGGCGTATCCGCAGCGGCTTTGCGTAAATCTTCAGTCCGACGGCGACTTCCTGTTCACGCCGACCGCCCTGTGGACCGCCGCACATCATCAGATCCCCCTGCTCAACATCATGGTGAACAATCGCAGTTACTATAACTCCGAGGAGCATGGCGCCAAGATTGCCGCCCACCGCGGACGCCCGGTCGAGAACGCACACTTCGGCACGCGGCTGGAAAATCCGGCGTTCGATTTTGCGGCCATGGCGCGTTCCATGGGCGTCTATGGCGAAGGGCCGATCTTGCGCGTTGAAGACATTGAGCCGGCATTGCGTCGCGCGCTGCATGCGGTCAAAGTCGAGGGTCGTCCCGCGCTGGTCGACGTGGTGACGCAAAATCGTTGAGACAGCGGCAACAGGGCAATCGAAAAGCAGGGATGGGCGATCCGTTGCTGTGGCACGCCGCGACTGACGAGTCAGAGTTTCCAGGACGAAGGAGTGAGAACCGTGAACAGGGTAGAGCAGGGCGTTCGGCAATTCGGATGGGCGTTGGCGGTGCTGGCAGTCGTTGTGCCGTGCCGCGCGCAGGATACCTCGCTGCTCCGGTATGAGGGCCCGGATCGGACCGCGAAGCTTGTTGCGGCGGCACAGAAGGAGGGCTCGCTTACGCTCTACACGAGCTTTGCCGAGAAGGATCTGTCGGCACTGGTCGAGCCTTTCGAAAAAAAGTACGGCATCAAGGTCAGGGTCTGGCGTTCCGGGTCTGACAAAGTGTTGCAACGCACGCTGAACGAGGCGTCGGCCGGGCGCCACGAGGTCGACGCGATCCAGTCTGCGGCTCTGGAAATGGAGGTGCTGCATCGGGAAAATATCCTGCAGCCGGTGGTATCGCCTTACTTCAAGGATCTTCTTCCTGGCATGGTGGCGGCCAATCGCGACTGGGCGGCGACTCTGCTTTCGGTCTGGGTGCAGGCCTACCATACCCCGTTGATCAAGAAAGAAGACCTGCCCAAGACCTTTCAGGATCTACTGGACCCGAAGTGGAAGGGCAAGCTTGGCATTGAGGGCAATGTTCTCGAATGGTACTCGACGGTTGTCCTTGATATGGGAGAAGAAAAGGGAGTGAAGCTGTTCCGCGACATCGTGGCGCGCAACGGCATCTCGGTGCGCAAGGGGCACTCGCTGCTCAATAATCTGGTAGTGGCCGGCGAAGTGCCTCTGGCGTTAACCGTCTACCACTACATGCCGGAAGCGGCCAAACGCAGGGGGGCGCCGATCGAATGGTTCGTGCTTGAGCCGGCAATAGCCCGTTCCAGCGGTACCGGTATCGCGCGTCGGGCGCCCCATCCGAACGCCGCGTTGCTGTTCCAGGATCATTTGCTGTCACCTGAAACCCAGCGACTGCTGGTGACGATGGGTTATGTGCCGACCCACAGCCAGGTTCCATCCCCTCTCGCCAATCTGCGGGTCAAACTGGTGGATCCGGTCGCTACCCTGGACCATCTGGAGAAGTGGACAAAGTCGTACGACGAGGTGGTACTGAAGCAGGGCGGGAAGTAGGTCTCCGCCATTGGCGCTTCCCGAACCGCGTGGCATGAGAGCAGGCGGGGCGATGTAGCGAACGCGATCCCCGGCGCTCATCGTCGGAGCGTGTTCCCGCCAACTACCACATGGTCTCGCCGCTCTGCAGCCGACTTAGCATGTCTTGCTGAAACTCAGGCGGACCGAAGCCGAATTTTTCACCGTTCTGCTCGTAGAAAAATGGATACCCGGTTGCCGTACTGAACTGGCGCATCCAGTCCAGTAACGACTCGCTGGGGTCGCTTCCGGCGGAGCGCAACAGAAAGGCAAGGCGGCCGCGCCAGAGAATCTTGGCGACAATGATCTTGGATAGATTCGGCCGGAACGCGTCGGGGAACGGACTGTTATCGGCGAGCCAGCCGCATACGAAGCGGCGACACGGAATGCTCGGCCGTCGTGCATAAATACCGCAGCCGCCGTCCTTCAGGAAGCAACACGGGACGCCAGGCTTCATTTCGTGGCCAAAAATGGTTGCGGCCATCCAGCCATCGCAGCAAGCGGTGCACTCGCCACACTCGCGTTTCGCTTCATCCGCGCCCGATGTCGCGTTCGGAGGAACGACAAGTCCGCAGCACTTCTTGTATTTCTTGTCGCTACCGCAAGGGCAGGGATCGTTTCTGCCTGTGTTCATCCTGTTTTCCTCGTTTACGGATACCTGATCACACTGACAACGATGGATGTTCATCGGAGTTTCCATATATTTTCCCAGGATCTACATCGCGCTTGACGCGGTTACCGAATCGGTTGCAACTCATGAACAATTGCCGAGGTGCACCCTTGCCATGATCGCCTGCTCCTCTGAGTGTTCCGCTATATGGATCGATAGTCCGCATGGGAATAACTGGTATGCTGCGATCGGATTCGCTTCGGGTCAATCATCGGTACCGCTCGCGGTGCGGCGCGTCGTGTCCGGTGTCTCAGGAATTGCGGCCCGGGCCGCTGGGTCACTCAAATGGCAATATACATCACGGTCCTGCTGGCGTTGCTCAATCAGATCGCCCTGAAGGGGAGCAAGATGCTGATCGCGCTGTACGCGATCGAACTTGGCGCCAGCCCTTTTTCCCTCGGGTTGCTGATAGCGACATACGCGTGCTTTCCCCTGTTGCTGGCGGTCTATGCGGGGCGCGCGTCCGATCGGGTCGGGGTACGCCGTCCGATGGTGCTCGGGTCGATCGGGACGGCCCTTGGCCTTCTGGTGCCGGTAGCGGTGCCGACACTGCCTGCGCTGTATGCGTCGGCGGCGCTGATCGGGCTCTCCAATGTTTTCTTCCATGTTTCCGCGCATAACCTGGTGGGGTCTTTGGGCGGCGGGCATGAACGAACGCGGAACTTCGCCACCTTCAGTCTGGGGGCGGCGGTATCCGGATTCGTCGGCCCGGTGGTCGTAGGCTTTGTCATCGATGGTTCCGGCTATCTCCAGACTTACAAGTTGCTGGCCTGCATTGGTGCTGTGCCGGGTATTGTCCTGTTCTGTTTTGCCGGCTTCATCCCCGTCGTGGTCAGGACCGAGAGCGGACAGCGGGCCGGCAGCATGAGGGAGTTGCTTGGCAACCGGGCGCTCGGTCGCGCCTTCGTTGCCAGCGGGCTGATCATTACCGGCATCGAACTTTTTAATTTCTACGTTCCGATTTATGGTCGATCAATCGGTCTTTCGGCGTCGGTGATCGGAATCGTTTTGGGCATGCAGGCCGCCGCCGCGTTTGTGGTGAGACTCTGGATGCCCTGGCTGTCCAGACGTTTTGGTGAAGAGCGGGTGTTGACTTCTTCCCTACTGGTTGCCGGATTGACCTATTTTCTTTTTCCGTCGTTTCAGGACCCGGTCGTTTTGGCGGGGCTCTCCTTTGTGCTCGGCTTGGGGCTTGGTTGCGGACAACCCTTGTCAATCATTCTTACCTACAATAATTCTCCCGCCGGACGCATCGGTGAGTCTCTGGGTTTTCGGCTCACCGTCAACAAATTCACCCAGATGACCATACCGATAGCGTTTGGTTCTCTGGGCGCCGCCTTCGGTATCTATCCGGTGTTCTGGGGCACGGCCTGCCTGTTGATCGTGGGCGGATCGATCAGCGCTGGCTCTGCTTCGTTACGCCCCCCTGAATGATGGCGGCGAGACAAGGCCGTGTTTCTGGTCGTGATCCGATGGGCGAGCAGCGCGCTTTGGTGTCTGTAAGCATTTCCCGCGATTGCTCTCGTATTCCTATATATGGACCGTCATCCCATTTTTGTTGAAATGCTGCGGGGCGGATGGTAAAGTTTGCCGCTCCGTCGAGATTGCCGGATTCTGGAAGGAACAAAAATGCCGCATGACAAGGACCAAACGCATTGGCATGAGCCGGCCGCCAACCAAAAGGCGGGATATGGACAGTTCAAAAAACAGCCGACCCCGTACGATGCCTACATGGAGGCGGAGGGACTGCCCGTTTTCCGCGACATCGGGATCAGCAAGGTGCAGAATTTGCCGCTGGTTCCATGGAAGCGCACCGGTGGACGCGGTCACTTTATCCAGCTCTACGGGACCGAGACCAAATGGGGCTGTTATGTGGTCGAAGTGCCGCCGGGCGGTGCGCTGAACGCTGAAAAGCATATTTACGAGGAGATCTTCCTCGTCGTCGAAGGTCGCGGAACCACCGAGGTATGGCTTGAAGGCGACAACAGGAAGCACGTCTTCGAGTGGCAGCAGGGCTCCATGTTCTCGATTCCGATGAACGCATGGCACCGCATCGTCAATGCTACGTCTGGCGGTGCGCTGCTGCTTGCCGGCACGACGGCGCCGAACGTGCTGAACCAGTTGAACAATGTCGAGGCGGTATTCAACAATCCTTTTGTCTTCCGTGATCGTTTCAGCGGCGCCGATGACTTTTACAAGCCGAACGACGACATTGAGGCGGATCCTGTGCGCGGCCTCGCGATGCGACGAACAAATCTCATTCCGGACGCCATGAACTGCGACCTGCCTCTCGACAACCGGCGCTCGCCGGGCTACCGACGAGTCGAGCCGTTCATGACCAACAACTGTTTCTATTTCTGGATTGGTCAGCACGAAAACGGCCGCTACTCGAAGGCGCATGCGCACACTTCGGCCGCTGTTCTCATCTGCCTGAAGGGCAAGGGCTATACCTACACATGGCCCGAGGGCCTGGGCGTTAACCCGTGGCGCGACGGTCATGCTGCCGAAGTGCGCCGCGTCGACTACGAGCCGGTTGGCATGGTCACCGCCGCACCTGGCGGCGCCCGTTGGTATCACCAGCACTTCAGCGTGTCGAGCGATCCGTTCCGCCTGACTGCATGGTTCGGGCCGCACAATCCTGGTCGCGACCCCGGCGCACCCGGCGCAAAGCATACGGACTACACCGCCATCGATGTCGGCGATGGCGGTACGGCAATTCCGTACTGGATGGAGGATCCGTACCTTCGTGCCGAGTACGAGGAAACGCTGAAACGCAATGCGGTACCGAGCCGGATGGATCCGGCATGGTACGTTGCTCCAGACCCAGTCCGGAAGTAGGACGCGATGGGTCGCGACCGACGCTTGCTTTTGGGGGCCGTGCGCAGCAGTGTGATCGAGTCGTTAGGCCGCCGGTTTGCGGGCTTCCGTCAATGAGCGGGGAAGGCGACGGACGGGTCTTCTTCAGCAATGTCAGGCGCAGCCTTGAGGAAGAAGACGAGATTCGCCTCCTCAGCGTCGGCGTCGATATCGGATCCTCCACTTCGCACCTGGTCTTTTCGCGCCTCGTCCTTGAACGGCTCGACAACCGTTACATCGTGTCGGCGCGCGAGCTGGTTCACGAATCGGAGGTGCTCCTCACGCCCTATGCCGAAGACATGGCGATCGACGCCGCAGTGCTCGGTGACTTCCTCGCGCGGCAATATCACCTGGCCGGCATCGATCCGGCGGCGATCGATACCGGCGCGCTGATCCTCACCGGTGTCGCCGTCCGCCGCAGCAATGCGCGCGCGATCGGCGAACTGTTCGCCGCCCAGGCCGGCAAGTTCATTGCGGTCAGCGCCGGCGACGCCCTCGAGACGAAACTGGCGGCCTTCGGCTCGGGCGCCGCCGCGCGATCAATCCGCGAGTCGGCGCGGGTGATGAACGTTGATATCGGTGGCGGCACCTCCAAGATTGCCGTCTGCGAGGCCGGGGAAGTGGTCGACCTGACTGCGGTCGATATCGGCGCACGCATCGTGTCGTTCGATGCCGGGGGGCGTGTGCGCCGCGTCGAGGAAGCCGGCCGGCGGTTTGCCAAGGAAACAGGCCTGGTGCTGGAGGTCGGCGCGAAGCCTGATGGCGAGGCATTGAACCGGATGGTGGCGCGGATGGCCGACCGTCTGTTCGAGATCATCCACAGCTCGTCGCCCGGCGTTGAGACCGCCGCCCTGCTGCGCCTCGATCCATTGCGCAACGAGCGCAAACCGGAGGTGATTACCTTCTCCGGCGGCGTTTCGGAGTACATCTACGGACGCCGACGAGATTCTTTCGGTGATCTTGGTTTGCAGCTTGCCCATGCCGTCATCGAACGGATCAGGGCGTGGGGGCCGCGTATCGAGGAGCCCGACGAGGGTATCCGCGCCACCGTGGTCGGCGCCTCGCAGTACACGGTGCAGGTTAGTGGGGGCACGATCTTCGTCACGCCGCAGAACGTCCTGCCGCTGAAGAACGTGCCGGTGATCGCCCCGCGATTGCCGCTCGCGGACGAAATACTCGATGCCGAACGGATTGCCGAGGCGGTGCGCAGCGGGTCGCGGCATCTTGATCCGGACCACGTTGGGTGCGCGGTCGCATTGTGCTACCGCTGGCAGGGTTCGGCGACCTTCATGCGCCTCGATGCGTTCTGCCGTGGCGTCGTCAGCGGGCTTTCAGAGTTCCTTGATCGCGGGCAGCCGCTGATCCTGGTTGGCGACGGCGACATCGGCGGACTGCTTGGCATCCACTGTCACGTCGAGTCGCGCCTGCCCAATCCGATCATTTCGATCGACGGCATCACTCTCCACGAGTTCGACTTCATCGACGTCGGCGCGCTGCTCGAGACCTCCGGCGCCGTTCCGGTTGTCATCAAGTCCCTGGTGTTTCCGTCGGTCGCGGTCGGTCGCTCGGAATTGGCTGCGGGTGGCGCCGGGGCGCCGGGCGGGGACACGGCCTCAGAAACCTGGAAATCGGCATGAGAGGGGATCCGCAGGCCTGCGTGCGGCCGCCTGGCCTTTATCCGCCGGTCGAGGCGTACGACGGCGGCTTCATCGAGGTCGATGGCGGTCACCGCATCTACTGGGAAATGTGCGGCAATCCGCTCGGCAAGCCGGCTCTGTTCCTGCACGGTGGCCCCGGCGGTGGATGCAGTCGGGATAATCGGAGGCTGTTTGATCCGGCTCGCTACCGGATCGTTCTGTTTGATCAGCGTGGTTGCGGCCGCTCGCGCCCGCGAGCGTGCATCGAGGCCAACACGACGGCGCATCTGGTCGCCGACATGGAAGCTTTGCGCCAGACGCTGGCAATCGATCAGTGGCTGGTTCTAGGCGGGTCGTGGGGCGCCACCCTGGCGCTGATCTACGCGGAGGCCTATCCGCGGCGGGTTGCCGCCCTGGTTCTGCGCGGAGTATTCATGGCGCGGCGCTCGGAATTGCGTTGGCTCTACCAGGAGGGGGCCTCATCCCTGTTTCCCGAGGCGTGGGAGCGTTTTCTCGCGCCGATTCCCGAAAGTGAACGCGGCAATCTGATCGCCGCCTATCACGCCCGACTTGCGAGCGACGATCCGGCGGTCGAGTTGGCGGCGGCACGTGCGTGGTGCGCATGGGAGGATGAGATCATGACCTTGTTGCCAACGAAAGGGATAAGTCGGAATCACGCCGGGGACATTGATCTCGTCGCGCTCGCCCGTATCGAAACGCACTATTTCGTCAATGGCGCGTTTCTCGAAGAAGGTCAGATCCTCGCGCGCGCGCTCCGATTGCGGCATATTCCGGGCGTTATCGTGCAGGGCCGTTACGACTGCGTGACCCCCGCCCGGTCCGCGTGGGATCTTCGGCGGGCGTGGCCCCGGGCTGAACTCCAGATCGTGCCCGATGCCGGTCACGCATCGAGCGAAGCGGGCATCCTGCGGCGCATCATCGCCGCGACCGATGCCTTTGGCGGTGCCTGAAAAAGTGTTGCCATTGTGCTTGCGTGTTGAAGCGGTGGTCGCGCGCGACATGAATCCGCCAGGTAGCGCCGATCGGAGTCTCCCTTGGTTGTTTGCGACCCATCGGTGGCTGCGTGTCGGACGAAGGTCGTGCAAGAGGTGGAGACGGCATTGAGTCTATCAATTGATAGTTCTTCTATACGGAACTTAGTTCCATTTATTTGCCATTGAGAAAATTTCCTTCTACAATGCACCATGCTTCGATGCTGGGGTGAACCCGTTTCCCGGCGGAGGAGGCGCGAATGTCCGGGGCAAAACGGCAGAGTTATAAAAAAATTCTTTCCGATGAGAGGAGTCGCGAAATGAGCTGGTTCCGTTACCGCAAAATGGTGTTGCTGCAACTTGTTGCGCTGGTGGCGGCATGGGCATGGCTGGCCGACGCGGGAGCGCAAGTCGTGCCAGGACCGAACGAGTCGATCCACATGTATCGCGGGGCAGATCGGGACGCGCGGCTCATCGAAAAGGCGCGTCTGGAAGGGAAGGTGGTGCTCTACACCTCGTTGGCAACAACGGAGTCGATTCCCCTGACCCAAGCCTTCGAGAAGAAATACGGCGTCAAGGTTGAACTCTGGCGCGCTGTGAGCGAGAAAGTCGTGCAGCGCGCGGTCGCCGAGGGACGTGCCAAGCGCTTTGCCGTCGATGTGATCGAAACCAATGGGCCGGAAATGGAAATGCTGACCCGGGAGAATCTGTTTTCAGAGTTTTATAGCCCCTACATTGAGGACTTGCCGCCGGTCGCCGTTCCGTCCCACCGGAAGTGGATTTCCGACAGGCTGAATTTTTTTGTCGTTGCCTACAACACGAACCTGGTCCGCCGCGAGGAACTGCCCAAGACCTACGAGGGATTCCTGGACCCGAAGTGGAAGGGAAAAATCGGCATCGAAGCGACCGACCATGAATGGCTCGCCACGATCGTAAAGCAGTGGGGGCCGGAAAGAGGCCTGGGCTTTTTCCGCAAGCTCGCGGAGATGAAACCGGACGTACGCAAGGGCCACACGTTGTTATCCGAGCTCATCGCGGCCGGCGAAGTTCCGGTCGGGCTGACGGTGTACAACGCCTATGCCGAGTCGATGAAACGCAGAGGGGGGCCGGTTGACTGGGTGCCTGTCGATCCGGTGGTGGGGCGCCCGCAGGGTATTGGTATCGCCCGCAATGCACCGCATCCCCATGCGGCGCTGCTGTTCGCTGACTTCGTACTGTCGCCAGAGGGCCAGGAGCTGTTCAGCTCCATGGGGCGTGTCCCGGCGAGCCTCAAAGTGAAGACCAATCTGAACAAATTCCCTTACACGATGGTTGATATGGCGACGGTGCTCGACGAAGCGGAGAAGTGGGAAAAGACCTGGAACGATTTGTTTCTCAGGAAATAAGTGGCCCTGGCGCCAACTAAACCGTGAACGTGACTTGAACGTGACCGGGCAGCGCGACTATTCGTGGAAGGTTCAAAAAAATGCAGACGATGCCGCACGACTGGCTGGGCTTGATAGTGGTGGTTTTCCTGCTTGGGCTCAAGCACGGCATGGACCCGGATCATCTGGCCACCATCGACGGTCTGACCCGTTTCAACGGGCTGCGCAGGCCGCGTCTGTCGCGATGGTCCGGATTCCTGTTTTCACTTGGTCACGGACTGGTGGTCACGTCGGTCGCCGCGATCGTCGCACTGGCAGCGACCGAGTGGTCGGCGCCGTCATGGCTCGAAGCTGTCGGCGCGTGGATCTCCATCCTGTTCCTGCTCGCGCTGGGAATCGCCAACCTGTGGGCGGTGCTGCGCGCACCCCATGACAAGGTGGTTCGCCCGGTCGGCCTTAAGGGGCGATTTCTGAGAAAATTCTCGGAAGCCCGGCATCCCGTGGTCATCGCCTTTGTCGGGGCGGCCTTCGCGCTTTCCCTGGACACCCTGAGCCAGGCCGCTCTGTTTTCGCTGACAGCTTCGGCGCTCGGCGGATGGGGTTTTTCCGTTGCACTAGGCGTGATCTTCATGTTCGGCATGATGGTGACCGACGGCGCGAACGGTCTGTGGATCGCTCGCCTGCTGAGAGGAAACGATCTGCGCGCGCTGGTTGTCTCTCGAATCATGGGATTGGTCATCGCATTCGTAAGTCTCGCCATCGCCAGCGTTGGACTCGCCAAGTATTTTGTTCCGGGGGTCGCGGCAATGGTCGAGAGCGCCGGCCTGTTGCTCGGTTTTGCCTTGGTCGCGGTGTTGCTCGCGAGCTATACGCTCGCGGTCCGGCTCTCGCGACCGGCCTAGTTCCCACTTTGTCAGATTCCATTACACACTGAAGCTCAAAGGATGGGGGGCTTGTTTTCTGTGGACGAAATCCTTGGCATCCCCGAACGCCGGCGCCACGAGATACCGCGCCAACCCACAGCCGCACCCGCTGGGTCAGGTAATAAGTGCTGACCTCGCCCTTCTGCCCCTCGCGCACCGAAAGTCGGCGCTGGCGGGACGGCGGCTGCGCCGCGGTCCATGCCGGGACCGTCGGCGGTATGCCTGCACCCGCAAGCGACAGGGCGTCCGACCCTTGGCGAATCCTCGCATCCCGATATCGCCGCGGATCAATGAGTCCTCGTCGGGGACATGCAATTCGCTCTCGACCAAGGCGGCGAAGATGCTTGCCTGGCAGTGGGAATCGAAATCCGCCAGCGCGGAGGTGGCCGGCGCAGCAATGTCGGGGACTCAATCGATTTTATGGAGAAGACGCATGAATAGTTTATTCGTAAAAGTCTATGTGACTTTGTTGCTGCTTGGTCTAAATGTCCTAACGGCTATCCCCGCATTGGCACAATCGAAGAAGGCAGAGTTGACGGTAGCCGAGATTGCTCTTTTCCAGGGAGATAATCGTCTTCAAGATCTGATAGAAGGCGCCAGGAAAGAGGGGGAGTTGACCTTATATGGATCCATGACAGCGGGTGACATGGTGTTGATCGTTGACGCCTTCACCAAAAAATACGGGATTAAAGTAAAAAACTGGCGATCGAGTTCGGAAAGTGTTTTGCAGAGAGTCGTATCTGAAACACGCGCAGGGCGCTTCGAAGCGGATATCGTGGAAAACAATGCGCCGGAAATGGAAGCGCTTCATCGTGAAAAATTGTTGCAGCACAGTAGTGTCCCAACGTTCTCACGCTGGGGTCGTATAACAAGTTGAAGAATTGAGGATATTCCGTGTTCGGAGCTGGTCTCGATTTGAACGTCGCTCGTAGCATTCCGGGTTCTTCCAACCGGACTGTGGGCGTCGCCAATGAACACGGGCAAACTCGTTTTTGCGCAGGTCATGGCGCATCTGCCGCTGACCACTTTTCGCCGTTGTGTCGCTCGCTACGACGGGGAACACAAGGTCAAGCACTTCACCTGTCTCGACCAGTATCTGTGCATGGCCTTCGCGCAGCTGACCTATCGGGAGAGTCTGCGCGACATCGAAGCCTGTCTGCGCAGTCAGGTGGCCAAGTTGTACCACATGGGCTTTCGCAGCACGGTCGCGAGGAACACGCTGGCCAACGCCAACTCGGTTCGCGACTGGCGCATCCATGCCGACTTCGCGCAAAGCCTGATCAACATTGCGCGCAAGCTTTACGCCGAAGAGCCCTTTGCTGTCGATCTGTCCAATACCGTGTATGCCCTGGATGCGACGACCATCGACCTGTGCTTGTCCGTATTTCCGTGGGCGCCGTTCCGTTCCACCAAGGCCGCGGTGAAGATGCATACCTTGCTCGACCTGCGTGGCAACATTCCCAGCTTCATTCACATCAGCGACGGCAAGTGGCACGAGGTCAATGTCTTCGACATGCTGGTGCCGGAAGCCGGCGCGTTCTACATCATGGACCGCGGCTACATCGACTTCGAGCAGCTGCATCGCTTGCATCAGGCCGGGAGCTTCTACGTCATTCGCGCCAAGTCGAACCTGCGCTTCCAGCGCCGGTACTCCCTGGAATCGGATCGAGCGGCCGGCATCATCTGCGATCAGATTGGCACACTGACCGGCTTCTACTCGACCCAGGACTACCCAACGCCGCTGCGCCGAATTCGCATCAAGGACGACGTAGGCAAGACGCTGGTTTTCCTGACGAACAACACCGAACTGCCGGCGCGAACCATCGCCGAACTGTATCGCTGCCGGTGGCAGGTCGAGTTGTTCTTCAAGTGGATCAAACAGCATCTGCGTATCAAGTCCTTCTTCGGTACTTCGGAGAATGCGGTCAAGTCCCAGATCTGGATTGCCGTCTCCGTTTATGTGCTCGTCGCTATCTTGAAGAAGCGACTCAAACTCTCTGCCTCGCTCTACGAAATCCTACAAATCCTGAGTCTCACCATGTTTGAGAGAACTCCATTGGATCAGCTACTTGCTCGTATTCCACCTTCATCAGATCTACTGGAATATCCCAACCAGTTGATCTTGTTCGATTAACGTTGGGACACTACTGGTTGCAGCAGGCTAAATCGCCTTACTACGGCGACTTGATGCCTCAGGCCATTCCGGCGCACAACGAATGGGTGGGGACCTTCATCGATATCTTCGTCCAGGGCTACAACACGGACAAAATCAAGAAGGAAGAGCTTCCCGTCGCGTATCAGGACTTGCTCGACCCCAAGTGGAAAGGCCGCTTGGGCATCGAAGCCGGGGACCAGCATTGGTTTGCTGCCGTAATGCAAGAATTGGGGCAAGCCAAAGGAACAAAACTTTTTAAGGACATCGTTGACGCCAACGGCATATCGGTGCGCAAGGGCCATGCGCTGCTAACCAATCTGGTGGCCTCAGGAGAAGTACCGCTGGGTTTGACGCTATACAGCAACAAGCCCGTGCAGTTGAAAGAAAAGGGAGCGCCGATCGATTGGTTTGTCATTGCTCCGGTCATTGCCCAGTTCAGAACCATAGGTTTGCTTAGAAAAGCGCCGCACCCGCACGCCGCAATGCTGTTTTACGATTTCATGCTTAGCGAAGCCCAGCGAATTTTATCCAGGCAATACTATGTTCCGGCGAGCAATAGCATCGATGCACCGCTAAAGAAACTGCCGCTCAAATTTATCGACCCAGGGGTTTTCCTGGACATGAACGATAAGTGGATAAAAATGTTTGAAGAGACAGTCACAAAAAGAGCGAAACAGTGATGCTTCGGAGGCCATAAAAAATGACGCGCGCGCTTACTTTGACTATTGCGCTCGAGCGCTATGACCGGCACGTGCCGTTTTTCGACGGCACTGCGAGGTCGCGGGCTGGCCTTGATCTGAAGGTGCTTCAGGTCGGCCAGGCGGCATCGTTGCGCGACGGAGCGGGTCGCCACGAGAGGATGATTCACGACCGCGCTTTCGACGTTGCCGAGTTCTCGATGTCCACCTACCTGATGGCGCGCAATCGAGGGCTGGATCTGACGGCGGTGCCGGTGTTTCCGCGTCGCCTGTTCTCGACCAGCCAGATGTTCGTCCATCCCCTCTCCGACCTGTGGGAACCAAAAGACCTTGTCAGCAAGAAGGTGGCGCTGTCGTCGTTCCAGACGACGCTGTCGCTGCTGGCAAAGGGCGACCTCAAGTTTGAATATGGCGTGCCCTGGGAAGACATCCACTGGCTGGTCACGACCGAGGAAAAGGTTCCGTTCCAACCCAAGCCCGGTGTCAGGATCGACCGGCTACCGAAGGGCGTCGATCTTGGCCTGATGCTGGCGAACCGTGAGATCGATGCGTTTCTCATGCCGCACCCGCCGCATTCGGTGATGTCGGGCCAAGTCAAGGCGCGACGGCTGTTCGCCGACACCCGGCAGGAAGAGATACGGTACTTCAATAAATACGGCTACTTCCCGATTATGCACGTGTTGGCCTTTCGCGAGGATCTGGTCCGCCGCGAACCCTGGGTGGCCAAAGCGCTGATGGATGTCTATGCTCACGCGATGGCGGTTTGCGACAGCTACTACGAGGATCCAAACTGGTCGCGGCTCGCCTGGGGACGACATTACTACGAGCAGGAACGAAGTCTACTTCCTGCCGACCCGTGGCCCATAGGATTTGCCGCCAACAAGGCCAACCTCGAACAATTGATCAAGTATTCCCACGACCAGGGTCTTATCGGCGAGCGTTACCCGCCCGAGCGGCTGTTCGTGGAGTCAACCCTCGACACCTGAGCGCCGATGAATCTATCTGCCGTTTGCACATCCTTCGGAAGGCGGGCACGGGAAGCCGCAACTGAATCAACTTATGGGAGTGGGTGCTAGTGCTATTCATCGATAACAATACGGTCGACCGGGTCCTTTTGATGAAGGACTGCATCGATGTTCAGGAACGGGCGTTCAAGGCGCTTGAAACCGGTGATTCCATTCACCGTCCGCGCATCGACATGTATGCGCCGACAGATCGCGCGGAGGGATATTACCGCTGGGGAACCATGGAAGGATGGTATGACGGAATATTAGCCATCCGAATGAAGTCCGACGTGATCACATGGCCGCAAACGACCGACGGTGGCTGGACTGAGGAGAAGTACTGTATCGAACCGGGGACGTTCTGTGGCCTGATTCTGCTGTTTTCTTCGAAAAATGGCGAGCCCTTGGCGCTGATAAATGATGGCGTTCTGCAACACATGCGCGTTGGCGGTGGGGCGGGCATTGGGACAAAACATTTGGCGCGCAAAGATGCCAGCGTGGTTGGCATGCTCGGATCTGGAGGAATGGCCCGTACATTTCTGCAAGCATTCTGTGCGGTACGGCCTATTAAGACCTGTAAAGTTTACAGTCCAACGCCGAAAAACCGAGAGGCATACGCGCGCGACATGAGTGAAAAGCTGGGGATCGAAGTTTTGCCCGTAGATTCTGCGCGCGAAGCTGTGCGCGGCGTTGATATTCTTTCGACTGCGACCGACAGCATGAGCCCGACGTTCGAACCGGATTGGCTTGAGCCGGGCATGCATGTCGCCATGTTGGGGCCCGGCGAAGTGGCGCCAGATACGGAGTCCAGATTCGATGTGAAAATACGGCAAGGAATCGGCGGGCTCAAAATGCCGGAGACGGAGCGGATTCGGACGGAGATCGGCATGAGTCCCGTCGCGTGGATCGCCGGCACCCAGGAGCAGATGCAACGTCTGCCGGGCAAGACCCATGGGAGCGGCTTCGCGGGTGATTACCCGAGCTATTGCGATCTTATTTACGGGCGGGCGCAAGGCCGGACTTTGGAGGATCAAATCACCTTCTATCACAACATAGGAAATCAGGGGTTGCAGTTTGCTGCGGTTGGCGGCCTTGTCTATCGAACGGTTTTGGCTCTCGATATCGGTCGTCAAGTGCCCACAGAGTGGTTTGTGCAAGACATCCGAGATTAGCGTGAAATAACTCGTTCGGAGCGATTGGTGATAGTCGAGCGAAGCGAGCCAATTAATAGCCTCCCCGCGAGGGGAGGATGGGAGGGGCGGGCCTTCAATTCGCCTTTAACAATTTCATGGCACGGGGGTGGCCTTGGCGGCCATGCAAGTTAGGGGAGCGCAGTCGATGGCCATGCTTTTCAGAATGCCGGACTGCGTTCACTGGCGGTGTCTTCGTATGTGCCAGTGCTTCACTCGGCAGTCAATTTGATCGGAGACATATCATGCTGGTTTTGAGTAACGAAGATATCGAGCAACTTATTTCCATGGAGGACTGCATTGATATCATCGAGCAGGCCTATCGCGATTTCGCCCATGGACTAGCGCTCAACTCGCCGCGCGTCGATAATATCTCACCGTGCAGCAGCGATGACGCTTTCTACGCTTTCAAGCATATGGGCGGGACGTGGCCTGCGCGCCAGATTCAAGCGCTTCGGATCAATTCAGACATCGTTACTCACCCGACCATTGCCGGCAAGCAGCGGCGGGTCAAGGTGCCCCTGGCGAATGGTCGCTGGGTCGGTCTGGTGGAGCTGTTCAGCACCGAAACCGGGGAGCTGCTGGCGATATTTCCGGACGGAGTCGCGCAGCGCATGCGGGTGGGTGCGACCAACGGGCTTGCCGCCAAGTATCTGGCGCGGCCCGAGTCGTTCCGCGTCGGAATGATCGGCGCCGGTTGGCAGGCTGGTGCGCAACTGATGGCGATCCTTGCGGTGCGTCCGGTGACCGAAATCAATGTCTACAGTCCGCGCCAGGAAAGCCGCGAGGCCTTTGCCCGCGATGCCGAACGCATGGGCATCACGGTTACGCTGGTGGATAACCCTGAGCAATGTGTGCGCGATGCCGATATCATCATCGCCGCCACCTCATCGATGACACCGGTAATCGATCCGTCGTGGTTGCGTCCGGGCGTTCACCTCAGTTGCATCAAGGCCCAGGAACTTGACCGTGCCGTGATCGAGGCCTGTGGTCGGACCGTGGTTCACACCAAGCACCAGGCGAAGCAGATGAACAACATCATGCCGGGGACGCCAAACCTGACCAGGGAGACTGTCGATGGCTGGTGGAACCAGGAGGGCATGCGCTGGGGAGACTTTGCCGACCTCGCCGATCTGCTGGTCGGACGGGCTTCCGCTCGGGAGCACGAAACAGAGATTAGCTGCTTCGTCAATAATGTCGGCCTCGGATTGCAATTCGCCGCCGTTGGCGCCTTGATCCTGGAGCGCGCGCGCAGTCGAGGCCTCGGGCACGAATTGCCGAGCGAATGGTTTACCGAGTCCGTGCATCCCTGAACGCAAGACCATGAAGGCAGAACCTCAGACCCGAGACATGGGACCGGCGCTACGCTTGGTTCGGGTATCGATCTGGCGGCGATAGTTACACCTCTGAATAAGGAACAGACAATGCTTTTCCTCAACAATTCCGACGTAGAACAATTGCTGACTCCGGCCATGACCCGGGATGCGCTTTTCCAGGCTTATATGGATCTGGCAGCGCAGGAGGCCGTATGCCGTCCGCGCATTGATATTCGCATTCCGACCGCCGAACCGGGCCGCGTTTATCAATGGGGAACGATGGAGGGCGGATCGACGCGCGGCTATTTTGCTGTGCGCATGAAGTCGGACGTGATTTACGAGCAAGCATACAACGGGGTGCGGACCCAGGAAAAATACGCCTCGCGCCCAGGGCTTTTTTGCGGCCTGATCTGGCTCACCAGCATTGACACCGGGGAGCCGCTGGCAATCCTCAATGACGGCTACCTGCAGCATATGCGGGTCGCTGCCGACAGCGCGATCGGAACCAATATCATGGCGCGCGAGGATTCGACGGCGCTGGCGATGATCGGCGCTGGCGGCATGGCGCGATCCCATCTGGAAGCGCTGCGCGAGGTTCGCGACATTCGCAGCGTGAAGGTATACAGCCCGACCAAGGCGAATCGTGATCGATATGCCGCTGAAATGTCGGAGCGCTTCGGCATCGCCTGCGAGGCGCTCGATAATCCCGCCGACGCTTGCCGCGGTGCGGACATTCTGGCTTCCTGCACGGATTCCTCGGTACCGGTGATTCAGCCCGAATGGCTGGAACCGGGGATGCATGTCATTTCAATCGGCGGTCGACCTACCGAGGGCGCGCGCGGGCGTTTTGATCGCACGCTCAGGCTGGGGACGGCGCCGGCGCCGGTTGGCCGTCCGGAACTGGGAACGGCCGACGAGTATCTCGCCTATCTCGCACGACCGGATGACCCGCGCTGGCAGAGTGAGCTTATTGGAAAACGTGCGTCGCGAGTGACCGGGCGCGGCGACGACGTGTTCTTCGCCGATATCGTGGCGGAGCGGGAACAAGGACGCGGCGGTCGCGACCAGATCACCTACTCGGAGCGCGGCAACATTCAGGGCGCGCAGTTTTACAGCGTTGCTGCGGTGGTTTATGAAGCCGCCGTAGAGCGCGGGCTCGGACGTACCCTCCCAACCGAGTGGTTCTTGCAGGATATTCGAGACTGAGGGTCAGCCAACACGGCGCAAATTCGGCAAGACCCTGTTGTCGGACGATCTTGGGCGGCAATATTTTTACCAAAACAGGAGGCATTGGAAATGTACAAATTCAAGAGTAATTCCTTACGATGCATGATGCTTGCCGTCATCGCCGCGCAGGCCTTGCTGGGCCTGCCTGCGGTTGCGCAAAAGGCCGATGCGTCGCTGCTTGATTACAGCGGTCCCGAGCGGATGGATCGCATCATTGCGGCCGCCAAGAAAGAAGGGTCGCTGAATCTGTACACCAGCATCTCGGAACAGGACTTGCCGACATTGATCAAGCCATTCGAGGCAAAATACGGCGTCAAGGTGAACACGTGGCGCGCCGGCTCCGACAAGGTGCTGCAACGCACGATCTCGGAATCGAATGCCAAGAGGCACGAAGTCGATCTGATTCAAACGCAAACCCCGGAGCTGGAGGCGCTGTCGCGAGAAAAGATTCTCCAGCCGGTGAATTCTCCCGTCTTCAAGGATTTGCATGCCGGCGCGGTACCCAAACACCGCGAGTGGGTGGCAACCCTTCTCTCCGTGTTTGTCCAAGCCTACAACACAAACCTGGTAAAAAAAGAGGATCTACCGAAAACCTACAAGGATCTGCTCGATCCAAAATGGAAAGGCCGACTTGGCATAGAGGCCAAGGACGAGGATTGGTTTGCCTCGGTAGTCACGCAGCAGGGGGGCGAAGCAGGGATCAAACTGTTCCGGGACATCGTGGCCACCAACGGCATCTCGATACGAAAAGGGCATTCGCTGTTGACCAACCTGGTGGCCGCCGGAGAGATTGGGTTGGCGCTGACGGTTTACAACTACATGCCGCCGCGGCTCATGCGCAAGGGCGCCCCGGTTGACTGGTTTGTCATCGAACCGGCCATTACCCGCGCCAACGGCGCTGGCATTGCGCGTAATGCGCCGCATCCAAACGCTGCGTTACTGTTCTATGAATTCATCCTTGGCGAGGGGCAGAATCTCTTGGTTGGCATGGACTACGTGCCGAGCAATACCAAGGTCAAATCACCGCTGGGAAACCTGAAGCTCGTGCTTATTGATCCCACCGTTGCGCTCGATGAACAGGCGAAATGGGAAAGGATTTTCAAGGACACTATGTCGGCGAATTGAGCATGTCCCTTCGTGATGTGTTGGGCGCCGAGGCCGGCGACCGGGGCCCTCCGGGTTTGCTGGTCGGGCGCGCTTCCGGTCGGCAACACGAGGGGAGTCAGGTTTATTTGCAGGGGAGATTGCCCGGAAACAGCAAGGACTTGATCACGACTGGCACCACGCCCGGCGGGTCGAGCAATTCTCCAACGTCAACGAAGTCCAGTTCGCGCAACTTTATACCGTCGATCGAGACGATTTTTCCATCGAGATGAAGCTCATCGTGCAATATTCGACCAAGGGAGGCGCCTACGTCGCCGTCAATCATCAAGAAAAGTATTTCGTTCCTTTTTCCTGATGGCGCCGCAAACTTCATGATGGCTTTGGCCATCGCCAAGAGGCGCCAATGCTCTGGCGCACCGTCCCACGTAAACGCGACCGCCAGACGGCAGCTTGGCTCGAGATCGAGAATGTCCGCATTTCTCTTAAAGGCGCCCACGATCTCATCGGTGTCGATGTGATTGGAGATGTCCAGGCCGAGATGGATCACGGGAATGTTGTGAACGGGCAACACGTCCATATCCGGCAGGTAGATGGTCTTGCCGCTCACCTGTACCGTGAATTGCGAGGCGCCGATAACCGTCGCGCGAATGCGCTCCAGGGGTTCGATGATTGGAATCGAAATACGGGCCTTGATCTGCTTGACGATTTCGTTGGCAAGTGGCTTGGCGATGTCACCGTGACTGGCGCTCTCACGGCCAAAAATGTACTCGGCGACCCCACCGGAAAACGTAATAAAACGCGGCGTCATTGTTCTCGGTAACGGCTCGGTTAACTCAAGAGCATGACCCAACTCGTCGAGCGCTGTTCCGCAAATCTGATCTACAACAATCATCGCTAACCGTTCTGCAATTGCTTGGCGGACAGACTCGTCCGCAAATCTGCACGGTGAGGCCTCAATCCCCATTTGTTTGGCCACTAGATGCGCGGAGTCATCGATACGTGTCCACGCTCCATTCTCGTCTTGCGCAAGAAGGCGACCGCCGACAGCGAAAGCGGCTACGCCAATAATTTCGCCGCGATCAATCAATGCCAGCTTCGTGGTACCGCCGCCAACATCGACATGAAGCCCGCATTCATCTCTGCGTCTCGACAGCGCCGTTGCTCCAGACCCATGTGCCGCCAAAATGCATTCGAATTTGTGGCCGGCGGTTGCACAAACAAACTTTCCGGATTCTTCCGCAAAGATTTCGTCAATCGCTCGGGCATTTTTGCGCTTTATTGCTTCGCCGGTGAGGATCACCGCGCCACTGTCAATATCGCCCCGACGCAGACCGGCATCATGGTATGCATGGCGTATAAAGCGCTCCAATTGGCGGGCGTCAATCGCGCCATCGGGCAAAAATGGTGTCAACATGATTGGAGAGCGCCACAGAACCTGCCTGTCGATCACAACAAACCGACTGGATAGTCCCTCCGCCAACCGTTTGAGAGTGACGCGCGCGAACAGCAGATGTGAAGTGGAGCTTCCAATATCTATGCCGACCGTCCGCAGCTCTATGGTTTCCTGTTCCCATATGGCTTGGGCGACCACGGTACTGTCGGCTTCAGACATTTGCTCATGTTCATGATCAAGATCGATATCATGCGGCACGCGAAAATCCTCCTTAAACCAGAGCAGCCAACAACGCGAACACGCCTATTGCATACCGGTCTGGGCAAGTTTGATCCTGGCCAGGTGCTTAGACGGCAGGGCCAATTGATCGCGGCGTGCGTATGACACCACTTAACGCTTCAGAGGGTAATTCAAGGATCGCGGGCTCGTCGAATATCTCGCCCATTTCAGACGGCACACCGGTCTTGCGCAGTGCCTCGAGCCATTTGCGATGAATGCGAGCGTCCTGATCCGTGTATTCGATTTGGCGACCGCCTTGCGAAATCGATATGGATCCCGCGCCTTCGGAACTTTTGCGTCTAAGCGAAATGAACGGATAGCGTCGGCTGCCGAGACTGCAAGCTAGATAACGCGCCGGGCTCGGGCCGGTGTTGAAATGCTGATGGAACATCCAGAACGGTGGTGTGTACATGAATCCGTGCCGCCACGGGAATTCCTTGAATTCCGAATCGCCCTCGTGCCACAAAAGCGAATATCCCACGCCATCGACGGCATGCACATGGGTGCCGGCAGCATGACGATGCGCTTTCTTGTAACGCCCCTTTGGAATTTGCGATACATGGGCATGCATCGTTCCGTCGGCAAGGATGAAACTGACGTTGGTTGATCCCTTGCCTCTCTCTTCAAATTCATAAAGCTTGAAGCTCGACAGATCATGAACAAAATTTGTTTCCCATAGATTTCGCTTGATCGTGTTCGCGGCAATCCATTCAGAATGATCGCCTTCGCCATCAAAATGCTTTGACAGCCCCGCGCGTTCCGGAAAAACGCATGGATTATCAAAGACGAAATCAAGATTGTGATACAGGTTAATCGTGATGGGCGCGTCGTTGGTGCATGAAATCCGGACCGGCTTCAAGCTCGTGCTGTTAAATATCTGATATTGACAATTGAGCGGGATCGCGAACAGCGCCTTTGGTCCCCACTCGAATACGCGTGTCTCGCCATTTGGTAGCCAGACCTTTGTCGAGCCATGACCAGCGAGCACAAAACAAAATATTTCATATAGATGCTTTAGCGGGCGGGTCTTTCCGCTGGGAGAAATTTCGAGCACGTAATTAGCCATGAAATCGCCCGCGCCATGGGTATGGGCAAAGCACCCCCGAGCTTCATAACGATCCCAGGGACCGGTCTCCAACTCGAGCAGGTTGTGACCGAAATCGAGATGTATCGGTATTCCCTCGCCTTCAGCCCAATCACGGTATGGATCAATCAGAACCTTAGCCTGCTTGACCAGGACATGTTCGTTGGCCGAGGGATTTTCGCCGCCATTATTCGTCATTTCAGTGATACCTTTTCAAAATAAGATCCAAGAATCCTCTACTGCGCCGGCGTTGATGTATTCCCATGCGGAAGGCCGATAAAAACGCATGAATCATACTTCACCTTTTGATTGCATAGCCAGCGCCGTGGCCTGCCGTTCGCCATCGTCATGCCGACAATGCCGCGCATCCCGTGGCATTGGTTCGCCGTATCGCCAGCGCCGACTTTTGTGCCCGGTGGTGCGCTCTTTTTATGTTTCGCACCTGGCCGGCGTTCCTGGTTTTCGTCGTTGCTAAAATCCTATTTGACCATGCTATTGCTTGTCGGGCGATGGGAGCGCTGATAGACTGAGTTCCAACATATGAACCGGAGTTCTTGTCAATGGAACGCAAATCTATGTCAAAGGCAAAGGAAGGCGACACCAAGCGGTTGTCTTCGGTTGCCAATGCGATGCGGCTGCTCAAGGCCTTTTCCGATGAAGAATACGAGATTGGCCTCAGTCAATTGGCCAAGCAGCTCAATTTGGCCAAGAGTACCGTGCATCGCCTGGCTTCCACGCTGATCGGAGCGGATATGCTGGAGCAAACTCGGGAGACGGGCAAATACAGGCTCGGAATGGCTTTGTTCGAGATGGGTACGCTGGTGCGGCGGCAAATGGATTTTTCAACCGAGGCGAGGCCTTTTTTGACGATGCTGAGGGACACGACCGGGGAAACGGTGCATCTGGCGATTCTTGAGCACGCGAGCATTATCTATATCAACTATCTCGCAAGTCGCCAGGTGATTCGCATGAGCACGGAACTGGGCATGCGCAAACCGGCCTATTGCACCGGCGAGGGAAAAGCCCTGATGGCTTTTCAGTCAGCGGAATCCATCGAGCAGATCATTCGGGGCGGTCTTGCGCAACGCACGGTCAAGACAATTATCGACCCTGCCGCGCTGCGCAAGGAACTGGCGGCGATTCGTACCCGAGGCTACGCGATCGACGACGAGGAAAGCGAGGCCGGCATGCGATGCATCGCGGCGCCGGTTCGGGACAGCGCCGGCAAGGTGATTGCGGCGACGGGCGTGGCCGGACCCACGCAGCGTCTCACCAAGAAAAAGCTTATGGCCTATGCGCCCGACGTGATCGGCGCCGCCGATGCGATTTCCCAGCGACTGGGATATCTGCCCCGGCGTCCGGCATAACAGCAGCCCTGGGCAGGAGCTTCGGTCGCGTCCGAAGCCGCCGCGCACGACGCAGCGCCTATAGCGCCATTTTATTCACCATCTTGTGGCACCGCACGTGCTTGCCACCTCTACCAGCGGGGAAACGCATGTCGAATGACGAACACAGGAACGGCAATCCGACACACAAACTTGCCGACCATCTCTACGGGGAGGACTTCGATCACCACCACGACGACGGCGAGATTGCCGATCACGATCACGATCACTTCGACTCGTCGGGCGCCATCGAGGACAACCCAATCTGGATTCAGGATCATGTTTCACTGGTGAGCGTCGGCATCGACATCGGATCTTCCGGTACGCAGGTCATTTTTTCACGGATCAACTTGCGGCGGCGCGGAGAAGATCTATCCAGCCGCTACTTCGTGGTTTCGCGAGAAACCCTGTTCCAGTCACCGGTCGCGCTCACGCCGTATCAAAGCGAGACGCTCATCGACGAAACTGCTCTCGGCGACATCATTGATCGCGCCTACGCCGCGGCGCGCCTGCATCCGGACAATATTGACACGGGCGTGGTCATTCTCACCGGCGAGGCGTTACGCCGCGAGAATGCCGAGGCGATAGCCAGGGTGCTGGCGGAGCAGGGCGGTGAGTTCGTCTGTGCGACGGCTGGACATCATATGGAAGCCATGCTGGCCGCCTATGGCTCGGGAGCCGCCCGCGTGTCCCACGATCGGGGTAGCCGGGTTCTTAACGTCGACATCGGTGGCGGCACGACCAAGCTGGCGGTGGTCGACAACGGGCGAGTAGTGGCCACCGCCGCGACCCATATCGGCGGCCGTTTGCATGTGGTTGACAAGGATCAGCGCCTGGTTCGCCTGGACCCCGCCGGCCACCACCTGGCCTCGATGGCCGGTCATCCGTGGCGGATCGGTGAGCGGGTCGATCGGGCGGCCATGGAGCACGTCGCCGAGTGGATGGCCGACGCACTGGTCCAGACGATGCGCGGTCAGCCGCTGCCGGAGCGAATCGGGCGACTCTTTCTTACCGAACCGCTTGAGGGCCCGCTCGATCTTGACGGCGTCATGTTTTCGGGTGGGGTTGCCGAGTATGTGTATGCGAGGGAGGACCGCGACTTCGGAGACATGGGCAAGTTGTTGGGTTCCGCGCTACGCCGAAAAATCGACGCCGGCGAACTGCCCTGGAGACTGCTGCCACCGGGTGAATGCATCCGCGCCACGGCTCTCGGGGCGTCCGAATACTCGGTGCAGTTGAGCGGCAACACGCTCTACATTTCCAGTCCGGGAGCGCTGTTGCCGCGCAAGAACCTGCCGGTGCTGCAGCCGCTCCTTGAATGCGGCGAAGAGATCGATCCAGAGCGGGTGGCGCAGGCCATCCGCAAGCACTTCACGGCATTCGATCTGGTCGAGGGCGCAAGCGATGTCGCGCTTGCATTGCGCTGGCGCGGACCGCCGTCGTACAAACGGGTCTTGGCGCTCGGCGCGGGCATCGTTCTGGGCCTCGCCGGCACCATTGCTCAGGGCAAGCCCATCTACCTGATCCTGGACGGCGATCTGGCCCAGACGCTGGGCGCGCTGTTGCGAGAGGAAATGGGGATCGCGAGCGAGATCCTGGTGATCGACGGCATCGTTCTGTGGGATTTCGATTTCATCGACCTGGGGCGCATCCGCATGCCTTCCCAGACCGTCCCGGTGACAGTGAAATCACTCGTGTTCGGCGAGGATCCGCGCGCTCCCAAGGGCCACGCGTATCGGTATCGTACCCGCCACTCCCACAACCATGGCGATCACTCCCACGCCGACCATGGCCACGACCATACCCATGCCCCGCTGAAGCCGGTTTGATCCGGCACAGGGCCCCGGTGCGTCAGCGGCAGTTCAAGCCAGGCGCAGGCGCACCAACCGGGGCGCTGCTCCACACGGCAGCGCCCGGACAGGGTTTCAGGATGGAACGGTCAGAAAAACGCCGCCATCCGTGGCGTGACTCCGGATCTTGCCGTCGCTTCCTCGTAGAGCTGCTGAATTCGCGGTGACTGGTCTGCGTACTCGATCTGGTCACCACCATCCTTCAGACTGGTCGAGACTCCGCCGAACAGCGACTTGCGCTTGCTTTCGGTAAAGGGATACCGCAGGCTGCCGTAAGCGGTGGCGAAATAGCGCGCTGGCTGGGGGCTGGTGTTGAAGTGCTGATGGAACATCTGGTCGGGGGGCGCGAATACCGTGCCGTGCTTCCAGTCCACCCGATGAAAGTCCTGCTCGCCTTCGTACCACAACAGGGAATAGCCGCTGCCGGTAACGCACATGACGTGAAAGTCGGCACCGTGACGGTGAGCTTTCTTGTAGGTGCCGACGGGCATTTCCGAGATGTGGGCATGGATGGTCCCATCGGCGAGGATGAACATGATGTTGCTTCCACCCGCGCCGCGGTCGCCCCAGGGCTTGAGTTCGATGGCGCTCAGATCCGGCACGAAATTGGTTTCCCACATGTGATTGCCGGGGCGCACCGGAATGAAGTCACCCTCGCCGCTGAAGTACTTCGACTCGCCGATCCGCTCGTCGAATTGCCACTCGTTATTGAAAATGAACTCCTCGTTGTGAAACATGTTCATGACCGCTGGCATGCTGGTCGTCGACACGAGCCGCGCCGGCTCGGCGCCGCTGCCGTTGAAATGCCTGTATTTTGCGTTGAGCGGAATGGCGAACATGCTCATCGGGCCCCATTCGAACATGTGCTTACGGCCGTCGCTGGTCTCGATCGTCGTGCTGCCCCGTCCGGCGAGCACATAGACCACTTCTTCGTACAGGTGGCGCTGCGGCGAAGTCGACGCCGAGGGAGCGATTTCGAGCACGAACATGCTGATGAAGTCGCCGCGCCCCTTCAGGTGTACTGCTGCACCCTTCGCGTCGAAGCGTGGCCAAAGCGCGGTTTCAACCCCTAACAGGTCGACCCCGAAATCCTCGGTTATCGGAAGGCCTTCCTTTTTTACCCATTCCAGGTATGAGTCGATCATTACTTGCGGTGTGCTGGTGTTATCCATGTTGCCCTTTCTTGTTTAATGAAGCGAATGACGGTAGCGGGTTCCCGCTTTTCCAGGCTTTGCGGCGTCGCTGCCGGTCGAAAACAACAGTGACTTGATGACGATCGGGACAACCTTGCTTGGTTCGATGAGATCGCCGATATCGACGTAGTCCAGTTCCTTCAACTGAATGCCGTCAATCGACACCAGATGACGCGGCAGGCGCAGTTCCCGCTCGAGGATCAGGCCAAGGGTTTTGCCGATATCGCCGTCCACCAGCAAGATCAAGGGCGCCGCACTGTCGGACCCGGTCGCCGTGGCCTGTGCGATTCCCTCGGCCAGGCTGCGCAGCCGGAGATAATCGGGGTCGCCCCGCCACCTCAGCGCGAGGGCCACAGGCTCCCCCGCATCGAGGTGCGTGCGCGCAAACGCGGCTATGATTGCCGTGGCTACCAAGGGCGCGCTGAAATCCCCGTCGAGCGCGAGGCGCGGGAACAAGACCGGAACATTGCGCACGGGCAGCGGCGTCCCTTGCGAAATATGGATGGTCTTGCCACTGACCTGAACCGCAAATTGCGAGGCGCCGATGACCGTGGCGCGGATGCCCTGGCCCGGATCGAGCACGCGAGCGGCAAAGCTGCCGGCGCCAAAAGCCGCTGCGATGTTGTCGGCCAGGGGCTTGGCGATGTCCCCGAAAAGCGCGCTTTCGCGACCGTAAATGTATTCGGATACGCCGCCGGAAAAAGTGATGATGTCGGGCGTGATGCCGGGCGGCAGCCGCTCAGTCAACAGTAATTGTTTCGCCAGCTCGCCCAGTGGCTCCTGCCGGATCAGCGAAATGGTGGTGGCGCCGAGCGCCGCGACCAGACGGTCGATGTCGGCGGGCACCGCTCGTTCATTCAGGCGCAAGTCCAGACCAAGCTCCTTGGCCGCAATCCGCGCGGCGCCATCGATGCGCACCAGTCGGCCTTCGGTGTCGTGTGCGATCAGCCGACCGCCGATCGCGAAGGCGCAGGTGCTGACGATCTCGCCGTTTCGGATCAGGGCTAGCTTGGTGGTGCCGCCACCGATATCGACGTTCAGAACCACCTGCGAAGACGCTCTCGACAGGGCGACCGCTCCCGAACCGTGGGCGGCGAGCGCGCATTCCAGATGGTGTCCGGCCGAGGCGCAAACAAATTTGCCGGACTCGCCGGCGAACAGGTCGGCGATCGCCCGGGCATTGTGCTTCCTGATCGCTTCGCCCGTCAGAATCACCGCGCCGCTGTCGATATCCGTGGGCAATAGGCCGGCCAGCCGAAAGCTATGTTCAAAAAAGACCCCGAGGCCGGCGGCGTCTATCGTGTCATCGGGCAGAAACGGCGTCAGGATGATCGGCGAGCGCCACAATATTTTGCGCTCTACGACGATGAACTGGCTCGACAGCAATTGCGTCCTGCGCTGCAGGCGAACCCTGGAAAACATGAGATGAGAGGTTGAACTCCCAATGTCGATACCGACCGTGGTTAGCTCGACGTTATCGACCTTCCATATGAACTCCGAGATCGCGCCACGCGCATCCACCGAGATGTCGTGAAAGTGTTCGCCGTCTCCGTCGTGGCCGTGTCTCGGCTGCGGCTGCGTCTTTGGCTCCGGGAATAGTTCTCCTCGATGATTCATCGCGCGGCGCCCCGGCTATTTTCCGGCTTGCTTGGTAATGTTGTCTTCGTAGCTCTTCAGCCACTTGTCCGCCATGTCGAGCGCCAGCGCCGGATCAATGAACTTGAGCGGCTGTTTTCTCAGGGATGCGTCGAATTTGGTGTTGGTTGTAAGGTATTTTCGTCCGTGTGAAATCGCCTGTCCTTCGTCAAGCATGAAATCGAAGAACAGCACCGCCGCGTGAGGGTGGGGGGCGGTCTTGATTACTCCGACGCTGCGGAACTGGGCGATCACCGGTTGCATGACGAACCAGTCGATGGCCGCGCCCTTCTCTTTCAACTGCTCCGGCTTGTTGTTGTATATCGTCAGCCCGAGCGGGACTTCTCCCGCCGCAACGAGATTGGTCAGCAGCGTATGCCCCTTGCGCACCGAGAGGCCGTTGCCGGCGCCGATGTCCCTGAACAGCTTGATGGTCTTTTCCTCACCCAGTTCCTTGGCGAGTGTGGCAAACCAGGCCTGATCATTTGCTTCGACGCCCAAACGGCCTTTCCACTTGGAATCGAGCAAATCCTGATACGACTTCGGCAGTTCTTCCTTTTTGACCTTGTCGGTGTTGTAGGCCTGGACAAAGACATCGATGGTGTGTCCGACCCACTCCTTGTGGGCGGGAATGGCTTGCGGCATCAGGCCTTTCAGGTGGGGCGACTTGACCTGCTGCAACAACTTTTCACGATGCAAGGCCTCCATTTCGGGCGCATTGTTTTCGACCACGTCGACATCAGTACGGCCCGCTTTCGCTTCGTTCACGACCCGCTGCAGAACGTTCTCCGAACTCGAGCGCCAGACCTTCACCTTGATGCCGTACTTTTTGCTGAAGGCGTCGATGATCGGGGTAATGTCTTCGCCGGTCATTGATTCGTAAATGGTCAATTCGCCCTCCTTCCTGGCGCCATCGATCAGTTGCTGCGAACGGTTTGCGCCTTCCGCGCCGGCTATCGCGACGAGGGTAGAGGCCCCGGGCGATGCCTGGGCGATGGCCGGGGTATGGATAGGGAGTATCAACAGCGACAGCATCAAACCTGTTTTTTGGAAAATATACTTCATGCAATCCTCCGTTCTGAACGTTTGCCTGCCGTTGATTTCCCTATCTCGATGTGGCACCGCCGACCGGAAAACCTGAATCCCGCGCCCACGCGGGCTGCGAGACTGAACAAAAACTTTCTTCATGGCGACCACATGATGGACGCATGACAAGGCTAGTGGAAGCACTTTAACCGCAGATGTCTCAATTTCACCCGTAGCACGGCATAAACAATCTCACAATATGGACCATATTCGGGTCGGTGGTGGAAGCTAGCGGCGGACGACTTGCCAAGCTTGGCGCGGATAGAAGGGGCACTTCTCGATTTCCCGACGCTTTGCTCCGATCCGTTTCGGCTCGCCAACCAATGCCAATCGAATCGAACCAGTGGCCGTAAATGGTGCGGTGCGATGAGGCGCATTGTGCTCCGTCAACGTCAGCCTTACATGCAAAGAAATTCCCGCAGAGAACGTCCCTTGCATGATCCGTGACATACGTCTCGGGTAAATGCGATGTTGTCTTTGGGGGGGGGCGAGCATAGGCGGAATTGATGCGTTGCCACAAATGCTGATGCCAGTCTTATGTCATGGTTTCCCGATTGTTGGCACGGGTGTCGCGTTACCCGGGGCCCGCCGAGCTTGTGTTTTTAAAAGGCTCTGCTGCATCGCAAAAAGGGGAAGCAGAGAAAGGATATTCGTGTGATCGGATGGGTTGACATCGGCGTCAGTGGCCTATAGCTTCCGTCCCATGCGGTTTCCAGTACGGACCGTCGTTCCGGATAGAGGAACCGATAATAATTGGGCGACGCTCGGCGAAACATCGCTGGCGGACGCAACAACGGCGCTCGATAGTGGTGCCAATCAAGGGAGGACTCGTTTCAATGGAAATCGCTGGTCAACTGTCCGCTGACGGAAACGAGAAGCGCTTGTCGGCGTGGCGCCGCATCGATGCAAAATGGATCATTCTCGGTCTCTGTGCGGTGGTAGTCACTTATATCGCCATCGTCCCGCTCGGCTTCCTGTTATGGCAAAGCTTTTTTACGCCGCATACCGTCGCCAAGCCCGCCGAATTTACCCTCGGCAATTTCCGCACTGCCTATACCAGTTTGGAGACGGTCCGGCTGTTCCTGAACTCGCTGCAGTTCGCGGCGGGTACCGCCGTTTTCGCCTTTCTCACCGGTACCACACTGGCGTGGATGAACGAGAGGACCAACACTCCGTTCAAGAATCTGTTCTTTGCGCTGTCGATCATTCCGCTGATCATTCCGGGGATTCTGTTCACCGTCTCGTGGATACTGCTCGCCAGTCCCAAGATCGGCCTCCTCAATCTGGCGCTGCAAGCATGGTTCGGCACCGACTACGTTTTCTTCAACGTCTATTCGATGTGGGGGATGATCTGGGTCGAGGGCCTGCACTACTCTCCGATGGCGTTTCTCATCATGACCGCTGCATTCAGGTCGATGGACCCGTCGCTCGAGGAGTCGGCGATCATGAGCGGCGCCAGCATTCGCCAGGTCGCCTGGCGCATCACCCTCAAGCTTACCTGGCCGGCCATCTTTGCGACCATGCTGATCCTTTTCGTCCGCGCCATCGAATCGTTCGAGGTGCCGGCGCTGATCGGGCTTCCAGTCGGCATACAGGTGTTCACATCGTCGATTTATCAGGCCATCCACCAGTATCCGAGCAACGTCGGGCTGGCATCGGCGTACGCGGTGACCCTGCTGCTGATCACCAGTCTCGGCGTCTATTTCCAGTCCCGTCTGTCCAGTCAGGGCAACAAGTACTCGACAATGACCGGCAAGGGTTTCCGGCCACGCGCCATGGATCTCGGCAAATGGCGCTATGTCACGGCGGCGATGTTCATCGTCTATTTCCTGACGATTGTCGCTCTTCCATTCCTCGTCCTGCTCTGGTCGTCATTCCAGAAGTTTTATAGCGTGCCCTCCATGACCGCGCTGCAAAACCTGACGCTGGATCCCTACCGGTTCATTTTGAGCTACCCGACGTTGATCAATTCCGTCTGGAACAGCGCGCTGCTCGCCTTCGGTACCGCCACCCTGGTCATGCTGCTGACCTCGGTCATCTGCTGGATCGTGGTCAAGACCAAGATTCCGGGACGCTGGCTGCTCGACAACATCGCTTCGCTGCCGATGGTGTTTCCAGGCTTGGTGCTGGGTCTGGCGGTGATGATCTTCTACCTGAATTTCGACATCGGCATCTACGGCACGATGTGGATCATGTTCCTCGCCTACGTAACGCGCTTCATGCCCTACGGTCTGCGCTACAACACCACGTCGATGCTGCAGATCCACAAGGAACTGGAGGAATCGGCGGCGATGAGCGGCGCCTCGTGGTGGACCACCTTCCGCAGAATCATCCTGCCGCTGCTCAAGCCGGGGCTGGTGGCCGGCTGGATTTACATTGTGATCGTTTCCATTCGTGAATTGTCCACCTCGATTCTGCTTTACAGCCCCGGTACCGAAGTGATTGCCATCGTCATATGGGAATTGTGGGAAAACGGCCAATACGTCGAATTGTCTGCACTTGGCGTGATGTTCATCATGGCCCTGTTCTTCCTGGTGGTTCTGGCGCAGTGGGTCGGGAAGAAGTTCGGGGTCAAGGAATCTTGAGAAGAAAACAAGCCTGGAGGAAGGAGAAGCATGCTTAATGTCAAGGCGCTGTATACGGAGTACATCAACGAACGGGGCGAGCCCGTCAAGGCGGCGCAGAATATTAACCTCGATGTGCCGGAGGGCAAGCTGTTCACGCTGCTTGGCCCCAGCGGTTGCGGCAAAACGACCACTCTGCGCTCGATCGCCGGGCTGGAGAAGCCCCAATCCGGCGAGATTTCCGTTAGCGGACGGGTGGTCTATTCGTCCGCCAGCAACGTTTTCGTCGCGCCAAACAAGCGCGGTTTCGGCATGGTGTTCCAGTCCTACGCGATCTGGCCGCACATGAACGTGTTCAAGAATGCCGCATTTCCTCTTGAGGTCGGCGATCGCAAGTTCTCCAAGAAACAGGTGGAGGACAAGGTGATGAACGTGCTTACCGTTGTCGGGCTCGACCATCTCGCCGGGCGCGAAGCGACCAAGTTGTCGGGCGGACAGCAGCAGCGACTGGCCCTGGCCCGCGCGCTGGCGATGGAGCCGCACCTGCTGCTGCTGGACGAACCCTTGTCGAATCTCGACGCCAAGTTGCGCGAGCGCATGCGCTTCGAGTTGAAGCGCTTGCAGCGTGAGCTTGGAATTACCACTATTTACGTTACGCACGATCAGGGAGAAGCGCTGGCGCTGTCGCACGAAATCGCGGTCATGAACGAGGGTCATATCGTACAGATCGGCACGCCGCGAGACATCTACGAAAGGCCACGCAACAAATTCGTCGCCGACTTCGTCGGGCTCGCGAACTTCATCGAAGGAACCGTTTGCGGCGTCGCCCCCGAGGACGGCTACTACCGCATGAGCATCGACATTTGCGAACTCCGCACCTACGCCGCCGACCGCCTGAACATGGGTGAATCCGCAGTGATCTCGATCCGGCCGGAAGACGTCGAGCTGTTTGAACAAAGACCGGAGGGGATCAACGTCTGCGAAGGCGTCGTCGTCGCCAAGGTGTTTCTTGGTGAGTATCTCGACTTCCAGATCAAGGTGGCCGAACGCCAGTTGCTGGCGCGAGCGCACCCATCGCTGACGGCGGCGGTCGGCAGCAAGATCTACGCTCGCATGAATCCGGATAAATGCATTGCCATTCCGAATGGCGGGGAACGGGAAAGGGTTGTCGAGTGATGGGTTGGCACGGCAACGCGCCTCACCCGGACTCGGTTGAGACCATTGGCGCCACTGCTGCGCCCCCTGCCGTCTTGCCGGCGCCTCAGCGCTGGGCATCCGACGTCATCGTCGATTTGCTGCATCGCTATCAACTGCCCTACGCGGCACTGAATCCGGGGGCGAGCTACCGGGGGCTGCACGACTCGATCGTCAACTATGGGCAGAATTACCCCTGCATGATGCTTTGCCAGCACGAAGAGACGGCGGTGCAGATTGCCCATGGCTACGCCAAGGCAAGTGGCAGGCCGATGGTCGCCATCCTGCACAACCTGGTCGGCCTGCTGCACGCCAACATGGCTGTCTATTACGCCTATATCGATCGTGTTCCGATTTTCATCGTTGGCGCCACCGGACCCATGGATGAAACCAAGCGCCGGCCAAGAATCGACTGGACCCATAGCGCCAACGTACAGGGGCAGGCGGTTCGCGATTACACGAAATGGGACTACCAGCCGACCGTGATCGACGGCGTGCCGGAGTCGTTTGCCCGGGCCTACGGCGTCATGATGACCGAGCCCCGTGGCCCTATTTACATGTGTTACGACGCCTGGCTGCAGGAGCAGCCGCTCGATCACGAGGTCGCCTTGCCGCCGATCCACGCCATGCCCGTGCCGGCGCCGCTGGCGGCCGACCCGGCGGCTTTGCGGCAGGCGGCCGTGATGCTGATGCAAGCGCAACGACCGGTGATCCTGGCCGAATATGTCGGCCGCGACCCGCGTGGTTTCGATGCGCTGGTCGAGCTCGCCGAAACACTCGGCGCGGCAGTGTATGACATCAACAGCCGACTTAATTTTCCCGGCTGTCATCCGCTCAATCTGAGCATGGTGAAAGACATCTTCCGCGATGCCGATCTGGTGCTCTGCCTCGACGTGCGCGACTGGGAGAAGCCGACCACGGAACTGGTCAGTACTACCCGGACCATGACCAGCCTGGTACCGGAAGACTGTCGCTGGATCGACATCGGCTTCGGCGATATCGAACTGTCGAGCTGGGCCATGGATTACCAGCGGCTGATGCAAGCCGATCTGCGCATTCTGGGCGATACCACCCAGGCCATACCGGCACTGACGCAACTTTGCAGGGATCTGCAGGAGGGCGACCCGCTGGCGGTCGAGCGCGCCAGCGCGCGCTTTGCGCGCAACGCCGAAAGACACCGCGCTGCGCGTGCCCGGTGGGCGCTGGCGGCGCGTGAAGACTGGAACGCCAGCCCGCTGTCGTTGCCGCGGCTGGCGAGCGAAGTGTGGGAGGTCATTCGCGACGAGGATTGGGTACTGACCGCCGGAACGCTGGATGACTGGACTCGCAAGTTGTGGGATTTCGACAAGCCTTACCGGCATCCGGGCAGGTCGCTGGGCACCGCCACGCAAATCGGGATTTCGCTCGGCGTGGCGCTGGCGCATCGCGATGCCGGTCGACTGGTGGTGGACATTCAGCCCGATGGCGATCTGATGTTCGACGCCGGCGCGCTCTGGGTTGCCGCCAAGCACAAGATTCCCATGCTCATCGTGATGTACAACAACCGGGCGTATTACAACGACTGGGAACACCAGATCCGTATGGCGAAGCAGCGCGAGACGCCGCTCGAGCGCGCCCATATTGGCATGGATCTGGATGGCCCGGCGCCCGATTTCGCCAGTCTGGCGCGGTCCATGGGGTGGTACGCCGAAGGCCCGATCACGCGCGGCGAAGACGTCGGTCCGGCCCTGAAGCGGGCCATCGAACGGGTCAAGGCGGGCCAGCCGGCCTTGCTCGACACCCTTACCCAAAAGCGGTGAGGAGAGGGGATGACCACTAATCCGACAGGGTGCGAAGCATGAGCGACGCCGCAATGCAAACCGTGGGCGTGATCGGCGCCGGACGGATGGGCATGCCGATCATTGGCCACCTGGCGCGCGTCGGCTTCCGGGTGCTGGTGAACGAGCGCGACGCCGCCCGGCGCGACGAGGTGGAAGCTCGCGGCGCGACCTGGAGCGCCGAGCTTGGTGAATTGGCGGCGCAGGCGCAGGCGATGCTCATCTGTGTCGGCTTCGACCGCGAAGTGCGCGAGTTGATGCAGGCGCCGGACGGGCTGCTGGATTTGGCACAGCCTGGCGCGGTCATCGCGATCCTCAGCACCATTCAACCGAGAACGGTGCAGGAACTGGCGCGGCAAGCCGAGCCACGTGGCCTGCATGTGATCGACTCCACGGTTTGCCGCGGCGGCGAGGCGGCCGACCAAGGCGCGCTGCTGTCTTTCGTCGGCGGCCCCGGAGATGTTGTGGAAAAAATCAGACCGGTTCTCTCGGCGTACTCGTCGGACGTCGTGCACTGCGGCGGCGTCGGCACGGCGCAGGTCGCCAAGGCGGTTAACAACCTGATCCTGTGGGCCTGTCTGGTGGCCGACCACGAAGGCCTGGCGCTAGCGCAGCGTTACGGCGTCGATGTCGAGGCACTGCGCCAGGCGCTGCTGATCAGCAGCGCGACCAACAGCGCCCTGGCCAAATGGGGCACGCAGACCATGGCCTGGGCTGAGGATGACATGGCGATCGTCGCCGAGATGGCTGCGGATTGCGGCATTGCCTTGCCGCAATCCGGCGTGGTGCGCGAGATCTGCCGCGCGCTGAAGCCAAAACGTTACCGACTTGAAGAATATGGGATCTGAGTCAGTGTGGCGGCGCTTTCAAGGCATTACAGGAGAAGCAAATGAGCAATGAATCGCACTATCACAGCAAAAAAGACCGGGTCTTCGTGCGCGCCATCGCCGGCGCCTACAACCTCAAGGACGAACTGGCACGGCTGCGCGCCATGCCGCGCGTGCGCAAGGGCAGCGAGATCAAATTCAACGACGGCCCGCAGGCCTTCAGTCGGCATTACGTCGAGCCCAAGGACGGCATCACGCAGACCTTTCATCTCCACCTGGAAGAGTATGGGCCGGGGGGCAAGTCGCAGAAGCATGGCCATGTCAACGAGGCGGCGTTCTACATCCTCGACGGCAAGGGGTATGAAATTCATGACGGCGTCCGCTACGACTGGAAGGCCGGCGACATAGCGATTGTGCACAACAACTGCGTGCATCAGCATTTCAACGCCGACCCGTTGCGGCCGGCACGGGCGCTGGTGATCAAGACCAAGCCCATGTACATGTTCATGAACATGCTGTTCCAGTACCAGGTGGAACCGCGTCCGGCGGAAGCAATGCCTGGCGGCGAGGGTTTCGAGGCGCGGCATCTGGAGGACGACTACAACCATCCCCGCTGAGCGGGAATGGCTAACAAGCATTTGTGTGACGAGAACTCAGGAGAAAAAGATCATGGCTTGGGATGAATCGAAGGTTTGGTTGAAGGGCGGCGAGAACCAGGAACTGTACGCGGGTTTACTGGACGATGCGGCGGCAGCACCGGCGCGCAACGCCAAGCGCAAGAAGGTGGTGCATCCCGAGGAGATGCCGTGGGAGATGGCGCGGCAGGGTTTGCTCAAGCATCTGCTCAACGAGCAGATGAACACGCGGATGGAGACGGTGGATGCCTACATGCAGATCATTCCACCCGGCAGTTGCTCGGGCAAGCACCGGCACCTGGCGGAGGAATGCCTGTACGTGCTCGAAGGGCGTGGCTACGACTTGCATCAGGACTGCGACGTGGAAATCACCGACACCTACCACTGGAAAGTGCAGGACGAAGTGAAGCGTTACGAGTGGGAAGCCGGGGATGTGATCTACATCCCGCCGAACACCGTCCATCAGCATTTCAATGCCGATCCGGAGCGCCCGGTGCGCCTGATATCGGCGATCAACCGGATCTACCAGAAGTTTGGGCTTAACGATCTGGAACAGATCGAGAACGCGCCCGAGTATCAAGCCGGAGTCAAACTGACCGCCGAACGGGTGGAACAGTACATGACGAAAATCCCGGCGCCGGCCTGAGGCCCGGCGCAACGCGCAACCCTTAAACCGTATTTCTGGCAGGAGCAGCAGATGTCCAAGGATGCAATCGTTTCAGACGAAATGGCAAAGAAGTTCGCCACCGAGAAGGACTCCCCGTATACCCGCTGGGTCGGCCACCAGGGGCTGGACATCATCAGCGCCCACTACGTGCGCAATCTGCGCAGCGTCGAGCTGAAGCCCTGGCCAAGGCGCGGCGGGCGCGGCGTCTACATCAACCACGAAGCGTCGCGTACCTCGAACGATTGCTACGTCTGCGAGATTCCCGCCGGGGGGGAACTGGCGCCCCAGCGCCAGTTGTTCGAGGAAATGATCTACGTGCTTGACGGTCGCGGCTCGACCACCGTCTGGAACGATGCCGGCCAGCGCAACACCTTCGAATGGAAGGCCGGCGCGCTGTTCGCCATTCCGCTGAATGCATGGCATCAGCATTTCAATGGTTCGGGCAAGGAGCCGGCGCGCTACGTGGCGGTAACCAACGGCCCGGCGGTGATCAACCTGTACGAAGACGAAGGCTTTATCTTCAACACGCCTTACGACTTCAAGGACCGCTTTGGCGGCGAGCCCGACTACTTTGCCAACAAGGGCGAGCAGAAGGGCCTCCTGCTGGAGACCAATTTTGTCGCCGACGCTGTCAATCTGCCGCTGATCAGCGCCAAGGAGCGAGGCGCGGGCGGCGGTCATATCCGCTTCAACATGGCCAAGGGTTCGATGAACAGCCACATCTCCCAGTTTCCCGTGGCCACCTACAAGAAGGCCCACTGCCATGGCCCCGGCGCGCATGTGATCGTTCTCGGCGGCGAGGGCTACACGCTGATGTGGCAGGAGGGCGAGGAGCCACGGCGTTACGAGTGGGAAGTCGGGACCATGATCGTGCCGCCGAACCTCTGGTATCACCAGCACTTCAACACCGGTACCACGCCGGCCAGGTATCTGGCCTTCAAGCACGAAGTGGTCTCGATCCGCAACGCGCAGGGAGTGCCCAAGGCCTGGATCAGCAAGCGGCTGGGCGGCGACCAGATCGACTATGCCGACGAAAGCCCGATCGTGCGCACCTATTTCGCCGAGGCGCTGGCCGCGCATGGTACGCAGCCGCGCATGGAGGAAGCCTACCAGGCCGAACTGGCGGATTTGCCGCCGAAACGGGTGGTTGCCGCAGAGGCCCGGCCCTGATGGCGTCCACTCGATATCCGACACCATGACGCAAGCGACAGGAGATGCGACGTGGCGACTCAATTGTTTGTAGCGGTTTACCGGAGTGCCGATCGCCAACTGGCAGGGAACGGCGGCGCTCCTGTTGTGTAGAACCCATGGTTTTCACGGGGCAGTAAGGCGATCGGGAATTTCGCGATCCGGTCGCTCAATCATCCACCTAGGAGGAACAAAATGATGCAAAGTAAATCGAAACTGGCGCTCGCGGTGTTGTCGGCTCTGGCGCTGCCGGGCCTGGCTCTGGCACAGGATGCCGCCGGCAAGGACAAGAGCAAGCTGAAGGCGGTGCTGTCGACCGTGGAATGGGAGCTTTACGGCAAGCTCTACCCCGAGTTCGTCAGCGTCAGCCACAGTGGCGCCACCGCCGGCGGGGTAAGTGCGGCCACGCTCGCGGGCTCCTCTACAGTTGCCGCCACCAAAGGGGTCAATCCAACGAACTTCAACGCGCTTGCCACCTCGAATTCCCGAGTGGGAATTCGAGGGCATAAAACCTTGGGCAGCGGTCTTACCGCGATGGCGCAGCTCGAATACAAGATTGCGCACGAAACCAGCGGCGTCAATCTCTCGGCGCGTAATTCCTTTCTAGGTCTGGAGGGCGGTTTCGGCACGGTCAAGCTCGGCGTCATGGACACGGTGTACAAGGAAATTGGCGATACGCTGAGTTTTCTCGGCGTGAGTAGCGGCAACTTCGTGTCGAACAGCTCGATCTTGTCCAAAACCGGTTTTGCCAAAAAAGACGTCAGCCTCAGTTCCGCTTCCAGTTTTCACTTGCGCAGGGCAAACAGCCTCCAGTACCAGTCACCCAGGTTCGGCGGAGCGCAGTTGCACCTCCAGTACTCTCCGGACGAAGTGAAGACCGCTACCACGAATGCCGATCTGTGGTCTACGGGCGTCAGCTACAAGAACAAGGGTCTTTACCTGGCCCTGGCGCATGAAATCCACAATGATTTTTTCGGCGGATCAAAGAATACCGCCCTGAGCAATATCGGCACCGCTGGCGCCCATTCCAGGGACACCGGGACGCGGGCGACGGCCGGCTACAAGTTCGGAAATACCAGGGTTGAGCTCAACCTCGCCACCATCAAGTTGTCGGAATCCGGTGGTGCTGCCGGCAAATTCGAGAGCTACAAGAAAAATAGCTATTCGCTCGGCCTCCAGCAGAAGTTCGGCAAGCTGACCGCGCAGGCCAGCTACGCGAACTCTGCTGCGGGTTCCTGCACGCTGGTCGGTGGCGCCGCATGCACCACCAACGGCCTGGAGGGCAAGCAGCTCAACCTCGGCGTTTCGTATGCGCTGCCCGAGGCAGATCTGTTTATTCTGTACTCCAGGCTCAACAACGGCTCATCGGCAAAGTTCGACACCAGGGAAAATGACACCACTGCCCTGGAACCGGGCACCGATGTCAATCAGCTCGCGGTCGGGGTCAATTTCAGCTTTTGATGGAGCCACTTGCTGGCGACCCGGGCCAGATCCGGGTCGCCAGCAGTCCCGCGCGTCATCCATTTTCAGGAGAAACAGCCATGCCAATTTCATCGTTCAACGCCAGGCGAATGCTTTGCGGTCTGCTGCTTGCCGGCCTGGTGGCCCTGCCGGCCCCGATCCTCGCCGCCGATGCGGCCAAGGCCACCGCCAAGCCCGCCGAGATCTACCTGTACCAGGGCGCGGACCGCGAGCAGCGTCTGCTCGCAGCGGCTCGCAAGGAAGGCGTGGTGGTGATCTATACCTCGCTCAACCTCAAGGACTCGATCCCGATCACCGAGGCCTTCGAGAAGAAAACCGGCGTCAAGACCTCGCTCTGGCGCGCCGGCAGCGAGAAAGTCGTGCAACGCTCGATTACCGAGGCGCAGGCCGGTCGCTTCACTCCCGACGTGTTCGAAACCAACGGCCCGGAGATGGAGATCCTGTATCGCGAGAAGCTGCTCACCGAGTTCCACAGCCCGACTTTCAAGGAACTCCCAGCGGCGGCGTTTCCTGCCCATCGCCAGTACGTCGCCGACCGCTTCAATTTCTTTACCCTCGGCTACAACACCAATCTGGTCAAGCCGGAAGACGTGCCCAACACCTATGAGGATCTGCTGCATCCCCGCTGGGCGGGAAAGATCGGTATCGAGGCGGGGGATGTCGATTGGTTCGGCGCGGTGGTCAAGAGCATGGGCGAGAAGAAGGGGCTGGAGTTCTTCCGCAAGCTTGCCGAATCCAAGCCGCAAATGCGCACCGGTCATACGCTGATGGCCGAACTGGTCGCGTCGGGAGAGATCCCGCTGACCGTTTCGGCTTACAACCACAATATCGAGCGCCTGGTGCAAAAGGGCGCGCCGGTGCGCTGGAAGCCCCTCGAGCCGACCTTTGGCCGGCCCAACGCCATCGGTGTCGCGCGTAACGCGCCGCACCCGCACGCGGCGCTGCTGTTCGCCGATTTCATGTTGTCGCGCGAAGGCCAGGAACTCATCAAGCAGCGCAACCGCGTGCCCGCCAGCAGCGCCGTGGACAGCCCGCTCAACAAGTTCAAGTATCAGATGATCGATCCCGCCATCGTCCTCGATGAATCGGAAAAATGGGAGAAACACTGGTCGACGCTGTTCCTCAAGGGGCAGGGGATCAAGAAGGAAGCCGATTGATCGGCTGGCGCCCAGCGGCGCCGGGCCTCGGCGTTCAGCCTCAGGATCCGGCGTCAGGGTCGGCATGCGGACAAAGGAAGTCATATGGGCAAGGAATCGCATTACAACAGCACGAAGGATAGAGTTTTCCTGCGGGCGATCGCCGGCGCCTATAACCTCAAGGATGAGCTCGCGCGGCTGCGTTCGCTGCCGCGCGTGATCAAGGGCAGGGAACTGAAGTTTCAGGACGGCCCGCAGTCGTTCAGCAAGCACTTTGTCGAGCCGGTGGACGGCATGACCCAGACCCTGCATATTCATCTCGAGGAATACGCTCCGGGGGGCCGCACACAAAAGCACGGGCACGTGAACGAGGCGGCGTTCTACATCCTGGACGGCATCGGCTACGAGATCCACGACGGCATTCGCTACGACTGGAACGCCGGCGACGTCGCCATCGTGCACAACAACTGCGTGCACCAGCACTTCAACGCCGATCCGCTGAAACCGGCGCGGGCCCTGGTGATCAAACCCAAGCCGATGATGATGTTCATGAACCTGCTGTTCCAGCAACAGGTGATCCCCCGCCCCAAGGAGCCGACTCCCGGTGGCGCGGGCTTCGAGCCGCGGCACGACGAGAATGACTACAATCATTCGTCATCTTGATTGACGGATTGAGGCGAGAAGACTTTTTGAGGAGAGAATTCCATGAATTTGAGTCGATATCCGAAGCGGGTTGAGCGGCGCGCATGGCCGCTGTGGGTGGCGGGCGTGGCACTGTTCGCACTGGGCGTTCAAGCGCCGCTGGCGCAGACCCGCAGCAGCGCCGCGGCGGCCACCTACCAGGGCGCGGACCGCACGTCGTGGCTGGTCGAACGAGCAAAAAAAGAGGGCGAGCTGACTATCTACACATCGGCGCCAGTCGACGACATGGCGGTGTTGACGACCGCGTTCGAAAAGAAGTACGGCATCAAGGTGCGTGTCTGGCGCGCCGGGTCGGAAAAAGTCCTGCAGCGCGCAGTCAACGAGGCGCAAGCCAAACGCTTCGACATGGATGTGGTCGAGACCAATGGCCCGGAACTGGAAGCCCTGTCCCGCGAAAAACTGCTGCAGGAAGTCAAGTCACCCCATATCGCCGATTTGATTCCGCAGGCAATCACGCCGCACCGGGAATGGATTGCCACGCGGCTGAACATATTCACCCAGGCCTACAACACCAACCTGGTCAAGAAGGAGGATCTGCCCAAAACCTACTATGACCTGCTCGATCCGAAGTGGAAGGGCAAGCTGGGCATCGAGGCGGAGGACCTGGACTGGTTCGCCGTCGTCATCGGCCAGTTAGGCGAGGAAAAGGGTCTGAAGCTGTTCCGGGACATCGTCGCCAGCAATGGCATCTCGGTGCGCAAGGGTCATACACTGTTGACCAATCTGGTCGCCTCGGGTGAAGTGCCGTTCGCCCTGACGGTGTACGGTTACAAGGCCGAGCAGTTGAAGAACAAGGGTGCGCCGATCGACTGGTTCGCCATTCCGCCGGCGATTGCCCGACCGAACGGGGTTGCCGTGGCCAAGGGCGCGCCGCATCCGCATGCGGCGGTGCTGTTCTTCGACTTCATGCTGAGCGACGCGCAGGCGCTTCTGGCGCAGCGCGATTACACGCCGACCAGCAAGCGTATCGAGACCATGGCCGGCAAGATGCAACTCATGTTCGTCGACCCGAAAATGATACTGGATGAAGGCGGCAAGTGGGAGAAGCTCTATGCCGAAATCATCACCAAACAATCGAAATAGGCCGAAGCGCGCTGATTTGCGCGGGGAGTTGCCTGAAATCCATAGTGAACACGGAGGATCAAAGATGAACTGGCTAAATAGTGCGGTGCGGGTAGGGGTGATGATCGCGGGCCTGGTTGCGGCCTTGCCGGCGGTGGCGCAGGACGCCGCCTTGTTGCTCTACGAAGGAGCGGACCGGCAGGAGAAAATCCTTGCGGCGGCCAGGCAGGAGGGGACGCTGACCCTGTACACGAGTATCGCCGACAAGGACGTGCAGACAGTGGTAGCGCCGTTCGAGAAAAAATACGGCATCAAGGTCAGGGTGTGGCGCGCGGGGACCGACAAGGTGTTGCAACGGACTCTGACCGAAGCCGGCGCCAAGCGCCACGAGGCCGATGCCGTGCATATCTCGGGGCCGGAGATGGAGGCCCTGCATCGCGAAAAAGTCCTGCAGAAGGTCAATTCACCCTACTTCAAGGACCTGGTTCCCGGCGCCGTCCCGGCTCATCGCGAATGGGTGGCGACCCTGCTCTCGGTCTGGGTGCAGGCCTACAACACCGGCGCGATCAAGAAGGAAGATCTGCCGAAAACCTATCAGGATCTGCTCAATCCAAAGTGGAAGGGCAAGCTCGGCATCGAGGCCAAGAATCAGGACTGGTTCTCCATGGTGGTGAAGGAGATGGGCGAGGAGCAGGGCCTCAAGTTCTTCCGCGATCTGGTGAGCCGCAACGGTATTTCGGTGCGCAAGGGGCATTCCCTGCTGACCAACATGGTGGTGTCGGGCGAGGTGCCGCTGGCGCTTACCGTGTACAACTACATGCCGGAGCAGGCGAAGCAGAAAGGCGCGCCGATCGACTGGTTCGCCATCGAGCCGGCGATTGCCCGCTCCAATGCGATAGGCATCATGCGGCATGCTCCCCACCCCAATGCCGCGCTGCTGTTCTACGACTACATGATCACCGAAGCGCAGAAGTTCCTGGTTTCGATGGACTATGTGCCGACCAACACCAGCGTCCCGTCGCCGCTGAAGAACATGCGCACCAAGCTGGTCGACCCGGCGGTCACGCTCGACGAGATGGAGAAGTGGACCAGGCTCTATGAGGACGTCGTGATCAAACGTGCCGGGCCGTGACCTCCCAGCGCCAGCGTCCGGAGCAAGCATGACTGCCATTGCCACAACGCCCGAGAGTGCGTCGGGACAACCCTTGCGAGAGGTCTGGATCATCGTCCTGGGTCATGCCGTGACCCACTGGTATCCGGCCACCTTTTATTTGCTGCTGCCCCTGATCGGCAAGGAACTTGGTCTGAGCTACAGCCAGATCGGACTCGTCATGAGTTGTCAGTACATCGCCGGCGCCGTTTCCAGCGTGCCTGGCGGCATGCTGGTGGATACCGTGGGCAGGAAGGGATTCCTCATGGCCCTGTCGCTGTTCTGGGTCGGTTTTCCGTATCTGCTGATGGGCTTCACCACGAACTACTGGATGTTGCTGCTGTGCGTTGGCCTGGTCGGTATCGGCAACAACCTCTGGCATCCGACGGCGATTCCGACGCTGGCCCAACTGGTCCCGGCGCGCAAGGGCTTCGTCCTGTCGCTGCACGGCATGGGCGGCAACGCCGGCGACGCCCTGGCGCCGCTGGCGGTGGGCGCCCTGCTGGCGACTTTCAGTTGGCGCGAAGTGGTGGCAATGAACGTCATCCCCGGGCTGGTCATGGCCTGCCTGATAGTGGTCTTCCTCGGCTCGCTGCGCCTCGGTGGCAAAGGCAAGGCGGCAACGGCGGAACACGAGGGGCAATCGCTGAAAGACTATTTTTCCGGCCTGCGCGCCTTGTTCAGGAACCGGAATCTGGTCCTGCTCTCGACCAGCTCGGCCCTGCGCTCGATGACCCAGAACACGCTGCTGACCTTCGTGCCGGTTTTCCTCGCCTATGAAATGGGCTATTCGCCGCTATGGGTCGGCGCCTGCATGTTTGCGCTTCAGGCGGCGGGCTTCGCCGCGGCCCCTGTCGCCGGCCATCTTTCGGACAGCATGGGCCGGCGCCGCATCGTCATGACGAGCATGCTGATGACCGCCGTGATCCTGTTGGCGATGGCGCTGGCCGGCCATTCGGCGGTTTTCGTGTTGTTTATCGCGCTGCTCGGGTTCTTTCTGTATGCCATCCGCCCGGTGCTGCAGGCCTGGCTGCTCGAATCGACGCCGAAGAACATGGGGGGGACCAGCATCGGCATCCTGTTCGGCACGCAAGCCATAGGTTCGTCAATCGGCCCGATTCTCGGCGGCGTGCTGGCGGACCGTTACGGACTGGGGGCGACCTTCTATTTCCTCGCCGGGACCATAGTGATGGCCAATATTTTCATTTTTTTCATGCCGGCCGCTACCGGCGCCGCGAAGGAAAGCACATGAACTTGCAGGAAAGGCACGCGGCTCAACATTTTGCCCGGTTCAGCCGGCTCTATCGGGGCCGCGAGCGCGGCATCTGGGAAAGAGGCCGCTTCGAAGTAAGCGAAAACAATGGCGTGTTCCTGCCCGAGGAAGTGCTTACGGCGGAGCGCTTCGTCGAGCACGCGAGCGGGGAGGGGAGATCCTATGGCATCCATCTGCTCGATGCACAGAATCGGGTGAATTTCTCGATGTATGACATGGATGCCCATCCACGTACCGCGCCGGCGCCGGAAATGCTGCGCCAGTTGCGAATGCTCAAGCCGCTGGTGCTGCACATGTGCGCCACGCTCTACGACATCGGCATCGCGCGGGAAAACCTGCTGCTGGAGTTCAGCGGTACCGGCTATCACCTGTGGTTGTTTTACGCCGAACCGCAGCCGGCGGTCGAAATCCGGGCCTGGATGTCGCGGGCGCTGGTGAAATCCGCAATCGAAGGCCATGCCTTCAAGCCGGTGCGCACCGAGATCACGGCGACGCACAATGGCGACAAGGTCTGGCTGCCCTTGCGGGTCAATTCCAACCAGGGCAATCGCTCCGTGTTCATCGACGACCTGGCGCGCTTCGATCCCGGCGATTATGATCAGCGCGTGGATTTCTCAAGACTCGATGCAGTCGTGCCGCTGAGCCGTGAACGCTTGAGCGAGATCACCGCGCGCCTGGCCGACGTCGGCGACGCGGTTGGAGGCGCACGCCTGGGTGGGTGAGCTTCTGGCGTTGCTGTCGATGTGTTGTTTCGCTTCGGCCAATCTGTTCATCGCACGCGGATCAACACGCGAGACGCAGGACAATGGCGCCTTTCTGTCCATTCTGATTACCACCGCGATGGCTTCAATCCTCTGGCTCTACTTCGGCCTGCGCGATGGCTGGTTGCCGGTCCGCATGGCGGGCGTTGCCTGGTTTGCCGCCGCCGGTGTATTGACCATGTTTATCGGGCGCGTATTTGTCTTCGCCTCGGTTCAGCATCTGGGGGCGGTCCGCGCCTCGGCCGTGAAACGTCTCAACCCGATGTTCTCCGTGCTGCTTGGCGTCTCCGTGCTCGGTGAAACGCTCGATGCGCCAACGATCGCCGGCATGCTGTTGATATTTTCGAGCTTCGGCCTGCTGGTCAGGCAGTCGATGCGCGCCGCGAACATTGGCGCGGCGGACAGCAGCGGTTCCAGGCGGGCCTTGATGGGCAAGCTGGTCAACCTCGGCTATGTCTACGGCCTGGTGTCGGCGCTGGCCTATGCGACCGGGTACGTGGCGCGCAAGCAGGGACTGACGCAAATGCCCGATGCCGCCTTCGGCACGATGATCGGCGCGGTGGTCGGGGCACTGGTTTTCGTGCTGACGTCAGGCTTCGTCGGAAGTTACCGGCAGGCCCTGCGCAGCACGTTCAAGGCCGTCAGCCCGTGGCTGGTCGGCGCCGGGGTCATGAGTTCGGCTGGGCAGATTCTTTTCTTCCTGGCGCTCAACTACAGCAGCATCTCGCGGGTGGCGCTGATCACCTCAATGGAGACCTTCGTCACGATTCTGCTTATGGTCGTCATTTTCCGCTCGCGCGAAGGGCTGACGGGCTCGGTTCTCCTGGCGGCGGGGCTGGGATCGATCGGCACGGCGCTCATCGTCTGGCAATAAGCGCAAGAGCTCGCGGCGCCGTCGGCTTCGGCTAGTCCTTCGGCAGATCAAGCTCTTCGGCGAATTCGAGTAGAAACTTCTTGAAGCTCTCGGCGGCGGGCGAGAGCGGACGGGCGCGGTGCGTCATGACATGCACTTCCCGCTTTATGGTCGGCGAGCCCAGCTTGCGGAACTTGATGCGGTAGAGGCGTCCGATGGCGCGTGCATGGGATGGCAGTACCGAGATGCCGAGGCCCGCATCGACCAGGCCGATAGCCGTCGCCATATGAAAGACCTCGTAGGCCGTCTCGACGTTAATGCCGGCGAGCGCAATGTAACTGTCTGTCAGCTGCTGGACCGCGTTGTCGGAGGACAATGCAACGAAGGGATGGCCAGCGAGATCCCGCCAGCTTACGCGGGCTTTTCTCGCCAGAGGATGATCCCTTGGGCAGGCGAGTACCAGAGCGCCGACCATGAACGGTTCGGCGCAAACATTGCGCTCCGATATGGCAATGGGACCGATGCCGATATCCACCTCGCCGTCCTGGACCATGCGCTGAATCTGGCTTGCCGGCGCGCCGTCCTTGAGCACGAATCTGATGCCGGGATACGTCTTGCCGTAGCGTGCAATCGCCTTGGGCAAAATCATCGATGAGATCACAGGGGTTGCCGCGATGATGACCCGGCCGCGTTTCTTCTCCGCCAGCGCCTTCGAGTTGGCCATGGCGCTGAACAGGTCGCCCAGCATTTTTTCCGCGACCGGAAAAAATTCTCTGCCGGCGTCGGTCAACTGGACCACGCGTGTGGTCCGGTCGAACAGGCGTGTGCCAAATTCCCGTTCCAGACTGCGCACCAATACGCTCAGCGCAGATTGAGTCAGATGCAGGCGTTCCGCTGCCGCAGTGAATCCTCCGAACTGTGCCACGGCGACGAACGCCCGAATCTGACGCAGGCTTATATTCATCCTCGAAACCTCATTCGCATCGCATGTTTTCGCGTTTTCCCGGAAATGCTTTTCGCGTCGCTGGCGTGCCCGCGTCATTGGTAGGCGAGCGCGAGCGTCCAAGCTTCAGCATTAATAAATAATAATCATCAAAGCATGATAATAAGTCAATTGCCTTATCAATTACGGGGATATTTAATAGGGGTCATTCGCTGTACCGTGCGCGCAGACGCGGCAATCGAAGCTAAAGGGAGGACACATGAAACTGGATATTTTCAATCACATTTTTCCCAAGGCCTACTTCGACAAAATGATCGAGGTGGCGCCCAAGGGCAAGGACATGCACCGGCGCGTGCGGGAAATACCCTGCATCGTCGATCTGGACGAGCGCTTTCGCATCATGGACAAGTTCGGTGATTACGCGCAGGTGATCTGCCTGGGCTCGCCGCCGATCGAAGTGTTCGGTCCGCCGCCGGTGTCTACAGACATGGCGAAGCTCGCCAACGACGGCATGGCCGAGCTGGTGCGGAAATATCCGGAGCGCTTTCCCGCCTTCATTGCCTCGTTGCCGATGAACGACCCGCAGGGGCTGCTCGACGAGGCAACGCGAGCGGTCAAGGAACTGGGCGCGGTCGGTGTGCAGGTGTTCACCAACGTACTGGGCAAACCGCTCACCGCGCTGGAGACCCTGCCTCTGTTCGACCTGATGGCGCAGCTGGATCTTCCGATCTGGTTGCACCCGGCGCGCGGCGCCGATTTCGCCGATTACAAGGGCGAGAGCAAGAGTCACTACGAAATCTGGTGGACCCTCGGCTGGCCCTACGAAACCAGCGCCGCTATGGCGCACATGGTGTTCGCCGGCCTGTTCGACAAGCACCCCCAACTGAAAATCATTACCCACCACATGGGTGGCATGATTCCGTATTTCGAGGGGCGCGTCGGCCCGGGCTGGGACCAGCTCGGCAGCCGCACCTCCGACGAAGACTACACACTGCTGCTCAAGTCGCTCAAGAAGCGCCCGCTCGACTACTTCCGCATGTTCTACGCCGATACCGCTCTGTTCGGCGCCCGCGGCGCCACCGAACTGGGTCTCGAATTCTTCGGCGTCGACAACGTCCTGTTTTCCTCGGATGCGCCATTCGATCCGGAAAAGGGCTCGGCGTATATTCGCTGGACCATTGACATCATCGACCGGCTCGATCTGAGCCCGGCGCAGCGCCATTCGATTTACGAGGGCAATGCCAGGCGCCTGCTGAAACTGGATTAGCCGCGGTGGACGGTCGCACTCAAAGCCCTACGGATTGACCATTTTACGAAAGGCAGCAAAGCCAATGAATCAACTTCGCAACAAGCCCTACGCGGACTTGCGCGAGTACCTGAAGGTGCTCGAGCAACACGGCAAGCTCAAGCGCATCAGCAAGGCGGTCGACAAGGACTGGGAAATCGCCGCGGTGGGGCGGGTGAACTTTCAGAGTATCCCCGATGAGCAGCGTTGTGCGCTGCTGTTCGAGAACGTGCAGGGCTTCGACATCCCCGTCACCTTCGGGCTGCTCGGCGGTTCGCGGTCAATTTACTCGCTGGCGCTTCAGTCCAACGGCATCGACGATATCGCCGACGCATGGACCCGAGCCCTGCGCCAGCCGATTCCGCCCGTCGAAGAACGCGACGGGCCGGTGCATGAGGAGGTGCATCTGGGCGAGGCCGCCAACCTGCTGTCGCTGCCAGTTCCGACGTGGACCGTGGAGCACGACCCCGGGCCCTATCTGACGGCGCCTTTCGTCATCACCAAGGATCCTGAAACGGGCGTTCAGAACATCGGCACCTATCGCTGCCAGATCAAGGGGCCGCGCAAGATCGGCCTGTTCATCGCGCATGTGCAGCATGGGCGCAATCATGTCGAAATGCACAACCAGCTCGGCCGCCCGACGCCGGTGGCCATTGCCCTCGGCACCGACCCCAGCATAGGCCTGTGTTCCGTCGCCAAGATTCCTTATGGCGTCGACGAGCTTGCGGTGGCGGGCGCGTTGCGCGGCGAGCCTGTCCCAGTGGTGCGGGCGAAGACCGTGGATCTGATGGTGCCCGCCACCGCCGAGATCGTCATCGAAGGCTTTATTCGCAAGAACGAGCTTGAGTGGGAAGGACCGTTCGGTGAGTTCACCGGCTACATGGGCCCGCACTCCGAGTCCTACGTGCTTGACGTAACCGCCATTACCCATCGTCACCAGCCAATTTTCCAGGCCTTCCTGAGCCAGATGCCGCCCAGCGAGTCGAGCACGATTCGTGGCTTCGGACGCGAGGCGGCGATCCGCCGACACCTTCTCGACCTGAAGCTGCCGGTAAAGGATGTGCACCTTCTGCACGCCGGCGGCGCCACGGGCTACCTCGCCATTTCGATCAAGAAGCAATATGTGGGGCAGGCTCAGCAGGTAATGTTCGGCGCCTGGGCGGTGGATCCGACGCTGGGCAAATTTACCGTTATCGTCGATGACGATATTGATGTCCGCGACCCGTTCATGATCAACTGGGCCTTAAGCTTCCGCGTGCAGCCCCAGAAGGATATTCTGATCGCTCCCAACACTTCGGCCGGGCGGCTCGATCCCTCTCAGGCAGCGGAAGAGGTGCCGCAACTCGACCCGAGCCGCGTTACTTCGAGCAAGATCGGCATCGATGCGACGAAGAAACACAAGTTCCCCCCGATCGCCTTGCCGCCGGCCGAGCACTTGCAGCGCGTGCGGACGAACTGGAAGGAGTACGGTTTCTAAATCCCGACCGCGCCCCGACGCGGCTGCGTTCCATATTCTGGAGGAGACATCGACATGTTCTCTTTTCTTTCAACCTCATCCCGGCGGCGCGCCTGCGTGCACCGTTGGCGGCTGCTGGTCGGGGCCGTGGTGTGGTGTCTCGGAACGGGGAGCGGGACTGTGGCGGCGGCGACGCCGGTCCGGGTAGGCATCACGAACGCCAGCAGCGACGTCACGTTCTTCATCGCCGACAAGAAAGGCTACTTTCGGCAGGAGGGGCTGGAGGTTCGCTTCATCGCCTTCGATTCCGCAGCGAAAATGATTGCGCCACTCGGCACCGGGCAGATTGAGGTTGGCGGCGGATCGTCTTCGGCAGGTCTCTATAATGCGGTTGCCCGGGGCGTTTCAATCAAGATTGTGGCGGACAAGGGATCAACGCCACCCGGCTATGGACTGCAGCCGTTGCTGGTGCGCAAGGATCTGGTGGACAGCGGTCGCTACAAGAGCCTGAAAGATCTGAAAGGCATGAAGATCGCGGCGAGCGCGCCCGGTAGCGCCTCTAACTCGACGCTGAACGAGATTCTGAAGCAGGCCGGCCTCAAACTTTCCGATGTTGAGCGCCTGTACATGGGGTTCCCCCAGCATGTGCTGGCTTTGCAGAATCGGGCCGTCGACGCCAGCCTGACCACCGAGCCCTCGGCTACCAGGGCCGTGCGCAGCGGTGCGGCCGTGCGAGTACTCGGGGACGACGAGGTCTACCCCTATCATCAGTTGGCGGTGGTGCTGTACGCGGGTGATTTCATCCAGAAAAACCCCGACAGCGCGAAACGCTTCATGCGTGCCTACATCCGGGCGGCCCGCGACTACAACGATGCCCTTCGGGACGGCAAGCTGGACGGTCCGGGTGCGGACGAAATCATTTCCATTTTGACCGAATCGACATCAATCAAGGATCCGGCGGTGTACCGCGCGACGACGCCCCACGGCTGCAATCCTGACGGCAAAGTGCATGAGGCGAGTCTGAAAAATGATTTTCGGTTCTTCAAGGGCGAGGGCTTGATCGAGGGCAACGTCAGCGTCGAGCAGGTCATCGACAGCTCAATTGCCGAAGAAGTGCTCAAGGAGCTTGGAGCGTATCGCCCGCCGACCGAAAAGAAGTAACATTGACTTCACGGGCGAGGGAAACTCATTGGTGGCCAAGAGCCGGAACCGGTGCCGTATTCGTTGAGCAAGAAGGGAGGGGAGCGGCAGTCGCCGCGTTGGTATGCGCGCACTCGTATGTCATCAATTCTGTGACTACCACGACCTGCGGGTCGAGGATTTTCCAACTCCCGTGCTGCCGCTTCATGGCGTGCGCATTGCCGTCGAATACGCGAGCCTGAGTTTTTCGATCAGCCTGTGGATCGCCGGCAAGTACCAGGTCAAGCCGTCCTTGCCCTTCGTTCCCGGCGCTGAAGTTGTCGGTCGCGTGCTCGAAATCGCTCCCGGCGTCACGGCCTGCGAGCCAGGACAGCGCGTGCTCGCGCTGATCGGCTCCGGCGGCTTCGCTGAGCAGGCGGTCAGTCCCGAAGCCACGGTGTATCCGCTGCCGGACGAGATCGCGTCGGATGCGGCCCTGCATCTTGGCGTCTCGTATTGCACTGCGTACGGCGGACTCGTTTGGCGGGCCGGGCTCCAGGCGGGCCAGACCTTATTGGTGCTGGCGGCGGCAGGAGGCGCCGGCCTTGCCGCGGTCGAAGTCGGCAAGGCGCTCGGCGCGCGCGTCATCGCCGCCGCCGGCGGGCCGGAGAAATGTGCCATTGCGCATGGTCACGGCGCCGACGCCACGATCGACTACCGCGGCGAAGATCTGCGCACGGCTATCCGGCGTCTGACCGATGGCCAGGGCATCGATGTCGTGTTCGATCCGGTCGGTGGCGAATTCTCCGAGGTGGCGCTGCGCAGCCTGCGACCGGGTGGGCGCCTGGTCACCATCGGCTTTGCGAGCGGGACGATGCCGCAGATTCAGCCAAACATTCTGCTGGTCAAGAACATCGCAGTGGTCGGCTTCAATTTTGGCGCCTACATCGGTTGGTCGCCGGTGGATGAGCGCGTCCGCTACGAGTCCCGGGTGCGCGCCATTTTCAAACAACTTTTCGAATGGTATGGACAAGGGTATATCCGGCCGCTTGCGGCGCAGATCTATCCGCTGGAGCGCTTCGCCGAGGCGCAGGATGCGCTGCTTGGCCGCAGCACGGTCGGCAAGGTGGTGTTACGCATAGCGTGTTGACTTTGATTGACTGACGGCGCGACGGGCATTGAACAGCCGAAAAAATTCGCGCGTTCAGGCGGGATCGGCTGGCATCATGGTCAAACTCATCAGCGCGGACCCGCGCTCGCTCGTGATCGCCGCAGCGGTCCGACTCTCCCTGCAAGCAACAACCTGATCCAGGCAGATTGCCAGCCAGGAACTGTAGGCCCCCGGATTCGTCTTCACGTCGACGCTCAGTTCGGTAATCTCCATCCATTTCCAATCCTCCGCCTCTCCCGGGTTCGGCACCGGATCGCCGGCGTGGCTGCCGAAAAAGACATGATCATATTCGTGTTCAATCAGACCGTTCGGGAATGTGGTCAGGTAGACAAAACTGAATATCTTCGCGAGATCGCATTCGATGCCCATTTCCTCCCGCAGGCGCCGGCTTGCCGCCGCGAGATTGTCCTCATTGGGTCGAGGGTGGCTACAGCATGTATTGCTCCATAGCCCCCCGGAGTGGTACTTGGTGGACGCGCGTTTCTGCAGCAGCAGCCTGTTGTTCGCGTCGAAGACGAAAATTGAAATAGCGCGGTGCAGCTTGCCGCTGCGGTGCGCGACCAGCTTGCACTCGACACCCATTTCGATGTCATTTTCGTTCACCAGGATTACACGGTCTTCCATGAGCACAGCCTAAACAGAAATCGTCGCGGGGATATTCTCCCGCATGGCTCCATGACGTCAGTTTCGAACCGGCGCCGTCAGCTTGGCAAGCAAAGTATCAACAATCTCTACCAACAATAGTCCACAATAAGGACGTTATGATTTATATTTAATAGACGTATACTGCGTAGTTATCAGTAATATAGCAATATATCGTGACGATGACAGCGATAGTTATAGAAATATAATTCCAAATAGCGGCCTACGAAAGAGACCAAATTTATGGACACGATCACAGGCAAATCCATCGCCGGCACGCAGAGCATTGAGCGAGCGACCCACGTCCTGCGCATCATTGCCGCCCGCAACAGTGTGGGCTTGCGCCTGGTGGACATCTCCAGGCAAGCGAAGCTCGAGCGCCCAACGGCCCATCGCATTCTGAAGTGCCTGATAACGGAAGGCATGGTTCGGCAAAACTCCGAGACCCACCGCTACTTTCTTGGACACCTGATTTTCGAACTCGGGCTGGCGGCATCTTCAAATTTCAACTTGCGCGACATCTGCCGCCCGTCGCTCGTGCGGCTTGCCGATAAATCCGGCGACACGGTTTTTCTGACGATTCGCAGTGGCGCCGATTCGGTTTGCATAGACCGGGTGGAAGGTTCGTATCCCATCAAGACCCTGACTTTGGAAATCGGAACGCGCCGACCGCTGGGCGTGGGTGCGGGCGGCTTGGCGCTTCTGATGAATTTACCCGAGCAGACTAAACAGGAGATTGTCTCTGCCAATGCCCTGCGCTTTGGTGCGTACAACAATCTGACCGTGCCTGTTCTGATGAAGCTGCTCAAGCGATGCCAAGACCGTGGCTTTGCCCTGAATGATTCCCAAGTCACGCCGGGCGCGACCTCGGTAGGCCTGCCGATTCGCTCCCGGTCCGGAGAACCCGTGCTCGCAATCAGTATCGGCGCAATATCGAGCCGAATGACTGCGGAGCGGCAAAACGAACTCGCCTCAATGATCAGGGAGGAAATAGAAACCCTGGAATCGTCCATCGAGGATACCGCGCACCCTTGATCGCGGCGCGCGTCAAGGTGATTGGTGCGCTGGCCTCCAACCGAAACACCCCAATAGATATCCCCCCAGAGGAGATAAACCGTGAACGCAACAATAAAAGCCGAAGTCCAAGCCGTCGACCGCGTCGACTACCAGGTCGATCCGACGCGCTACAAGCACTGGCGCCTGAGCTACGACGACCCAATCGCCACGCTGCATCTCGATATCAACGAGGATTGCGGCATCAAGCCCGGCTACAAGCTGAAGTTGAATTCCTACGACCTCGGCGTCGATATCGAGCTGCACGATGCGCTGCAGCGCGTGCGCTTCGAGCATCCCGAAGTGCGCAGCGTGGTAGTGACCAGCGGCAAGGACCGCATCTTCTGCTCCGGCGCCAACATCTTCATGCTGGGCCTGTCGACCCATGCGTGGAAGGTCAATTTCTGCAAATTCACCAACGAGACGCGCAACGGCATCGAAGATTCCAGCCGCCACTCGGGGCTCAAGTTCCTCGCTGCCTGCAATGGCACCACCGCCGGCGGCGGCTACGAGTTGGCCCTGGCCTGCGACGAGATCATCCTGGTCGATGACCGCTCCTCCGCCGTCAGCCTGCCCGAGGTTCCTTTGCTCGGCGTGCTGCCCGGCACCGGCGGCCTGACCCGCGTCACCGACAAGCGCCGCGTGCGGCGCGACCACGCCGACATCTTCTGCACCCTGACCGAAGGCATCCGCGCCCAGCGTGCCAAGGAATGGCGCCTGATCGACGATTTCGCCAAGCCGCAGGTATTTGCCGAGAAGGTAAAGCAGCGCGCCACGGAACTCGCCGCGCAGAGCGATCGCCCGGCCAACGCCAAAGGCGTCGCCCTGCCCACGCTCAAGCGCAGCATCGACGAGGCCGGCTACCACTACGAAACCGTCGATGTGCTGATCGACCGCAAGGCGCGGCGCGCCACGCTGACGGTTTCCGCTCCCGCGACGGCGGTGGCAAATGACATCGACGGCATCGTCACCGCCGGCGCATCCTGGTGGCCGCTGCTGATGGCACGCGAACTCGACGACGCGATCCTGATGCTGCGCACCAACGACCTCGAAATCGGCACCTGGGTGTTGAAGACCCGTGGCGACGCAGCGCATGTGCTTGCCGCCGATGCGGCGCTGGCCCAGCACCAGAAACACTGGTTCGTGCGCGAAACCATCGGCATGCTGCGCCGGACGCTGGCGCGCCTCGACGTCACCTCGCGCACCCTGATCGCGCTGGCCGAGCGCGACAGCTGCTTCGCCGGCACCCTGGCGGAACTGCTGCTGTCGGCAGACCGCAGCTACATGCTGTCGCTGCCCAAGGACGAACAGGGCGAAGCCAGAATCACGCTGTCGGCGATGAATTTCGGCAGCTACCCGATGGTCAATGGGCAGTACCGCATCGCTGCGCGCTTCTATGGCGAGGAAGGCCCGATCGCGGCGGCCAAAGCCGCCACCGGCAAGCCGCTGGGCGCAGCCGCCGCGCTGGAACTGGGCCTGGTCACCGCGACGCCGGACGACCTCGACTGGGAAGACGAAATCCGCATCGTGCTCGAAGAGCGCGCCAGCCTGTCGCCCGACGCGCTGACGGCGATGGAAGCCAACCTGCGCTTCGGCCCCGGCGAGACCATGGAAACCCGCGTCTTCGGCCGTCTCTCGGCCTGGCAGAACTGGATTTTCATCCGCCCCAACGCCGTCGGCGAAGCCGGCGCCCTGAAGGTCTTCGGCAGCGGCAACAAGGCCAAGTTCAACTGGGAACGCGTCTGACGCAAACCAACGCCCATGGCTTCGACAATCACTCGCAAATCATGAAACGCTTGCACCTTTGTCTGCCATGGGCTGGCAAGCTCGGCCCGCCCCCCTTCGCCCCCCTCGCGGGGGGTTACTAAACGGCTCGCTTCGCTCGATATCACCAGCGACCGAAACACTCGTTTCATGCTTGCAACGACCCCAACCCCAATCAGGAGAATGCCATGAGCATCGATTATTCACAGAAGATCCCCAACAACGTCCACCTCAACGACAACAAGACCCTGCAGCGCGCCCTCGAACACTGGCAGCCGGAGTTCATCAACTGGTGGAAGGATATGGGCCCGGACGAGTCGCAAGGCTTCGACGTCTATCTGCGTACCGCGGTCAGCGTCGATCCCGGCGGCTGGGCGCACTTCGACTACGTCAAGATGCCCGACTACCGCTGGGGCATCTTCCTCAATCCCGCCGAGGAAGGCCGCAAGGTGAATTTCGGCGCGCACAAGGGCGAAGCCGCCTGGCAGGAAGTTCCGGGCGAATACCGCAGCAACCTGCGCCGCCTGATCGTCACGCAAGGCGACACCGAGCCCGCCTCGGTCGAGCAGCAGCGCCACCTTGGCCTCACCTGCCCCTCGCTCTATGACATGCGCAACCTGTTCCAGGTCAACGTCGAGGAAGGCCGCCACCTCTGGGCCATGGTCTACCTGCTGCACGCCTACTTCGGCCGCGACGGCCGCGAGGAAGCCGAGGCCCTGCTCGAGCGCCGCTCGGGCGATGCCGACAACCCCCGTATCCTCGGCGCCTTCAACGAAAGCACGCCGGACTGGCTGTCCTTCTTCATGTTCACCTACTTCACCGACCGCGACGGCAAGTACCAGCTCTGCTCGCTGGCCGAATCCGGCTTCGACCCGCTGGCACGCACCTGCAAGTTCATGCTGACCGAGGAAGCGCACCACATGTTCGTCGGCGAATCCGGCGTCGGCCGCGTCATCCAGCGCACCTGCGAGGTCATGAACCAGCTCAAGACCGACGACGTGGCGAAGATCCGCGCCCAGGGCGTGATCGACCTGCCGACTATCCAGCGCTACCTGAACTTCCATTTCAGCGTGACCATGGATCTGTTCGGCGCGGATGTTTCCTCCAACGCCGCCACCTTCTACAACACCGGGCTCAAGGGCCGCTACGAAGAGACCAAGCAGGACGACGATCATCTGCTGAACGACGCGGCCTATCCCGTGCTGGAAGTCGCCGAGGGCAAGCTCCTTACGGTCCAGGCGCCCTACCTCAATGCGCTCAACGAGCGCCTGCGCGACGACTATGTGGTCGATGCCAAGGCCGGCATCGAGCGCTGGAACAAGATCATCCAGAAAGCCGGCATCCCGTTCGTGCTGACCGCGCCGCACAAGGCCTTCAACCGCAAGATCGGCCCCTTGTCCGCCGCCAGGATCTCGCCCGACGGCAAGGTGCTGTCGGAAGCCGAATGGACGCACCATCACCTTGCGTGGCTGCCTTCGGTCGAGGATCGCGCCTTCGTCAGTTCCCTCATGGGTCGCGTCGCCGAGCCGGGCAAGTTCGCCAACTGGATTGCGCCTCCGGCGCGTGGCATCAACAACCAGCCGGTGGACTTCGAGTACGTCCGCTTTAATTGAGGCAGTCCGATGTGCAAGGAGTGACCACGGCCGCTACGGCGGTCTGGCACGTTCGTGTCGCGACGTTCTCGGTGTGCGATGCTGCTTCCACCGATTCCACAATCTTACCGTAGCCCATGCAACGGAAGAGGTTGCCGGCCAGCCCGGATCATTCACCAAAAAGGCGGCAAAGGAAGGGGCTCGGGGTAGTAAGGCGTTAAGCAAATTGAGGGATTGATTGTCGGCGCCCGCTACAAGCACATCGACCGCCACTAGATCATCGTTGAAACCTGGGCTCATGGCACGGGTATGCGCAGTAGGGAAAAAGGGACAGGAAGAACCGTCCGGCAGAACATGTCGGCGGCTTGAGCCAAATGTCGGTGCTGGTGGCACGGCGACCCGATTACTTCGACGGTGAAATGACGAATGGCGTGGAAGATTCCGCGCCATTCGAGGGGCTCTGCGACGTGCAAAAAGGGGTTTTTCTACAGCTTCAACGAGACGTCCGGTATATGGACGGATTTCTTCCGGCACGAGGCGACGCTGGCTAGCTTCCTTAAGAGAAGCGATAGTATCCTCAGGTTGGTCAGTGTCTGTTGATGGTCCCCAAAACAATTACACATTCCATTAGCTGGACTGACGGCCTGCGCACACTCGTGCGCTTGATCACTGCCAGAAGGAGGAGACGATGAGTATTCTGCGTACTGCCGTACTTGGATTGACGCTATCGCTGTTTTGCCTCGGGGCCACGGCCCAGACTTACAAGATGACACTCTCCGGGGCCAGTCCCAGCGGCCTATGGACAGTGCTCGGCATCGGCATCGACGGGGCGGTGAAGACGTCCTACCCCGGCTCGCACGTTACCTACCAGACCTCCGGCGGCGGGCTGGCCAACATCGCGCTGCTGGACCAGGGCAAGGTCGAACTGGGCATTGCCCACGACGCCGAACTGCGCATCGCCACCGAGGGCGGCAAACCCTTCGCCAAGCCGGTCACCAGTCTGCGGGCGATTGCCCTGCTCTACAACTGGGCGCCGATGCAGATGGTCATCACCAAGGCTTTCGCCCAAAAACACGGTATCCGCAACTTCGACGATATCGCGCTCAAGAAGCCGCCCCTGCGGATCGCCTTCAACAAGCGGGGCAACATCACCGAGCACGTGGCGGTGAAGATGTTCAACGCCATCGGCGTCGACCTGGAGGACTTCAAGAAGTGGGGCGGCGACGTGATCTACGCCGCCTCCGACGAGCAGGGCGACCTGATGAAGGACAAGCGCATCGACATGTTCACCAACGGCGTTTTCGTCCGCACCAGTTTCATCGTCCAAGCCGGCGACGCCGTCGAACTCGTCCTCCTGCCGGTTTCGGAAGGGGTCGTCAAGAAAGTGTCGCAGGAACTGAGTGTTGCACCTTTTGTGGTCAAGGGCGGCAGCTATACGTGGCAGCCCGAGGATGTGCTGACGGTGGCACTGGGTGCGGCCCTGGTCGTGAATAGCAAAATGGAGGGGAAGACGGCCTACGATCTGGCCAGCGCACTGCACAAGAACATCGACAAGCTCCAGGGCGCGCACGGCACCATGAAGTCTATCACCCCCGAGTTTCTGGCGAGCCAGCATGTCATTCCCTACCACAAGGGTGCGGAAAAGTATTACCGGGAAGCCGGTTTGCTGAGGTAGCCGACATGAGCCTCACATTCGTCGGAAAACTTCTCTCGACCGGTGCGCGGCGGGCTCCCGATGGGCTGGTCGGCCGGCTGCTAAAGCCCTTCTCGGCGCTGATCGCGCTTGGCATCGTGTGGGTGACGACGGTGCAGATCGTACAGATCTACGCCATGACCATCGTCTTCCTCGGCCTGATGCTGGCACTGGTGTTCCTGACCACGGGCGTCACCGTGAGTTCCAGCCGCACACGTGTGCCACCCTGGGACCTGATGCTGGCGGTGGCGAGCATCGGCATTGCCGCCTACTTCTGGTATCACAACGAACGCATCATCACCCGCATCACCCTGCTCGACGAACTGAGCGTCTGGGACGTCGTCTGCGGCAGCGGACTGATGCTCGCCGTCCTCGAGGCCACCCGGCGCACGGTCGGGGCAGGACTCACCTCGGTCGTGCTGCTGTTCCTCGCCTACAACCTGTGGGGCGACGCCCTGCCCGGGGTCCTCGGCCATGGGGTGATCGACTACCGGCACTTCCTCGATGTCCTGGCGTTCACCACCGACGGCATCTTCGGCGCGCCGATCCGGGTGGCGCTGACCTACGTCTTCCTGTTTGGCCTCTTCGGAACCTTTCTCTCGCGCACCGGCGGCGGCGATTTCTTCTTCGATGCCGCTGCGGCGGTGAGCGGCAAGAGCCCGGGCGGACCGGCCAAGATCGCGGTGGTGTCCTCAGGGCTCTACGGCACTATTTCCGGTAGTCCAACGGCGGACGTGGTGACCACCGGTTCGGTCACCATCCCGATGATGAAAAAGCTCGGCTACTCGCCGGCGCTCGCCGGCGGCATCGAAGTGGCGGCGTCCACCGGTGGTAGCATCCTGCCGCCGGTGATGGGCTCGGCGGCTTTCATTATGGCCGAGTTCACCGGCATCCGTTACGCCGAGATTGCGGTGGCGGCAATCGTTCCCGCCTTCCTCTACTACTTCTGCGTGTACCTGCAAGTGCATCTGCGCTCGATCAAGCTGGGGATTACTGGGCTCCAGGACGTGCCCGGGTTTCTCGATACCATGCGCCGTGGCGGCATGTTTCTGGTGCCGCTGCTGGCGCTGGTCATCGCGCTGCTGATCGGCTACTCGCCCAACTTCGTCGCCGTTTTCGGCACCTTGGCGGTAATCGCCGTGGCGATGCTGAAGCGTGAAACGCGCCTGGGTCTCAAGTCACTCTATGAAATTCTTGCCGAATCGACCCTGCGCGTGGTGCCGGTGGTCGCCGCCTGCGCCGCGGCCGGGTTGGTGGTGGGGGGGCTGTCGATGACCGGGCTCGGCGCCAAGGTGACCGAACTCATCTTCATCCTAGCTGGCGCCGATGTTTTCCTCTCGCTGGTGGTCGCCGCCGCCATCACGCTGCTACTGGGCATGGGCATGCCCACCCCAAGCGTGTATATCCTGGCGGCGGTGCTGATTGCTCCCGCCCTCACCCAGCTGGGCGTCTCCCTGATGGCCGCCCACCTCTTCCTGGTCTATTACGCGAGCCTCTCCGCCATGACGCCACCGATTGCGGTCGCCGCATTCGCGGCGGCGCCGATCGCGCTGGCCAACCCGCTAGCGATCGGCCTGGCTGCGGTGAGAATTTCCATCACCGCCTTCGTCGTCCCCTTCGCCTTCGTTTACAACAACGGCATTCTTCTGTCCGGAAACGCTTGGCATGTTGTCTTCGCCTGCATCGCCGTCACGGCTGCAGTGGGCTGTCTGTGCCTGGCCGCAGAAGGATTTTGGAAACACCCGATTGGAACCGCGGGTCGCTTGCTGTTCCTCGTCGCCGGGGTCGGACTCATGACTCCATCACTGGCGCTGCAGGGTGGGGCCAGCGTGATCGCGGTCGTCGCCCTGATGGCCCTGCGGCGGCGGCAGGGATCGGTGGCGCTTGGTGCCGAGGGAACCCTGCCCCGCTGACGTCGGTCTCCGCATTGCGGATCCGGCAACGTGGCGCCTGCCCGACCACGGTATCGCTGCCAATCGCAAGATGGCATTAACTTTACTGAATGTGGTAACTCGTATGTGGAATGCGTTTTCTTTCGACTCGGATAGTCAGGAACAGCCGTTGATAGGCAGAGTCGGTTGCGGGCCCGGGCGGACGTACCTTCCCGCGCTGCGGTCTTCCGCAACGACGAGGCGTTTTGGTCGCCACCGTCGGCACTTTGGCTGTGGACTTCTCCCCCGCTTCGATGGTCGTGCGGTCGCGCGCCACGTGCCCCTCCATATGATTCACCGGAGGCCTCTGGACCAAGGCTTCATGGCTACGTTCGACCAGTCGAATTTCCACAAACTCGGCCAACGCTCGCGAGATGCGATGCTTGTCCAAAATCCTATGGTACGTGGAGAATCCACACAAACGCCGCAGCGGTTGAGCTGTCTCGAGGAGATCAATCAGCGCTTCCGTCGTCGGCAGGCTCAACGTGGCCGTGGCAACAAAAGTACGGGCCAGCGCCCCATGATCATTGGCGGGGCGTCCCGCGCCGCGACTGTCCGGCAAAAAGAGTTCGATCTCAATCGTCTCCAGTGCGGTCACGACCTGCTTGAGCGTGGGTGCGAACTCCTCATCCATTCCCGCCAGGAAAGAAAACGGTCGTTCCTGGACATGACTCGGAATTGTGTCAGCTGGCTCTTGATGGTGACATTCATCGCCGGTTTCGCATGATCGTATTGACAACGTCATCATACCGCTCCGGTGGTCGAAACCCGAGTTTCCATCTCCATCGGCGTCTTCCATGTGCAGATAAATCCTATCAGCTACAGAGTGGAGTTTCGCAACTGCCTCAAATTGATTGTACTAACGATTCCGTGGCGGTCAGACAGGACCGTTCAGTGCCCACGGTAGTGCATACGCACGTTTGCGTACGCGATGGCTTGGTTCAAAGTTTCTCCTCGCTCCTGTTTTGGGAGCTTCGCCCCGATGGCTTTGGGGCATTTTTTTTGACTGGCATGGGGAATGCCCCGTATCATCGCCGTACCATCAATATGTGAGCAAAGTCGATGAAATTCTCGAGGATTCTAGGTCATTCGTATTTACTTGCTCCACCTTGGCCACCATGATTTCAGCTGGGGTTCATCGACAATCAGGCCCAATTTTTTTGTTGCATCTCTTGGGGTGGCTCTGCGGAAGACAATCATGAGCTATACTGTCCGAAAATTCGATGCGGTCATCGTCGGCGCCGGCGGCGCCGGCCTGCGTGCCGCGATTCAATTGTCAGAGGCCGGTTTCAAGACCGCCGTGCTGACCAAAGTGTTTCCCACACGTTCGCATACCGTGGCCGCCCAGGGCGGCGTCGCCGCCAGCCTGGGCAACTCCGAGGAAGACCACTGGCACTGGCACATGTACGACACGGTTAAGGGCTCGGACTGGCTCGGTGACCAGGACGCGATCGAGTTCATGTGCCGCAAGGCCAATGAAGTCGTGGTCGAACTGGAACACTACGGCATGCCTTTCGACCGCCTCGACAACGGCAAGATCTACCAGCGCCCCTTCGGCGGCCACATGTCGAACTTCGGCGAAAAGCCGGTGCGCCGTTCCTGCGCCGCGGCCGACCGCACCGGTCATGCCATGCTGCACGCGATGTATCAGCGCAACATCAAGGTCAATACGCAGTTCTTCGTCGAATGGCAGGCGCTGGATCTGGTGCGCGATGCCGAGGGCGACGTGCTAGGCGTTACCGCGATGGACATGGAAACCAGCGAGATTGTCGTCTTCCACGCCAAGGCTACCATCTTCGCCACCGGCGGAGCGGGACGCATCTACTACTCCTCGACCAACGCGTTCATCAATACCGGTGATGGCGTCGGCATGGCGGCGCGCGCCGGCATACCGCTGGAAGACATGGAGTTCTGGCAGTTCCACCCGACCGGTGTCGCCGGTGCCGGCGTGTTGATTACCGAAGGCGTGCGCGGCGAGGGCGGCATCCTGCGCAACTCGGTCGGCGAACGTTTCATGGAACGCTATGCACCCAACGCCAAGGACCTGGCCGCGCGCGACGTGGTGTCGCGCGCTATGGTAATCGAGATCAACGAAGGCCGCGGTTGCGGGCCGAACAAGGATTTTGTGCTGCTAGACGTCACTCATCTGCCGCCCGAGACCATCATGAGGCGCCTGCCTGGCATTCATGAGATTGCCTTGCAATTTGCCAATGTCGACGCACTAATAGAACCGATTCCCGTGGTGCCGACTGCCCACTACCAGATGGGCGGTATTCCGACCAATTACCTGGGTCAGGTTGTTGTGCCGCAGGCCGGCAACCAGAGCACGCCTGTTCCTGGCTTCTATGCCGCGGGAGAATGCGCCTGTGCTTCCGTGCATGGCGCGAACCGGCTAGGTACCAATTCCCTGCTCGACCTGCTGGTGTTCGGCAAGTCGGCCGGCGAGACGGCGGTCAATGACCTGAAGAACAACGTCAAGGCGCACAAGCCGCTGGCGCAGGAATCCATCGACCGTACCCTGGCGCGTGTCGATCGCCTGAACAACCAGAAGGACGGCGCCGATGTGCACCAGACCCGCCTGGCGATGCAGCGCACGATGCAAAAGCATGCCGGTGTGTTCCGCTTCAAGGACATGCTCGCCGAAGGTGTGCAGCGTATCGGCGAAATCGCTGAGCAGGTCGCCCGGACCCAGATCAAGGATAAGTCCAAGGTGTTCAACACCGCCCGCATCGAGGCGCTGGAACTCGACAACCTGATCGAAGTCGCCAAGGCCACCATCGTCTCGGCCAATGCCCGCACCGAGTCACGTGGCGCCCACGTTCGCGACGACGCGACCGATACGACCGATACGCCGGATGGTCGCGATGACAAGAACTGGCTGAAGCACACGCTGTGGTATCGCGAAGGCAATCGCCTCGATTACAAGCCTGTGCAGATGAAGCCGATGAGCGTCGACACCATCGATTTGAAGAAGCGCCTCTTCTAAAAGGAACCGACGATGACGAACGCTACACGTACCGTCCAGTTCAGGATATATCGCTACAATCCGGATCAGGACGCCAAACCCTATATGCAGGACATCTCAGTGGAGTTGGAATCCACGGACCGCAAGCTGCTCGACGCCATTCAAACTGAAGGCGCAGGATGACTCCATCTCCTTCCGCCGCTCCTGCCGCGAAGGCGTCTACGGCTCCGACGCCATGAACATCAACGGCAAGAACGGGCTGGCCTGCCTGACGGCGCTGGACAGATTTCCCGCGGGCAAGCCGATAGTGCTGCGCCCGCTGCCCGGACTGCCGGTGATCCGCGACCTGATCGTGGACATGTCGCAGTTTTTCAAGGTGTACAACTCGATCAAGCCCTACCTGATCAACAACGATCCGCCGTCCGAACGCGAGCGCTTCGGCGATCTTGAGGACCCACTGCCTGTTTCGTTGCTGCACCATCATGAACTGCATCGACGCTTGTTCCAGAAGACTGAACCGGGCAAGTTGATTGGCAAGATCAATGAACAATGGTCCGCCGGGCGGTCTGAGAATGGATAAAGAACGCGGAGCGCGTATTGGGCGGCTGAAATGGCATTGCCGTCGCGCTCTGCTGGAACTGGATCTGGTTTTTCAGCATTTCTGGGAACGTCACGGTGACGATCTCGATGCGCAAGGCGAGGCAACGCTGACACGCTTGCTGGAACTGGAAGACCACGACCTCTGGGCATTGGTGAGCGGCAAGGATGTCACTGAAGATCCGCAATTGGTGGGCATGATTGAGCGGCTGCGGGAAAATTGACCGAGAGCAATTTTTTGTGTCAGCAGCAGCACCTCAACGGACCTGACCAGAAGATCCGACGATGAGAACGTATCGCACCGCAAGTCATGCCGTAAATGGCATGACTTTCGAGTTCTCCGTGACGGCGAGTACATCAAGTGCCAAGGACAAGAACGACAGTTCCAAGCAGATGGGTTTCGGCCATCGGGTATACAAGAACTTCGATCCGCGCGCCAAGCTGATGGGCAAGATCTGCGCCGATGTTCTCGGCGAACTCGGCCTGGAGAACGACCGGCTGTTCAAGCTGGCCAAGGAGCTCGGCATTTCGGCCTCGATGTTCACCTGCATCTTCGCCCTGGCGCGTACCGTCGGCCGGATGACGCAGTGGGAGGAAATGATCACCGATCCGGAATACAAGATCGGTCGTCCGCGTCAGCTTTATATCGGTGCCGTGTGTCGGGATGTCACGCCGCGGACCCAACATTGAGTTCCGAGGGCGCGCGCGATGCGCTCCCCATTCTTTTTGTGTATCTCATTCACGACCAGGTGATTCAACGATGAAGCAGATGCTGTCCAACTCGTATCTGTACGGCACCAACGCGCCGTACATCGAGGAACTCTACGACGCCTACCTCGCCAACCCGGCTTCCGTCGAGCCGGTCTGGCGCGATTATTTCGACAAGCTCGGCACCCTGCCGGGCGCAGGCAACTACACGGGCCCGGACGTGGCCCACCATCCGGTGATCACCTCCTTCGCGCAACGTGCCAAGGACGGAACCCTGCAGGCAGGGCGCGCCACCGCGCAATCGGACGGCAAGCAGATCAAGGTACTGCAGTTGATCAATGCCTATCGATTCCTCGGCAACCGCTGGGCGCAACTGGATCCACTGAAGCGCGCGGAGCGCCCGGCTGTGGCCGAACTCGAGCCGTCTTACTATGGCTTCACCGAGGCCGATCTGGGTCAGGTATTCCAGGCCGAGTCCTTCTCGGCGGTGTCCGAAACGGCCACCCTGCGCGAGATCCTCGAAGCCTGCCGGCAGACCTTCTGCGGCACCATCGGTACCGAGTTCATGTATCTCTCGGATGTCGGCCAGAAGCGCTGGCTGCAAGGCAAGCTGGAACCAATTCGCGGCACGCCGGCTTGTACGGCGGAAGAGAAGAAGCGTTTTCTGGTGCAACTGACCCATGCCGAGACGCTGGAGCGTTACCTGCACACCAAGTACGTCGGCCAGAAGCGCTTCTCGCTCGAGGGCGGCGAAGCGCTGATTCTGGCGATGGATCAACTGATTCGCACCGCCGGCACGGTCGGCGTGCAGGAAATCGTGATTGGCATGGCCCACCGCGGACGTCTCAACGTTCTAGTCAATACCCTGGGCAAGCTGCCCTCGATGCTGTTCGACGAGTTCGAGGGCAAGAAGAAGTCGGCGCTCTCCGCCGGCGACGTCAAGTACCACATGGGCTATTCGTCGGACGTCGGTACGCCGGGCGGTCCGGTGCACCTGACGCTGGCCTTCAATCCCTCGCATCTGGAAATCGTCAATCCCGTGGTCGCCGGTTCGGTTTATGCCCGCCAGGTGCGCCGCGGCCACGAAGGCAAACTCCAGGCGCTGCCGGTGCTGATCCACGGCGACGCCGCGGTGGCCGGCCAGGGCGTGAACCAGGAGATGCTCAACTTCTCCAACACGCGCGGCTATGGCACCGGCGGCACCATTCATATCGTGGTGAACAACCAGATCGGCTTCACCACCTCCGACCTGCGCGACTACCGCTCCTCGTTGTATTGCACCGACATCTTCAAGATGATCGAGGCGCCGATCTTCCACGTCAATGGCGACGATCCCGAAGCGGTCGCGCTGGTCACCCAGATCGCCATGGAGTACCGCCAGGAATTCAAGAAGGACGTGGTGATCGACGTCGTCTGCTTCCGCAAGCTCGGCCACAACGAGCAGGACGAGCCGATGGTGACCCAGCCCTTGATGTACAAGAAGATCGCCCAGCATCCCGGCACGCGCCGGCTCTATGCCGACAAGCTCGAAGCCCAGGGCGTCATCGCCAAGGGCGACGCCGAGCAGATGATCAAGGACTATCGCGCCGCGCTGGATGAAGGCCGGCACCTGATCGACCCGGTGATCAGCGACTACCAGAGCAAATTCTCCATCGACTGGACGCCCTACATCAACGTGCCTTACAGCGAGAAGTGCGACACCACGGTGTCGATGATCGAGATGCAGCGCCTGGCGACGCGCCTCACCACTGTTCCGGACAATTTCACGCTGCATTCGCGGGTGCAGAAAATCATCGACGACCGCAAGCTGATGGGCGAGGGCAAGGCGCCGGTGGACTGGGGCATGGCCGAGAACCTGGCCTACGCGTCCCTGGTCTCCGCCGGCTACAACATCCGCGTGTCGGGTGAGGACGTCGGCCGCGGTACCTTCTTCCACCGCCACGCCGCACTGCACGACCAGAACCGCGAGAAGTGGGACGAGGGCACCTACTGGCCGCTGCAGAACATCCAGGAGCACCAGGGCCGCTTCATGTGCTTCGACTCGGTGCTGTCCGAGGAAGCCGTGTTGGCCTTCGAATACGGCTTCGCCACGGCGGCGCCCAACGAGATGGTTGTCTGGGAAGCCCAGTTCGGCGACTTCGCCAACGGCGCCCAGGTGGTGATCGACCAGTTTCTATCCTCCGGCGAAGCAAAATGGGGCCGCGGTTGCGGCCTGGTGATGCTGCTGCCGCACGGCTACGAAGGGCAGGGGCCCGAACATTCGTCGGCGCGCCTCGAGCGCTACATGCAACTCTCGGCCGATTTCAACTGGGAAGTCTGCGTGCCCTCGAATGCCGCGCAGGTCTATCACATGCTGCGCCGCCAGATGCTGCGCAAGCAGCGCAAGCCGCTGATCGTCATGACGCCGAAGTCGCTGCTGCGCCACAAGGACGCCACCAGTTCGCTCGAGGAACTGGCCAACGGCACCTTCCAGACCATCATCGGCGAGATCGACAAGGTCGATCCGAAGAAGGTGACGCGCATGGTCACCTGCGCCGGCAAGGTGTATTTCGACCTGCTTGCGGCGCGGCGCGAAAAGAAGATCGACAACGTCGTCCTGGTGCGTGTCGAGCAGTTGTATCCCTTTGACGATCGCCGACTCTTCGACGAGATGCAGAAGTATCCGAATCTCAAGGAACTGATCTGGTGCCAGGAAGAGCCGATGAATCAGGGCGCCTGGTATGCCAAGCATCATCGCCTGGAGCGGTTGGTCAAGAAGGGCCAGACGCTGGGTGTGGTCGCGCGTCCGGCATCTGCGTCACCCGCAGTCGGTTATGCGGCCAAGCACGTCCTGCAGCAAAAGGAAGTCATCAATGCTGCCCTCGCGGATACACAGATCTGCAGTCGAAGGTAGCTACATCGTTGTGGGGCGAGGTGGAGAGCAACTCATAGAGGTAAGCCTTCGGCTATTTTGGGGGGGCTCATTCAAAGAACAGATTCGTAGCCTTCCGCATTTCTGGTCAAGCACGCTTGTGTTTTATCTTGCTGACTAGATGCTCCAACTCGGCTACTCGTTTCGCTTCCTGAACGCGTGAAAAAATTTCCTCCAGGACGGCAGACCGCTTGTCGCCCTGAATTCCGTTTAAAAGTCCCTCGATCGCCATCAGACGTCTGACGACATCGGCGTCAGCGTGTGTCTTTGGGCTATTTGCCGAGCTGTTGGTTGGCGCCCGCATATCACCTTCACCAGTGAGCAGCCAGTGCAGATCCACCCCCGTGCCCGCAATGGCAAGCAATGATTCACCGCTCGGCACGCTATGGCGGCCCTCGTACTTTCGGATGGCGCTGAGATGAACCCCTGTTGCCTCGGCGAACCTCACCTGAGTCATTTCAAGCACGTCTTTCCGCCAGAGTCGAAGCCGATCGGCGATGTCGTTTTCGGGTGTTGAATTCAAAAGCATCCTCTTTCGGTTTCTTTTACAATTGACAACAGACCGAACGATGTATATCGTTAGTCACCGTGGATAGTAGTCCCATTTTGGAAAAGCGACATGAATGACATCATTTCGATTAACCGCCAGTTTCTCATAATGGCGAGAGAAGCATCGAAGTCCAGGTCCGGAGAGATCATGACGGGGTTATCCCGGACCGCTCTGGACCGCATCGCCCAGATGACTCTGGATGAGATCGATGCGATGGCGCAAGACATAGGCATCAGCGTCATCAGCATCAGACTGACGGAAACCGAAATGGATCGTCTTCTGTCGCTCCAGGGCTTGCAAAAAGCGGCCTATTCGATCTCTATTGCGGCATCTGCCAGACCACGGGAAGGGACAGGCTCCTTCCCGACATCCCAACAGGCAACTGAAGCATGAGGCCAGGGATTTCAGCGTGAGGAATTGTCAGGCTCACACCCTTGACGCTTTGTTCCGAGAGGCGAGCTTCGCGTTTGATGGTTTCCTTGGCGGTCAGCAGCCATGGACTACGCCAAACGGCAACGTGTCTTTCACATCAAAGCAGGATGCACTGCTCAGAGCACGACGAGCATTTCCGCAGAAGCGGCAAGTCTTCACGTTTATCGAACCGAGGCGATAGGGAGTTCGGTGATGGTCGCCTTAGCTGAACTAGAAAATCTTCAACAGGCCCACGAGCTCATTCGCGCCGGGCTGAGACTGTCCATCATTCGAGGCATGACACGCATCGGGACGCGAACATTGCGGCAATGGTGGAAAGATGTTCACGGTGTAAAACCCTCGAACGGGAAATTGCCGGAGACCGTACTGTCCTTCATCAAGGATCGTGACTCTGCGGCCCGACTGTCGGCGTTTGCCGCACTCCATCAACGCATTTTTGCCTCAGACTTGACGACGACCAGTCTGATGACGGCATGGCGGGAATATCAGCGGATTTGCGGTCCCCTGGACATCAACGCCGCCTACTTTGCCGCTCGTGACGTGCGGGTAAAAATCGTCATGCTCGTGCCGTGCCAGGTGTGCAATGCGGCGTTCATGTACGACGCCGGCAGCAAACATACCGATCACTGCCCGTTTTGCGAAACCAGCGTGGTTGTCGCCGACTAAGGGCCTCGGAGCAAACGATGCCAGGATGTGATCGACATTTTTTGAAAAGCTGCCGAGACGTGCGCTTATCGGGCTGAAATTGGCTGGGGCGATGGCTAGCATCCTGGG
>JALHPU010000013.1 GCA_022842325.1 Sulfuritalea sp. | reverse complement strand
GTAAGCAACCGGCAAAGTCAGATTGACCTCGTCGGTTGAAATGGAGCTGGAATTCAGCGGGTGGCTGAGGTCTGCCAGTGATGCGGCAGCAGTTCCTCGATCCGACTTGCCGGCTGGGTCGGCAGCCGAGTCAGGACATCCTTGAGGTAGGCATACGGATCGTGGCCATTGAGCTTGGCCGACTGGATCAAACTCATGATGGCGGCGCCGCGCTGGCCCGCGCGCAAGCTGCCGGCGAAGAGCCAGGCCGACCTGCCTTGAGCAATGGGACGAATACGGTTCTCGTTCCAATTGTTATCGATCGGGATGTCGCCATCGTCGAGAAAGCGCATCAGCGCCTCCCAGCGGTTCACGCTGTAGTCGATCGCCTTGGCAATAGCGGATCCCTCATGGACCAGCTTTCGCTGCGCCACCATCCAGGCCAGAAGCGCCTCGGCAATCGGCCGGCTTTCGTGCTGCCGTACTTGCCGTCGCTCATCGGCCGTCAGATCCCTCGCCCGTTTCTCGATCTGGTACAAGTGGCTGTAGAACGGCAGCGCCGCAGCCGCGATCTGGCTCTGGTGATTGGCGTACAGATCGAAGAACTTTCGCCGTGAATGGGCCAGGCATCCGGCGTCGACCACCCCTTGGGTCAGAAGCTGCTTATACCCCGAGTAGTTGTCACAGACGAGGACGCCCGTCCAGTCGCCGAGGAACTCCTTGGCATGGCGACCGGCGCGGCTTTCGGCGAAGTCATAGACCACCCCCTGGAGGGCGTCATAGACCGTGGTGCAGTAACTCCATACATACGCCCGCTTGGTCTTCCCCGCCCCCGGATCGAGCATCGCCACCGGGGTTTCGTCCGCATGCAGCACGCGTCGGGTCAGTACCGCGTTCTTGAGCGCATCCACCACGGGCTGCAGCGCAACACCGGTTTCTCCTGCCCATTGCCCCAGCGTCGAGGCGGGGATGACCAGACCGCTGCGACCCAGGATGCCGGACAGCCGATACAAGGGCAAATGATCGGCAAACTTCGACACCGCCACATGCGCCAGCATCCCGGCCGTCGGCAGGCCCTTGTCGATCACCTGCGCCGGTACCGGCGCCTGGGTCAGGGTTTCGCAGTCATCGCAGACCCACTTGCCACGGATGTGGCGCTCGACGCTGATCGTGCCCGGGGTGTAGTCCAGTTTCTCGGCCACGTCTTCGCCAATACGCGTGAGCATGCAGCCACAGCGACAGGTCGTCGATTCGGGTTCGTGGTGAATGTCGGTACGCGGCAGGTGCGGCGGAATCGGCGCCCGTTTGGGCTGGCGCTTCTCAGGATCCTTGGCCGGCGGGCCGAGCTTCTCGATTTCCTTCTCGATCGCGGCGATATCCGCCGCGCACGTTTCATCGAACAGCTTGATCTGCTCCGCCGACAGCCTCTCAGCCTGGGCGCCATACTTCCAGCGCCGGTACAGGGCCAGTTCCTGCGTCAGCTTGTCGATCTTGCCCTGGCGCCAGGTGAGTTCGCTTGTTTGCTGGGCAATCAGGGTGTCCTTGCTGGCAATCTGCGTGATCAACTGGTGCGCCAGTTCCCGCAGTTGCTCAGGGTTCAGTTCGGCAAGCGTGGCGACATCGACCATGTCCCGAATGATACCGGTGCCACGCCGACACTATGCGTCAAGCATGACGCATTTATCCCCCGTCATCGGTCTTGACTACAGCAGGCGGATCACGCCGTCCTCACCCAAGCGGTGCCACGGCAGGCCAAGGACCAGCGCGTCAAATTGACCACGACTGAGCGACACCGTTGTTCCCTCTTTGGGCCAGGCGAATCGGCCCTGGTCCAGACGACGGCTGGCCAGCCAGATGCCGATGCCGTCATGGACCACGACCTTCATCCGCGTTCCCCGGTGGTTGGCAAACAGATAGGCGTGGTGTGGCCGGGCTTCGCCGAAGACCAGCACAATTCTGGCCAGCAGCGTGTCGGTCCCGGCCCGCATGTCGATCGGCACTACCGACATCCACACCGCGTCGGTCCGGATCATTTCAGCCAGCCCCGCAGCCACGCCGCGCATTCCGCTGCCGCCGCGACCGGCCACTCGATCTTCACCACCGTGTTTCCGCGCCGGGCTTCGATTCGGATCTCGGGCAGACTCGGCTCTGTCGGCGTGATTGCCACCGGCAAAAACTCCGGAGCGTGCGTCACCGGCTTATCGGACTCCGCAGTCCGACGCAGACTCGGTGCCGTGACGCCGCGTGCCACCATCCACTTGCGCAGCAGGTTTGCATTGACTCCGTTGGCCAGCGCGATCCCAGCCACCGATACCCCCGGCTCGCTACACGCGCGAACCAGCTCGTCCTTGAATTCCTCGCTGTGCCTGCGCTTGCGGCGCGGCGGCGTCTCGATTCCCATAGTGTCCACCATCGTTCTTAGCGGACACCATGGTGCTCAACTCCATTGCCTGGGCATAGACGACTTCCCCGGGTGCTTACCAAGCCATCCAGATCGAGGACGGTTATGCCGCCGTACTCGGTGGTGAGGAAGCCGGCATCTTCAAGCGTGCGCAACGCGCGGTTGACGCGCTGACGGGATACGCCGGCGAGATAGCCGATTTCTTCCTGTGAGATGGCAACGCGCGACTCTATGCCTGGTTGCAGCACCGGGTGGAAAAGGGCCGCCATTGTTCGTGCCACGCGCGCATCAACGTCGAGCAGACGCTCCGATTCCAGCAGGCCAATGAACAGGCCGAGGCGCTCGTTTATCTGATTGATGATGAAACGGTTGAAGGCGATGCTGTGATCCAGGAGCCAATGAAAGGTTTCCTGCCGCATGCAGGCGACGCGAGTGTCGCGCAGGGCAACCACATCATAGCGACGTGCCTCGGACTTGAGCATCGATCCTTCGCCAAACCAGCCCCCGGCAGCGATGCCGGTGAAACTGGCGGTCTTGCCCGTTGCCCAGTCACTCGACATCTTGGCCAGGCCATCGATCACTCCATACCAATGGTCTACCGGTTCCCCCTTGCGGCAGACATAGCTGCCGGTCGGGACGAAGCGCTCGATGGTACCTTCGCGCGCTCGCACAAAATCCTGCGCAGACAGTGCCTGCGCCCAGCTTGTGCGGCGCAGCATGTCTTCGAGCGTGATCGCGGTTTTTTGGCAATTGTCAGGCACGCGACAATTATAGGCAGGAGAATGCCTTAAACTATTTTTGTGTAATGAAGCCCGAGAAGCGTCTTTCCCCGCAATTTGAGGTGAAGGGGGGGCTTCCCCGGCGGTACCCGGCGTCAGCAGTAAGGTAGATGGCGAGAAACAATTGGCATTGGCAAAAAATTAGCCGAAGCGGGTAATTCGCGAGACAAGCGAGCCTGCACCGGTAGCGCTGGAGGAGAGAAAACGCATGGCTGCATCCCAATCTGGGCGGGCTTCCGGCTCGCTCGATACATTTCCCCGTCTGCTGCTGAATCACGCGGCGACGCGCGGCGATCGTCCGGCGACGCGCGAGAAATATCTCGGCATCTGGCAAACTTGGACTTGGGGCCAGGTCGCCGAGGAAGTTCGTGCCATGGCCTGCGGCCTGGCAGAACTCGGCTTCAAGCGCGGCGACAACCTGGCCCTGATCGGCGACAATCGCCCGCGCCTGTATTGGGCGATGTGCGCTGCGCAGATGCTGGGCGGCGTTCCCGTGCCGATGTATCAGGATGCCGTGGCGGCAGAAATGACTTTCGTCCTGACCGACGGCGAGATCCGCTTCGCCATTGTCGAAGACCAGGAGCAGGTCGATAAGCTTCTGGAAATCAAGGCCCAGTGCCCTAGTCTGCAGCATATTCTTTACGACGATGCGCGCGGCATGCGTCATTACACCCAGACCTATCTGCAAGGGCTCGACGAGGTTATTGCCATGGGGCGCATCCATGACAAGAACCAGCCGGATTTCATTCCCACGGAAGTCGCCATGGGACGTACCGAAGACGTCGCAGTGATGCTCTACACATCGGGCACCACGGGCAAGCCCAAGGGAGTTTGCCAGACCCACGAAACCTTCATCGCCGCCGCGACCAGCGGCGTTGATTTCGACCATCTTACCGATCAGGAAGACATCCTTTCCTACCTGCCGATGGCCTGGGTCGGCGACCACCTGTTCTCCTATGCACAGGCGCTGGTGGCCGGCTTCACCATCAACTGCCCGGAATCCGGCGACACGGTGATGACGGATCTGCGCGAGATCGGGCCCACCTACTACTTTGCGCCGCCCCGCGTGTTCGAGAACTTGCTGACCACAGTAATGATCCGCATGGAGGATGCCGGGGCCACGAAGCGCGGCATGTTCCATTACTTCATGAGCGTAGCCAAGCGTTGCGGCTCGGACATCCTCGACGGCAAGCCCGGCGTCTCCACCGTCGACCGCCTGCTGTACGGGCTGGGCAATGTGCTGATCTACGGACCGCTACGCAATGTGCTGGGCATGAGCCGCATCCGCGTCGCCTACACGGCGGGCGCCGCCATCGGCCCCGACCTGTTCCGTTTCTACCGTTCGATCGGCGTCAATCTGAAGCAGCTCTATGGCGCAACTGAAACCTGCGCCGCGGTCTGTCTGCAGCCGGATCGCGAGATCAAATTCGATAGCGTCGGCAAGCCGGCGCCGGGCGTCGAGGTGAAGATTGCCGACAGTGGAGAGGTGCTGGTGCGCGGCAAGCTGCTGCTCAAGGAGTACTACAAGCGACCGGATGCGACGGCCGAGGCAATTGACGCCGAAGGCTGGTTCCACACCGGCGATGCGGGTTTTTTCGATGAAGACGGGCACCTCAAGATCATCGATCGCGCCAAGGACGTCGGCAAACTGGCGCACGGCGCGATCTTCGCGCCGAACTACATCGAGAACAAGTTGAAGTTCTTCCAGTACATCAAGGAAGCGGTCTGCTTCGGTCATGATCGCGACATGGTCTGCGCCTTCGTCAATATCGACATGGGCGCGGTCGGCAACTGGGCCGAGCGGCGCGGCCTGCCGTATTCCGGCTATACCGACCTTGCCGGCAAGAAGGAAGTCCTGGAGCTGGTCCGCGAATGCGTCGAACAGGTCAATGCCGACCTGTCGCACGACGCGATGGTGGCCGAGACGCAGATCCATCGCTTCATGGTGCTGCACAAGGAACTTGACCCGGATGATGACGAACTCACCCGAACCCGGAAAGTGCGCCGTGGTTTCGTTGCCGAAAAGTATGGCGTGCTGATCGACGCCTTGTACTCCGGCAAAGCCACCCAGTTCATCGAAACCCAGGTCAAGTTCGAGGATGGCCGCACCGGCAAGGTATCGGCCGACCTGGTGATTTGCGACGTGAAGACCTTTCCCGTGATGAAGAAAGCAGCCTGATGAGTGGAAGAAAAATCGGCGAGGTGATCCTCGACCTCAGGAACATCAGCCTCAGTTTCGGCGGGGTCAAGGCCTTGCAAAACATTTCCTTCGACGTGCGCGAACATGAGGTTCGCGCCATCATCGGTCCCAACGGCGCCGGCAAGAGTTCGATGCTGAACGTCATCAACGGCGTATATCGGCCGCAGGAGGGTGACATCATCCTGCGCGGCGAGCACCATGCCAACATGGATTCCTATGGTGCGGCCAAGGCGGGGCTGGCGCGTACCTTCCAGAACATCGCCTTGTTCAAGGGCATGTCGGTGCTCGACAACATCATGACCGGGCGCAATCTGAAGATGAAGGCCAACATACTGCAGCAGGCCTTCTGGCTAGGAGCCGCGCAGCGAGAGGAACTCGAACACCGGCTCAAGGTCGAGGAGATCATCGACTTCCTGGAAATCCAGCACATCCGCAAGACGCCGGTAGGGCGTTTGCCCTATGGCCTGCAAAAACGCGTCGATCTGGCTCGGGCACTTGCAATGGAACCGCAGATCTTGTTGCTCGACGAACCCATGGCCGGCATGAACGTCGAGGAAAAGCAGGACATGTGCCGCTTCATCCTCGACGTCAACGACCAGTTTGGCACCACCGTCGTGCTGATCGAACACGACATGGGTGTGGTCATGGACATTTCCGATCGCGTGGTGGTGCTCGATTACGGCAAGAAGATCGGCGATGGCACTCCCGACGAAGTGCGCGCCAACCCCGACGTCATCAGCGCCTATCTCGGCGCCAGCCATTAAGGACCTGAGAGATGAGCTTCTTCCTCGAAACCCTGCTCGGCGGCCTGATGAGCGGCATGCTTTACTCCCTGGTGGCGCTGGGCTTTGTGCTGATCTACAAGGCTTCCGGTGTGTTCAATTTTGCGCAAGGCGCGATGGTGTTGTTCGCCGCCCTTTCCATGGCGCGCTTTTCCGAGTGGATCCCGGAGTGGCTGGGCATGGACAATTTGTTCATGGCCAATGTGCTGGCCTTTGTGGTCTCCGTCGTGGTGATGTTTACCGTGGCCTGGCTGATCGAGCGTCTGGTATTGCGCCATCTGGTTAATCAGGAAGGCGCGACCCTGCTAATGGCGACGCTCGGCATTGCCTACTTTCTCGATGGTGTTGGTCAGACCATCTTCGGCAGCGATATTTACAAGATCGACGTCGGTATGCCGAAAGAGCCGGTGATGATGCTGGAGAGCGTGTTCGAGGGCGGCATCCTGATCAACAAGGAAGACTTCGTCGCTGCCTTTATTTCGGCAATGCTGGTGGTGGCCCTGAGCATCTTTTTCCAGAAGACCGCCACCGGCCGTGCGTTGCGTGCTGTGGCCGATGACCACCAGGCGGCCCAGTCGATCGGTATTCCGTTGGGCCGGATCTGGGTCATCGTATGGTGCGTGGCCGGGATCACGGCACTGGTGGCCGGCATCATCTGGGGCTCGAAACTGGGAGCGCAGTTTTCGCTGTCGACCGTCGCGCTGCGCGCACTGCCGGTGGTGATTCTCGGCGGCTTGACCTCGGTTCCCGGCGCGATCATCGGCGGCCTGATTATCGGTGTCGGCGAAAAGATGTCAGAGGTTTACCTCGGCCCGTATGTGGGTGGCGGCATCGAGATCTGGTTTGCCTACATGCTGGCACTGGTGTTCCTCCTGTTCAGACCGCAGGGTCTGTTCGGCGAGAAAATTATTGATCGCGTTTGATTCGAGGGACCAGGAATGTTCTATAGAGAAAATGGTCAGTTCAAGACCTCGTACAAGGCAGATCAGCAGATATTTCCGATTCCGCAGGATCGCTGGCTGATTCTGGCCATCGTCGCCTTTGCCTTTTTCGGGATTCCGCTGCTGGTCGATGAGTATCTGTTTCGCGCCATCCTGATCCCCTTCCTGATTTTGTCCCTGGCGGCACTGGGGGTGAATATCCTTGTTGGTTACTGCGGGCAAATCACCCTCGGCGCTGGCGCCTTCATGGCGGTGGGCGCTTATGCGGCCTACAATTTCCTGATTCGCGTCAGCGGCATGCCTGCGCTGGCGGCTATTTTGCTGGGCGGCCTCACCGCGGCGGCGGTTGGTATCGTGTTCGGCATTCCGAGTCTCCGCGTGCGTGGGCTCTATCTCGCGGTGGCTACCCTGGCGGCGCAATTTTTTTGGGACTGGGCTTTCCTGCGCATCAAGTGGTTCACCAATGATTCGTCATCGGGTTCGGTTTCCGTAGCCGATATCGAACTATTCGGCTGGACCATCAATACGCCGACTGACAAGTATCTCTTCTGCCTGGGAATTCTGGTCATCTTCAGCCTGATGGCGAAAAACCTGGTGCGCGGCAGCATCGGCCGGCAATGGATGGCGATTCGCGACATGGATGTGGCGGCGACGGTGATCGGCATTCGCCCTTTGTATGCCAAGCTCAGCGCCTTTGCCGTCAGTTCCTTTTACGTCGGCGTAGCGGGAGCCCTGTGGGGCATGGTCCATCTCGGTTCCTGGGAACCGGCCGCATTCTCCATCGACCGCTCCTTCCAGTTGCTGTTCATGGTCATCATTGGTGGCATGGGCGCCATCGCCGGCAGCTTTTTCGGCGCCGCATTCATCGTGATCCTGCCGATATTTCTCAATCAGATGCTGCCGCTGGTGGGAGGCTTGTTCGGCCTGGAGGTCTCGATCGCGCTGGTATCGCACGTCGAGATCATGATTTTTGGCGCACTAATTGTCTTCTTCCTGATCGTCGAACCCCACGGCATTGCGCGCCTGTGGTCTACGGGCAGGGAGAAATTGCGTTTGTGGCCGTTCCCGCACTAATGGTCAGGGGCGCGGGTGGCAGGTAATATTGCCGGACGCGCAGATCGGGTTTATTGCACGCGTAACACTAAATCATCCTAGGAGGAGAAAAAATGAAACTACGCAAACTGGTTGTCGCTGCTTCGATCGCAGCGATCGGCTTTTCCGCTGCACTTACTGCGCCTGCGGCCTTTGCCGCCGAGGAGCAATTCTTCCCGGTCCTGGCCTACCGTACCGGCGCATACGCGCCCAACGGCGCGCCCTGGGCCAACGGCTTTGTCGATTACATGAAGCTGACCAATGCCCGTGGCGGCGTCAACGGCGTCAAGATGATTTGGGAGGAGTGCGAAACCGCTTATGCCACCGACCGTGGTGTCGAGTGCTACGAGCGCCTGAAGGGCAAGCATGGTGGCGCGACCGCGGTGCAACCGCTGTCCACCGGCATCACCTTCGCCCTGACCGAAAAGGCTCCGGTCGACAAGATCCCGGTCATCACCGCCGGCTACGGCCGCAGCGAATCGCAGAACGGCGCCGTGTTCGGCTGGAACTTCCCGCTGGTCGGCACCTACTGGATGGGCGCCGACGTGCTGGTACAGCACATCGCCAAGAAAGAAGGCGGTTTCGACAAGCTGAAGGGCAAGAAGATCGCGCTGGTCTATCACGACAGCCCCTATGGCAAGGAACCGATTGCCTTGCTGCAGGAACGCGCCAAGATGCATGGCTTCGACGTCCAGTTGCTGCCTGTTGCCCACCCCGGCGTCGAGCAGAAGGCCACTTGGTTGCAGATTCGTCAGAGCAAGCCCGACTACGTCTTCCTCTGGGGCTGGGGCGTGATGAATTCGACCTCGATCAAGGAAGCGCAGGCTACCGGCTATCCGCGCGAGAAGATGTACGGTGTGTGGTGGTCCGGCGCGGAACCCGATGTCAAGGACGTCGGCGATGGCGCCAAGGGCTACAACGCGCTGGCCATGCAGCATGGCGCCGAACCGAACTCCAAAGTCATCAAGGAGGTGCTCGAGAAGCTGCATGCCAAGGGTCAGGGTACCGGTCCGAAGGAAGAAGTCGGCCAGGTGCTGTACATGCGCGGCCTGATCTCGTCGATGCTGCAGGTCGAAGGCGTGCGTGCCGCCCAGGCGCGTTATGGCAAGGGCAAGCGCATCACCGGCGAGCAGATGCGCTGGGGCCTGGAGAACATCAACCTCGACCAGAAGACGCTCGATGGACTGGGCTTTGCCGGCGTGATGCGTCCGGTGCAGACCACCTGCCTCGACCACATGGGTTCGGCATGGGCGCGCATTCACACCTGGGACGGCAAGAAGTGGAACTTCACGTCCGACTGGTATCAGGGCGACGAGAAGGTGCTGCGTCCGATGGTGATGCTGGCTTCGGCCAAGTATGCGGAAGAGAAGAAGATCAAGCCGCGCACTCCGGAAGACTGCAAGAAGTAAGCAGGAAGTGACATAAGGGACCTTCCGGACGGGGTGTGAGTGCCTCGTCCGGAACAGAGTCCTGAACTTGGCCCACGCCGATCGAAAGAGCACATGACTACCGCCAACATTCTTCTCAACGTGAACAGCATCGAGGTGATCTACAACCACGTCATTCTCGTGCTCAAGGGCGTCTCGCTGTCCGTCCCGGAAGGCAGTATCGTGGCCTTGCTCGGTGGCAACGGCGCCGGCAAGACGACGACCCTGCGTGCCGTCAGCAATCTGCTCCATGGCGAACGCGGCGAGGTCACCAAGGGTTCGATCGAGTGTCGCGGCGAGCGTATCGAAGCGCTGACGCCGGCCGACCTGGTCAGGCGCGGCGTGGTCCAGGTCATGGAAGGCCGCCATTGCTTCGGCCACCTGACCATCGAAGAGAACCTGATGACCGGCAGCTACACCCGCAGCGACGGCAAGGCCGCCGTGGCGCAAACGCTGGAAAAGGTTTACAACTATTTCCCGCGCCTGAAGACACGGCGCACCAGCCAGGCGGCCTATACCTCCGGCGGCGAGCAGCAGATGTGCGCCATCGGGCGTGCGCTGATGGCGAATCCGACCATGGTGCTGCTCGACGAACCGTCGATGGGCCTCGCACCGCAGATCGTCGATGAGGTGTTCGGCATCGTCAAAGACCTCAACCAGCGCGAGAAAGTCACTTTCCTGCTGGCCGAGCAGAACACCAACATGGCTTTGCGCTACGCCGATTTCGGCTACATCCTCGAAAACGGCCGCGTGGTCATGGAGGGTGCGGCCAAGGATCTGGCCAACAACGAGGACGTCAAGGAGTTCTACCTCGGCATCTCCTCGGGGGAGCGCAAGAGCTTCCGCGAAGCCAAGCACTACCGCCGCCGCAAGCGCTGGCTCGCCTAGTCGGCCGCAGATCACGCCGCATGGCGGCGTTGCTCGGCGGCTTGTGTGCGTTTAGCACACGGCGCCACCTCGCGCCTTGCCCTGCGACGCGCTTTGCGGCCTCCCTAACCCTCGGAGCACCGTGACATGTCCAAGCATTTTGACGCCCTCGAAACCCGCACCGCCGACGAACGAGAGTCGGCGCTGGCGACACGCCTGCCGCAGCAGATCGCCCACGCAAAAGCCAACACGGCCTATTTCGCCGAGACCCTCAAGGGTTTCGATGCCGCGACGATCACCTCGACTGCCGCCTTGGCCGCGTTGCCGGTGGTGCGCAAGAGCGACCTGATCGAATTGCAGAAGCAGCAGCGGCCGTTCGGCGGCCTGGCAGCATCGCATTGGGGCAAGCTCGGACGTGTTTTCTCTTCTCCCGGTCCGATCTACGAACCCGAAGGGCGCAACGCCGATTACTGGCGCACGGCGCGCGCGCTTTTCGCGGCGGGTTTCCGTACCGGCGACCTGGTGCACAACAGCTTCTCCTATCACATGACGCCGGGCGCCTGGATCCTCGAGGCCGGCGCGCAGGCCCTCGGCTGCACCGTGTTTCCCGCCGGAGTCGGGCAAACCGAGCAGCAAGTGGCGGCAATGGCTGACCTGCAGCCCAACGGCTACGTCGGCACGCCCTCGTTTCTGCGCATCCTGCTGGAGAAGGCCGATGAACTCGGCATCAAGCTGCCTTCGCTGACCAAGGCGCTGGTTTCCGGCGAAGCCTTCCTGCCGCCGGTGCGCGATGCCCTGCTGGCACGCGGTATCGCCGGCTATCAGGCCTACGCGACAGCCGAACTGGGTGTGATCGCTTACGAGACGGAGGCGCGCCAGGGACTGATAATCGACGAGGGCGTGATCGTGGAGATCGTGCGCCCCGGCACCGGTGATCCCGTGGCGATCGGTGAAGTCGGCGAAGTCGTGGTGACTACTTTCAATTCCGACTACCCGCTGATCCGCTTCGGCACCGGCGATCTGTCTGCCTTCCTGCCCGATTCGTTGACCAATGCGTCGCCCTGCGGCCGGACCAATATGCGCATCAAGGGCTGGATGGGCCGCGCCGACCAGACCACCAAGATCAAGGGCATGTTTGTGCACCCGGAACAGGTGGCGGCAGTGCTCAAGCGTCATCCCGAAATCGCCCGGGCGCGGCTGGTGGTGACCAATCCGGACAGCACCGATCTGATGACCCTGAACTGCGAGGTCGGCGCGACGGGCGCCGACCTGGACAAGGCGATTGCCGAATCCGTGCGCGACGTCACCAAACTGCGCGCCGACATCAGGCTGGTCGCCGTCGGCAGCCTGCCGAACGACGGCAAGGTCATCGAAGACGCCAGAAAATATGACTGAGCCTCGCGGGCCGCTGGCAGGCCTTCGCGTCCTCGATCTCACGCGCCTGCTGCCGGGCCCGGTGGCGACCATGCACCTGGCCGATCTTGGCGCCGAAGTGATCAAGATCGAGGATACCGGCGCCGGCGATTACGCGCGAGCCATGGGACCCGGCGAACGCGAGGCCGGCAACAGCGGTGGTACGGGCGACAGCCTGTTCTTCCGTCTGGTCAACCGCAACAAGAAAAGCCTGCGGCTGGATCTGAAGCAGGCGGCGGGCGTCGAAGTCTTCATGCGGCTGGCGCGCGACGCCGACGTGGTTTTCGAGAGCTTCCGTCCCGGCGTGGTGGACAAACTGGGCATCGGTTATGAGGCGGTACGGGCGATCAATCCGCGCATCGTCTATTGTGCGATCACCGGTTACGGGCAGACCGGCCCCTGGGCCGACCATGCCGGCCACGACATCAACTACCTTGCCACGGCCGGGTTGCTTGACCAGATCGGCATCCACGACGGCCGGCAAAGCGGCGCGCCGGCAATTCCCAACCTGCAGATCGGGGACCTCCTGGGGGGAGCGCTTACTCCCTTGCTCGGCGTTCTTGCGGCAGTCATCGGCGCCAGGATGACGGGTCAGGGCAGCCATGTCGACGTGGCCATGACCGATGCCGTGCTGGCGCACACCATCTTCCCGCTGGTGACCACACTGGTATTCGGCCAGCCGGCGCCGCGCGGTGCCGACTTGTTGACTGGCGGCGTGCCCTGCTACGGCGTGTATCGCACCGCCGATGGGCGCTATCTGGCGGTGGGCGCGCTTGAACCAAAATTCTGGCAGGCGCTGTGTGTGGCGATCGGACGCTCCGACCTCGCGCCCTTCGGACTCGCCACGGGCAGCAAGGGGCGCGAAGTGAAAGCCGAGCTCGCTGCCTTGCTGGCCTCGCAAGCCATGGCCCACTGGGCACCGATCGTTGCCGCCGCCGATTGCTGCGTTACGCCGATCCTGCGTATGGATGAAGCGCTGGTGCATCCGCAGGTGGCCGCACGCGACATGGTGGTCGAGGTTGGCGGTATCAAGCAGTATGCGCCGCCCTTTAAACTTTCCGCCTGGCCCTGGCCGGATGCCAAGCCCGCACCGGCTGCAGGCGCCGACAGCGATGCGATTCTCAAAGCCGCGGGCTATGGCGAATCCGATATTGCGCGACTGCACGCAAACGGCGTAATTTAGCGGCGTGTCCCTTACGCTGCCTCCGGCGCTCGCTCCGGCGCTTGCCCTGCTTCCCGATTTCGCCCTGATCCTGCTGGGCGGCGGGCTGCGCCGCGTGCTGCAGCTGGGCGACCATTTCTGGACCGGGGTGGAAAAGCTGGTCTACTTCGTGCTGTTCCCGGCCCTGTTGTTCAGCGGCCTGGTGAAGGCGCGCATCGACTGGTCGGCGGCGGGTCCGCTGCTGGCGGTGACGATGGGCGCCATGGCAGCCGGCATGGTCCTCGGCCACGGCGCCCGATTATTCCGTATTTCTCCGATGTCATTTGCATCGCAGTACCAGTGCGCGTTTCGCTTCAATTCCTACATCGGTCTCGCCGTAGCCGGCAAGCTGTTCGGCATGCCCGGCATTGCTGCCATGGCGATCGTGGTCGGGGTCATGGTGCCTCCGGCCAACCTGGTCTCGGTGTGGATGCTGGCGCGCCACGGTGAGGCCAGTGTCTGGCGAGAGCTGGCGCGGAACCCGCTGATTATCGCCACGGTTGCCGGCACCGCGGCGAACGTGGCCGGCTTTCAGCCGCCCGAGGTGCTGCTGCAGTTCCTCGGCCGGCTCGGCGAAGCCGCCATTGCACTGGGGCTGCTGGCCGTCGGTGCGGGATTGCGCACCGCAAACACGAAAGTCGGCGCTGGCGCCACGGCGGCGGCCGTCTACCTGCTCTCGGTGAAGCTCGTTGCGATGCCGCTGGCGGCACTGGGGCTGATCCGCTGGTTTGAACTGAGCGGTGTTTATGCCGGCGTGGCACTGGTCTATGCGGCTCTGCCGACGGCCAGTTCTGCCTACATTCTGGCCCAGCGCATGGGCGGCGACGGTGCGCGCGTCGCATGGCTGATCTCGGTGGGAACCCTGCTCGGCATGCTGAGTCTGCCGTTGTGGCTGACAATGCTCTGACGCAGCACCCTCGCTGGCGTGGATACCGCCCCGCGCCGGCTATGAAGCGGAATTCCCGGCGCGCAAGGCCTTACTTGGCCTTGCCTTCCGCTTTAGGTGCTGCCGCGGCTTCGGGAGCGCTTGCCGCGTCGGTCGCCGCCGCCTGACCGGCGTTCTGCATGAAATTCCACGGCCACAGCGCCGGGTTGGCAAATGGATTGGCGTTGGCGTCCGAGTTGCTGGCGGACTGACTGATGGCCTGCAGCGCCGAGAGCGTCGCGCGCTGCATCTCCAGCCCCTGAATGGTCATCTGCAGCATGCCGAGATTGGTCTTGAGCCAACCCTCGACTGCCTTCAGGTCGGCGATGCGCTTTTCCAGTTCATTGGTATCCAGGGTCGGCGTTACCAGGCCGGGCAGCGGCATTCCGGTATTGCCCCACAGGGATTTCAGGAACTCCATCGGATCGGTCGGCGTTGTGCTCATGGCAATTGCTCCCTATATGGTTCGATGATCTTACCGCAGCGCAGCCATCCGCGCTAAACTGACTTTGTGATATGCCGAATCGGCCAAGGGGAGAGAACGATGCTCAATCTACTCGTAGTGGAAGACCATGCCCTGGTACGCGAGGGATTGCTCGCGACGCTGAAAAATCTGGGTGCGGAAACCCGAACCTTTGGCGTGCCCGATGCAAACGAAGCCATCGGTATTCTGGAAAAGGAGGATATCGACATGATGATCCTCGACCTGATGCTGCCGGGAACCAAGGGTCAGACTTTTCTGCCGGTGGTGCGCCGCCGCTTCCCCACGGTGCCGGTGGTCGTACTGTCGGCACTCGACGATGCCGATACGGTGTCGCGGGTGATGAAGGCGGGCGCCTCCGGCTTTGTTTCGAAGTCGGGATCAAGCACCGAGTTACTGGAAGCCTTGCGTGCGGTGTTGTCGGGTGAAATCTACCTGCCGCCGAAATTGCAGGAGCTGACTAACCGCAGCGAAACCGCGCACGGCGAAGGTAAATCGCTGGCGCAGCGCTTTGGTTTGACGACCGCCCAGGCGCGCGTACTGGAGCTTCTGGCGGAAGGACGCAGCAATCGCCAGATTGGCGAGCTGCTCGGCCTGAGCGAAGGCACAGTGAAAATCCACGTCTCCGCCATCATGAAAGCCATGGGTGTGAGCAACCGCTCGGAAGCCGCCCTGATGGCCAGTCGCAAACGCCGCCCGCACTGATCAGCCACTGCAGCCCGGGCAGCGCGCCCTGGCTGTTCTTCAGCCGAGCCCGAGCCGAGCGCGCAAGGCCTCGCGTTCCGGCACCGCCGAATCCATGCTGCGCCGTTTGACATGGCCGAAGCCGCGAATCTTCTCGGGCAGCATCGCCAGCGCGATGGCATCGCCCAGCGTGGTGCGCTCCAGTTTCGGCAGCAGGGCGACCAGGTCGCGTTCATAGTCGGTCAGCAAGGCCCGCTCCAGTCGCCGCTCTTCGCTGCGACCAAAGACATCCCAGCGCGATCCCCTATAACGGCGAGCCTTGGCCAGCCACTTGAATGCGGTGAGCATCCACGGGCCGAGTGCCATCTTCTTCACCTTGCCGGTCTTCGGATCGGGGCGGGCCAGCAAGGGCGGCGCCAGATGGAACTGCAGCGTGTAATCGCCCTCGAAGCGTTCGCCGATCTGTTGCAGGAAGTCGGTTTCGGCATACAGCCGCGCCACCTCGTATTCATCCTTGATCGCCATCAGCTTGAACAGGTTGTGGGCAACGGCTTCGGTAAGCTGCGATGAATTGATGGCCGCTTCGGCGGCGCGGATCTTTTCCACTTGTGTCCGATAGCGTTCCGCGTAGGCGGCATCCTGGTACTCGGTGAGAAAGCCGACGCGCTTCGCAATCATCTCGTCAAGAGTCGGCGCTGGCGGTACGGCGACTTGCGGACGGGCATAGGCCGCAACGGCCGCCGGATCGTGCGCGGCACGCCGTCCCCAGAGAAAGGCGGCGCGACTCATCGCCACCGCCGTGGCATTGAGTTCAATGGCGCGATCGATGGCCTCCCACGATAGCGGTATCAGACCTTGCTGCCAGGCGTAACCGAGCAGGAACAGGTTGCTGGCTATCGAATCGCCGAGCAGGCGCAGGGCCAGGTCCGAAGCGTCAATAAAGGATGCCGCGCCGCTACCCACCGTTTCGCCGACCACGGCCTGCATGCGCGCCAGCGGAAACTGCCAGTCCGGATTGCGCGTGAAATCTGCGGTGGGCGTTTCGGCGCAATTCACCACTACGCGCGTGCGGCCGGCTTGCATGCGCGTCAGCGCGTCGGGCGAGGCGCTGACGATGAGGTCGCCTCCGATCACGGCATCGGCTTCGCCGGTGGCTACGCGAACGGCATGAATGGCTTCCGGATCGTCGCAGATGCGCACATGGGAAAATACCGCACCGCCCTTTTGCGCCAGCCCCGTCATGTCCAGCACGGTGACACCCTTGCCGTCGATGTGCGCCGCCATGCCGATCAGGGCTCCGATGGTGACCACGCCGGTGCCGCCGACGCCGGTGATCAGGATGCCGTAGGGCTTAAGCGTCGAGCCAAGAGTCGGCGTTGGTGGCACGCCGAATGAGTCGCTGCCGGCTCCCGAACCGGCGAGACCACGGCCTTTCTTGACGCCGCCGCCCAGCACCGATACGAAACTGGGGCAGAAACCCTTCTCGCAGGAGTAGTCCTTGTTGCAGGCGGACTGGTCGATCGCCCGCTTGCGGCCGAACTCGGTTTCCACGGGCACCACGGCAAGGCAGTTGGACTGCACGCCGCAATCGCCGCAGCCTTCGCAGACGGCCTCGTTGATGTAAAGCCGCCGCGGCGGATCGATCATCTTGCCGCGCTTGCGGCGGCGGCGCTTTTCCGCGGCGCAGGTCTGGTCGTAGATGATGGCCGAAACGCCGGGACATTCGCGCATCTCGCGCTGGATGGCATCGAGCTCGTGGCGATGGCGCATCGGCACGCCGTGCGGCAGGTCCGGGTGGCCATAGGCACGCGGGACTCCGTCGGTGACCACCACAACGTGATGCACGCCTTCCGCATGCAACTGGTGGGCGATCTGCGGCACCGTCAGGCTGCCGTCCACGGGCTGGCCGCCGGTCATGGCGACGGCATCGTTGTAGAGGATCTTGTAAGTCGCATTGACGCCCGAGGCTACCGCGGCGCGGATCGCCAGCGAGCCGGAATGGAAGTAGGTGCCGTCGCCGAGATTGACGAAGACGTGGCGCTGTTCGGTGAAAGGCGCCTGCCCCATCCAGGCCGCGCCTTCGCCGCCCATGTGGGAGTAGGTCGCCGTGTTGCGGTTCATCCACAGCACCATGAAATGGCAACCGATGCCGGCCAGCGCGCGCGAGCCTTCCGGCACGCAGGTCGAGGTGTTGTGCGGGCAGCCCGGGCAGAAATAGGGCGTGCGTGCGATCGGGATCACCGGCGCCGCAGAACGTTCCTTGGCTTCGATGACTGCCAGGCGCTCGCGAATGCGCGGCGACGTGAAATGGCGGCCGATGCGGTCGGCGATCACGCGGGCGATCTGCGCCGGGGACAGCTCGCCCGAGGCCGGCAACAGCCAGCGGCCGTTGGGCAGTGCCCACTCGCCCTGTTCGTCGAACTTGCCGATCACGCGTGGGCGCACATCTTCGCGCCAGTTGTAGAGCTCTTCCTTGAGCTGGTACTCGATCAGCTGGCGCTTTTCCTCGACCACCAGGATTTCTTCCAGTCCCTCGGCGAAGCGGCGCACGCCGTCGGATTCGAGCGGCCAGACCATGCCGATCTTGTAGAGGCGGATGCCGATCTCGGCGGCGAGCTGATCGTCGATGCCAAGGTCATCGAAGGCCTGGCGCACGTCGAGATAGGACTTGCCGGTGGTGATGATGCCCAGGCGCGGGTTGGGCGCGTCGATCACGATCTGGTTCAGCCGGTTGGCGCGGCAATAGGCCAGCGCCGCGTAAAGCTTGTGGTCGAGCAGGCGGGCTTCCTGCAGCAGTCGATCATCCGGCCAGCGGATGTTGAGACCGCCCGCCGGCAGGGCGTAGTCGGTCGGCAGCACGATATTCACGCGGTCCGGTGAAATATCCACCGAGGCCGATGACTCGACCGTGTCGGCCACTGCCTTGAAGCCGACCCAGCAACCCGAATAGCGGCTCATGGCCCAGCCGTGCAGGCCGAGGTCGAGGTAGTCCTGCACCCCGGCGGGGACCAGCACCGGCATCATCGCCGCCTTGAAGGCATGCTCCGACTGGTGCGCTACCGTTGAAGAACGCGCGGCGTGATCGTCGCCGGCGATGGCCAGCACGCCGCCGTGCTTCCAGGTGCCGGCGGAGTTGGCATGCTTGAAGACGTCGCCGCAGCGATCCACGCCGGGGCCTTTGCCGTACCACATGCCGAAGACACCGTCATGTTTGGCGCCGGGAGAAAGATTGACCTGCTGCGTACCCCACAGTGCCGTGGCGGCAAGGTCTTCATTGACGCCGGGCTGGAACACGACCTGATTTTGCGCCAGATGCGGCTTGGCCTTCCACAGCGCCTGATCCAGGCCACCCAGCGGCGAGCCGCGGTAGCCGGAAACATAGCCGGCGGTGTTCAGTCCGGCCAGCGCGTCGCGTTGGCGCTGCAGCAGCAGCAGTCGAACCAGGGCTTGAGTACCGGTCAGAAAGACCCGGCCTTGGCTGAGGGCGTATTTGTCCTCGAGGGTGATGCTGCGCAGTGGCGCGTTCATGGCTGCTCCTGAATCTTGTTGGACCTCGGAAGTCGGCGATGCGGCGACCTTGTGGGGCGCGCATCCTGCCTTGCCATCCCCGGTCAGGATGGCGGCAGAATCTTACCCGGATTCAGGATGTTGTCGGGATCGATGGCGCGTTTAATGGCGCGCATCAGGTCGATGGCGACCTCGCCATGTTCCAGCGTCATGTAGGCCTGCTTGCCGATGCCGATGCCGTGTTCGCCGGTGCAGGTACCGTCCATACGGATCGCGCGCTGCGCCAGGCGTGAGGCAAAGCCCTTGGCGCGGGCCAGGTCCTCGGGACTGTCGGCGTCGACCAGCAGCATCATGTGGAAATTGCCGTCGCCGACATGGCCCACCAGCGGTCCGGCCAGGTTGCTGGCTTCCTGGTCGAGATCCAGGTAGCTTTCGGCAATGCAATCCGCCAGCATCGAGATCGGCACGCAGACGTCGGTGGTGAGCGCCCGGCAGCCGGGCTTGAGGCCGAGGCCGGCATAGTAGGCGTCGTGGCGCGCCTGCCACAGACGGCTGCGATCTTCGGGTCGCGTCGCCCATTCGAAATCCTGGCCACCCTGCTCGGCGGCAATCTCCTGCACGGTCTCCGCCTGCTCCTTGACGCCGGTCGGTGAACCGTGGAATTCGAAAAACAGGGTCGGCGCTTCACGCAATGCCGTCTTGCTGTGGCGGTTGATGGCGGTGATGGCCAGTTTGTCGAGCAGTTCGATGCGCGCCACCGGCACGCCGAGCTGGATGGTCTGGATCACGGTCCGAACCGCCGCCGCCAGCGTCGGGAAGGCGCAGACCGCGCTGGATATTGCCTCGGGCACCGGATAGAGCTTGACCGTCAGCTCTGTAATGATGCCCAGCGTGCCTTCGGATCCGATCATCAGTCGCGTCAGGTCGTAGCCGGCGGCGGATTTGCGGGCACGGCCGCCGGTTTTTAGGATGCGGCCGTCGGGCAGCACCACGGTCATGCCCAGCACGTTCTCGCGCATGGTGCCGTAGCGCACGGCGTTGGTGCCCGAGGCTCGCGTCGCGGCCATCCCGCCGAGGCTGGCGTCCGCGCCCGGATCGATCGGGAAGAACAGCCCGGTGCCGTTCAAAGCGGCATTCAACGCCTTGCGCGTGACGCCGCATTGCACGGTGGCGTCGAGGTCTTCCTCGCGCACGGCGACGACCTGGTTGAGCGCCGACAAGTCGATGCAGACCCCCCCGTGCAGGGCCAGCAAATGACCTTCGAGCGAGGTTCCGGTGCCAAAGGCGATCACTGGAGTACGGAAGCGGTGGCATAGAGAGACGATTTCGGCGACTTCGGCCGTGGATTCGGCGAAAACCACGGCATCCGGCGGCATCGGGGTGTGCGACGACTCGTCCTTGCCGTGATGCAAGCGCACGGCGGCGGCAACGCTGAACCGCGAACCGAAACGGGCAGCGAGGGTTTCGGCCAGTTCCTGCGGCAGCGGTGGTCGGTCGGCGGGGGCGTTCATGGCGGTCTCCGGCATGGGGGTCGCCGGATTCTACGCCGCGCCTACCTTGATTTGAGCACCGCCCCGGAGTGAAGCGCGCGCCGGATATTGGTGCGCCGCAATAGGCCGCCGCCGAAAGTCGGTAGCGCTAAACATCCGAAGTCGACTTATTCGTTGACGATGTGGCCAAATTTGGAGATAATCATTGGTTCAGCTGGAGGGGTTCCCGAGCGGTCAAAGGGATCAGACTGTAAATCTGACGGCTCTGCCTTCGAAGGTTCGAATCCTTCCCCCTCCACCAGCGGATTGTAGAAACAAAGAGTTATGTTTTGCGGACAGGTTGGGCGGGCGGCGGTAGTTTAATGGTAGAACCTTAGCCTTCCAAGCTAATGACGAGGGTTCGATTCCCTCTCGCCGCTCCAGGTTGTGCGGTTTTGCAGTGTTTCAGCCCTTGTAGCTCAGTGGTAGAGCACTCCCTTGGTAAGGGAGAGGTCGCGTGTTCGATCCACGCCAAGGGCACCATTTTCTAGTGCATTTTTGTTGGGGTAATCGACATGGCAAAGGGCAAGTTTGAGCGTACGAAGCCACACGTGAACGTGGGGACGATTGGTCACGTAGACCATGGGAAGACGACATTGACGGCGGCGATGACGTCGGTACTGTCGGCGAAGTTTGGTGGCGAGGCGAAAGCCTACGACCAGATCGATGCCGCGCCGGAAGAGAAGGCACGCGGCATCACCATCAACACGGCGCACGTAGAATATGAGACGAAGAATCGTCACTACGCGCACGTCGATTGCCCTGGGCACGCCGACTACGTCAAGAACATGATCACCGGCGCCGCACAGATGGACGGCGCGATCCTGGTGTGTTCCGCCGCCGACGGTCCCATGCCGCAGACCCGTGAGCACATCCTGCTGGCGCGCCAGGTCGGCGTACCCTACATGGTCGTGTTCATGAACAAGTGCGACATGGTCGATGACGCCGAACTGCTCGAACTGGTCGAAATGGAACTGCGCGAACTGCTGAGCAAATACGACTTCCCCGGCGACGACATCCCGATCATCAAGGGCTCGGCCCTGAAGGCCCTCGAAGGCGACAAGGGTGAGCTTGGCGAAGTCGCCATCATGGCCCTGGCCGACGCGCTGGACAGCTACATCCCGACGCCCGAGCGCGCCATCGACAAGCCCTTCCTGATGCCCATCGAAGACGTCTTCTCGATCTCCGGTCGCGGCACCGTGGTGACGGGTCGTATCGAGCGCGGCGTGGTCAAGGTCGGCGAAGAAATCGAAATCGTCGGCATCCGCCCCACCACCAAAACCACCTGTACCGGCGTCGAAATGTTCAGGAAGCTTCTGGACCAGGGTCAGGCCGGCGACAACGTCGGCGTGCTGCTGCGCGGCACCAAGCGTGAAGAAGTCGAGCGCGGCCAGGTGCTGGCCAAGCCGGGCAGCATCACCCCGCACACGCACTTCACCTCGGAGGTGTACATCCTGTCGAAGGACGAAGGCGGGCGTCACACGCCGTTCTTCAACGGCTACCGTCCGCAGTTCTACTTCCGTACCACCGACGTCACGGGCAGCATCGAGTTGCCGGCCGGGACGGAAATGGTGATGCCGGGTGACAACATTGCCATGACGGTGAAGCTGATTGCCCCGATCGCGATGGAAGAGGGCCTGCGTTTCGCCATCCGTGAAGGCGGTCGTACCGTCGGCGCAGGTGTCGTCGCCAAGGTCATCGAATAACAACGCGCAGCTTTAACAAGTGGGCGGCACTTCGGCAACGAGGTGTCGCCCTGCAATCTCTGCCGCAGGGGTGTAGCTCAATTGGCAGAGCGGCGGTCTCCAAAACCGCAGGTTGGGGGTTCGATTCCCTCCGCCCCTGCCACTGAATTGAAGCATTTGCGCATTAACTGACTATTTATGGCCGATAAACTCAAGTTCATGCTGGCGCTGCTGCTGTTGGCGGCGGGTGTGGCTGGTTTCTACTTCCTCGGCGAGCAGCCGATGATCCTGCGTGTGCTGTCCGTGCTCGCGGGTTTGGGTGCGGGTATTGCGGTGGCGTGGTACACGGCGCCGGGACGTCGCTTCATCGACTTCAGCCAGGAAGCGGTGGTGGAGACGAAGAAAGTAGTCTGGCCGTCGCGCAAGGAGACCGTGCAGACCACCGGCATCGTGTTCGCTTTCGTGCTGGTGATGGCGATCGTATTGTGGATGACTGACAAGAGCCTTGAATGGGTGCTCTACGACCTGGTTCTGGGCTGGAAAAAATCATGACAAAACGTTGGTACGTCGTTCACGCCTACTCCGGTTTTGAAAAATCGGTGCAGCGCGCCCTGATAGAGCGCATCACCCGCGCCGGAATGCAGGACAAGTTCGGCCAGGTGCTGGTGCCGGTCGAAGAGGTCATTGAAATGAAGAACGGCCAGAAGAGCATATCCGAGAGGAAGTTCTTCCCCGGTTACGTGCTGGTCGAGATGAACATGGACGACGACTCCTGGCATCTGGTCAAGAGCACGCCGAAGGTCACCGGTTTTGTCGGCGGCACGTCGACCAAGCCGACCCCGATTTCCGAAAAGGAAGTCGCGAAGATCATGCAGCAGGTTCAGGAAGGCGTTGAGAAGCCGCGCCCCAAGGTCCTTTTCGAGGTGGGCGAGATGGTTCGCATCAAGGAGGGCCCGTTCACCGACTTCAATGGCAACGTCGAGGAAGTCAATTACGAGAAGAGCCGCCTGCGGGTATCCGTGACGATTTTCGGTCGCGCCACGCCGGTCGAACTGGAATTTGCGCAGGTCGAAAAGGCCTGACATAGAGTTTTCGGCCGCGCCGCAGCGGCCAGCTTCAGCAGGTTAGCGGCAACGAGGAGCGCAAGTAGATTGTTGCAGTCGGCAATCGAACCCGCGTTAAGACTCACTATAGACAGGAGCCATTCATGGCAAAGAAGATAATCGGTTACATCAAGCTGCAAGTGCCGGCCGGCAAGGCCAATCCCTCGCCTCCAATTGGTCCGGCGCTGGGCCAACGCGGCCTCAATATCATGGAATTCTGCAAGGCCTTCAATGCCCAGACCCAAGGTCTGGAGCCGGGCCTGCCGATTCCGGTGGTAATCACGGCGTTCGCCGACAAGAGCTTCACCTTCATCATGAAGACGCCTCCGGCGACCATTCTGATCAAGAAGGCAGCCGGCATCACCAAGGGTTCGCCGAAGCCCCATACCGACAAGGTCGGCAAGATCACCCGCGCCCAGGCCGAGGAAATCGCCAAGACCAAAATGAAGGATTTGACCGCTGCCGATCTCGACGCAGCAGTACGCACCATCGCGGGTTCCGCCCGCAGCATGGGCATTGTTGTGGAGGGCCTGTAATCATGGCGAAAAGTTCCAAGCGAGTACAAGCGGTTCTGGCCAAGGTCGACCGCAACAAGGCCTATCCGGTCGGCGACGCGCTGAATCTGGTGAAGGAATGTGCGACTGCCAAATTCGACGAATCGATCGACGTTTCGGTCAATCTCGGCGTTGATGCCAAGAAATCGGACCAACTGGTGCGCGGCTCTGTCGTACTGCCGGCCGGAACCGGCAAGACGGTTCGCGTTGCCGTGTTCGCCCAGGGCGACAAGGCCGAGGCGGCGCGCGCCGCTGGTGCCGACGTGGTCGGTTTCGATGACCTTGCCGCCGAAGTCAAGGCCGGCAACATGAATTTCGATATCGTGATCGCGACGCCCGATGCCATGAAGGTGGTCGGTGCTCTGGGCCAGATTCTCGGTCCGCGCGGCCTGATGCCGAACCCGAAGGTCGGCACCGTGACCATGGACGTGACCACTGCGGTGAAAAATGCCAAGGCGGGTCAGGTGCAGTACCGCACCGACAAGGCCGGCATCATTCATTGCACCATCGGCCGTGCCTCATTCAGCGTCGAGGCCCTGCAGCAGAACTTGTCGGCGCTCATCGAGGCACTGCAAAAGGCCAAACCGGCAGCGTCGAAGGGCCATTATCTGAAGAAAGTGTCGCTGTCCAGCACCATGGGCGCCGGCGTTCGCGTCGAGCAGGCCAGCCTGTCGGCGCAAGCATAAGAGAACTTTGGGCTGTCGCGCTGCACGTGCGGTTTGGCGGGTGGCGCGGCAGGTTATCAAAGACCGCAGGCGTTCGTGAGGACTTAATTGAGGCGACGGAACATTGTCGCAAAGCCGGCGTAGATGGCGTTACCCGATGACGGAATTTAGGTTCCTGAATGAAGGTCGCCGTATCGCCAGCACCGACTTTTCGGTGTTGGGGTTTAAAAGGAGTTGACCGTGAGTCTCAATCTTGACGACAAGAAGACGGTAGTTGCCGAAGTGTCCGCGGAAGTCGCGAATGCCCAGTCGATTATCGTCGCAGAGTACCGTGGTCTCGGAGTGGTCGATCTCACCGCCTTGCGCGCAAATGCGCGCAAGTCCGGTGTGTATCTGCGTGTAGTCAAAAATACCCTGGTTCGTCGTGCCATCGCCGGTACGCCGTTCGAAGGTCTGTCGGCAAAGCTGGCCGGTCCCCTGATCTATGGAATTTCCAAGGATCCGGTGGCCGCCGCCAAGTTGCTCAACGACTTTGCCAAGGGTAACGACAAGCTCGCCATCAAAATCGGCGCAATGCCCAACTACGTCATGGACGCAGCTGGTGTCAAGGCGCTGGCGACGATGCCGAGTCGCGAGGAGCTGTTGTCCAAACTCCTCGGCACCATGCAGGCACCGATCACCCAGTTCGTCCGTACCCTCAACGAAGTCCCGACGAAGTTTGTCCGGGGCCTCGCCGCGGTGCGCGACGCCAAAGAGACTGCGTAATCGTTTTTCATTGAACCAAACATTCATTCAGGAGTTGTAATCATGGCTGTAAGCAAAGCTGAAATTCTCGATGCCATCGCTGGCATGACCGTTCTCGATCTGTCCGAGCTGATCAAGGAAATGGAAGTCAAGTTCGGCGTTTCCGCTGCTGCGGCTGCCGTTGCCGTTGCCGCCCCGGCTGCCGCTGCGGCTGCCGTCGAAGAGCAGACCGAATTCACCGTGATGTTGCTGGCTGCGGGCGAAAAGAAGGTTGAAGCCATCAAGGTCGTTCGCGCTGCCACGGGCCTCGGCCTCAAGGAAGCCAAGGATCTGGTGGATGGCGCACCGAAGGCTGTCAAGGAAGGCATCAACAAGGCTGACGCCGAGGCCCTCAAGAAGCAACTCGAGGAAGCCGGCGCAAAGGTCGAGATCAAGTAATTGCGATTCGATCACGGGTTGGCGGCCTTGCCGCCAACCCGTTATTGGTTCTTGTAGAAACGGAAGTACGTAGTACCAGTTGAGTTTCACCCCTTTGCATTTGATCCGGGGGTTACACGAGAGTGCTGAACCATTTGTGCCTCAGCCCTGTCTTTTGACCTTCGACGTCTGAATCCTGAACGGAGCCACCATGGCGTATTCCTACACCGAAAAAAAGCGCATTCGCAAAAGCTTTGCCAAGCGGGCCAACGTCCTCGACGTACCCTTTCTCCTGGCGACGCAAATCGAGTCCTACACGCGCTTCCTGCAGGCCGACGTGCCGCCGGCACAGCGCCGCAATGAGGGCTTGCAAGCCGCCTTTACGTCGATTTTCCCGATTGTTGCGCATTCGGGAAACGCCCGCCTGCATTTCGTCGAGTTCATGCTGGGCGAACCGACTTTCGATGTCAAGGAATGCCAGCAGCGCGGCCTGACCTTCGCCAGTCCGCTGCGCGCCAAGGTGCGCCTCGAACTGCTGGACCGCGACACCAAGGCGGTCAAGGAAGTCAAGGAAGACCAGCCTCTGTATATGGGCGAAATCCCCTTGATGACGACCACCGGTTCCTTCGTCATCAACGGCACGGAGCGTGTCATCGTCTCCCAGTTGCATCGCTCGCCGGGCGTCTTCTTCGAGCACGACAAGGGCAAGACCCACAGTTCCGGCAAGCTGCTATTCTCGGCGCGAATCATTCCGTATCGCGGCTCCTGGCTGGATTTCGAATTCGATCCGAAGGACATCCTGTACTTCCGCATCGACCGCCGCCGCAAGATGCCCGTGACCATCCTGCTCAAGTCGATCGGCATGACGCACGAGCAGATCCTGGCGACCTTCTTTGAATTCGACACCTTCCATTTTTCGAAGAAGGGTATTTCGTTCGAAGTCGTGCCGGAGCGCCTGCGCGGCGAGGTGGCAAAGTTCGATATCCTCGACAAGGCCGGGAAGCCGATCGTCGCCAAGGACAAGCGCATCACGGTCAAGCATATCCGCGAAATGGCCGAGGCCGGCATCAAGAAGATCCTGGTGCCGGACGAATTCATGATCGGGAGGGTCGTCGCCCACAACATCATCAATACTGAAACCGGGGAAGTGCTGGCCAACGCGAACGACGAGATTACCGAGGACCTGCTGGGGAAACTAGCGGCCGGTGGCGTTGAGCAGATTCAGACGCTGTACGTCAATGACCTGGATCGCGGCGCCTACATCTCGTCTACCCTGCGTATCGATGAAACCGCCGACCAGTGGGCTTCGCGCGTCGCGATCTACCGCATGATGCGCCCCGGCGAGCCGCCGACCGAAGACGCTGTGGAAAACCTGTTCCATGGTCTGTTCTACTCGGAAGAGCGCTACGACCTGTCCGCTGTAGGCCGCATGAAATTCAACCGTCGCGTCGGTCGTGATGAAATCGAAGGCGCCGGAACCCTGTCCAATGAGGACATCGTCGACGTCGTTCGCATTCTGGTCGAGCTGCGTAACGGCCGCGGTGAAGTCGATGACATCGATCACCTCGGCAACCGTCGCGTGCGTTCTGTCGGTGAACTCGCCGAGAACCAGTTCCGTGCTGGCCTGGTGCGTGTAGAGCGTGCCGTCAAGGAGCGTCTGAATCAGGCGGAAAGCGACAACCTGATGCCGCACGACCTGATCAATGCCAAGCCCATTTCGGCGGCGATCAAGGAGTTCTTCGGCTCCAGCCAGTTGTCGCAGTTCATGGACCAGACCAACCCGCTGTCGGAGATCACCCATAAGCGGCGTGTTTCGGCCCTCGGGCCGGGCGGCCTGACCCGCGAGCGTGCCGGCTTCGAAGTGCGCGACGTACACCCCACACATTACGGGCGCGTTTGCCCGATCGAGACCCCGGAAGGCCCGAACATCGGCCTGATCAACTCGCTGGCGTTGTATGCGCGCACCAACGAATACGGATTCATGGAGACCCCTTACCGCAGGGTTGAGGACAGCCATGTCACCGACGACATCGAGTACCTGTCGGCGATCGAAGAAGGCAAGTATGTCATCGCCCAGGCCAATGCCCAGCTGGACAAGAAGGGCAAGCTCAGTGACGCGTTGGTGTCCTGTCGATTCAAGGGTGAGTTCGAGCTGAAGGAGCCGCCCGAGGTGCAATACATGGACGTGGCGCCTAGCCAGATCGTCTCCGTCGCGGCTTCGCTGATTCCCTTCCTTGAGCATGACGACGCCAACCGTGCCCTGATGGGTGCCAACATGCAACGCCAGGCGGTTCCCTGCCTGCGCCCCGAAAAGGCGCTGGTCGGCACCGGTATCGAGCGCACTGTTGCGGTCGACTCCGGTACGGCGGTGCAGGCACTACGTGGCGGTGTGGTGGATTACATCGACGCCAATCGCATCGTGGTGCGCGTGAATGATGCAGAAACGGTGGCGGGCGAAGTTGGTGTCGACATTTACAACCTGATCAAATACACCCGTTCCAATCAGAACACCAACATCAATCAGCGGCCCATTGTCAGGGTCGGCGACCTGATCTCCAAGGGTGACGTGGTGGCCGACGGCGCTTCCACCGACCTGGGCGAACTGGCGCTGGGGCAGAACATGCTGGTCGCCTTCATGCCGTGGAACGGCTATAACTTCGAGGATTCGATCCTGATTTCGGAGCGCGTGGTGGCCGACGATCGTTTCACCTCGGTGCATATCGAGGAGCTGACGGTAGTAGCCCGCGACACCAAGCTCGGTGCCGAAGAAATCACCCGTGACATCGCCACCTTGGGCGAGTCCCAACTCGGGCGCTTGGACGAGTCGGGCATCGTCTATATCGGCGCGGAAGTCGAAGCCGGCGATGTGCTGGTCGGCAAGGTAACGCCAAAGGGCGAAACCCAGCTCACTCCGGAAGAGAAACTCCTGCGCGCGATCTTCGGCGAAAAGGCCTCCGACGTAAAAGACACTTCCTTGCGCGTGCCGTCCGGCATGATCGGCACAGTGATCGACGTACAGGTCTTCACGCGTGAAGGCATCGAGCGCGACAAGCGCGCCCAGTCGATCATCGACGACATGCTGCGGGGCTACAAGCAGGATCTGGCCGACCAGATGCGCATCGTCGAACGCGATACTTTTGCCCGGATCGAGAAACTGCTGACCAACAAGGTCGCCAGCAAGGGACCGAAGAAGCTGGTCAAGGGCACCAAGATCACCAAGGCCTATCTTGAGTCCGTCGAGCACTACCACTGGTTCGACATTTCCCTGGCCGACGAAGATGCGCAGCAGCAGCTCGAGAATCTGCGTGACAGCGTCGAGCAGACCCGCAAGGACTTCGACATCGCCTTCGAGGCAAAGCGGAAGAAGCTGACCCAGGGCGACGAATTGCCGCCGGGCGTGCAGAAAATGGTCAAGGTCTATCTCGCGGTCAAGCGCCGCTTGCAGCCGGGTGACAAGATGGCCGGCCGCCACGGCAACAAGGGCGTGGTCTCCAAGATCGTCCCGATCGAGGACATGCCCCACATGGCAGATGGCACGCCAATGGACATTGTGCTGAATCCGCTGGGTGTGCCCTCACGAATGAACATCGGCCAGATTCTGGAAACACACCTCGGCTGGGCAGCCAAGGGGCTGGGCCACAAGATTGGCGAGATGCTGCGCAAACAGGCGGCCGCCGCGGAGATCCGCAAACTGCTGAACAAGATCTACAACTCTTCGGGCCGCAGCGAAGACATCGACGGCCTGACTGAAAAGGAAGTTGTCGAACTCGCCAGCAACCTGCAAGGCGGCGTGCCATTCGCTACCCCGGTGTTCGATGGTGCCCATGAGTCGGAAATCAAGGCCATGCTGGAGCTTGCCGGCTTGCCGAGCAACGGTCAGGTGGAACTGTTTGACGGTCGCACCGGTGAGTCCTTCGAGCGTCAGGTAACGGTCGGCTACATGCACGTACTGAAACTGCATCACCTCGTCGATGACAAGATGCATGCGCGCTCGACCGGCCCATACAGCCTCGTTACCCAGCAACCGCTGGGCGGCAAGGCACAGTTCGGTGGCCAGCGTTTCGGCGAAATGGAAGTCTGGGCGCTGGAAGCCTACGGTGCCGCCTACGTGCTGCAGGAAATGCTTACCGTCAAGTCTGACGACGTCAACGGCCGCACCAAGGTGTACGAAAACATCGTCAAGGGCGAGCACAGGATAGATGCCGGCATGCCGGAATCCTTCAATGTGCTGGTCAAGGAAATCCGTTCGCTGGCGATCGACATCGATCTCGAGCGCTACTGAGCCGCCAAAGCCCCTAGGAGAAAATACACATGAAAAGCCTGTTTGCAGACCTGTTCAAGCAGAACCTGGCGGCCGAAGAGGAGTTCGACGCGATCACGATCGGTCTGGCTTCCCCGGACAAGATCCGTTCCTGGTCCTATGGCGAGGTCAAGAAGCCCGAGACCATCAACTACCGCACCTTCAAGCCCGAGCGCGATGGCCTGTTCTGCGCCAAGATATTCGGCCCGGTAAAGGATTACGAGTGCCTTTGCGGCAAGTACAAGCGCCTCAAGCATCGCGGCGTGATCTGCGAAAAATGCGGCGTCGAAGTCACCCAGTCGAAAGTGCGTCGCGAACGCATGGGCCACATCGAGCTGGCCTCGCCGACCGCACATATCTGGTTTCTGAAGAGCCTGCCCAGCCGTCTCGGCATGGTGCTCGACATGACGCTGCGCGACATCGAGCGGGTGCTGTACTTCGAAGCCTTTGTCGTCGTCGATCCGGGCATGACCCCGCTCAATCGTGCTCAGTTGCTGACCGAAGACGATTATCTGGCGAAGGTCGAAGAATACGGTGATGATTTCACTGCCGTGATGGGTGCCGAGGGTGTGCGCGAACTGTTGCGTACCCTGGACCTCAACCGCCAGGTCGAAACCCTGCGCCAGGAGCTGGAAACTACCGGCTCGGAAGCGAAGAGCAAGAAGATTTCCAAGCGTCTCAAGGTTCTCGAGGGCTTTCAGCAGTCTGGCATCAAGCCGGAATGGATGATTCTCGAGGTGCTGCCGGTACTGCCGCCGGACCTGCGTCCGCTGGTTCCACTCGATGGCGGCCGTTTCGCCACGTCGGACCTCAACGACCTGTACCGTCGGGTCATCAACCGCAACAATCGGCTCAAGCGCCTGCTCGAACTGAAGGCACCTGACATCATCGTGCGTAACGAGAAGCGCATGCTGCAGGAAGCCGTCGACTCGCTGCTCGATAACGGTCGTCGTGGCAAGGCCATGACGGGTGCCAACAAGCGTCCGTTGAAGTCGCTGGCCGACATGATCAAGGGCAAGGGCGGCCGTTTCCGTCAGAACCTGCTGGGCAAGCGCGTCGACTACTCCGGCCGTTCGGTCATTGTGGTCGGTCCGCAACTCAAACTGCACCAGTGCGGCCTGCCGAAAAAAATGGCGCTAGAATTGTTCAAGCCTTTCATCTTCGAACGTCTGGAAAAGATGGGCATCGCCAGCACCATCAAGGCGGCAAAGAAGGAAGTCGAAGCAGAAACTCCGGTGGTGTGGGACATCCTCGAAGAGGTCATCCGCGAACATCCGGTGATGCTGAACCGCGCTCCGACCTTGCACCGCCTCGGCATCCAGGCCTTCGAACCGACCCTGATCGAAGGCAAGGCGATCCAGTTGCACCCGCTGGTTTGCGTGGCCTTCAACGCCGACTTCGACGGTGACCAGATGGCCGTGCATATTCCGCTGTCGCTCGAGGCGCAGATGGAAGCACGTACGCTGATGCTGGCATCGAACAACGTTCTGTCGCCGGCCAACGGCCAGCCGATCATCGTGCCCTCGCAGGACGTGGTGCTGGGCCTTTACTACGCAACCCGCGAAAATGTTACGGCACGTGGCAACGGCATGATGTTCGCGGATATCGCCGAAATAACGCGGGCGATAGATTCGCGTCAGATCGACCTGCACGCGCGTATCACTGTACGCATTCGTGAGTATGAGCGGGACGCGGACCAGCAGTGGCAGGAAAAGATCACCCGTTATTCAACGACCGCTGGCCGCGCCTTGCTTTCGGAGATTCTGCCGCGCGGCCTGCCGTTCAAGGTAATCGACAAGCCGCTCAAGAAGAAGGAAATCTCCAAGCTTATCGATGAGAGCTTCCGCCGCTGCGGTCTGAAGGAAACGGTGGTTTTTGCCGACCAGTTGATGCAGGCCGGTTTCCGTCTGGCTACTCGCGCGGGTATTTCGATTTGTGTCGATGACATGCTGGTGCCGACGCAAAAACACAGCCTGATCGCTGCTGCAGAGGCCGAGGTCAAGGAAATCGAAAAACAATATACCTCGGGTCTCGTTACCGTCGGCGAACGCTACAACAAGGTCGTCGATATCTGGGGCCGAGCCGGTGATCAAGTGGCCAAGGCCATGATGGATCAGCTTGCCCATCAGACAGTGACCGGTGCGGATGGCAAGCAGGTAAGCCAGGAATCGTTCAATTCCATATACATGATGGCCGACTCAGGGGCGCGCGGATCCGCCGCACAGATTCGACAACTCGCCGGCATGCGCGGCCTGATGGCCAAGCCGGACGGGTCGATCATCGAAACACCGATCACCTCGAACTTCCGCGAGGGACTCAACGTTCTGCAGTACTTCATTTCGACCCACGGTGCACGTAAGGGCCTGGCCGACACGGCATTGAAGACTGCCAACTCAGGTTATCTGACCCGCCGTCTGGTGGACGTCACACAGGATCTGGTGGTCATCGAGGATGACTGTGGCACTCAGAGCGGTTTCGCCATGAAGGCCCTGGTGGAAGGCGGTGAGGTGATCGAGCCCTTGCGTGAGCGGATTCTCGGTCGCGTTACCACCAATGACGTGATTCACCCGGACACGCAGGAAGTTCTGTTTGCGGCAGGCTATTTGCTCGACGAGGACGCTGTTGATGCCATCGAAGCACTTGACATCGACGAAGTTCGCGTACGCAGTCCTCTGTCTTGTGAAACCCGCTATGGCCTGTGCGCAAAATGCTACGGCCGCGATCTGGGCCGCGGTTATCTGGTCAATGCCGGTGAGGCAGTCGGTGTTATCGCTGCGCAGTCGATCGGCGAGCCGGGCACGCAGCTGACCATGCGTACCTTCCACGTTGGTGGTGCGGCGTCACGATCTGCGGCGCAAAGCAGCATCGAAGCCAAGAGTTCCGGCGTGATTCGCTTTACGGCCACGATGCGCTATGTCACCAATCCGAAGAATGAGAAGATTGTCATCTCGCGCTCCGGGGAGGTGATGATTACCGACGACAACGGTCGCGAGCGCGAGCGCCACAAGGTTCCTTATGGCGCTACCTTGCAGGCCGACGATGGCAAGCCGGTCAAGGCCGGGACTCAACTGGCGACCTGGGATCCACATACCCGCCCGATCGTTACCGAGTATGCAGGTACCGTGAAGTTCGAGAACGTCGAAAAGAATGCGACGGTTGCCGAGCAGATGGACGAAGTCACTGGTCTTTCGACGCTGGTCGTCATCGATCCCAAGCGTGGCGCCAAGGCATCCAAGGGAGTTCGGCCGCAGGTCAAGCTGATCGATGAGACGGGCCAGGAAGTCAAGATTCATGGCACCGACCACATCGTGACCATTACCTTCCAGGTGGGTTCGCTGATCACAGTCAAGGACGGACAACAGGTAGCTGTCGGCGACATTTTGGCCAGAATTCCGCAGGAATCGTCCAAGACGCGTGACATTACCGGTGGTTTGCCGCGCGTGGCCGAACTCTTCGAAGCGCGTATCCCGAAGGACGCCGGCGTGCTGGCGGAAGTCACCGGTACCGTGTCTTTCGGCAAGGACACCAAGGGCAAGCAGCGTTTGGTGATCACCGAGCCGGACGGTACGGCGCATGAGTATCTGATCACCAAAGACAAGCATGTGATGGCGCACGACGGGCAGGTGGTCAACAAGGGTGAAGTGATCGTGGACGGCCCGGCTGATCCCCACGATATTCTTCGCCTGAAGGGCGTTGAAGAGCTGGCTCGTTACATCATTGACGAAGTTCAGGATGTGTATCGCCTGCAGGGCGTGAAGATCAATGACAAGCACATTGAGGTCATTGTGCGTCAGATGTTGCGTCGGGTGGTCATTACCCATCCAGGAGACTCGACCTTCATCAAGGAAGAGCAGGTAGAGCGCGCCGCGGTGCTGGACGAGAACGACAAGCTGATTGCGGCAGGCAAGACCCCGACGATGTACGATTTCATGCTCCACGGCATTACCAAGGCCAGCTTGTCGACGGATTCCTTCATCTCCGCCGCCTCGTTCCAGGAAACCACCCGCGTGCTGACCGAGGCAGCCATCATGGGCAAGCGCGACGAATTGCGCGGACTTAAGGAAAACGTGATTGTCGGCCGCCTGATTCCGGCGGGAACCGGTATGGCGTATCACCGCACCCGTCGCAACCAGTCCAGTGGTGGCGCCGAAGCGCAGAACCTGTTCGATCTGCCGGCTGCAACGGAAGATGCGCCCGTCGCGGCGGAAGACGCACAGGCAGGTTGACGCTGGTGAACGACCAATCTATAATCCGGCCTCTTTGCCCTTGGCAGGGGTCAACTTTTCGTAAATTTGCGGTGCGTTTAGCACAGCATTCAGGATATATACATGCCTACCATTAACCAACTCGTGCGCAAGGGACGTCAGGCGCCGCAGTCGAAAAGCAAGGTGCCGGCGCTCGGCAACAGTCCTGCTCGGCGTGGTGTTTGCACCCGTGTTTACACAACAACGCCAAAGAAGCCGAACTCCGCATTGCGGAAGGTCGCCAAGGTGCGCTTGACCAACGGTTTCGAGGTCATTTCGTACATTGGTGGCGAAGGCCACAATTTGCAGGAACACTCTGTGGTCCTGATTCGCGGCGGCCGTGTCAAGGACTTGCCGGGTGTGCGCTACCACATCGTCCGCGGCAGCCTTGATACCCAGGGTGTCAAGGACCGCAAGCAGAGCCGTTCGAAGTACGGCGCCAAGCGGCCCAAGGCTGCCTGATCAGGCGCTTAAGGAGATACCATGCCCCGTCGTCGTGAAGTTCCCAAACGTGACATCCTGCCCGATCCGAAGTTCGGCAGCGTTGATCTTTCGAAGTTCGTCAATGTGCTGATGGACAGCGGCAAGAAGTCGGTTGCCGAACGCATCATCTATGGTGCGTTTGCTCAAATCCAGACCAAGAGCGGAAAAGATCCGCTGGAGGTGTTCACGCTGGCAGTGAACAACGTCAAGCCTTTGGTCGAGGTCAAGAGTCGCCGAGTCGGTGGCGCCAACTATCAGGTGCCGGTTGAGGTGCGTCCCTCCCGGCGCATGGCATTGTCGATGCGGTGGCTTCGTGAAGCGGCGCGTAAGCGCAGCGAGAAGTCGATGGGCCAGCGTCTGGCTGCAGAGTTGCTCGAGGCGTCGGAAGGGCGCGGGGCGGCGATGAAGAAGCGCGAGGAAGTTCACCGCATGGCTGAAGCCAACAAGGCGTTCTCGCACTTCCGTTTCTAGGCAGTATCCCGTCTCGTCGGATGTCCGGCGAGGCTTTCGTTTTTGTCCGCCGCCCTGTCGCTTCGTCAAACGAGGCGTCATGGCGGTTTGGTTTAGATAAGGCAGGTAAATCAAGTGGCCCGCAAGACTCCCATCGAGCGCTATCGCAACATCGGCATATCGGCGCATATCGACGCCGGCAAGACCACCACCACCGAACGTATTTTGTTTTACACCGGTGTCAATCACAAGATTGGTGAAGTCCATGACGGCGCTGCCACCATGGACTGGATGGAGCAGGAGCAGGAGCGCGGAATTACCATTACTTCGGCGGCAACGACCTGTTTCTGGAAGGGCATGGGACAGAACTTCCCCGAGCATCGGGTCAATATCATTGATACGCCGGGACACGTCGACTTCACGATTGAAGTCGAGCGCTCGATGCGCGTGCTTGACGGTGCTTGCATGGTCTATTGTGCTGTGGGTGGTGTTCAACCGCAGTCCGAAACCGTTTGGCGTCAGGCCAACCGCTACGGCGTGCCGAGACTTGCCTTCGTGAACAAGATGGACCGCCAGGGCGCTGACTTCTTCAAGGTGCATGACCAGATGCGCCTTCGCCTCAAGGCCAACCCCATTCCGTTGCAGATCCCAATCGGAGCGGAAGAGAAGTTCGAAGGCGTGGTCGATTTGGTCAAGATGAAGGCGATCATTTGGGACGAGGCCAGTCAGGGCATCAAGTTCGAGTACAGCGAGATTCCGGCAGAACTCAAGGCCACGGCCGACGAGTGGCGGGAAAAGATGGTTGAGGCCGCTGCAGAAGCGTCTGAGGAACTGATGAACAAGTACCTCGAGAGCGGAGATTTGACCGAGGAAGAAATCAAGAAAGGTTTGCGCACACGCACGCTGGCCGCAGAAATTGTGCCCATGCTGTGCGGCTCCGCCTTCAAGAACAAGGGCGTTCAGGCGATGTTGGACGCGGTTATCGAGTATCTGCCTGCGCCGACGGACATTCCTCCGGTCGACGGAATTCTCGAAAACGAAACCGAGGGCCACCGCGCTGCCAACGATACTGACCCGTTTGCGGCATTGGCTTTCAAGATCATGACCGACCCCTACGTCGGACAGCTGACTTTCTTCCGCGTTTACTCCGGAACGATAAAGACAGGCGACACCATTTTCAATCCGATCAAGGGTCGCAAGGAGCGCCTTGGCCGCATTCTCCAGATGCATGCCAATCAGCGCGAGGAGATCAAGGAAGTATTTGCAGGCGATATTGCCGCTGCCGTCGGTTTGAAAGAAGCCACCACGGGTGAGACCCTGTGTGATCCGGCACACGTCATCACCCTTGAGCGCATGGTATTCCCAGAGCCGGTGATTCACGTTGCCGTCGAGCCCAAGACCAAAGCCGACCAGGAAAAAATGGGCATCGCGCTCAACCGCCTGGCGCAGGAAGACCCCTCCTTCCGTGTTCGGACTGACGAAGAGTCGGGTCAGACCATCATTTCCGGCATGGGCGAACTGCACCTGGAAATTCTTGTTGATCGGATGCGCCGCGAATTTGGCGTCGAAGCAAACGTCGGCGCACCGCAAGTGGCCTATCGCGAAGCGGTTCGAAAGTCCGTGGAGCAGGAAGGCAAATTCGTCAAGCAGTCCGGCGGTCGTGGTCAGTATGGTCACGTGTGGATCAAGCTTGAGCCGAATGAGGCTGGCAAGGGCTTTGAATTCATCGACATGATCAAGGGTGGTTCCGTGCCCCGCGAATTTATTCCGGCGGTCGAAAAGGGACTCAGGGACACTTTGCCGAATGGTGTGCTGGCAGGGTTCCCCGTGGTAGACGTCAAGGTAACATTGTTCGACGGCTCCTATCATGATGTCGACTCGAACGAGAACGCCTTCAAGATGGCTGCGTCCATGGCTTTCAAGGACGCCATGCGCAAGGCCAGCCCCGTATTGCTGGAGCCGATGATGGCGGTCGAGGTGGAAACGCCGGAGGACTATATGGGCAACGTCATGGGCGATCTGTCCGGGCGTCGCGGTATCGTTCACGGCATGGAAGATCAGGTCGGCGGCATAAAGCTGATCAAGGCCGAAGTGCCTCTCGCGGAGATGTTTGGCTACTCGACCCAATTGCGGTCCCTTTCACAGGGGCGGGCTACTTATTCGATGGAATTCAAGCATTACACCGAAGCACCAAAGAATGTCGCCGAAGCAGTCATCAATAAGAAGTGATCGACTAATAATCGTTCTTTAAGGAAAGCAGACATGGCAAAGGGCAAGTTTGAGCGTACGAAGCCACACGTGAACGTGGGGACGATTGGTCACGTAGACCATGGGAAGACGACATTGACGGCGGCGATGACGTCGGTACTGTCGGCGAAGTTTGGTGGCGAGGCGAAAGCCTACGACCAGATCGATGCCGCGCCGGAAGAGAAGGCACGCGGCATCACCATCAACACGGCGCACGTAGAATATGAGACGAAGAATCGTCACTACGCGCACGTCGATTGCCCTGGGCACGCCGACTACGTCAAGAACATGATCACCGGCGCCGCACAGATGGACGGCGCGATCCTGGTGTGTTCCGCCGCCGACGGTCCCATGCCGCAGACCCGTGAGCACATCCTGCTGGCGCGCCAGGTCGGCGTACCCTACATGGTCGTGTTCATGAACAAGTGCGACATGGTCGATGACGCCGAACTGCTCGAACTGGTCGAAATGGAACTGCGCGAACTGCTGAGCAAATACGACTTCCCCGGCGACGACATCCCGATCATCAAGGGCTCGGCCCTGAAGGCCCTCGAAGGCGACAAGGGTGAGCTTGGCGAAGTCGCCATCATGGCCCTGGCCGACGCGCTGGACAGCTACATCCCGACGCCCGAGCGCGCCATCGACAAGCCCTTCCTGATGCCCATCGAAGACGTCTTCTCGATCTCCGGTCGCGGCACCGTGGTGACGGGTCGTATCGAGCGCGGCGTGGTCAAGGTCGGCGAAGAAATCGAAATCGTCGGCATCCGCCCCACCACCAAAACCACCTGTACCGGCGTCGAAATGTTCAGGAAGCTTCTGGACCAGGGTCAGGCCGGCGACAACGTCGGCGTGCTGCTGCGCGGCACCAAGCGTGAAGAAGTCGAGCGCGGCCAGGTGCTGGCCAAGCCGGGCAGCATCACCCCGCACACGCACTTCACCTCGGAGGTGTACATCCTGTCGAAGGACGAAGGCGGGCGTCACACGCCGTTCTTCAACGGCTACCGTCCGCAGTTCTACTTCCGTACCACCGACGTCACGGGCAGCATCGAGTTGCCGGCCGGGACGGAAATGGTGATGCCGGGTGACAACATTGCCATGACGGTGAAGCTGATTGCCCCGATCGCGATGGAAGAGGGCCTGCGTTTCGCCATCCGTGAAGGCGGTCGTACCGTCGGCGCAGGTGTCGTCGCCAAGGTCATCGAATAACATTTGTTGCACTACCGCGAAAAGGGCGATAAAATCTCGCCCTTTCGCGATTTGCGACCCTGCTCTTTAAGGATTTCCAATGCAAAGCCAAAAGATTCGCATCCGCCTCAAGGCATTCGACTACCGCTTGATCGATCAGTCGGCACTTGAAATTGTGGAAACGGCCAAACGTACCGGTGCCGTTGTGCGAGGCCCGGTGCCATTGCCGACGCGGATCGAACGTTTTGACGTCCTGCGGTCGCCGCACGTCAACAAGACTTCGCGGGACCAGTTCGAGATTCGTACGCACTTGCGCCTGATGGACATCATTGATCCGACCGACAAGACGGTCGATGCACTGATGAAGCTGGATCTTCCGGCCGGCGTGGACGTCGAGATCAAACTGCAATAATTTTCGGTAGCAGGGGCTCCGACTTTTTCGGCGCCCGTCGCGGTGACATCTGTCGCTGATTTTTGTGTAAGTGGGCCCGGCCAATCGTAGCTGGGGTTTAGGAGAATAAAATGAGTCTAGGCCTTGTTGGACGCAAGGTTGGCATGACGCGCGTCTTTGCCGAGGATGGTTCTTCCATCCCGGTGACGGTGCTTGATGTGTCGAATAATCGCGTCACACAAATCAAAACACCTGAGGCAGATGGTTATGCTGCCGTTCAGGTGACCTTTGGCAAGCGTCGCGCAAGTCGGGTCACCAAGCCCGCGGCGGGACATCTCGCCAAGGCTGGCGTCGAAGCCGGTGAAGTTCTGAAGGAGTTCCGCGTTGCACCCGATCAACTCGCCGGATTCAAGCCTGGCGACGTGATTGCGGCAAGCATTTTCAGTGTCGGTCAGAAGGTCGACGTGAGCGGCACTTCAATCGGCAAAGGTTTTGCCGGTGCGATTACCCGCCACCATTTTTCGTCGAACCGAGCTTCGCACGGTAATTCCTTGTCGCACAATTCGGCGGGTTCGATCGGCATGGCGCAGGACCCGGGCCGTGTGTTTCCCGGCAAGCGCATGGCGGGACATCTCGGCGACGTGGCGCGTACGACGCAGAATCTTGAAGTCGTCCGTATCGATGAGGCGCGCCAACTTCTGCTGGTCAGAGGCGCGGTGCCCGGCGCCAAGGGGGGTGATGTGATTGTCGCCCCGGCCGTCAAGGCATCCAACTGAGCGGGGATGACATGGAACTCAAACTAATCAACGCCCAGGGTCAGGCAGCATCAACCGTGACAGCTTCCGATGCGCTGTTCGGTCGTGACTTCAATGAGGCACTGGTGCATCAGGTCGTGGTCGCCTATCAGGCGAATGCCCGCGCCGGTAATCGCAAACAGAAGGATCGCGAAGAGGTGCATCACAGCACCAAGAAGCCGTTCCGCCAGAAGGGTACCGGCCGCGCTCGCGCCGGTATGACCTCCTCGCCTATCTGGCGTGGCGGCGGTCGGATCTTTCCGAACACGCCCGAAGAAAACTTCACTCAGAAGGTCAATCGCAAGATGTATCGCGCCGGTCTGGCGGCGATTCTGTCCCAACTGGCCCGCGAAGACAGGCTGGTGGTGATTGACGATTTCACCATGGAAGCGCCGAAGACCCGCCTGTTTGCACAAAAGCTCAAGGACATGGGTCTGGGCTTGGATTCAGTGCTGCTGGTGACCGACAGTCTGGATGACAATCTGGCGCTGGCTTCGCGCAACTTGCCGAACGTGCTGGTGCTGGAAGCGCAGCAGGCTGATCCGGTATCCCTGGTGCGTTTTCCCAAGGTGATTTTCACCAAGGGCGCCGTGGCCAAGATCGAGGAGATGCTGGCATGAGCAAGAACTTCAATCCGGAACGTTTGCTGCAAGTGCTGGTGGCCCCGCAAATCTCCGAAAAAGCTACCTATATTGCCGACAAGAACGAGCAGGTCGTGTTCATCGTGACTCCCGATGCGACCAAGCCTGAAGTCAAGGCAGCCGTCGAAATGCTGTTCAAGGTCGAGGTCAAGTCGGTTCAGATCGCCAACCTGAAGGGCAAGATCAAGCGCGCCGGACGCAATATCGGCCGTCGCAGCGACATCAGGAAGGCTTTTGTCTGCCTCAAGCCTGGTCAGGAAATCAATTTTGCAGAAGGGGGGGCTGCTTAAATGGCTCTCGTAAAAGTCAAGCCGACCTCGCCTGGTCGTCGTGCCGTCGTCAAGGTTGTCAACCCGAATCTGCACAAGGGTCGCCCGCACGACAAGCTCGTCGAATCGAAGACCCGGACCGCCGGTCGCAATGCTCACGGCCATATCACCACTCGCCACATGGGCGGCGGCCACAAGAAGCTCTATCGTGTGATCGATTTTCGTCGCGACAAGGACGGGATTCCGGGCAAGGTCGAAAATCTTCAGTATGACCCGAATCGCTCCGCCAATATCGCTCTGGTGCTTTATGCTGACGGCGAGCGCCGCTATATCATCGCCACCAAGGGCATGGTCGTTGGTCAGGCAGTGATCAGTGGTCCCGAGGCTCCGATCAAGCCGGGCAATACGCTGCCAATCCGCAGCATACCTGTCGGTACCACGATCCATTGCGTCGAGATGATGCCGGGCAAGGGTGCGCAGATTGCGCGTTCCGCAGGCACCTCGGCCCAGCTTCTGGCGCGCGAAGGTATCTACGCCCAGGTCCGTTTGCGTTCCGGGGAGATTCGCCGCATCCACGTCGAGTGTCGCGCGACGATTGGTGAGGTCGGTAACGAGGAACACAGTCTGCGCAAGATCGGCAAAGCCGGTGCAATGCGTTGGCGTGGTATTCGTCCAACGGTTCGTGGTGTGGCGATGAACCCTGTCGATCACCCGCATGGTGGTGGCGAGGGCCGTACCGGCGAGGGACGCGTTCCTGTCAGTCCCTGGGGTCAGCCGACCAAGGGCTATCGCACTCGTAACAACAAGCGCACGGACGTCATGATTGTCCAGCGCAGGCCGAAAGGTAAGAGGTAAGACATGGCACGTTCTATCAAGAAGGGCCCGTTTATCGACGCTCACCTGCTGAAGCGGGTGGATGCGGCGCGTGCCTCCAACGACAAGCGCCCGATCAAGACCTGGTCGCGTCGTTCGACCATTCTTCCGGACTTCGTGGGATTGACCATCGCCGTGCATAACGGCAAGCAGCACATTCCGGTCTACGTGTCGGAAAACATGGTTGGTCACAAGCTTGGTGAGTTCGCGCTGACGCGAACCTTCAAGGGCCACACGGGCGGCAAGAAAGCCGCCGCGAAGAAGTAAGGAGCGATGATGGAAACCAACGCAAACTTGCGCGGCGTTCGACTGTCGCCGCAAAAAGGCCGCCTCGTAGCGGATCTGGTGCGCGGCAAGCCGGTGGATCAGGCGCTCAGCATTCTGGCATTCTCCCCAAAAAAGGGCGCGGGAATCATCAAGAAGGTTCTCGAGTCGGCGATCGCCAACGCAGAACACAATGATGGTGCCGATATCGATGCGCTCAAGATTACGCGGATCTATGTCGAAAAAGGCACCGTGCTAAAGCGCTTTACGGCGCGAGCCAAGGGACGCGGCAACCGCATCCTCAAGCCTACCTGTCACATCTTCGTGACCGTTGGCGATTAAGGGGGACACATGGGACAGAAGATTCATCCGACCGGCTTTCGGCTTTCGGTCACACGCAACTGGACTTCGCGCTGGTACGCCAGCAGCAAGACTTTTCCGCAGATGCTCAAGGAAGACATTGAGGTCCGCGATTACCTGAAAAAGAAACTGGCTCACGCTTCCGTGGGTCGAGTGGTGATCGAGCGCCCGGCCAAGAACGCACGCGTTACCGTTTATAGCGCTCGGCCCGGAGTCGTTATTGGCAAGAAGGGTGAGGATATCGAACACCTGAAGGCCGAACTCCAGCGCAAGATGGGCGTGCCTGTGCATGTCAATATCGAAGAGATCCGCAAGCCGGAAATCGATGCCCAGCTGATCGCCGATTCGATCGCCCAGCAGCTCGAGAAGCGCATCATGTTCCGTCGCGCCATGAAGCGCGCAATGCAGAACGCAATGCGTCTCGGTGCGCAAGGCATCAAGATCATGAGTTCCGGTCGTCTGAACGGTGCCGAGATTGCGCGCCGGGAGTGGTATCGCGAAGGTCGTGTGCCCTTGCATACCCTGCGTGCCGATATCGATTACGGAACTTCGGAAGCCAAGACAACCTACGGCATCATCGGCATCAAGGTTTGGGTGTTCAAGGGCGAGATCATGTCGCGCAGTGATGCACTGCTGGCCGCCCCCGAACCTGTGGTCGACGACTCGCGCAAGCCGCGTCGCGGACCCGGCAAGCCGAGGACCGAGGGGGAGGGTGAAGCCAAACCAGCTCGCCGCGCTCCGGTCAAGAAGGCAGAAGAATCCAAGCCGGAAGGCGTTGCCGCCGCGCCCAAAGCACCCGTCAAGCGTATTCGCAAGGCTCCGGCAAAAGCCGATGGCGTTGTCGATGGCGCAGCGAAAGAAGGCAAGGAGTAAAACATGCTGCAACCTGCCCGCAGGAAATACCGCAAGGAACAGAAGGGTCGCAATACCGGACTCGCAACCAGGGGCGCCAAGGTCAGCTTTGGCGAGTATGGCCTCAAGGCCATCGGTCGTGGTCGCCTTACCGCGCGCCAGATCGAGGCAGCGCGTCGTGCCATGACCCGGCATATCAAACGCGGCGGCCGTATCTGGATCCGCATTTTCCCGGACAAGCCGATTTCGAAGAAGCCGCTTGAAGTGCGTATGGGTAACGGCAAGGGCTCGCCGGAGTACTGGGTCGCCGAGATTCAGCCGGGCAAGGTGCTCTACGAGATGGATGGCGTGGATGAGAAGCTGGCGCGCGAGGCATTCCGGCTTGCCGCCGCCAAGCTGCCGCTCGAGACCACGTTCGTTACCCGCCATTTGGGATAGGTCATGAAAACAACTGAACTGAGAGCAAAAAACGCCGAGGATCTGCAAAAGGAGCTGCTGGAATTGCGCAAGGCGCAATTCGGCCTGCGCATGCAGGTGGCGACGCAGCAACTGACGAATACCAGCCAGATCGGCAAGGTGCGCAAGGATATTGCGCGCATCAAAACCATACAGCGTGAGAAGGCGGTGGCGAAATGACGGATGCGACAACTCAAACCGTGCGGCGCACCCTCCAGGGTCGCGTTGTATCGGACAAGATGCAGAAGACCGTGACAGTGCTGATTGAACGCAAGGTCAAGCACCCGGTGATCGGCAAGATCATGACGCGTTCGAAAAAGTACCACGCCCACGTTGAGGGTCTGGAAACTGTTTCGGGCGACCTCGTGCAAATCGAGGAGTGCGCGCCGATATCGAAGACCAAGGCATGGCGTGTCGCGAAGGTTATCGAGAAGGCCCGCATCGTCTGATGGTGCGAGCTGCGCTACAGGCCGCACAGTAACTACAGTAACTAAATAGTAGTTGACAACAAGGTGGCGGGATGTAAAATCTCGCCTCTTTGCTCCGCCGGGCTAGTAATTATTTCCCGGCATCCCAGCCCCTAGCGGGCTCCAAGACTGATCGCGGTGATTCAATCAATCGCGGATTAAGTTGGAGATGAAAAAATGATTCAAATGCAGTCTCTGCTGGATGTTGCCGACAATACCGGTGCGCGCTCGGTTATGTGCATCAAGGTGCTTGGTGGCTCCAAACGCCGCTATGCCGGTATTGGTGATGTCATCAAGGTCAGCATCAAGGATGCCGCCCCGCGTGGTCGCGTTAAAAAGGGCGAAGTCTATAGCGCGGTGGTGGTGCGTACCGCCAAGGGCGTCCGTCGTTCCGACGGCTCGCTCATCAAGTTCGATGGCAATGCGGCAGTATTGCTGAACAACAAGCTGGAACCGATCGGCACACGTATCTTCGGCCCGGTGACGCGCGAATTGCGCACCGAGCGATTCATGAAGATCGTCTCGTTGGCTCCCGAGGTTCTTTGAACCAGCAATCGAGGAATCGATCATGAACAAGATTCGCAAAGGTGACGACGTGGTCGTTACCACAGGAAAAGACAAGGGCAAGCGCGGTGTCGTGCTGAACTGCCTTGACGCCGATCGACTGCTTGTCGAAGGCATCAACCGCGTCAAGAAGCACACCAAGCCTAACCCGCTAAAGGGCAATCAGGGCGGCATTGTCGAGAAGGAAATGCCGATCAATATTTCCAATGTGGCGCTATTCAATCCGGCCACCCAGAAAGCGGATCGTATCGGCTTCAAGCAACTCGACGACGGCCGCAAGGTCAGGGTGTTCAAGTCGAACGGCGAAGTTGTTGACGCGTAAGGATAATTTATGGCGCGCTTGCAGGAATACTACAAACAGTCGGTGGTCCCCGAGCTTCTTCAAACGTTCGGTTACAAGTCCATCATGGAAGTTCCGCGCATTACCAAGATCACTCTGAACATGGGTGTGGGTGAGGCGGTCGGAGACAAGAAGGTGCTCGATCACGCTGTCAGTGACATGACCAAAATAGCAGGTCAAAAGCCGGTCGTCACCAAGGCGCGCAAGGCCATCGCTGGTTTCAAGATTCGCGAAGGCTATCCGATCGGCTGCATGCTGACGCTGCGCGGAAACCAGATGTACGAGTTTCTGGATCGCCTGGTGACGATAGCCATGCCGCGTATCCGCGACTTTCGCGGCATATCGGGCAAGGGTTTCGATGGGCGTGGCAATTACAACGTCGGGGTAAAAGAGCAGATCATTTTCCCCGAAATTGAGTACGACAAAATCGATGCGTTGCGTGGCATGAATATCAGTATCACCACCTCCGCGAAAAACGACGAAGAAGCGAAAGCGCTTCTCGCCGCATTCAAGTTCCCCTTCAAGAACTGAGGGACGTATGGCGAAACTAGCTCTTATAAACCGCGAAGAAAAGCGCGCGAAAACGGTTGCGAAGTATGCGGCCCGGCGCACTGAACTTTTTGCTGTGATCAACAATGTCAATCTGTCGGATGAAGAGCGCATGGATGCGCGTCTGAAGCTCCAGCAGTTGCCTCGCAATGCGAGTCCGTCCAGGCAGCGCAACCGTTGCGCCTTGACCGGACGTCCGCGTGGCGTATTCCGCAAGTTCGGGCTGTGCCGCAACAAGCTGCGCGAGATTGCCATGCGCGGCGAAGTTCCTGGCATGACCAAGGCAAGCTGGTAAGGAGAGCGATATGAGCATGACTGATCCGGTTGCCGACATGTTGACCCGCATCCGCAACGCGCAGATGGCGGAAAAGCTGTCCGTCTCCATGCCTTCCTCCAAGCTCAAGGTGGCGATCGCCAAGGTGCTTAAGGACGAAGGTTATATTGATGATTTCGCCATTCGCGAGAACGGCGCCAAGCCTGAACTCGATGTGGCACTCAAGTACTACGCCGGGCGTCCGGTAATTGAGCGCATCGAACGAGTTTCCAAGCCAGGCCTGCGTGTCTACAAGGGCAAGGACGATTTGCCGCGGGTCATGAACGGTCTCGGTGTTGCCATTGTCTCCACGCCGAAGGGTGTGATGACCGACCGCCGGGCGCGGGCAGGCAACATGGGCGGCGAAGTTCTCTGCATCGTCGCCTAAGGAGTTATTGCCATGTCACGTATTGCAAAGTATCCGGTTGAAGTGCCCAAGGGCGTTGAGGTGACGTTGACTGCTACCGAGGTTGCCATCAAGGGACCGCTGGGAACCTTGAAACAGTTCATGCTGCCTGCGGTAACCATCGAAAAGGACGGCGAACAGTTGCAGTGCCGCGCAGTTGAGGGAGATCCCAATGCCGGTGCGATGTCCGGCACGATGCGCGCGTTGCTGAATAACATGGTGATCGGTGTAACCAAGGGTTTTCAGAAGAAGCTGACCCTGGTGGGCGTCGGTTATCGTGCACAGGCTCAGGGAGCCAAGCTGAATCTCACGCTTGGGTTCTCTCATCCGGTGGTGCACGACATGCCGGAAGGCATCAAGGTAGAGACGCCGACCCAGACGGAGATCCTGATCAAGGGGATCGACAAGCAGGTGGTTGGTCAGGTGGCCGCTGAAGTGCGCGCCTACCGTTCCCCCGAGCCCTACAAGGGCAAGGGTGTGCGGTATGCCGACGAAGTGGTTGTCATCAAGGAAACCAAGAAGAAATAACCGAGGCGCTGAATCATGGAAAAGAAACAGGCTCGTCTGCGCAGGGCGCGCAAAACCCGCGCCAAGATTGCGGAGCTCAAAGTAGTGCGCCTCGCGGTGCATCGCAGCAACTTGCATATCTCGGCCCAGATTTTCTCAGGCTGCGGCACCAAGGTACTCGCCGCCGCTTCGACCATGGAGCCGGAAGTTCGGAGCCAGGTGCCGAACGGTGGCAACGTCAACGCCGCCAAGACGGTTGGCAAACTCATCGCCGAGCGGGCCAAAGCGGCCGGCATCGAGCAGGTTGCTTTCGACCGCTCCGGTTTTCACTACCACGGCCGCGTCAAGGCGCTGGCTGAAGCCGCCCGTGAGGGCGGTCTCAAGTTCTAAGCGAGACGGACATGGCTAAACCGCAAGGCAGGAAACAGCAGCAGGCCCAGGAAGAGCGCGATGACGGCATGCGCGAGAAGATGGTATCCATCAATCGCGTAACCAAGGTGGTGAAGGGCGGCCGGATTCTCGGTTTCGCCGCGCTGACCGTGGTGGGCGATGGCGATGGCGGCATCGGCATGGGCAAGGGCAAGTCCCGGGAAGTGCCGGTAGCCGTGCAAAAGGCGATGGAAGAGGCGCGGCGCAAGATGGCCAAGATCAGCCTGAAGGATGGCACCCTGCACCACACGGTCAAGGGCAGGCATGGAGCCACCACGGTGCTGATGTCCCCCGCGTCTCCCGGTACCGGCGTCATTGCCGGCGGTCCGATGCGCGCTGTATTCGAAGTGATGGGCATTACCGACGTCGTGGCCAAGACCATTGGCTCGACCAATCCCTACAACGTGGTGCGCGCAACGCTGCATGGCCTGTTAGCCATGAGCACCCCGGCCGAGATCGCTGCCAAGCGCGGCAAGGCTGTTGCAGAGATTATGGAGTAAGTCATGGCTGACAAAACGATCAAGGTCACGCTGGTTAAAAGTGTCATCGGCACCAAGCAGGATCATCGTGCGACCGTCCGCGGACTGGGCCTGAAGAGGGTTAACAGTTCGGCTGTGCTGGAGGATACGCCGGCTGTGCGCGGCATGATCCGTAAAGTGGCCTATCTGCTGAAGTGCGAAGGCTAAGGGTTAAAGGGATATCGCGATGAGCATGGAACTTAATAATTTGAAGCCGGGCGCCGGCTCCAAGCACGCCTCCAAGCGTGTCGGACGCGGCATTGGCAGCGGACTCGGCAAGACAGCCGGTCGCGGGCATAAAGGCCAGAAGTCACGCGCCGGTGGTTTCCACAAGGTCGGTTTTGAGGGCGGCCAGATGCCGCTGCAACGTCGTTTGCCTAAGCGCGGATTCGTTTCCCTGACGGCAAGCCGCAACGTTGAAGTGCGTTTGTCCGAGTTGGACAAGTTGCCGGTTGAAGAAGTCGATTTGCTGGTTTTGAAGCAAGCCGGCGTGATTGCTGGCGACGCGCTGTCGGCCAAGGTGATCCTGTCGGGCAAGCTCAATCGCAAGATTGCGCTCAAAGGCGTCGGGGCAACCAAGGGTGCCCGTGCTGCAATCGAAGCGGCCGGTGGCTCGGTTGCGGACATCGCCGCTGCCTGATAGCGGACAAGGACGGATCGCGTGGCAAGCCCCCAGGCAGCAGCACTCGGCAAAACCGGCAAGTTCGGCGACCTCTGGCGCCGACTGTGGTTTCTGCTGGGCGCGCTGGTTGTATTCCGGATCGGGGCGCATATTCCCGTGCCGGGGATTGATCCCGTAAAACTGGCCGAGTTGTTCCAGGGTCAGCAGGGTGGCATTCTTGGCGTCTTCAATCTGTTTTCCGGCGGCGCCCTGTCGCGTTTTACGCTGTTCGCGCTGGGCATCATGCCCTACATTTCCGCATCGATCATCATGCAGCTTATGACGGTCGCAGTGCCGACCCTCGAAGCGCTGAAAAAAGAGGGTGAGGCGGGGCGGCGCAAGATTACCCAATACACGCGCTATGGCACCGTTGGTCTGGCCCTGTTTCAAGGCCTGGGCATGGCCATCGCTCTTGAATCGCAGGCCGGACTGGTGCTCGATCCGGGCCTCATGTTCCGCTTCGTTACCGTGCTTACCCTGCTCACCGGCACGATGTTCCTGATGTGGCTGGGCGAGCAGATCACCGAACGCGGTCTGGGCAATGGCATTTCGATCATCATTTTCGCCGGCATCGCTGCGGGCTTGCCTAGTGCCCTTGGCGGTCTGTTCGAACTGGTGCGTACTGGTGCGATGCATGCCTTGTCAGCTCTGTTCATTTGCGGTGTGGCGGTTCTGGTCACGGGCTTCGTGGTGTTTGTGGAAAAGGGCCAGCGCAAGATCCTGGTGAACTATGCCAAGCGCCAGGTTGGCAACAAGGTCTACGGCGGACAGAGTTCGCATCTGCCCCTGAAGCTGAACATGTCGGGCGTCATTCCGCCGATCTTTGCGTCCTCGATCATCCTGTTCCCGGCTACTGCAGCCGGATGGTTTGGCGCTGGCGAGGGCATGACCTGGCTCAAGGACATTGCCGCGACGATCTCGCCGGGACAGCCGATCTATGTAATGCTCTACGCAGCCGCAATCGTGTTCTTCTGCTTCTTCTATACCGCGCTGGTATTCAACTCCAAGGAGACAGCGGACAACCTGAAGAAGAGCGGTGCGTTTGTTCCCGGCATTCGGCCCGGTGACCAGACTGCGCGCTACATCGACAAAATCCTAACCCGCCTGACCCTGGCCGGTGCCATCTACATCACGGCGGTCTGTCTGTTGCCCGAGTTCCTGATCCTCAAATGGAATGTGCCGTTCTATTTCGGCGGTACCAGTCTGTTGATTATCGTTGTGGTGACAATGGATTTCATGTCGCAGGTCCAGGCCTATGTCATGTCGCATCAGTATGAAAGTCTTCTGAAAAAGGCCAACTTCAAAGGAGCCGGGTTCCCGGTTCGTTGAAACATGTCGAAGGAAGATGTAATTGAAATGCAGGGAGAGGTCGTCGAAAATCTCCCGAATGCCACGTTCCGCATCAAGCTTGAGAACGGGCATGTTGTTCTTGGCCATATCTCCGGGAAAATGCGCATGCACTACATCCGCATTCTTCCAGGCGACAAGGTCACCGTGCAGCTCACGCCCTACGACCTTACCAAAGGTCGCATCGTGTTCCGCGCCAAGTAGTTAGGCATTATTTCCGGAGAACTCCAATGAAAGTTCTGGCTTCGGTCAAACGTATCTGTCGCAATTGCAAAGTCATCCGCCGCAAAGGTGTGGTGAGGATCATCTGTACCGATCCGCGCCACAAGCAGCGTCAAGGTTGATTGAGCTGGCCCGATCAGATATAATCTACGGTTTCGCGTTTTTCAGCTAACCCACCACACCGCATTAACGGCGACGAACAGGTAAGCACATGGCTCGTATAGCAGGCGTCAACATCCCGAATCACCAGCACGCGGAGATCGCACTGACGGCGATCTATGGCATTGGCCGCACCCGTGCGCGGAAAATCTGCGACGCCGTTGGCGTCAAGCGTTCGGCCAAGATCAAGGAACTCACGGATAGCGAGATGGATCGCTTGCGTGAAGAGGTGGGCAGGTTCACCGTCGAAGGCGATTTGCGCCGCGAAACGACGATGAACATCAAGCGCCTCATGGACCTTGGCTGCTATCGCGGCGTACGTCATCGTCGCGGCCTGCCAGTGCGCGGTCAGCGCACCCGCACAAATGCGCGTACCCGCAAGGGACCGCGCAAGGCGATTTCGATGGGCAAGAAGTAAACCAGGAACCATTACATGGCTAAGACCGCAACCAAAGTCCGCAAGAAGGTCAAGAAGAACGTCGCCGAAGGTATCGCGCACGTTCATGCTTCCTTCAACAACACCATCATCACGATTACCGATCGCCAGGGCAATGCCCTGTCGTGGGCTACCTCTGGCGGAGCCGGTTTCAAGGGTTCGCGCAAGTCGACTCCTTTTGCCGCGCAGATTGCAGCTGAAGCGGCGGGCAAGGCAGCGCAGGAGTGTGGCGTCAAGAATCTCGAAGTTCGCATCAAGGGCCCCGGCCCCGGACGTGAGTCAGCGGTTCGTGCGCTTAATGCACTCGGCATGAAGATTACCAGCATCACCGACATTACCCCGATTCCCCACAACGGATGCCGGCCGCCCAAGCGCCGCCGCATCTAAGGCAATAAGGATACGACACCATGGCCCGCAACCTAGATGCCAAGTGCCGCCAGTGCCGCCGCGAGGGCGAGAAGCTCTTCCTCAAAGGCGAAAAGTGTTTCACTGACAAATGTTCCGTTGAACGCCGCGCCTACGCGCCGGGTCAGCATGGCCAGAAATCCGGCCAGCGCCTTTCCGGCTATGGCACGCAACTGCGTGAAAAGCAGAAGATCCGCCGCATCTACGGCGTGCTCGAGCGCCAGTTCCGCAAGGTGTTCGGCGATGCCGAGCGCAAGAAGGGACAGACCGGCGAGAACCTGCTCAAGCTGCTGGAAAGCCGTCTTGACACCGTCGCTTATCGCATGGGTTTCGGCGTATCGCGTGCCGAGGCCCGTCAAGTGGTTCGCCACAACGGCGTGCTGATCAACGGCAAGCGCGTGGATATCCCGTCCTACAGCGTTCGCCCGGGTGACGTCATCCAGTTGCTCGACAGCACGCGTGGCCACCTGCGCACCAAGGCCGCGCTGGAAGCCGCCGAGTCGCGCGGCTTCCCGCAGTGGATCGAGGTCGACGCCAAGGCAGGCAAAGGCGTATTCAAGTCCTATCCGGCTCGTGAAGATCTGCCGCCCTCGATCAACGAGGGTCTGGTCGTCGAACTGTATTCGCGTTAATAAGTAGTTTTGCGCCTGGCGTCCTTCGGACGCCAGGCGTCGTCCATTTGAAGGAATGCACATGCACACACTTCTGAAACCCCGCAGTATCGATGTCCAGCAGCTTTCGCCGGTGCATGCCCGTGTGGTCATGGAGCCGTTCGAGCGCGGTTATGGCCATACGCTGGGCAATGCCCTGCGCCGCATCCTGCTGTCCTCGATGGAAGGCGTCGCCCCGACCGAGGTATCGATCGAAGGCGTGCTCCACGAGTATTCGACGCTGGACGGAGTTCGTGAAGACGTGGTCGATGTTCTGTTGAACCTCAAGGGTGTGGTGCTGAAAATGCACAATCGTCGCGAAGCAACGCTGACCCTGTCCCGCAACGGCGAAGGCGTGGTCACAGCGCGCGACATCGAAACCACCCATGACGTCGAGATCGTCAATCCGGATCACGTGATTGCCCACATCGCGCCGGGCGGCAAGCTCAACATGCAGATTCGCGTCGAGTCCGGCCGCGGCTATGTGCCGGCCAATCAGCGCGAAATCGCCCGTGAAAACCGCGCCATCGGCCAGATCATGCTCGACGCATCGTTCAGCCCGGTGCGCCGTGTCAGCTACTCGGTCGAATCCGCGCGCGTTGAACAGCGTACCGACCTCGACAAGCTGATCCTCGACATCGAAACCAACGGCGCCATCGACAATGCCGAGGAGGCCGTGCGTACCGCAGCCCGCATCCTGATGGAGCAGTTGTCGATTTTCGCCGATCTGGAAGGCACGCCGCTGTCCGCCGAGGCGCCCAAGCAGACCTCGGTAGATCCGGTTCTGGTACGTCCGGTCGATGACCTCGAACTGACGGTTCGCTCCGCCAACTGCCTGAAGGCCGAGAACATCTATTACATCGGCGATCTGATCCAGCGCACCGAAACCGAGTTGCTGAAGACCCCCAATCTGGGTCGCAAGTCGCTCAACGAAATCAAGGAAGTGCTGGCTTCGCGCGGCCTGACCCTGGGCATGAAACTCGAGAGCTGGCCGCCCGCCGGGCTGGAGAAGCTGTCCTGATGTAGTGAAAGCCGGGTCCTGGCCCGGAGCTCTTGTTTCATCTGCTTTACTAGCTGTACTGAATACCTACTCGATAACCATTAACCGGCCATTTGCATTGCGCGGTGGCCGCAAAAAACGAGGGAATCAAAATGCGTCACGGTAACGGACTTCGCAAACTCAATCGGACCTCGGCCCATCGCCAGGCGATGCTGCGTAACATGGCGGTATCGCTGCTGCGCCACGAGGCCATCAAGACCACGCTGCCCAAGGCCAAGGAATTGCGCCGCGTGGTGGAACCCCTGATCACGCTCGGCAAGAAGCCCAGCCTGGCCAATCGCCGTCTGGCTTTCGATCGCACGCGCGATCGCGAAATCGTCGGCAAGCTGTTCGAGGTGCTCGGCCCGCGCTATGCCGCACGCAACGGCGGCTATCTGCGCATCCTGAAGATGGGTTTCCGCGTCGGCGACAACGCGCCGATGGCCTTCGTCGAATTGCTCGATCGCCCGGCGGGCGAAGTGGTGGAAGCACCAACCGCCGAATAAAGCTGTAGCGGCGAAAACAAGAAGCCAGGCATTGCCTGGCTTTTCGTTTTATGTCCGCGCCGAAGGCGCGGACGGTATCCCCTTGCGGGATATGCCCCGGCGCAACGTCGCGACGGTATCCCCTCGCGGGATCGCATCACCCATCAGAGAATCATTCCGGCGCCGACCGTGTTGTTGTTCGACTCGTCGATCACGATGAAGGCACCGGTGGAGCGATTCTCGGCGTAGGCATCGATGCATAGCGGTTGCGCCAGTCTGAAGGCTACCCGCGCGATGTCGTTCATGCTCAGGCTCCCGGCCGGCAGTTGCTGCAATGAGTTGATGTCCAGCCGGTAGTCGATGGACTCGATTGCTGCCTTGGTTTCGCGCGTGGTCTGGCGGATCAGGTACTTGCGTCGAGTATCGAGAGGAGCATCGCCCAGCCAGCAAAGCATGGCCTCGATGCGCCGTGTCACCAGCGCCGACTCTTGCGCGCGCACGATCATGTCGCCGCGTGAAGTGTCGACCTCGTCTTCAAGCAAGAGCGTGACCGACTGCTCGGCAATCGCGCGCGGCAAGGAACGATCGTAGATCTCGATCGCCTTGACTCGAGTGCGCGTTTCCGACGGTAGCACCATCACCTCGTCGCCCACCGCGATCTCGCCGGATTCAACGCGGCCCATGAAGCCGCGATAGTCGTGCAGCTTCAGGTCGCCCGATTTTTGCGGCCGGCAGACATATTGCACCGGAAAGCGGAAACGTTCGTCGCGTTCGCTGTGCGCGGTTGGCGCATTCTCGAGAATGTCGAGCAGCGTCGGGCCCGAGTACCAGTCCAGATTCTCGCCGCGTTCGACGAGCATGTCGCCGTTCAGCGCCGACATGGGAATGAAGCGGACATCGCCGATACCGACCGTTGCGGCGAACTCAAGATACTCGCTGCGGATGCGCTCGAAGGTCGCCTGGTCGTAGCCGACAAGGTCCATCTTGTTGATGGCGACGACGATGTGGGGAATGCCGACCAGATGCGCCAGGTAGGAATGGCGTCGGGTCTGCGTCAGCACGCCTTTGCGCGCGTCGATCAGGATGATCGCGAGGTTGGCGGTCGAGGCCGCCGTGACCATGTTGCGCGTGTATTGCTCGTGACCCGGGGCATCGGCAATGATGTACTTGCGCCGTCCGGTGCTGAAGTAGCGGTAGGCGACATCGATGGTGATGCCTTGCTCGCGCTCGGCCAGTAGGCCGTCGGTCAGCAGCGACAGATCGACCGCTTCGAGCCCGCGGCGTTCCGAGGTACGCGTGATCGCGTGCAGTGTGTCGGCAAGGATGGTCTTGGTGTCAAAGAGCAGCCGGCCGATCAGGGTGCTCTTGCCGTCATCGACGCTGCCGCAGGTAAGAAAGCGCAGCAGGCCGTTGTCGATGCCGGGCAGATGTTCGATTGCGCTCATCAAAAGTAACCTTCCTTCTTGCGTTGTTCCATCGAGGCTTCCGAGGTCTGGTCGTCGAGGCGGGTTTCACCGCGCTCGGTGATGGTAGTCACCGCCGTTTCCTCGATGATGCGGGCGACCGTATCGGCATCGGATTCGACCGGCGCAGTGCAGGTGATGTCGCCGACGGTACGGAAGCGCACGGTCAATTCTTCGACCACGTCGCCGGTGCGCGCCGGTGTCAGCTCGGTGACCGGTTGCAGCAGTCCGTTCCTGCGGATTACCTCGCGCTTGTGGGCGAAATAGATCGAAGGCAGTTGCAGTTCTTCGCGTTCGATGTACTGCCAGACGTCGAGTTCGGTCCAGTTCGAGATGGGAAAGGCGCGGATGTTTTCGCCCTTGTGTACCCGTGCGTTGTAGAGGTCCCACAGCTCCGGGCGCTGGTTCTTCGGATCCCACTGGCCGAACTCGTCGCGGAAGGAAAAAATTCTTTCCTTGGCCCGCGCCTTTTCCTCGTCGCGTCGCGCGCCGCCGATGCAGCAATCGAAGCCGAATTCCTCGATGGCTTCGAGCAGGGTCACCGACTGATGCTTGTTGCGCGATTCGCCGGGCGACTTCAGCACCACGGTACCACGCCGCATCGAATCCTCCACCGAGCGCACGATCAGGCGCTCGTTAAGCTGGCAGGCGCGAAAGTCGCGGAAGTCGATCACCTCGCTGTAGTTGTGGCCGGTATCGATGTTGAGCAGCGGAAAGGGAAAGCGCCCCGGGCGAAAGGCCTTTTCGGCCAGACGCAGCAGCACCAGCGAATCCTTGCCGCCGGAAAACAGCAGCGCGGGATTGGCGCATTGCCCGGCGACCTCGCGCAGGATATGGATGGCTTCGGCTTCCAGCCAGTCCAGGTGCGACAGGGTGGCGTGCTGCTGCAGAGCCAGCGTGCTCATGTCTCGGTCCTTTGCTTTTCAATACGTTGCAGGCGGCCATCGACCAGATGCAGGCCGCACTCCTTGGTCTCCGGCGTTTCCCACCACCAGCGCCCGGCGCGTACGTCCTCGCCCGGCTGGATGGCGCGGGTGCAGGGGGCGCAGCCGATGCTCGGGAAATTGCGGTCGTGCAGCGCGTTGTAGGGCACGTTGTTGGCGCGCAGGTAGACCCAAACCTCGCGCTCGCTCCAGTCGGCCAGCGGGCTGATCTTGACCAGATTATTTGTCGCGTCAAAGCTCACCGTCTTGAGCTTCTCCCGCGTCTGCGACTGCGCTGCGCGCAGGCCGGTGATCCAGGCCTGTTTGCCGGTCAGGGCACGCTGCAGGGGCTCGACCTTGCGCGCATGGCAGCAGGCCTTGCGCGCTTCGACCGAGTCGTAGAAGCCGTTGATGCCAAAGCTGGCGATGAAATCCTGCACCGCGTCATGGCGCGGCACAAAGACCTCAAGGCGGCGGCCGTAGTTCTGCTCGGCGCGGGCCATCAGCTCGTAGGTTTCGGCCGGCAGGCGCCCGGTGTCCAGCGAGAAGATGCCGATCTGCGTGCCTTCGCTCCAGATCATGTCGGTCAGCACCATGTCCTCGGCGCCGAGGCTGTTGGCGAACACGGCGGGAGCGTAATCGCGCGCCACGTCGCGCAGCAGTTGCTTGACGCCGACGGCTTTCTCGGCAACGGCGGCGACCAGTTCCAGGTCCGCCAGATCGGGCAGGTTTTCGCGCAGCATGGCAGGCTCCTGATTACGGATGGTTCAAGCGGCCCGTCGGCGGAACAGGGGCAGCGGCTGGACCGCGTCACCCTGGTAGCTCTCGGGAAAATCGTCGAAGGCGGCCAGCGCGTCTTCGGCGCTCTTGCCTTCGCCGATCACGAAGGCATCGAAGCCGACGCGATTGAGGAAGAAGATCTGGTCGCGGCCAATGTCGCCGAAGGCACGCAACTCGCCGTCATAGCCATGGCGCTCGCGTAGCAGGCGCGCGGTCGAGTAGCCGCGGCCGTCTGCGAATTTCGGGAAATGCACGGCGATCACCGTGAAGTCGTCGATGTCGGCGGCGATTTCGGAGAGGTCGTCCTCCGGCGCGAGCCAGATGCCGAGCGGCGTGCCGTGCTCGTACTCGCGATGAATCAGGCAGGTCTTCTTCGCCTTCCAGACCGACACCGGCACCAGCAGCGGGCCGACCGGCAGGCAAACGTCGAAGGGCGCTTCGCCGTCGACCAGGGTCACGACTTTCCATGCGTCGTCCTGCAGGCGACGCTCCTTGATGATTTGTTTGTTAGCCATTTGCGACTCTCCTTGATTGATGGGGATGCGGATATGCAACGTGTTGAAAGACTTCGATGCCGATGCGATCGAAGGTGTCGACAAAGTTTTCATCGGCATGGCGATGGGCGAGATAGGCGGCGATCAGGCGCTCGACCGCATCAGGAACTTCGGCGGCGGCGAAGGAACGCCCGATCACCTCACCGATGCGCGCGGCCTTGCCCTGGCGTCCGCCGAGCGTGATCTGGTACCACTCCTCGCCGTTCTTGTCGACGCCGAGGATGCCGATCGCGCCGAGGTGGTGGTGGCCGCAGGAATTCATGCAGCCGGAGATGTTGAGTTCCAGTTCGCCGATGTCGTGCTGGTAGTCGAGATCCTCGAAGCGCTCCTGGATCGCAGCGGCGAGCGGCAGCGAGCGGGCGTTGGCCAGCGCGCAGAAGTCGCCGCCGGGGCAGGCGATCAGGTCCTGGATCAGGCCCACGGTGGGCGAGGCGAGACCGGCGGCCTTGGCACGGTGCCAGACGGTGTAGAGCTCGCGCAGCGGCACGTCGGCGAGGATCAGGTTCTGCTCGTGAGAGACGCGGATTTCGCCGAAGCTGTAGCGCTCGGCGAGGTCGGCGGCGGCTTCCATCTGCTCAGAACTGGCATCGCCCGGCGCGGCACCGGGCTTCTTCAGCGACAGCGTGACAGCGGCGTAGCCCGGAACCTTGTGCGCCTGTACGTTGCGCTCGACCCAGCGCGAGAAAGCCTTGTCTTCACGCAGATGGGCGAGGTGGCACAGATCGTTCTCGGCCAGTGTTTCGTAAGCAGGTGCGGCGAACTGCTGCGAGACGCGTTCGACTTCGGCGACCGTAAGGGTCGAGGGGCCGTCCTTAAGATGTGCCCACTCCGCGTCGACCTGCCGTGCAAACTCCTCGCGGCTGAGCGCCTTGACCAGGATCTTGATGCGCGCCTTGTAGGCATTGTCGCGGCGGCCATGGCGGTTGAACACGCGCACCAGCGCCTCGGTGTAGCTCAGCAGGTGCTGCCAGGGCAGGAACTCGCACACCACCTGGCCGAGCAGCGGGGTGCGGCCGAGGCCGCCGCCGGCATAAACCTTGAAGCCGATTTCGGCGGAATTGTTCGGGTCCCGCACCACCTGAAGACCGAGGTCATGCACCTGGATCGCCGCGCGGTCTTCATTGGCGCCGGAGATCGCGACCTTGAATTTGCGCGGCAGGTAGGCGAACTCGGGATGGAAGCTCGACCACTGACGCAGGATTTCGGCCCAGGGGCGGGGATCGGCAATCTCGTCGGCGGCGACGCCGGCGAAATGATCGGTGGTCACGTTGCGGATGCAGTTGCCGGAGGTCTGGATCGCATGCAGCTCGTCCTGCGCCAGATCGGCGAGGATGTTCGGTACTTCCACCAGCTTGACCCAGTTCAATTGCAGGTTGTGGCGCGTGGTGAAGTGGCCGTAGCCGCGGTCGTAACGGCGGGCGACGTCGGCGAAGCGGCGCAGTTGCACAGCCGAGATCAGGCCGTAGGGCACGGCCAGGCGCAGCATCGGGCCATGACGCTGGATGTAGAGGCCGTTCTGCAGGCGCAGCGGGCGGAATTCGTCGTCGCTCAGTTTGCCGGCAAGATAACGCTCGGTCTGGCCGCGAAACTGGGCGACGCGGGCCTGGGCAATCGCGTGATCGTAGTCGTCATATTTGTACATGGTGTTTCCTTAAGTGAGGATCAGCTTGCCGCCGATCAGCAGCAAAACCGAGGCGAGCAGACCGCGCAGGGCGCGTTCCGGCACCCTGGCGGCGAAGTGGGCGCCGAGCGCTATGCCGGGCAGTGAACCGATCAGCAGCGAGACCAGCAGCACCACATCTACCGTGCCAAGCCACCAGTGGCCGAGACCGGCGACCAGGGTGAGCGGCACGGCATGGGCGATGTCGGAGCCGACGATGCGGCGCGTGGCCAGGTTCGGGTAGAGGAAGGTCAGGGCGGTGACACCGAGCGCGCCGGCGCCGACCGAGGAAATCGTCACCAGGGCGCCGACCACGACACCGACCGCGACCGTCAGGCCGGCGACATGGCGATGGGCGAAGTCGGCGCTGGCGCTACGGCGCTTCGCGAGGTCCAGCAGGCGCTGGCGGAAAAACAGGGAGAGGGCGGTCAGCAGCAGGGCGAATCCGAGCACTACCGAGATCAATCCCGTTGCGCCGTGACCTTGTATGCCCAGTTGCGACAGCGCCAGCAGCGTCAGGCCTGCCGCGGGAACGCTGCCCAGCGCCAAACGCCGGGTGATGGTCCAGTCGATGTTGTCGTGGCGGTGATGCACCCAGGAGCCGCCGCTTTTGGTGATCGCCGCATAGAGCAAGTCAGTGCCCACTGCGGTCGCCGGCTTGAAGCCGAAGAGGAGCACCAGCAGCGGCGTCATCAGCGAGCCGCCGCCGACACCGGTCAGGCCGACCAGCAGGCCGACGGCGAAGCCGGACAGCGGGAGCAGGGGATTGAGGATGAATTCCATGATGGGATGCATCGTAGCGAGCCCATATAGTTCTGGAAAATACTTAGTATGTATTTACATAGAATCAAACGATATATAATCGAATGATGAAACTTCAGCAGCTGCGGTACCTGGTCGAAATCGAGCGGCGCGGACTCAGCATTTCCGCTGCCGCCGAGGCGCTGTTCACTTCCCAGCCGGGGGTCTCCAAACAGATCGGCATGCTGGAAGAAGAGCTTGGTGTGACGATTTTCGAGCGTAGCGGCAAGCGTCTCACCGCCGTCACCGCTCCCGGAGCGGTGGTGCTGGCGATGGCCCGGCGCATGCTCAGCGAGGCGCAGAACATGAAGCGGGTGGGCGCGGACTATGCGGCGGAAAGCAGCGGTACGCTGTCCATCGCGACCACCCACACCCAGGCGCGCTACACCCTGCCGCCGGTGATTCAGCGTTTTGTCCAGCACCACCCGCAGATACGCCTGCACATCCAGCAGGGCAGCCCCTTGCAGGTCGCCGACTGGGTGCTGGACGGCAGCGCCGATCTGGGCATCGCCACCGAGGCGCTCGACCGGCATCCGGAATTGCTGACCCTGCCCTGTTTCCAGTGGGCGCATCTGGTGGTGACGCCCAAGGGGCATCCGCTACAGGAGCGCCGGCCCTTGACGCTGGCGGCGCTGGCCGACTATCCGCTGATTACCTATGACGCGACCTTCACCGGGCGTTCGCGCATCGATCGCGCCTTCGAACGTCAGAGCATGCGGCCCAACGTGATGCTGACCGCCATCGATTCCGACGTGATCAAGACCTATGTCGGCCTCGGCCTGGGTGTCGGCATCATCGCCGAAATGGCTTTCGATCCCTTGCGCGATGATGCGCTGGCGGCCATCCCGGCCACGCACCTGTTCGAGGGCAACACCACACGTGTGGCGTTCCGCCGTGACATCTGGCTGCGCGGTTACGACTACGACTTCATGGAATTGCTGGCGCCCCAACTGACGCGGCACATGGTCGAGGCAACGCAAAAGGGCGAAGGTGCCGATCCCGGGCTTTGATTCCCGAGCCACAGCAGATTTCGTTTGGGCAAGAGCCGGCGCCCGCGGCTGCGGCAGCTAGAATGTGCCCATTGCCCTACATTCAAGAGCGAGGTTTGACATGCCCTACACGCCTGATCTGGTCCATGAACTGAATACCCTGATCCGCTTCGACCTGGAGACCAGCCAGCAGGGCATCAAGGTGCACAAGACCGCCGATCCGGAAGTCATCGCGGCCACTCAGCGTTTGCATGCCAAGGGATTACTGACCCTGGCTGACGGCGGCTATCTGACGGGGCTGGGACGCGATGCGGCGGAACATGCGCAAGCGGTGCTGACCATTCTGACCTCGAGCACCAGTCCGGCGGCCGCGCCGCAAAAGGACTTTGCCTAAGCGCTTTTAGACGGCGTCGTCGTCGTCCGCCGTCTCGTCGGCGGAACTGCCTTCAAGGGCGCGCAGTTCGCGAAACAGTTCGCGGTAGGAGCGCGGCGGCTTGCCCTGTTGGGCTTCCTTCAGCGCGTTGCGGCGCAACTGGCGCAGATGCTGCATGTCGGCACCGGGATAGTCGCGCGCCACTTCGCTGAATACCGCCTCGTCTTCCATCAGGCGCGTCCGCAGTCTTTCCAGCTGGTGCTGGCGAATCGTGGCCGCTTTCGAGACGCCATTGATTTCATCCAGCGCCGCACGCAAGGGCGTCGCATCGACCGTGCGCATGATCTTGCCGATGTATTGCATCTGCCGCCGTTTGGCTTCGTGCTTGGTGATGCGCTGCGCTTCGAGCAGGGCATCGCGCAGCCGTTCCGACATGTCGATCTTGGCCAGGCGTTCCTTCGACAGCGCGACCAGTTCGGCGCCGAGATCCTGCAAGGCAGTCATCTCGCGCTTCAGCTGGGATTTGCTGGGGCCGGAATATTCGTCCGCCTCGTTATCGATATCTTCCACGGTTATGTCCCCGAAGCCTGCGCAGGGGACGGTATCCCCGGTGGGATATGATTATAACTTCGTCAATCGAAGGGTTCCCGCATGTCACAAGGTTTTGCTCATTCGCAGGAGGCATTGCGCGCGTTGGCGCAGACGGTGCTCGATCACGCCGTCGCCCGGGGTGCCACGGCCTGCGAGGTCGATGTGTCGGAAGGCCTCGGCCAGTCGGTCAGCGTGCGCCGGCAGGAGGTCGAAACCATCGAATACAACCGCGACAAGGGGCTCGGCGTTTCGGTGTACATCGGCCAGCGGCGCGGCCATGCCAGCAGTTCCGATTTTTCGCTGGCGGCGGTCAGGGCCTCGGTCGAGGCGGCGCTATCGATCGCGCGCTTCACCGCCGAAGACGACTGCGCCGGCCTGCCCGACGCCAAGCTGCTGGCGACCAGGACCATGGATCTCGACCTGTTCCATCCCTGGGACATTTCAGTGGAAGCCGCAATTGATATCGCGCGCCGTTGCGAGCAGGCCGCCTTCGATGTCAGTCCGATGGTGAAGAACTCCGAAGGCGCCAGCGTCTCGGCGCAGACCGCGCACTTTGTATCCGCCAACAGCCTGGGCTTCATGGGCGGCTTCGCCACATCACGGCACTACCTGTCCTGTTCGGTGATCGCCGGCGAAAGCGATGACATGCAGCGCGACGACTGGTATGTCTCGCAGCGCAATCCGGCGAACTTTCCCGATGCGGCGACGGTCGGCGATTACGCCGCGCGCCGCGCCCTGTCGCGGCTCGGCGCGCGCAAGCTGAAGACGCGCAAATGTCCGGTGATTTTCGAAGCGCCGCTGGCGGCAGGCCTGATCGGCAGTTTCGTGCATGCGATTTCCGGCGGCGCGCTCTACCGCAAGACATCCTTCCTGGTCGACAGCCTGGGCCAGCAACTGTTTCCCGACTTCGTCCAGATCAGCGAGCGGCCGCATATCCGCGGCGGATTCGCCTCCTCTCCTTTCGATGACGACGGCGTTGCCACGCATGACCGCGAAGTGGTGAAGAACGGCGTGCTGCAGGGCTACTTCCTGTCCACCTATTCGGCGCGCAAGCTCGGGATGCAGACCACCGGCAATGCCGGCGGCTCGCACAACCTGCTGGTGCAGCCCGGTCGGCATGATCTGCGGGGCCTGCTGCGCGAAATGGGCAGCGGTCTGCTGGTGACGGAGTTGCTCGGCCAGGGCGTGAACTACGTGACCGGCGACTACTCGCGCGGCGCGGCGGGCTACTGGGTGGAAGGCGGCGAGATCGCCTATCCGGTGGAGGAGATCACCATCGCCGGCAACCTGCGCGACATGCTGCGCGGCATTGCCGCCATCGGCAATGACATCGAGGTGCGCGGTTCGAAGCAGGTCGGCTCGATCCTGGTCGAGCGCATGACGATCGCCGGCAATTAGGCAACAGTCGGCGCTGACGCTACGGCGAACGGGCGCTGTCGATGTCGGCCAGGTTACGCTCGTCGACATAGACCTGGATTGCTTCGTCACTCGCGCTGGCGAAGCAGCTGACGATGACATTGCTGACCGGCGCCGACTTGGCCAGCACTTCTACCGCGCAACGGCCGTAGACGCTTTCGATGGTGGCCAGCAGATTGCGCGCATAGGGACTGGCGAGCTGGCCGTCGAGGATCAGGTTGGCCAGCATGACGCCGCCGGGCTTTAGCGCGCGCCGCGTATCGCGCCAGAATTCGCGCGTCACCAGATGGCCCGGGATCGAGGTGCGGGCGCTGTAGACATCCACCACGATCGCATCGAAGCGGCGCGCAGTCTCGATCACGAAACGGCGGGCATCGGTGGCGACGAATTCGCCGCGGGCCGCTTCGCGCAGGAAATCGCGTTCGGCGATGGCGCGGATGGCCGGATCGATATCCACATAGGTATAGCGGTTCAGGGGCTCGCGCTGCGAGAGGGTGAAGCCCCCGGCGCCCAGCACCAGGATGTCGCGTTCGCTGAAGCGCAGGTCATCGAGCAGGATGCGCCGCAAGTGCTGCACGTAGCGCGCATACTGCGGCGGCTCGCTGTTGTCGATCACCGAGGCGCTCTGGTTGTTGACCAGGAAGGCGCGCGGCGACAGCATGCCTTCGCGCACCACGGGCTCCACGGCGTAATCGGCATAGGCCGTGTCGGCACGCTGCCGGTCGCCGAGGTTGGCCGCCACGCTGAGTGCGCTGACTGCCGCCAGCAAGGCTGCCGCCAGCGGCCGCGGGCGCTGCACCAGCGCGGCGCCGGCGACCAGCATCAAGGCGCCGAGCAGCACCGCGGCCCAGACGCCGAACAATTGCATGACGATCAGCGACAGGGTGACCGAGCCGAGAAAGGAGCCGAGCGTGGACCAGTAGAGCGCGCGTCCGGCCGCTTCGCCGCTGCGCTGCGCGCGCATCAGGTTGGTCAGGATCGGCACCGTCTGTCCCAGCAGCCAGGCCAGCGGGCAAAGAATCGCGCCGATGAAAATCAGGTAGGCCAGTCCCGCCTGCGCTCCGGCAAATATGAAGTTGACGCTGCTACCGGACAGGCCGGCGCCCATCAGTGCCGCCGAGATCAGGAAGTTGCGCGCCACGACCGCGCGGTAGTCCTCCGCCACGCGGCTGCCGGAGTAGTAGCCGAGTGCCAGGGCAAGCAGGAACAGGCCGATGGTCGGCGCCGTGACCACGATGGAACTGCCTACGTGTGGAATCAGGCGGCGCAGGGCGATGATCTCGGCGCCGAGGGAGCAATAGCCTTCGATGAAAACGATGGTGAATAGCAGGCGTGGCGGCATCGCGGCAGGACGGATGGCGGGGATCGCGACTTTAACGCAAAGAGTCGGCGCTGGCGCTACGGCGGCTATGCACTGGCGCGACCATTTGTACGGAAAATTTACAGCCGGTCGCCGGCCACGTACCATGCGGCCCTTGATGGTCATCAGGGAGCGCTCGTGTTGTTATCACCCAGTCCGGCTTGCGCCAAGACGTCGTCATGAGCGTTGCTCCGCTCATCTGCTGGGACGAGGATGGCGTCGCACACACTGCGTGCTGGCACTCGGAAGCCGGTGTGCCGCCGCCGCCGCGGGTGGTGGTCGCCGATGACCGCACCACGGCCGATGCCGCCTGGCGTCTGGCCTGCGAAGGCACCGGGCTGCTCTGGCGCGGCGATTTCCAGAATGCGCGCCAGTTGCTGCAGGCCATGGCGCGGCGTATCGATCGCAAGCCGCGCAAGGCGGCGGCAGCAGGCGCCGCTCCGGCCGCCGTTTTCCATCTGTACCGGCTTGCGCAGGCGCAGCGCGCGCGTACCCTGGGCATGCTGCTGCTGCCTTTTGCCGACGACTATCGGTTGCCCTTGCGACGGGCACCCGATGTGGCGCAGGCCTGCAGCGAAGCCTACGGCCAGGCAAGGGGTCCCTTCGTCGCCTCGCTGCGTGAACTGCTGGGCCTGATCGGCGCCCACGAATGGCGCAGGCAGGGCGTCGAGGTTGTCGCCCTGGGCGCGCGCATCCATCCGCATTACGGCGTGTTTGCGCCGGTGCGCGGCGAGTATGTCGACCTGGTGGCTGCCGCGCCCTTGCCTGACGGCTGCAAACTGGCGTTCGACATCGGCGCCGGCACCGGGGTGCTGGCGGCCGTGCTGGCGACGCGCGGCGTCGATCGCGTCGTCGCTACCGACCGGGATCCTCGTGCGCTGGCCTGCGCCCGCGAGAACATCACCCGGCTCGGGCTGGCGGAACGGGTGGACGTAATCGCTGCCGACCTGTTCCCGCCGGGACGCGCGTCACTGGTGGTGTGCAATCCGCCCTGGCTTCCGGGCCGCGCCGGCACACCGCTCGAGCGTGCCGTGTATGACCCCGACAGTCGGATGCTGACGGGATTCATCCGCGGGCTTGCCGATCATCTGCAGCCGGGCGGCGAGGGCTGGCTGATACTTTCCGATCTGGCCGAGCATCTGGGCCTGCGCAGCCGTGCTGAACTGCTGGCGGCCTTCGCCGATGCCGGCCTGAAAGTTGTCGGGCGCAGCGACGTCAAACCGCGCCATCCGCGCGCGGCCGACACCACGGATCCGCTGCACGCGGCGCGTGCGGCAGAACTGACTTCGCTCTGGCGACTGGCCGCGTCCTGACCGGGGGTATGGCGCGACAAGGCGAGTGCACAAGCGGGCGGTTAGAATTGAAGTTACGAGCTTGAATTGCGCAAGAGACGATGATTTCGACGGACGGAAAGCGGCGGTATACACGCAGGTTTTGGTCGGCCCTGATGATGCTTCTGGCGCTGGCACTGGCCTTCGGCATCTACGTCAACTCCGAAAGACAGCTTGATCTAGCCAATACCGAACGCTACCAGTCCTTCCGGCTGGCTGATCAGTTGCGCCAGTCGTCGGACGACTTGACGCGAATGGCCAGAACCTATGTGGCGACCGGGGATCCCCGCTACAAGACTTATTACCAGGACATACTGGAAATTCGCGACGGACGCCGGCCGCGCCCGCCAGGTTACGCCGGGACGTACTGGGACATATTGCTGGCCGATCCCGACGCGCCCCGGCCTCAAGGCGGGCATGCCGTACCCCTGCTGGAATTGATGCGTGAGGCAGGATTTGCGGACGACGAGTTGCGCAAGCTGGGCGAAGCCAAGGCGGATTCCGACCGGCTGACAGCCATCGAATTCGACGCCATGAGACTGGTCGAGTCCGCCGCACCCGACACTGCGCGGGTCACCGCCCTGCGCATGCTGCACGACCCAGACTATCATCGGGCCAAGGCGGCCATCATGAGGCCGATCAATGAGGTCTACGCGGCGATGGACAGGCGCACCGCAGACCAGATCGATCTGGCCCAGCGCAATTCCCGCTTGCTCCGATTTGTCTTCGTCATCTGCGTTCTTGGCGCAATGTTGATGCTCTGGCGGACGTATGCGACCTTGCGCAAAACTCTGGGTGGGTCGGCGGGGCAGGTCCATCAGCATATCCTCAGGATCGGGCGGGGAGACTTCACCGCTGCCATCGAGGTCGCGCCCGGGATGGAAGGCAGCGTGCTTGCCGGCCTGTCGGCCATGCAGTTCAAGCTACTGCAGAATGAAGAGGAGCGCAAGCGGGCCGAGGCCGAGTTGCGCGCCAGCGCAGAGAACCTGAACGAAGCCCAACGCATCGCCCGCGTCGGCAGCTGGACGCTCGACATAGTCAGCGGGAAGCTGATCTGGTCGGATGAAATCTTCCGCCTGTTCGAGATCGACCCACAGCAGTTCGGCGCCACCTACCAGGCCTTCCTCGACGCTGTTCATCCCGAAGACCGCGAGGCGGTGAACCGCGCCTACGCAGATTCGCTCGGCAATCGAATGCCATATGAGATATCCCATCGCCTGCGCATGAGCGATGGGCGCATCAAATGGGTGCAGGAGAAATGCGTCTCGGATTTCGATCTAGCCGGAAATCCGTTGCGTTCGCACGGTACGGTGCAGGACATCACCGAGCGCAAGCGTATTGAGCTCGATTTGGTCACTAGCGAAACGCGACTGCGTGCCGTTCTGGATGGCGTACACAACGCCGTGATCACCATCACCGAAAACGGCACCGTCGAATCCTTCAACCGGTCCGCCGAGAGTCTGTTCGGCTACAGCGCCGCTGATGTGGTCGGCAACAATGTCAACATGCTGATGCCGGAGCCGTACCGCGCCGCGCATGACGGCTACCTCGATGCCTACCGGCGCGGCGGCATCCGCAAGGTGGTTGGCAGCAAGCGCGACGTGATGGGCAGGCATCGCGACGGATCGGTATTCCATATCGAGCTGGGCGTCAGTGAAACGCGGATGGACGACAGGAAAATGTTCGTCGGCAGCATCAGCGACATCAGCTTCCGCAAGGCGGCCGAGGCCGAATTGCGGATTGCCGCGACGGCTTTCGAGACCCAGGCGGGCATGATGGTTACCGATCCCGACGGCGTGATCCTGCGGGTGAATGAGGCATTTACCGAAATTACCGGTTACTCGGCCGCTGACATCGTCGGCAAGACCCCCGGCCTGCTGAAATCGGGCCGGCACGATGCCGCGTTCTACGCCGCGATGTGGGAGAGCCTGCGCAGGACCGGATCCTGGCAGGGAGAAGTCTGGGATCGGCGCAAGAATGGCGAGATTTATCCGAAATGGCTGGCGATTTCGGCCGTCAAGGACGAAGGCGGTACGGTGACCCATTACGTCGGCGCACACCAGGACATTACCGAACGCAAGCTCGCCGAGGAAAGAATCAGGGAACTGGCCTTCTTCGACCAGCTTACCGGTTTGCCCAACCGTACGCTCCTGCTCGACCGACTGCGTCAGTCGATGACCGCCAGTTCCCGCAACGGCAACCATGGTGCGCTGTTGTTCATCGACCTCGACAATTTCAAGACCCTCAACGACACCCTGGGCCATGACATGGGGGACATGCTGCTGAGTCAGGTCGCACAGCGCCTGGCCGGCAGCGTTCGCGAGGGCGACACGGTGGCGCGCCTGGGCGGTGACGAGTTCGTCGTGGTGCTGGGCAGCCTGAGTGCGAACCTCGACGAGGCCGCCACGCAGACGGAGGCCGTGGGCGGCAAGATTCTCGCGGCGCTCAACGGCAGTTATCTGCTTCAGGGCACCGAATATCGAAGCAGCGCAAGCATCGGCGCCACCTTGTTTCGCGGCCACCAGGCCAGCGTCGATGACTTGATGAAGCAGGCCGACCTCGCCATGTACAAATCGAAAGCCCGGGGACGCAATGTCCTGCACTTCTTCGATCCGGACATGGAGACCGTCGTCATGGAGCGGGTGTCGCTGGAAAAGGATCTGCGCGCAGCCCTGCGGCAAGGACAGTTCTTGCTCCACTATCAGGCCCAGGTGGTCGGCGACGGCCGCGTGACGGGGGCAGAGGCGCTGTTGCGCTGGCAGCATCCGCAGCGCGGAGCCGTATCTCCCGCCGTGTTCATTCCCCTCGCCGAAGAGACCGGACTGATTCTGACCTTGGGCAACTGGGTGCTGGAAACTGCCTGTGCCCAACTCGCGCTTTGGGCGGCCCAGCCGGGGATGGCACATCTGACGGTGGCGGTGAATGTCAGCGCCCGACAGTTCCACGAGGCCGACTTTGTCGAACAGGTCCTGGCCATTATCAGCCGGTCGGGCGCCAACCCGAACCGCCTCAAGCTGGAACTGACCGAGAGCCTACTGGTGGACAAGGTGGAGGACGTCATCGAGAAGATGTTCGCCCTGAAAGCCAAGGGAGTCGGCTTCGCGCTCGACGATTTCGGTACCGGCTATTCCTCGTTGTCCTACCTGAAGCGCCTGCCGCTGGACCAGTTGAAGATCGACCAGTCCTTCGTGCGCGACGTGCTGGTCGATCCCAACGATGCGGCGATCGCCAGAACCATTGTGGCGCTGGCACAAAGCCTGGGGCTGGGGGTGATCGCCGAAGGCGTGGAAACCGCAGCGCAGAAGGCCTTTCTTGCCACGGCGGGATGCCATGCCTATCAGGGTTATTTCTTCAGCCGGCCACTGCCGGTGGCAGGCTTCGAGGAGTTTGCCCGGCGGGCGTGAGCCGCGGCCGGGCCTTGCGGAAGCTATCGCAGCATTGCGTCCGCCAATCCCGCCAGGGGATACCGTCTCTCCCTTTGGTCGAGACATAATGACAAACCCCGCCGCAGCGGGGTTTGTTCGGGCAGCCGGCCAGCGAGGCCGGACTGAAATACCTTACTTCTTCTTCGGCGCTGCCTTGGCGGTAGCGAAGCGACCGCTCTGCATGAAGTTGTCGAAACCGGCTTCGGTGAAACGGAACCACAGGTGCTGTTCGTCGCGGAATGCGGCGTAGTCCGAATAGACCTTTTTCCACGCCGGGTTCTTTGTCGACAGATCGTCGTAGAGTGCCATCGCGGCCTGGTAGGCGGCCGTCATGATGCTCTTGTCGAACTGGTGCAGCTTGGCACCGGCCGACACCAGACGCTTCAAAGCCGCCGGGTTCCTCGCATCGTACTTGGCTTGCATGTCGACGTGGGCGTGCGACGCCGCTGCGGCGACGATGGCCTTGTAGTCGGCGGGTAGCGCGTCGTAGGCCTTCTGGTTGACGTAGAGCGAGAGCTGCGGACCGCCTTCCCACCAACCCGGGTAGTAGTAGTGCTTGGCGACCTTGACGAAGCCGAGCTTCTCGTCGTCGTAGGGGCCGACCCACTCGGTGGCGTCGATGGTGCCCTTTTCCAGCGCCTGGTAGATCTCGCCGCCGGGGATGTTCTGCGGCACGCCGCCGATGGCCGACAGCACCTTGCCGCCGAAGCCGCCGATACGCATCTTGAGGCCCTTGATGTCGGCCAGGCTCTTGATCTCCTTGCGGTACCAGCCGCCCATCTGGGCGCCGGTGTTGCCCATCGGGAAATTCACGATGTTGTAGTTCTTGTAGAACTCGCGCAGCAGCTTGAGGCCGTTGCCTTCATACATCCAGGCCGTCATCTGGCGGCTGTTGAGGCCGAAGGGAATCGCGCAGTCGATGGCGAAGGTGTCATCCTTGCCGAAGAAGTAGTACGGGGCGGTGTGCGCGCACTCGACGGTGCCCTGCTGCACGCCATCCACCACGCCGAAGGCGGGCATCAGTTCGCCGCCGGCATGGATCGAGATGGTGAACTTGCCGCCGGTAGCCTCGGAGACGGTCTTCGCAAAGACGTCGGCGGCGCCGAAGATCGTGTCTAGCGCCTTGGGGAAGCTCGATGCCAGACGCCAGCGGATGGTGGGCGCGCCCTGGGCATGTACCGCCGGTGCAGCACCGGCGGCCAGGATGCCGGCAATACCGGCGTTTTGCAGAAATTTGCGACGTTCCATGTATGAATCTCCTCGTTGTTGTTCAACCAAAACGGCGGTGCCGGAATGGCCTGTCGCCGGATACTACACCACAACTTTTTTCTTACTTGCCCTTGTTGATGGATTGCTGCAAGGCCTTGGCGGGATCGTCTTCCTCTTCCTTCTCGCGCTCGGCCTTGGCCTCTTCGGTCTCTTGCTTGCCGTCTGCCGTTACCTCCGGTTCGGTCGCAGGCGGCGCTTCCAGCAGGATGTTCTGCGTGTCGGTTTTCGGCGCTTCGACACTGCCGGTGACCAGTTGCGGGAACGCGATGATGAGGCCGACCATGATCACCTGGATGATGACGAAGGGCACCGCACCCCAGTAGATCTGGGTGGTGGTCACCGGCGCGATGGTTTTCTTGGTCAGGCGGTCGATGTACTCGTTGTGCGGCGCCACGCTGCGCAGGTAGAACAGCGCGAAGCCGAAGGGCGGATGCATGAACGAGGTCTGCATGTTCACCGCCATCAGTATCCCGAACCAGACCAGGTCGATCCCGAGTTTCTCCGCCACGGGTCCCAGAAGGGGGATGACGATGAAGGCCAGTTCAAAGAAGTCGAGGAAGAAGGCGAGGAAGAACACCAGGATGTTCACCACAATCAGGAAGCCGATCTGGCCGCCCGGCAGGCCGGTCAGCAGGTGCTCGACCCAGATCGAGCCATCGACGGCCTGGAAGGTCAGGCTGAACACCGTGGCGCCGAGCAGGATGAAGACCACGAAGCAGGACAGCTTCATGGTTGCGTCCATCGCCTGCTTCATCAGGCTGATGCTCAGGCGGCGGCGTGACATGGCCATGATCAGTGCGCCCGAGGCTCCCATGGCGCCGCCTTCGGTCGGCGTCGCGATGCCGAGGAAAATGGTGCCGAGTACCAGGAAGATCAGCGCCAGCGGCGGAATCAGGACGAAGGTCACGCGTTCCGCCATGCGCGAGAGCAGGCCCAGCTTGGTCACGCGGTTGAGCATGGCCAGCGCGAAGGCAACGCCGACACCGACGCACATGGAGATCACGATCTTTTCGTCCAGCGCCGTGTCTGCCGGCCGGGTCTTGGCGTAGGCGATTGCGGCAGCGGTAGACACGACCACCAGCCCCAGCACCGAGCGCAGGCCGGCACTGCCGTCGTCCTCGCGGATGGTGCGAGCTTCCAGCGGCAGGGCGGGGACATAGGCCGGCTTGAATATGCTGACCATGAATACGAAGCCGACGTAGAGGCCGGTCAGGACGAAGCCGGGGATGAAGGCGCCGGCATACAGGTCGCCGACGCTGCGGCCGAGCTGGTCGGCGATCACGATCAGCACCAGCGAGGGCGGGATGATCTGCGCCAGCGTGCCCGAGGCGGCGATCACGCCGCCGGCGATGCGCCGGTCGTAGCCATAGCGCAGCATGATCGGCAGCGAAATCAGGCCCATCGAGATTACCGAGGCCGCCACCACGCCGGTGGTCGCGGCGAGCATGGCGCCGACGAAGATCACCGCATAGGCGAGGCCGCCGCGGATCGGGCCGAACAGCTGGCCGATGGTATCGAGCAGGTCCTCGGCCATGCCCGAGCGTTCGAGGATCAGACCCATGAAGGTAAAGAAGGGAATCGCCAGCAGCGTGTCGTTCTGCATGATGCCGAAGATGCGCAGCGGCAGCGCCTGCAGCAGCGAATGCGGCAGCAGGCCGAGTTCGACGCCGAGCCAGCCGAAGAACAGGCCGCAGGCCGCCAGCGAGAAAGCCACCGAATAGCCCATCAGCAGGAAGATGATCAGGCCGCCGAACATGATCGGCGCCATGTTTTGCTGGAGGATCTCGATCATTTCACGCTCCCGTCGTTTCTTTTCTGATCGGCCACCATGTCCATCGCATCTTCGACACGGCCGACCACTTCGGGGGCGACTTGATGTTTGAGAATTTCCTCGGCAAGTTCTTCTTCCGCCGTCTTGGTCTGCACCGGCTGCGTGGGATCAACCGCCAGCCCCATGAGGAAGCCGATGCGCTTGATCAGTTCCGACAGGCCTTGCAGTCCCAGCAGGATGAAACCGGCGGGTACCAGGGCATACACCGGCCAGCGGATCAGGCCGCCGGCGTTCTGCGACATTTCGCCACTGTTGTAGGCCTGGATCACCAGCGGCCAGACCAGCTCGTTGACCTTGTAGACGAAGGGGAAGAGAAAAAACACGATGCCGAGGCATTCGACGATGATCTGCGTGCGCTTGGAAAAGCGCCCGACGATGACATCGATCTTGACATGGCCCTGGCGCAACATCGTATAGGCAGATCCGAGCATGACCACGGCGGCGAACAGGTACCACTGGATTTCGAGGAAGGCGTTCGAACTCATGTCGAAGGCCTTGCGCACCACGGCATTCACCGCCGAGATGATCACGGCGAAAAGAACGAACCACATCAGGCTGCGACCGATGCGTTCGTTCAGGCCGTCGATCAGTTGCGACACTTTGAGCATGGCGTTCATGCACAGGCCTCCAAGGTTGTGTTGCTATCGCGCTGGGCGTGCAGGGCTTTGCCGTGCTCGGTGCGGGCGTGTTTGGGAGGCATCTTAACCCGAGCATTCAACATTCGTTGATTCAAGAACTTCTCCTTGATTGCTTCAGTAGCTCGCCAGGTATCGCTAGGCGAAGTGGCAAAAAATGCGTGGGGCTTGCGAATTGGATCAATGGTCAGACCAAAAGTGGCGGAATGGTAAAGGCCATGACCCGTGCTGTCAATAGGCCCTGAAGACATTTTTATAGGATCTGGTCTTTGTTGATCTTGTGGTCAGACCAGTGGTATATTTTGTATATGGACGCAAAAATGACCGCTCCGCGACTGGCCGACGTGGTTGCACGGGAGATTGAGCAGCGCGTGCTGGAAGGCCGACTCAAGCCGGGTGACCGCTTGCCGTCGGAGCGCGACCTGTCGGTGCAACTGGGCGTGTCCCGCGCTTCACTGCGCGAGGCCATCCAGAAGCTGGTGGCACGCGGCCTGCTGGAAAGCCGCCAGGGGGGAGGCACGTTTGTCACGGATCGCCTCGATGCGAGTTTCGGTAACCCGTGGGAGGAAATCCTGCGCGATCATCCGGCGGTGCATGAGGACATGCTGGAGTTTCGCCACATGCTCGAGGGACGTGCGGCCGAATGTGCCGCGCACCGGGCCACCGTGGCGGATCGTGAGCGAGTCCGGCAAAGCCTGGCATTGCTTGAGGCGGCGTTTTCCGGAGATGACCTGGACGTCCAGGTGGACACCGACCTGGCCTTTCACCAGGCCATCGCCGAGGCTTCGCACAATGTCATCGTCGGCCACCTGACGGCGAGTCTGTTGCGCCTGATGCGCGACAACCTGCGGCGCAACCTGAGCGAACTGGTGCAGGTACCGGCCGCCAAGGAGCAGTTGCTCGATCAGCATCGCGCAGTGTGGCGGGCCATCGAGAAGGGTGATGCGGAGCAGGCGCTGGCCGCCGCCGCCGACCACATCGGCTATGTGCGGCAGAACCTGACGCGCATGTTGCGCAGCGACGCCCGCAACAAGCCTTAAAATAGCTTGCATGACTGCAACACGAAACACCCGATTCTGTCTGGTTCGTCACGGCGAAACCGACTGGAACAGCGAGAAGCGCGTCCAGGGACAGATCGACATCGATCTCAACAGCGCGGGCCGGGCGCAGGCGCGGGCCGTCGCGGAGGGCTTGCGCGAGCAGCGCTTCGCGGCGGTGTATAGCAGCGACCTGCTGCGCGCCTGGCGCACGGCGCAGATCGCGGCGGCGGGGTGGCAGATCGCCGTGTCGCCGGCGCCGACTCTTCGCGAGCGCGATTTTGGCGTACTGCAAGGCCTTACCGCCGCGGAAGCGCGGCTGGCCAAGCCTCACGCTTATCGCCATCATCAGGCGCGGACACCGGATTATGACTGCGAAACCGGCGAGTCCCTGGTGGATTTCGCTGCGCGCGTGATGGCAGGCTTGCAAGGTTTGGCCGAGCGCCATGCGGGCCAGAGCGTGCTCGCGTTCACCCACGGCGGCGTGCTCGACGTCGTCTACCGCGCGGCGGCCGGTCGTGCGCTCGATGTACCGCGCGACTTTGCCCTGCCGAATGCCGCATTCAACTGGCTGGAATGCGGCGAAATGGGCTGGCGCCTGATTTCCTGGGCCGATTGCGCGCATTTGAAGCGGGCGCTCGACGAGGTCGCCGGCTAGGATCCTGACTGGCGGCCGGCGGGGGGCGGGTGCTAAAATCCGCGCCTTCCCCTCCCTCTCCGGACCCCGCCATGTTTGCCAAGCAGAACACCCTCGCCAAGAGCGATCCCGAACTCTGGGCCGCCATCCAGAACGAAAATCGTCGCCAGGAAGATCACATCGAGCTGATCGCCTCCGAGAACTATGTGTCGTGGCCCGTGATGGAGGCGCAGGGATCGCAGCTGACCAACAAGTATGCCGAGGGTTATCCGGGCAAGCGCTACTACGGTGGCTGCGAGCACGTGGACGTGGTCGAGCAACTGGCCATCGACCGCGCCAAGAAGCTGTTCGGTGCCGACGCCGCCAACGTCCAGCCCAATTCCGGCTCGCAGGCCAACCAGGCGGTGTTCTTCGCCTTCCTCAAGCCCGGCGACACCATCCTCGGCATGAACCTGGCCATGGGTGGCCACCTGACCCACGGCATGCCGCTCAACATCAGCGGCAAGTGGTTCAACATCGTGCCCTACGGTCTCGACGAAAACGAGGAAATCGACTACGCCGAGATGGAACGGCTGGCGCACGAGCACAAGCCGAAGCTGATCATCGCGGGTGCTTCGGCTTACGCCCTGAAGATCGATTTTGAACGTTTCGCCAAGGTGGCGAAGGCGGTCGGTGCCATCTTCATGGTGGACATGGCCCACTATGCCGGCCTCGTCGCCGCCGGCTACTATCCGAACCCGGTGCCCCATGCCGACGTCGTCACCTCGACCACGCACAAGACCCTGCGCGGCCCGCGCGGCGGCCTGATCCTGATGCGCGCCGAGCACGAAAAGGCGATCAACTCGGCGATTTTCCCCGGCATCCAGGGCGGTCCGCTGGAGCATGTCATCGCCGCCAAGGCGGCGGCTTTCAAGGAGGCCATGACACCCGAGTTCCGCAACTACCAGGAGCAGGTGATCGACAACGCCCAGGTGATGGCCAAGGTATTGAAAAGCCGCGGCCTGCGCATCGTTTCCGGACGCACCGAATCACATGTCTTCCTGGTCGATCTGCAGGCCAAGAACATCACCGGCAAGGACGCGGAGGCCGCGCTGGGCCGCGCCCATCTGACGGTCAACAAGAACGCCATTCCCAACGATCCGCAGAAGCCCTTCGTCACCTCCGGCATCCGCCTCGGCACGCCGGCCATGACCACCCGCGGCTTCACCGAGATCGAAGCCGAGCAGGTGGCCAACCTGATCGCCGACGTGCTCGATGCGCCGCATGACGAAGCGGTGCTGGCGCGTGTGCGCAGCGAAGTGTCGGTCATGTGCAAGAAGTTTCCGGTGTATGGCTGAGTGAAATGAAATGTCCTTACTGCAGCGACGAAAATACCCAGGTCGTTGACACTAGGGAAAACGAGGACGGCGACACCGTGCGCCGCCGCCGCCGCTGCCTTTCCTGCGACAAGCGCTTCACCACCTACGAACGCGTCGAACTGCAGTTGCCGCAGGTGGTGAAGAAGAACGGCAGCCGTACCGATTACGACCGCGACAAGCTCAAGGCCAGCATGATGTTGGCCATGCGCAAGCGCCCGGTCACCACCGAAAGTATCGATCTGGCGCTCGACCGCATCGAGGAAAAGCTGGTGCAGTTGGCGCTGCGCGAAGTGGCGTCCGACCGCATCGGCGAACTGGTGATGCGCGAGCTGAAGAAGCTCGACAAGGTCGCCTATATCCGCTTCGCTTCGGTGTATCGCAACTTCGAGGACGTCGACGAGTTTTCCGACGCCATCCGAGAAATCAAGAAGCCGCGGCAGCCCCGGGCAAAATCGTGAGCCAAGGCCGCGCATGAGCTTTTCCGCGGCCGACCACGGATTCATGGCGCGCGCGCTGCAACTGGCGCAGCGCGGGCTCTACAGCACCACTCCCAATCCCCGCGTCGGCTGCGTCATGGTCAGGAACGGCCGCGTCATCGGCGAAGCCTGGCACGAAAAGGCCGGTCAGCCGCACGCCGAAGCCGCCGCCCTGGCGGCAATAGTCGGCGCCGGCGATACGGCGCTGGGCGCCACGGCCTACGTCACGCTGGAACCCTGCAGCCATTTCGGGCGCACCCCGCCTTGCGCCGATGCGCTGATCGAAGCCGGCGTCGTGCGCGTGGTGGCGGCGATGCAGGACCCGAATCCGCTGGTGGCCGGGCGGGGCCTGACGCGGCTGGCCAAGGCCGGCATCGACGTCGGCAGCGGCCTGCTGGCCGCCGAGGCCCAGGAACTCAATATCGGCTTCGTCTCGCGCATGACGCGCGGCCGGCCCTGGCTGTGGCTCAAGGTCGCCGCCAGCCTCGACGGCAAGACCGCGCTCAGCAACGGCGTTTCGCAATGGATCACCGGCGCCGATGCGCGACGCGACGCCCACGCCTGGCGCGCACGCTCGTGCGCCGTGCTGACCGGCATCGGCACCGTCAAGGACGACAATCCGCGGCTGACCGTGCGCGAGGTGCCGACCACGCGCCAGCCGCTGCGCGTGGTGATCGACAGCCGGCTCGAAACCCCGCCCGATGCCGCCGTGCTGGAGGGCGGCAATGTGCTGATCGCCGCGGCGCAGGACGATGCCGAGCGCAGCGCGGCACTGCGCGCGCGTGGTGCCGAGATCGTGCTGCTGCCCAACGCGCAGGGAAAGGTGAACCTGGCCGAGTTGCTGCAGGAGCTCGGCCGGCGCGGCATCAACGAAGTGCTGGCCGAAGCCGGCACCCGGCTCAACGGCTCGCTGCTGCGCGAAGGCTGCGTCGACGAACTGCTGATCTACCAGGCGCCGATCCTGATCGGCGATGTCGCGCGCGGCATGTTCGGCCTGGCCGAGCTCAGCGATCTGGCTGGCGTCCAGCGGCTCGATATCATCGAGCGCCGTAGCGTCGGCGCCGACTTTCGCATAAGGGCCCGCCTTGCCTAAGCAGAACGCCGACGACGGTCATCGTGATTTTCCCGGCCGCGGACTGCTGATCAATGTCCTGCGCGTGTTCCACATCATCGGTCTGGCCGGGATTTCCGCAGTGGTGCTGGGTGGCGCCGGAGCTGCCGGGAGCTGGGGCGCGCTGATGCTGGTCTCGGGGCTCGGCATTGTCGCGCTCGATGCCTGGGCCAACCCGGCCTACTTCCGGCAGGCCAAGGGACTGGGCACCCTGTTGAAAATCGCACTGGTCTTGTTGCTGGTGCTCTGGGAACCCGGACGCATGCCCCTGTTCTGGTTCGTGCTGGCCTTCTCGGTGGCCCTCAGCCACGCGCCGGGCCGCTTGCGGCACCGCATATTGATTTCAGGTGGCAAGGGTCTGTAGCAATTTCAACGGCGACGGGTTGCGGCATCCTGCCATGCTATATTGATAAAGCCGTGTCCGCCTCCCGCAACGTGATCGCGCAGGCGGTACATGAGGAGGTTCGGAAGCAATGACGATTTGCGGCGCGTACCGTTCTGGGATGGCTGGCAAGACCTTGCGGGGACATGCCCGGCCACGAAAGCACGCCGCGTTTACCCTGATCGAACTGCTGATCGTGCTGGCCGTGATCGCCGCACTTGTGGCGATCGCGATTCCCAGCTATCGGGAATACAGGGAACGCGCCAACGTCGCCAAGGCCATCATCGAGATCACCGGCATAGCCCAGGCGATCGGGATATACCACGTTGACAATAGAACCTACCCGCCCAGCCTTAACGCATTGGGGATCAGGGTCCCCACCGATCCGTGGGGCCATGCGTATGTATATCTGCCGATCGACGTAATCCCGCCACCCAACGCCGGCGAGAAGCGCAAGGACAAGAACCTCAACCCGCTGAACAGCGATTACGACCTCTACAGCATGGGACCGGACGGTCAGACGCAGAAGCAGCTCACCGCCGCCAGGGCACGGGACGACATCGTGCGTGCCGACAATGGACGCTTCATCGATGTGGCATCGAAACATTGAGGCCAGTCGCCGCGTCGGCGCGGCATCGAGTTGCGCCCTGATGCCATGAATTGGGTTCGCCGATTAGGCTTGGGCAGCCGCGTCGCGCAGCGGTTGTTCGTACTGTTCCTGCTCGCCTCGCTGATTCCCGTGGGCGGACTGAGCTACTTCGCCTATGCCGAGGTCAGCCACATGCTGACCGAACTCAACCATCGTCGCCTGCAGCAGGATGCCAAGGCGGCCGGCATGGGCGTCATCCAGCGCCTGAGTTGGCGACAGCAGGCGCTCAAGCGTCTGGCTGAGCAATCGACCGGCTGGACGGGTTCCGCCAGGTGGCCGGAAATTCCGCCGCGGGTAGAGGGCATAGCACATCTGGAAATCGTGGGACCGGAAGTGCTCGGCGAACTTGGGCCGAATCAGATCGAGCATCTGCGCCGGTCGGGTGTGGTGTTGCGCCTGACGCGACCGCTGGAGCCTTTCATGCTTGCGTCCATACCAGGCTCGTCCGGGCTGATACGCGCGCGACTGGATCCGGGTTCGTTATGGCGCGATGAAGAAGCGGCGGAACGCTATTGCATTCTGAACGCGGACGGAGCGCCCCTCTACTGCACGGCGGATCTGGTCGCACCACCCGGGCCGTGGCTGCCCAGTCTTGCCGGGCCGAATTTCGGCGTGTTTCCATGGCAGGTGGAAGGTGAGGAGCACCTCGCCGCTTACTGGCGTGCGAGTTTGCAGGCAACCCTTTCCAATGATGGATTCATCGTGGTGGTGAGCGAGGCCAGAAAGGATGTGGCGGCCGTTCTAACGCGCTTCAGGCAGACGCTGCCGGCCATCATGGTGCTTGCCCTGGCCCTGGCGGCGTGGTTCTCGATCACCCAGATCCGCCGCCAGATGCGCCCACTGGAGCGTCTCGAGGCCGGGACGAGGCGCCTGGCGCATGGCGACTTCAGCAGCCGGGTGGAGGTGAAGGGCCACGACGAGTTCGCCAGCCTGGCAGAGTCCTTCAACCACATGGCGGAGAGCCTCAACCACAAATTCCACCTGTTGCGGGCCCTCGGCGAACTCGATCGCGCGATACTCGCCGTTTCCGAGATGGATACCGTGGCCGCAATGCTGCTCGCGCATGTGCCGCTTGCCGTGCCCTGCGACAGTGCCGGCATACTGCGCCGCGACCCGAAAGGCGGAACCCGCCTGCTGACAGTGGACACCGGAGCCGCCGCTTTGGAGACAGTCGAGCGGAGCTGTCTGGAAGCGTCCGCAATACCGGACTGGAACGATGACCGACTCTGGTACGTGCTGGATCTCGCATTGCCCGGCAATGACTGCCTGCGGCCCTTCACCGACATGGGGGCGACGGTCGCGCTGGTTTTCCCGGCGCGTACCGGAGAGCGTATCGACAGCGCGTTGATTCTGGCCTATCGGCAACTGCCGCAGGATTTGGGAGACATGGTTCAGGCGGGGCGTAGCCTGGCGGACCGGCTTTCGGCGGCGGGTTCGAGCATCGCCTGGGAGGAAAAGCTGTATCGCCAGGCGCACTACGATGCGCTGACCAGCCTCCCCAATCGTGTCATGTTGCGCGACCGGATGGAGCAGGCACTGCTACGGGCCGACCGCGAAGGTCTGGCGGTAGCCGCAATGCTCGTCGATCTGGACGATTTCAAGCAGGTCAACGACAGCCTCGGGCACGACGCCGGCGACCGTCTGCTGGCATCGATCGCAGCGCGCCTGACAGGTCAGGCCCGTGCCACCGACACGGTGGCGCGGTTGGCCGGTGACGAATTCGTGGTGTTGATCACCGACCTGCAGAAGGACAGCGCGATTTCCGTGGTCGATCGCATTGCCGTCAAGATGAGTGCGGAACTGGCGCGCCCGGTGGAACTGTCCAGCCGCCGCGTAAGCTCGCCGGCAAGCATCGGCATCGCCCTTTATCCGGAAAACGCCGCGGCATACGAGGACCTGCTGATGGCCGCCGATGCGGCAATGTACGAATCCAAACGAAGCCGGCGCGGTGGCTACCAGTTCTATTCCGGCAGCATGAATGTGGCGGTACGCGAGCGTTTCGATCTCGCGCAGGAGTTGCGCGAAGCGATAGACCAGAAGGAGTTTTTTCTGGTTTACCAGCCGAAGGTCGAGGCGGCTACCGGGCGCATTGTCGGTGCCGAGGCGCTGGTGCGATGGGCGTCGCCCAAACGCGGATTGGTCTCGCCGGGGCAATTCATCCACGTGGTTGATGAAATCGGCCTGCAAGGCCGTTTGGGCGAGTGGGTTCTCGACACCGCCTGTGCGCAGGCGGTCGCCTGGAACAGGATGGGCTACCCGTCGCTCTCGATTTCGGTCAATGTGTCACCGGCGCAATTCCACTCGGGGGAAATTATCGTCCACGTGCGGCAGGCGCTGGCGCGGCACGGGCTGAATTCCAGCCAGCTTGAGCTCGAGGTTCTGGAATCGATGGCGGTCCGCGATTTGGCAGGCACCAACTCGATCCTCGCCGAATTGCGGAACATGGGAGTCGGCATCGCCCTCGATGATTTCGGAACAGGCTATTCCTCGCTCGTCTATCTGACGCAATTGCCCGCCAATGTGCTGAAGATCGATCGCGGTTTCATCGTCGACCTGCTTTCAGACAAGCGGCAGCAGGCGATCGTCAACGGCATCATTTCGCTGGCGAAGGCCCTGCGCTACGTCGTGGTTGCGGAGGGCGTGGAAGAGGGGGAACAGATGAGAATGCTCGCGGCCATGGGCTGCGATTTGTTCCAGGGCTACCTGTTCAGCCGGCCATTGAGCGCAAATGACTTCGTCGTGTTTCTCGACGGGGCTTCGGCACACACGGCGATCGCCGAACTTTCCAGCCAGCCGTAACCGACCAGGGCCAACCGGCGGCCCATGGTGCAGCGAGCGTCAGCCGGGGCCGCAGACGCTGCAGGCGGGGTCCCGCGGTACGCGAATCTCGCGCCATTCCATGCCCAGACCGTCGAGCAGCAGCAGGCGTCCGGCGAGGCTGGTGCCGCAGCCGATCACCAGCTTGAGGGCTTCGGCCGCCTGCACCGTGCCGATGATGCCGGTCAGCGGCGCGAACACGCCCATCACGGCGCAGCGCACTTCCTCGACATCCTGTCCTTCGGGAAACAGGCAGTGGTAGCAGGGTGTGTGCGCCTGGCGTGAATCGAATACCGCGACCTGGCCGTCGAAACGGATCGCGGCACCCGACACCAGGGGCTTGCCGAACTTGACGCAGGCGCGATTGACGGCATGGCGCGTGGCAAAGTTGTCGCAGCAGTCGAGGACGATGTCGGCCAGCGCGACTTCCTGATCCAGGCGCGGCCCGGCAAGGCGTTCCGCCAGCGCGATGACATGGCACTCGGGGTTGATCTCGCCCAGCGTGCGTTTGGCCGAGGCGGTCTTGTCCATGCCAATCGCATCGGTGCGATGCAGGATCTGGCGCTGCAGGTTGGTCAGGTCGACCGTGTCGCCATCGGCCAGCACCAGCGTGCCGATGCCGGCCGAGGCCAGGTAGTAGGCCGCCGGCGAGCCCAAGCCGCCGGCACCGATCACCAGCGCGCGCGTCCTGACGATATTCTCCTGCCCTTCGATGCCGATCTGCGGCAGCAGGATGTGGCGGCTGTAGCGCAGCAACTGGTCGTCGGTCACGGCGGCGCCTAGCGTTCCTGCCTTAACTCGGGCGGCGTTTCGTCGTGGTCGCCGTGCGGGTGGTGTTCCCAGGCCTTGGAATAGACCTCGTGGGATTTCTTGATCAGGCGCTCGGGCACGCGCATGTTGCGCATTTGCGTTTCCTCGCAGAAGTACACGATGGTGCGCATCAGCTTGCTGTAGAGGCTTTGGTCGAGATGGAAGCCCTGGCGCACCAGCGCGGCCTCGAGGCCCTCCAGCGAGTAGTCGCTGATTTCGTACCAGATCGAAAGGCTGTAGGGCGCCAGGCCGGTATCGATTTCCATGCCGTCGAGCCCGGCCAGCAGCTTGCGCGCCTCCTCGACGTGTTCCGGATGCTGGTGGTCGAAGCGCAGTTCGCGGTGCTTGCGCGTGCCGGGCTGCGGCACGAAGGCGGCAGGACGCTGACGATGCTTGCCGTCGCGCACTTCATCGCGCAACTCGCGGGCCTTTTCAGGGGTCATTCTGCTCATCGCTTGCGTCCGGATTCAGTGCTTGATGATTTGCCAGGCCTTGAGCAGATTCACCGCCTGCGTCAACTGGTAGTCCTTCGGCGAGGCGAACTCGAGCGGGGCGTGCGGCGATTCTTCCGCCTCGTCGACCTTGCCCTTCTTGTCGGTCTTGGACTGCGGCTTGGGCGCTGCCGTCTCCGCGGGTTTCTCCTTGTCGCCGCCGAGGTGGCGTTCCAGATCGGCTTCGCGAGTGCGCTCGCGCGAGCCGCCGTTGGCGGATTCCTCGACGATGATGTCGGGCGTGATGCCCTTGGCCTGGATCGAACGTCCCGACGGCGTGAAGTAGCGCGCCGTGGTGAGCTTGATCGCGGCGTTGTTGGACAGCGGCAGGACAGTTTGTACGGAGCCCTTGCCGAAGGTCTGGGTGCCCATCACCACGGCCCGCTTGTGGTCCTGCAGCGCGCCGGCGACGATCTCCGATGCCGAGGCCGAACCGCCATTGACCAGCACCACCATCGGCGTGGTCTTGGCGAAGGCCGGCAGGTTCTTCATGAAGTCGTCCTTGTAGCCGCGCTGGTAGTCTTCCGGGCTCGCGGTATAGCGCCGCTTGGCGTCCTCGGTGCGGCCGTCGGTCGAGGTGACCAGCGTTTGCGGCGGCAGGAAGGCGGCGGAGACGCCGACCGCGCCGTTGAGCAAGCCGCCGGGATCGTTGCGCAGATCGAGTACCAGGCCCTTGATGCCGCTGCCCTTGGCGTCCTTGTCGGCCTTGGCCAGCTTCTCGAGGTGCCTCACCACGTCGGGCGCGGTTTCCTCCTGGAACTGGGTGACCCGCATATAGCCCAGGCCGCCCTCGAGCAGCTTCGACTTGACGCTTTGCACCTTGATCTTCTCGCGCGTCAGCGTGACTTCGAAGGGTTTGACTTCGCCCTTGCGCACGATGGTGAGCCGGATCTGGGTCTTCGGCTTGCCGCGCATCTTCTTCACCGCATCGTTCAGCGTGAGGCCCTTGACCGGCGTGTCGTCGAGCTTGATGATCAGGTCGCCGGGCTTCAAGCCGGCCTTGTAGGCCGGCGTGTCCTCGATTGGCGAGACGACCTTGACGAAGCCGTCTTCCATGCCGACCTCGATGCCGAGACCGCCGAATTCGCCCTGGGTGCTGACCTGCAGATCCTTGAAGGAATCGGCGTCGAGATAGGCCGAGTGCGGATCGAGATTGGCCAGCATGCCGCTGATGGCATGGGTGATCAGCTTCTTGTCGTCGACCGGCTCGACGTAGCCCTGCTTGATGGCGTTGTAGACATCGGCGAAGCTGCGCAGCTCCTCGATCGGCAAAGACGACGTGGCGGCATCCTTGCCGGCACTGGCAGAAAAATTCAGGCTGATGAAGATGCCGGCGATCAGTCCCGACACCACCAGACCCACGTGTTGCAGCTTGCTGCTCATAGGAACTCCGAACGGATAGCGGCGGGTCGCGCCGGGGTTGGGGCCTTCAGCGATTACCGGCCCATTTCAGGGGGTCGAAGGGCTGACCCTTGTGTCGAAGTTCAAAGTATAAACCCGAGTCCGGGTTACCGCCGCTGTTTCCCACGGTGGCGACGGTTTCGCCGCCCTTGATGCTGGCGCCTACCGATGCCAGCAGGGATTCGTTGTTGCCATAGACGGACAGGAAGTCATCGCCGTGGTCGATGATCAGCAGGTTGCCGAAGCCGCGCAGCCAGTCCGAGAACACCACGGCGCCGCCCGCCACGGCCCGTACCTCAAGACCCTCGGCGGCGCGAATGAACACCCCCTTCCATGCCGCACCCCCTTCCGGGCGCGGGCTGCCGAAGCGGCCGGCAATGGCGCCCTTGACCGGCAGGCGGAGCTTGCCGCGCAGGGCGGCGAAGGCGCCACCGACATCGCCCGGATCGTGGTTCTTGAGCTTCGAGGTGCGCGGTGCCGCCGTGCTGCCAGCGCCAGCGCTGTGCGTCCCTTGGGGAACTCTCGGCTTGGCCCGCTTCGTTGCTGCGATGCGGGCCAGTCCTTCGATTAGTTTTGCGAGTCGTTGTTCGTTCCGTTTCAGGGTATTGATTTCACGGTGCTGGGCCTTGAGCCGGTCGGCGATCGCCGCCAGCTTGGTCAGCCGCTGCTTCTTGCGGTCGAGCAGTTGGGCACGGCTTTCATGTTGCCGGCGTTCGATTTCGGCCAGCTGCGCCTGGCGTTCGCGCGCGGCATCCGCCAGGCGTTTTTTCTCGGCTGCGACCGCGCGCAGCTGCTGGATCAGGTCAGCCTTGGCGCGCGAGAGCTGGGTCAGGAAGTAGCTGTCGCGCGCGGACTGGTTGGGGTCGTGGCCCGACAGCAGCAGCTTCAGCGCGTCCGCATCGCCGCCGACAAACTGGCGGTTGAGCAGGCGCGCCAGCTGGTTCTGTTGCGTGCCGGTCTGGCGGTCCAGGCGCTGGTTCTGGGTTTCCAGATCGGCCAGTTCGGCTTGCAGTTCCGAACGTTCGGTGCCCAGTTCATGCAGTCGCCGGTTGGTGTTGGAGATCGCCGATTCGGTTTCGCGCAGCTGGTCGGCGGCGTAGGTCCTGGATTCCTCGGCCGCGGCCATCTCGCGGCGCAGGGTCTCGATACGGCTTTTCAGGTCCTGCAGTTGGTCCTGCTTCGCATCGACGCCGGCGGCGAGTGCAGTGGCAGCAAGAAATGCGGCAAGGCAAAATACATAGCCGCAAATCCTGCGCCCGGATATCACGCCTTTGCTTTGCCCTGATTCGCCACCGCCTGCATGGCAGCCTTGATCGCCTCGGCGTCGCCCAGATAGTAGTTGCGGATCGGCTTCAGGTTCGCATCCAGCTCATAAACCAGCGGTTGCGCGGTGGGAATGTTGAGGCCGACGATGTCGGCGTCCGAGACATTGTCGAGATACTTGATCAGTGCGCGCAGGCTGTTGCCATGCGCGGCGATCACCACCTTCTTGCCCGACCTTACGGTAGGGGCGATGGTTTCGTGCCAGTAGGGCAGAAAACGCTCGACGGTGTCCTTGAGACACTCGGTCCGCGGAAACTGCGCGGGCGGCAGGTCCGCATAGCGCGGGTTGGCGGTTTCCAGGCGTGGGTCGTCTTCCGCCAGTGGTGGCGGCGGCGTGTCGTAGGCCCGGCGCCAGACCAGCACCTGTGCTTCGCCAAACTTGGCCGCGGTTTCGGCCTTGTTGAGCCCCTGCAGGGCACCGTAATGGCGTTCGTTCAGCCGCCAGGAATGCTGCACCGGAATCCACATGCGGTCCATTTCTTCCAGCACGGTCCACAGCGTCTTGATCGCGCGGCGCAGTACCGAGGTATAGGCGATGTCGAAGGCGAAGCCTTCCTTCTTGAGCAACTGTCCGGCGGCCACGGCTTCGGCCAGTCCCTTCTCGGTCAGGCCGACGTCGGTCCAGCCGGTGAAGCGGTTTTCCTGGTTCCAGGTCGATTCGCCATGGCGAAGCAGAACGATTTTGTACATGGTGTAGGCCTTAATGCGCGCAAAAACGCCATTGTACCGTCCGCATCAGCGCTTGACCCGCGGCTCAATGCCGGCGATCGCGGCGCCGGAACCAGGGAGCGCAAGGCTGTTTTGCCTTTCCGGGTATTGGCGGGCAAATCATGCCCGCCCGGCTTGAAAGGCAAACCGACAGAGCTCTAACAGTACTCTATAATATTCAAAAATTGCCGCGGAAAGAGCCAGGTAAATCAAAATCAGGAGTCAGCACGGCATGGATACAGCACTCAACGAATTGATAGGCAAGCAGGAGCACATTGAAACCGCAGCGAGAGCGCTGAAGGCGATTTCGCATCCGCTGCGCCTGAAAATCCTCTGCGTGGTGGGCGATCAGGAAACCTGCGTGCAGGATATCGTCGAAGCCGTCGGCACCTCGCAGAGCAACATTTCGCAACACCTCGCCATCTTGCGCGACAAGGGCGTCCTGCAAACCCGCAAGGACGCCAACCGGGTTTTTTATCGCATCGCCGACCAGCGCACGCTGCAACTCATCGCATTGATGCGCGAGGTGTTCTGCGGCGTTCCGGCACACAGGGAATAGACGACAATGGAATTTTTGCAAGAGAACATGGTTTGGGTGGGTATCGCCATCGTGAGCGGCGGCATGCTGCTGTGGCCGATGGTGGCCGGCGGCAACGTGTCGAATTTGAGTCCGGCCGAGGCGACGCTGCTGATGAACCGCGAAGACGCACTGGTGCTGGACGTGCGCGAGACCGCCGAATGGAGCACCGGCCACATCACCGGCGCGCGGCACATCACGCTCGGCCAGCTCGAAAAGCGCATGTCCGAGCTGGAGAAATTCAAGGACAAGCCGATCATCGTCATCTGCGCGTCGGGCAACCGTTCCTCGTCGGCTTGCGGCCAGCTCAAGAAGAGCGGCTTCGCCAAGGTATTCAGTCTTGCCGGCGGCATCGGCAGCTGGCGGGATGCCAGCCTGCCGCTGACCACCAAATCCTGAACAAGGAAATTCGAATGGCCAAAGTATTGATGTATTCCACCGCCGTCTGTCCGTTTTGCGTGCGGGCCGAGCAATTGCTGACGCGCAAGGGCGTCACCGAGATCGAGAAGGTGCGCGTCGACCTCGATCCGGCACGGCGCGAAGAAATGATGCAGAAGACCGGCCGCCGCACCGTTCCGCAGATCTACATCGGCGAGACCCATGTCGGCGGTTGCGACGAACTGTATGCGCTGGAGCACCAGGGCAAGCTCGATCCGTTGCTGGCCGCGTAGAATCACCCCTTTTCCTTCACCCACCAATTCATCATGAGCGACGAGCAGCCGGTATTCAGCATCGAAAAGATTTACGTCAAGGATCTCTCCATCGAGGTGCCCAACGCCCCCCAGATCTTTCTCGAGCGCGAGACGCCGAGCATCGAGGTGCAGATCCAGAGTGCGGCGAACACCATCGGCGACGGCATGTACGAAGTGGCGCTGACGATCACGGTGAACGCCAAGGAAGCCGACAAGGCCTTCTTCCTGGTCGAGGTGGTGAAGGCCGGCATTTTCCAGATCCGCAACGTGCCGGAGCAGGACATGGAGCCGATTCTTGCCGTGGCATGCCCCAACATCCTGTTCCCGTACGCGCGCGAAACCATCTCCGATGCGATCAATCGCGCCGGCTTCCCGCCCGTGATTCTGGCGCCGGTCAATTTCGAGTCGCTCTACCAGCAGCGCCTGATGGAGCAGCAGCAGGCCGAGAGCAAGATTCAACTGCAATAGTCGGCGATACCAAAAACCAAATGCTGGCACCAGTGGCGCTACGGCGGTTGATCTTCCTGTTGCTGCCGCTGGCCGCGGCGGCACCCGCGCATGCGCTGGACTACCGCTCGGTGGCCGAGGCGGCGCCGGTATACGACGCACCTTCGGCCAAGGCCAAGCCGCTGTTCGTGGTGCTGGGCGGCACGCCAGTGGAGCTGGTGGTCGGCCTCGAAGGCTGGTCCAAGGTGCGCGACAGCCGCGGCGACCTGGTCTGGATCGAAAAGAAGCACCTGGCGGACAAGCGCAATGTCATCGTGCGCGCGGATCGGGCCCAGGTTCGCGCGGCCGCGGACGACAAGGCCGCGCTGGTGTTCGAAGCCGAACGCGACGTGGTGCTGGAGCTGCTGGAAGGCGTTGCGGCTGGCTGGGCCAGGGTCAGGCATCGCGACGGGCAAAGCGGTTTTCTCAAGGCGCCGCAAGTCTGGGGCCTGTAAGCATGGCAGCCAGGACATGAGCAAGCAGCCGCTGTACATTCTTCGATGCGCCTAGCGGTACTTGGCGCCGGCGCCTGGGGTACGGCACTGGCCATCACTTTCGCTGCCCGGCACCAGGTAGTCCTGTGGGCGCGCGATCCGGCGCGCGTCGAGGACATGGCGCGCCACCGCGAAAACCTGCGCTACCTGCCTCGATGCCCGTTTCCGCCCGACCTGCAAGTCACGGCGGACTTTCGCGCCGCGCTGGCGGGCGCGGATCTGGCTCTGCTCGCGGCGCCACTGGCCGGCTTGCGCCCCATGCTCGAGCAACTCAAGGCCGGCGCGCCGGCCATGCCCTTTCTCTGGGTGTGCAAGGGCCTCGAAGCCGGCAGCGGCCTGCTGCCGCACCAGGTGGTGGCCGAGGTGATGGGCGATGCGGCATGCGGCGTGCTCACCGGGCCCAGCTTTGCCCTCGAAGTGGCGCGCGGTTTGCCCACCGCCATTACCCTGGCCGCGAAGGACCCGCGCTTTGCCGAGACCACCGCACAGCGCCTGCATGGCGGCAATCTGCGCATTTATGCCAACGAGGACCTGATTGGCGCCGAGGTCGGTGGTGCGGTCAAAAACGTGCTGGCCATAGCCACCGGCATCTGCGATGGCCTCGGGCTGGGCGCCAACGCCCGTGCCGCACTGATCACCCGCGGCCTGGTCGAGATCACGCGCTTTGGCGAGGCGCTCGGCGCCCGGCGCGAAACCTTCATGGGGCTGGCCGGCATGGGCGACCTGATCCTCACCTGCACCGGCGACCTCTCGCGCAACCGCCGCGTCGGCTTGCTCCTGGCCGAGGGACGGGCATTGCCCGACATCGTGCGCGAATTGGGCCATGTCGCCGAGGGCGTGCCCGCGGCGCGTGAAGTCGCCCGGCGCGCCGCCGAACTGGGTATCGAGATGCCCATCACGCGGGCCGTGTCGGCCGTGCTCGATGGCCGCATTACGCCGCGTGCTGCCGTGGAACAGTTGATGGCGCGCGAAGCCAGGCACGAGTAGGCAACTACCCGCTGCCGGCGAAGTCCTGTTGTCGCCATGCCTCATACACCATCACGGCGACAGCATTGGACAGGTTCAGGCTGCGATTGCCGGGAATCAACGGCAACCGCAGGCGGTGATTTTCATCGATGCCGGCCAGCACTTCCGGCGGCAGACCGCGCGACTCGGAACCAAAGACGAAAGCATCGCCCGGCCGAAACCCGGGGGAGTCGGCGCTGACGTGACGGCGCTTTCCCTTGGTGGTCAATGCGAACAGGCGTGCCGTACCCAGTGCGGCGCGGCAGGCAGCCCAGTCCGGGTGCACGGTGACGCAGGTCATCTCGGCGTAGTCCAGCCCCGCGCGGCGCAACTGCGCATTGGAAAGCTCGAAGCCGAGCGGTTCCACCAGATGCAAACTGGAACCCGTATTCGCGCACAGACGAATTACGTTGCCGGTGTTGGGCGGAATTTCCGGGGCAACAAGTACGACATGGAACAATTGCAGGTGCCTCCGAGAAGCAGTAGTTTGTGAAAAATCATATGATTACATTGTGATTTTCGTGCAAAATCACGGAATGATGGCCCTGATTTTACGGCCGCTTTGGAGAACGCCTGATGGCACGCCCGGAAAAAATCCGCCTCGGGGACATGCTGATACAGCAGAACCTCATCAACGCCGAGCAGCTCAAGCTTGCGCTCGACGAACAAAAGCGCTCGGGCCGCAAGCTGGGCCGGATCCTGGTGGAAAGCGGCTACGTTACCGAAGAAGGCATTTCGCGTGGCCTGGCGCGCCAACTCGGCGCCGAGTTCGTGGACCTCAAGACCTTCAGGCTGCAGCCCGACTTGATCAAGTTGTTGCCGGAAGCGCAGGCGCGTCGGCACCGGGCCTTGGTGCTGAGTCAGCGTAGTGGCACCTTGGTGATCGGCATGGCCGACCCAACGGATCTCATCGCTTTCGACGAACTGGGGCGGGCGCTCAAGCGTGGGATTGACATCGCGGTAGTGACAGAGAGTCAATTGCTTTCCGCTCTCGACCGTGTCTATAGCCGGGCGGCAGAAATCAGTGGATTGGCCAGGGAACTGACGGCCGACATGAGCGATATTTCGATCCAGTTCGGCAATATCCTGGGCCTCACCGCCGGCGCGGAGGATGCGCCCGTTGTCAAGCTGCTGAACACGGTGTTCGAGGAGGCGCTGAAGCTGCGTGCCTCAGACATCCACATCGAACCGCAGGAAAAGTCGCTGCTGATCCGCTTCCGCATCGACGGCGTGCTGCATGTTCAGACCGAAGCCGATGCGAAAATTTCCACTGCGCTGGTATTGCGCCTGAAGCTGATGTCGGGCCTCGATATTTCGGAGAAGCGCCTGCCGCAGGATGGCCGCTTCAACATCAAGCTGCGCGACACGGCGATCGATATCCGCATATCTTCCATGCCGACCCAGTTTGGCGAATCCGTCGTCATGCGCCTGCTGGCGCAGAATACCGGTCTTCTGCAGCTGGATCGGCTGTACATGCCGCCGCATATTCTGGAGCGGTTTCGCCATGCCATCGCGCGGCCATCGGGCATCGTTCTGGTGACCGGTCCTACCGGATCAGGCAAGACCACCACGCTCTATGCGGCGCTCAACGAATTGAACACCCCGGAAAAAAAGATCATCACTGTCGAGGATCCGGTTGAATACCGGCTGCCCGGACTCAATCAGGTCCAGGTGCACGAGAAGATCGACCTGTCCTTCAGTCGGGTGTTGCGTACCGCGTTGCGTCAGGATCCGGACATCATCCTGCTGGGCGAAATGCGCGACCAGGAAACCGCTGAGATCGGCATGCGCGCGGCCATGACCGGCCACCTGGTGCTATCTACCTTGCACACCAATGATGCCTTGTCGACGCCGATTCGCCTGCTCGACATGGGCGTACCGCGCTACATGGTGGCCTTGTCGATCCAGATGGTGCTGGCTCAGCGCCTGGTACGGGTCATCTGCGAATACTGTTCCGCGCCGCATTCGTTGGCACCGCATGAACGCCTCTGGCTCAAGGCGGAACTCGGCGAAAGGGTCGACAGCATCGAGTATCGGCACGGCGAAGGTTGCAGTCATTGCGCGAACACGGGTTACCAGGGCCGTCAGGCCGTATATGAACTGCTGGAAATGACCAATGTCCTGGTCGAGGCCGCCAACCGAGGCGACCCGAACGAATTCATGCAGGCTGGGCGTGAGCAGATGGCTGGCAATACCTTGCGGCGCGACGCCGTGCGTCTCGTCGTCAGCGGCCGCACCACGGTCGATGAAGCCATGCGCATCAGCACCCAACTCGACGAATAGGACAGTCGATGCCAAGTTTTTCATACCGCGGCCGCAACGGCACCGGGGAGACCGTGCAGGGGATCCTGGAGGGCCCTACCGCGGGGGCGGTAGCCGACATGCTGACGGGCAGCGGTGTGACTCCGATGGAGATCAAGCCGGCTGCGGCCGGAACTGGCACAGGGAGCAGCGCCAGCCTCAGCATTGAAATCTTCAAGAAAAAGGTTCAGCACCTCGATGTCCTGCTGTTCTCCAAGCAAATCTACACGCTGCTCAAGGCCGGCGTACCGATCATGCGGGCATTGACCGGTTTGCAGGAATCCAGTACGAATCCCGCAATGAAGAATCTGTTGCAGGACGTTCGTGACGGTCTCGATTCCGGACGTGAATTGTCGGCGGCGCTGGCGCGCCATCCGCGTGCATTCGGAGCGTTCTACGTATCCATGGTTCGCGTCGGCGAAATGACGGGACGGCTCGAGGAAGTCTTCATCAGGCTGTTCGATCACATGGAGTTCGAACGCTTCATGAAGGAGCAGGTCAAGGCTGCCTTGCGCTACCCGTCTTTCGTCGTCGCGGCAATGGTATTTGCCATGATCGTGGTCAACATTTTTGTCATTCCGACCTTCGCCAAGGTATTCAAGGGGTTTGGCGCCGAACTTCCGCTGATGACCCGTATTCTGTTGAATTCCTCGGAATTCACCGTTGCCTGGTGGCATACGATGTTGTTCGGCGGAATAGCCTTGGGCTTTGGTTTTTCACGCTACATCCGAACCCGCATCGGCCGGCTCTGGTGGGACGAATTCAAGCTCAAGATCCCCGTTGCCGGGACCATCATCCTGAAGGCCACGCTTGCGCGTTTTGCACGCAGTTTCGCGCTGGCTGCCCGTAGCGGCGTACCGATCATTCAGGCGCTGTCGAACGTCGCAGCCACCGTCGATAACGCCCACATCGCGCGCAAATTGGACGAGATGCGCGACGGCGTCGAGCGCGGCGAGAGCATTTTGCGCACGGCCATTCGGACCGGTGTATTTACCCCGGTGGTGATCCAGATGATCGCCGTCGGCGAAGAATCGGGCGCGCTGGACGACATGATGCAGGAAGTGGCGGACATGTATCAGAATGAGGTCGAGTACGAACTGAAAAACCTTGGACAGAAGATCGAGCCACTTCTGATCGTTGTGCTTGCCGCCATGGTCCTGGTACTCGCCCTCGGCATCTTCCTGCCGATGTGGGACCTGGGCAGGGTTGCCACCAAACGATGAGCCGCCAATTCCTCTGGCGATTCCGGGGGTTTTCGCTGTTCGAAATCATCATAATCGTGGCGCTGGCGATGTTGCTGCTGTCTGTCGGGTTTGTCCGCTACGCCAGCATGCAGGCGGTCGCGGAACAGTCGGCGAAGAATGCCGTGCTTGAATCCTTGCGGATGGCACTGGCCCTCAAGGCCGCAGAACTCGCCATGCGCGAGGGGGCTGCCAGGGTGCGCACGCTGGAGCGAACCAATCCCTTCGATCTGCTCAGCGTCAAATTATCCAATTACGGCGGAGAAGTCCGTCAGCCCGACGAATTGGCGCCGGCGACTTGGTACTATTCTGCGGACACTCAGGAATTGCTCTATGCCGAGCGGTGGGCGGACGGCAGCGTTCCGGTACCCGGAAGTGCGATGACCCATCACTATCGCGTGGTGGTGCGCTTCGGAGCCGGCGGCGTCGACGGGGTTATAGTGCACCATGAGCGCTCAACCAAGCGGTAATAACACCAATGCAAAGCAGACATCAATCAAGAATGGCCGCGGGATTCACCCTGATCGAATTGATCGTGGTCATTCTGATCCTGGCCATCCTCGGCGCGATTGCCTTGCCAAGATTCATGAACACGGCTGGCGACGCCCGAACCGCGGTGATGAAGGCCGTCGAGGGTGCCATGCGCGGGGCCAACAGTATGCTGTATGCGAAAGCGGCGGCCAACGGCCAGGAGAACGCGGGTAGCTACACGATTACCCTGCCCGCCGGAGAGACCGTTGAACTCAGGTTCGGTTATGCCGCATCCACCCTCGAGTTGATGAAGGCCATGGAGTTTTCCCCGGCGGAAGATTTTGTTCGGGACGGCACTGCAATACGTCACGCCAAAGCCAACAGCCCGGCCGGTTGTCAGGTTGCCTACGTCCCGCCGACGGCGCCCGGCCTGAGTCCGACGTATACAGCGACGTATGCGGCCGGCCCCGCAGGATGCTGACGTCCTCTGGGTACCCATGCGAGTCGCAATTGCTCACCGTGAACACCCTTATTGGGAGCTTTGGAGTGACGAATTGGCCGGAGCGGGCGTGAACAGGGTACAGGGCGGATTTACCCTGATCGAACTGATCCTCGTCGTGGTTATCCTCGGGATACTCGCCGCGGTAGCACTGCCACAGTACAGCGGGCTCAGAGAATCAGGCGAAAAATCCGTGGCAGACGCCGCAGTGGCAGCGGTGGCCGCCGCCGCCGCGCTTTGTTACTCGAGCCAGCGCAGGAAATGCACCTTTGTCGAGATTACTGGCCCATCTTATTTAAATATTGACCCGGCGATCGCGATCGCCGGGCCTTGTCCGAACGTTACCGCCACATCCGGGTCTACTTCATCGACGGTCAACATCGCCCAGTACTGCGTTTGACCGATAGCAGAGAAGCAAGGGCTGGGCGGCTGTTTGGCGTGTGTATGATTTGTAGTGTGTGATTTTGGTGACAGTGTGTGACTTAGTGCATGGTTGGGGACGGGGAAGTAACGTAAACTTATACCGAAAGATATAGCATAGGCCTCAAATTAGGCGGTACTGAAAGTTCAACTTCGAAATTATTTTGAATGGGAATCAACATGAAAACATTGAACATCAAGCGTGGGCAACAGTCCGGTTTCACCCTGATCGAGTTGATCATGGTCATCGTGATTCTTGGTATCCTGGCCGCGGTTGCTCTGCCGACATACACCAACGTGTCTGCTGACGCTACGGCGAATTCGACGGCATACAAGAATTCAGCGAACACCAGAGTCACTCAGATAAATGCAGTCAGCGCGGGTATCGCAACACCTGCTATCTAATAGTTGGTGGCCGTTTGGGCGGGGTCGCGTGCGTTATTGATTTGAACGTCGCACCGTGGCGTAGGAGCTTTGGTAGTTGAGGTAGATTCAATTACCAAAGACTCGTCGGGTTACGCGTTGGTCTCTTGCGGCGTCGGCATGTTTGCCGGCGCTCTCAAGCGACTCGATGTTTGTATCGAGTGAAGCCTTGTTCAGCGGTGCAACGTAAAGCGCGCGCGCGGCATGTTGGTATTGAGCCTGTTTTGATATGCCTTGCCAGGATCGACCTGCGATCCTGGCACTGGCCCAGGCTCCGAATACCGGATGTTTGGCTGCCTCAATCAATGCGATAGGCTCTGCTTGACCGTACGTCGATTGCCTGATCAATCCCTCCAGTACCCGATAATTCTGGCCAAATTGCGCGGCGAGGCCAAAACCCAGTAGTGCAGCGACCAGAACCGCCGATGCGGGGATTTCTCTTCCCGCTTTCATGCGTGAAGCCGCGCCCATCGAAAGCGCTGCGGGGATGAGAAAGTACAGATACCAGAGCGAGTGCTCAACCTGATTGTGGGTCAGGATCGTCAATGGAATGGCGACATGCAGCCATTTCCCTTGCCAGTTCCTTTGCCGCAATGCGGAAACCAGCCAGGCGCCGATCAGTGCGGCGAAGCCCAGGGCTGTCGGTACACCCAGTTCGGCGCCGATCTGGAAGATCATGTTGTGTGCGTGCGTCGCAGGTAACGCCATTGGAACTGTGCTTGGCAGGCTGTCGCTCAGCACCCATGATTCACGCATGAAGCTTCCCGGCCCCGATCCGATCCATGGGTCGGCCTGGATAATTCTGGCCGCAGAAAGCCAGAATCCGAGGCGTGGATCCTGGCTGACAGTGGCAGGCGCGTAGCGGTATATGGCCTCGGAATTTACGTTTTCAGAACTTGCGCTGGAATTGTTTCCAGTGTCGTGCCCCCCATCGCTATCCCGAAGCAAACGCGTACCATGAATGGCGGCGAGAAATATTACTGGGCAGATCCCGATCAGCAGAAGGCGTTTCCGCGTGTCGGGTAACAAGGATTTTGCCGCGGCCCAGACGCCGAGAGCGAGAGTGCCGGCGGCATACAGATAGACGCTGCGCGACCCGGTGTAGATGGCCGTCTCCGCCAGGATCTCGAGGCAAACCAGATAGTGGAACCAGGATAGCTTGCGGTTCAGCAAAAAATGGCTGATGCCGAGAACCCCAAGCCAGACGTGCAGCGCATGCTGGTTGCGTTGCCCAAGCCACCCATTCATCGGTGCCCAGGGCAAGGGGTCGAGAAAGCCGGTCCGAAACCGCCAATGCCAGCTGGCAACGCTGGCGGCCAGTGCCCCGGCCACAAATGCCGCCGCCATCACGTCGGCCAGGGAGACCGCCTCCCGCTCGGAACACAGCTTTCTGCCGACCATCATCAACAAGACTGCGCTGCCGATCGAGATCAGGTGCAGCGGCGGCCCATGCACGATCAGGTCGTTGCCGGCCATCAGATGGATCAGCACGCTCGGCAGCAGGGCCAGCGGGATCCATGCTGCAAACGGCAGTTCGAAGCGCTCGCGGCGATATTTTGCCGTTACCTGAATGGCCGCTCCCAGTGACAAGAAAATGGCCAGCCATTCCTGGTAGAAGGAAGGAATGGGATAGGGGTGATAGCTGAGGACGAAGGGAAGCAGCAGCGCGCAGAAGATCAGCAGTGCGGCGAGATCGAGGTTGCGCAAGGGAAGGTTTGCCGCGAGCGCACGCCACGGGGTGCCCGGTCGCCTGACGAGGAAGGCCAAACCCATGAGGTGCGGCTGATCCGGCCGGTTAGGGCATCGTGCGCGTCACCACGCGCACGACATAAGTGGACGATGACGGCGCGCCACACTCCGCAGCCGGGGCGCAGGCGGTGGCAGTCAGCAGGTAGGGGCCCGAGCCGGTGCAGGTCACCGTCACCTGGAATTCCGTAAGACTGGTGGCGGTGACGGGCATGAGGACCACGGTGCTTGCCGCGCAGGAGTTGTTGATCGCCCGCTGATAGGACCCCCATTCCAGTCCGGCGCGCGCTGCCCAGTAGGCGCGAACCCCGCGATCGTCGAGTGCATATGACACGGCCTGGGTTGCCGTCATGCGCGCAAGCATGACCGCCAGCCCGCCGATCAGCAGCGTCACCATCAGCGCGGCGATGATGCCGAATCCGCGCTGACCAGGGTTGCGCTTAAGGGGTGTTGTTGACATGGAGTTGATAGACCAGCTTCACCGGAGAGTCGCCCGGCAGGTCGGCGTGCTGCATGGTGATTTCAAGGCGGAACAAACCCCAGGTCTGCGATTGATAGGGGGCGTACACGAAATCGCATGAGGCGACCTTGCTTGCAAGTACCGCCGAGGATCCGGTGGTGTAGGCGCTGCCCCAGCCGTAGTTCCAGTAGCGCGTCAACTTCCCGGCATTGCAGCGGAAAGTTACCGCCTGCTCGTCTTTGTCGACCAGCTGGAAGCGCTGCCCGGGCGGCGATATCGTGGCGCCGGGTCCGGGGAAAGGGTTTGGCGCCACCAGGGTCACAGTCGGGCTGGCGAAGCTGGCCACCTCGGCGCGATTGCACACGGGCGCCGAGGGGCAATAGGCGTCAGGCACAGCGCCGTAGCCCCAATTGCCGATGACGATGAAATCCCCCGGGTTGATGGCGGTATACATGGTGGAGGAGCCGACGACGTCGAAGTCCACGTCCGCCGCACTGGCAAAGCTGATCGAATTCCCGGTGTCGCCCGCCTCGTCATAGGCATAACGCCCGCCATCCTTGCTGGGGATGAACTCGATAGTCTGCGTGTCGATCTGGTGGATCGAATTCGGCACCGCGCGCCGGATGTCGCGCGCCATGCGCCGGTAGGCGGTGTCGGCGGCGTCGGCCAGTTCGGCGCGGCGCTGGCCTTCAACGCCGGCTCGGAGCGGGCTGCCGAACATGGCCACCACCGCGCCGAGAACCCCGACCAGCACCATCACCGCGATCAATTCGATCAGCGTGAAGCCGGAGTCGGCGCTGGCGGGACGGCGGCGCGGTCGCTCAGTCGATGAAATTCGGTGCATAACGGGTGCGATAGGTGTCGAGCGTGACGGAAGTGCTGCCCGGGCCGGTGACGGTAACGGTAATACGCAGCGCGGGCACATTGTTGGGTTGGAGCGTCTCAGCCGTTACCGTAAGGGTGGAGACCGAGAACTCGGCAGGGAAGGAATAGGTTCCGCTCTGGTCGGTGACCGGGTTGAGCGGAACCGTGAAACCGCTATAGTCATTCACGTTGTCGAACAAGGCGCGGGTTTCGCCGCCATCCGGGCCGTCGGCTTCAGGAATGGTACAAACAGTAATGGGGGTCGCAGTGGCGGCCTCGGGGTCATCGGGATCGCAATATGTCATAGGCTTGAGCGCGATTTCCTCGACGATCGCCTCTGCAATCGCCAGTGCCTGCTTCTGCGAAACCGTATCGGCGCCGCCCTTCATGGCCGAGGCCAGGACGGAAACCAGCCCGGCCAAGGCGACGCCGACGATGACGATGAAAAATACCATCTCGATCAGCGTGAATCCGCGATGCCGGCGCTCAGGGTACATGCACATAGCCGGTATTTCTTTCAACTCGCAGCGTGTAGGAATCACCGGTGTCGGGCACGCTGACCACGATGTTGTGCTGTGCCAGGACCCCTCCCTGCGCATCGAACTTGAACTCGAGCGGAGTCATCAAAACCGCGGTCTCGCTGACGTTGATCGCTCCGCCACCGGGGTCGCTGGCCGGCGCCGCGCAGCCCGTGGCAAAGCCGACTGCCAGGGAGTTGGCGCCAATGCAGACATAGACGTCACGCCGCTGGGCGATGGCCAGCTTTTGCGCATAGCGGATGCTGTTGAGCGCCCGATCGAAGAAATTTCGCCCATCAACACCACTGCGCGTCAGGTTCGGCAGAATGATGGCACTGAGGATGCCGAGCAGGACGATCACAAGTACCAGTTCCACCAGGGTGAATCCGGTCTGGCTTCGCGAGGGCATGCGGGTTGGCATGGGCACTAGCGCTCTTGCTGATAAATGTAGGGAGAGCGGAAACTTCCCCACGTTATCCGGCTTGTGTTGCCCAGCAGGTAGTCCAGATCTGGCGATTTCTTTTGCACAAGAACGCTGCTGCGGACATTGCCGGGCTGCTGCGAGATGGTGAGTTTCAAGCGGAACTCGCCTCCCTCCGTGGCCCCGGGGGGGAGCGCAGCGTCATTCAGCGTAATGGCGCAAGGCGCACCGCAGTTGGTCATGGCGCCGAGAACAAAGTTATTCGGATCCGCGCCCGTGAGCATGTCCGCGATGTTCCGCTTCCATTGCACCCCGTCCCAGTAAAGTACGCGGACTTTCGCCGCCAGTTTGGTGCCGGCCACGGTGGGACCCGGCGGTCCGTACATGTTCTCGATCTGCATGCGCCCGCTGACGACCTTGATGCCACCCTCGACCGAGTTGGCCGGGATGGCATTCAGCGAACTCACCGAGTCGGTGTCGATCGCCCGGAAATACACATTGGTGGGCGCTGTCGGGCTGGCCGTGTAGGTATAGACCGGCGATGCGCTGGCGACGCCGGCCGCAAAGCTGGCGGAGGCAATCGAATTGCCGGTGAGCGTGCCGCCGCTGGCGGGAGGATTCTGCAAGGTCGTGCTGCCGATGGCGTCCCAGGCGGTCAGCGTGACAGTCTTGGCGAAAGATTCGGTGGCGCTGTAATTGCTGGTGATGCCCGCGCCGCCGGTACCGCCCAGGGTATAGGCGGTTACGTTGAGCGTGAAGGGCTGGCCGGAATACACCAGGTGGCTCCCCGCGGGGCAGGCCGGGACGAAGGCCAGGACGCCGCAGCCCATGGGCGCTGCCGTGATCGTGGTTTCGAAATGATCGGGATAGAAGCGGCCGATATTGCCGGTCTCGGTGCCGCTGACATCGCCGGCGCCCAGATAGTTGCCATCGCCCACACTCGGTGTCAGCTTGATGATGCCCACTTCGTTCCAGGCGAAGGTAGTGCCAGTGGCGGCTCCGTTGGCGAATACGCCGAAGGCCGTACTGTTGGTCAATGCCGGAGACAAGCCGCCAGAGGGGGCGACCAGGAGGCTGAGGTTCAGCTTGACGCCTTCCGCCGCGGTCTCCTTCCCGTAGTTGGGGGTGGCGGTGACGCCATCCGAGGTGGTGGCGGTCACGGTCGCACTGAAGGCCTCGCCGGCCTTGACGAATTTCAGGCCGCTCGCGTTCGCCGCGCCCGGGTTGGCAAGGTTCGGCGCCGCTGTTTGCTGGATCGCCGACAGAGCAAAGCCGCCGGGCTTCACTACGAAGGCATTCGACGCACCTGAGAGGGGCGCAGAATTCACCGTCTTGGCCATGTGCAGCGTTACCAGCCCGACGTCGCCGTAATTGAAGGTGAAGGGCGCGTTGCCGTCGACATCGAAGCTCATGTTGACCGAGGTGTAGCTCGACACGCTGCCATTGTTGTTGCGGGCGATGGTCGTCGCGCTGCCGCCGTTCACGCTCATCAGATTGCTTGCCGAACACGTCGTTGGATTGTTGCATTCATGGGCGAAGTTGACCGTGTTCGCGCCGCTCAGTGCCGATTCACAGGCTTTGGTGGTGGTGCTGGTTCTCACCGCCCGCAGATAGTACTGGGCCGAAGCGGTGCCCGCCACCTGGGCAGGTATGGTTGCCACGCCACCGCCGGCCGATCCGGAAACCACGAAGCCGGCCGTGCTGAAGGTGGTCGCGCAACTATTGGCTACGACGCAGCTTGTCCCGTCCGGACAGCACTGCCTGGAATTCGTGGCCGGCGCTGTCTCGCCCGACAGGGTGACGGTGGCGGGGTCGCCGTTGCCCGCCGCAGGATGGCTCAGCGTGGTGGTGGCAATCCCACCGGCATTGAAGCTGACAGTCGTGGCGCCAAGCGAGCCAACGCTGGTTCCCAGCGTGGCCGCTTCGTTCTCGACGATCAGCGACGGACTGCTGCAGGGGCTGCTGTTGTCGGCGCAGGCCGTCACGGTCACGGTGCTGGGCAGACAACTGATGCTGGCGCTCGGCAAGGACAGTTCGTAATGGTCGGGCCGCGGGCAGGCATGGGCCTGGGTCGCGATGGCCGCCAGGGCGTTCTGGCTCAGCACCTTTTGATACACCCGTACTTCGTCAAGGTTGCCGCGGAAATGAAACGTCGCCGGCGTTTCGGCGGAGGCATTGGTTTCCGCGCCGATGGATACCGGTCCGGCGTCGCTGCCCCAGGTGCCGGTCCACGCCGCCCCCTCGGCGTCGGTTGCCAGCAGGGCACCGGCGCTGTCGAACACGTAGATGGTGCGTTTCTGGTTGGCGATGTCCGCCACTGCCGCGACGAAATACCAGGTGTTGCTGGCGATGGTGTAGGTGGAATCGAAAATCACCGGCGCGATGCCGCGCGAGAAAAAGCGCAGCCGCCCCGGCGCACCGTCGCCCAGGCTGAATCCATAGCCCGTGGTGTTGTTGTTGTCGTCGATCAGGATGCGTTGCCCGGCGGTGGCGTTATTGGTCGTCCTGACCCAGGCCGCGATGGTGAAATCGGTGGTCAGGTTGGGCAGCGGTGTCTCGACGTAGCCCTGGGTGATCGTGCCGCCGTTGTCGAACACGCCATAGCGGCAGGTGCCCGGATCACCCGCGATGGCCCGCGATCCATCAATAGTGCTGGCGCTGTTGAAGGCCTGGGCGTGATTGCCGTTGCCGGAGCTGTCCACGACCTGGCCGGCGCTGCCGGTCCAGGGTGCGTCGTCCATGCGGTAGTTGGCCAGCGCGGGCGTGGCAGTGATGCTGTAGACCTCGCCGGTGTAATTGCCGTTGTTGGCCCCGGTCGCGCCGAGCTTGCGCCCGCTGGCATCGATGATCGTATCGTCATCGACCAGGTTCAGACCCAGCGTGCCGGCACCGCTGCCGATGCCGGTGTTCGCCGTTACCGTCCAGCTGGTGCCGCTGCCGCTGACGGTCGCGATGAAGGCACCGCTGAGACCTGTCGCCGCCAGGGAAAAGTCCGCGGCATCCACCCCGGTCACGCTCGAGCTGAAGGTCACCGTCCAGGCAACGGTGGCCGCGCTGGTCGGGCTCGCGCCGGTACGATTGATCGACACGACCGTCGGGTAGGTGGGTGTGAAGCTTCCGATGGCAAATCCCGCATCGAAATTGCCGCTGGCGTCCTGCTGGAACACCTTGTAGGTATAGGGCTGGTCCTTGGTCAGCGCCCCGGCGGTGCACTCCGCGCTGCCGCCGCTGCCATCGATTCTCACCAGCGCCGTCGACGCCGCCGAGGACACCAGGCACGCCACCGTGGCCGTGCCGTTGGTGCTGCCCAGCGCAGGCGCCGAACCTTCGACCGGGACTTCGGCTCCCGCGCTGGCGGCAGCCCAGCGGTACACCAGCGAGCCATTGCTGGCGGCAAGGTCGGCGGATGCCGATGCGGTCCAGTTCAGGGTCACCTGCGCCTCGCCGGCCGCGCCGCTGGTTGCCGTGGCACTGCTGGGCGACAGGTTGTCGATGGTCAGGGCGTTGGCATTCGTGTCGCTTCCGTTATGCAGCGTGTTGGAACCGGCCCAGGAAGTCACGGGCGCAGTGATGGCATAGGCGGCGCCCGGCACGGCCGGCATTGCTGCATGACTCAAGGGCGTGACGCGCACCTTGAAGGTGGTGAGCGTGGAAGTGGCGGACATGCCGGACACGCTGATGGCGTTGGCGCCGTTCGCCGGCGTCGTGGTGAAGCCCAGTTCCACATCGCTGGCGTCGGTGATTGCGAGCCGGCCGACGCCGCTGCTGGTCGAGAGATTCACTGTCACCGACGTCAGCGTTTCCGTACCGCCGCTGGTCTGCAGGGTGAAATTGTTGACGTCCGTGGCCGCGGCGCCCGGCGGGACGGTGGCCGCCGCCGGGTCGGTGCCGGTGGCCAGGGTGGTAAGGGTTTCCCGCACCGCCAGGTGGACTCCCGCGCGGTCATCACTGCCGGCCGTAAAGCCGACATTGCGCGCGCCCGCACCTGGCGTCGTTTCCCTGGCGGTCGTCGCGGTGAATGAGCCGAAGTCGATGCTGTTGAGGACGGTACTGCCCGCGCCGGCAGGAAGGACGTTGTTTCCGCCGGAGTAGCCGGCGGCATAGCGCTGGCTGTTCGCCCCCAGGCTGCCGTCGTTGACCGACTGCACCGCATAAGCCCCATTTTGCTGCAACAGGACGATGCCTGCCACTTCAGTGTTGCCGGCGGCGGTCTGGGTGGCGGCGGAGGCATACACGCGTATTGCGTTGTTGGTCCGGCTGACGACGATGGTCTGCGCGCCGGTCGGGATCGACGCCCCGAGAAAGAAGGTGTCGACGCGCCCGGGTTCGCCCGCGGTATCCACCGCCGCGCCGCCGGCAACTTGCGTCATCGCCATGCCGCCGTAGGTGACGCCGGTGACGGTTTGCGTCGCCGATACCGTGAAAACATAGACAAGAATCCCGCGCGGCGTTCCCACCGGCGTGTGCGTCCAGCTGAAGGATGCCTGATTCTGGGAACCCGTCGTGCCTGTTGTGTGGCTTTCGCTTGCCGCGTCGTGCGCTACGGCCGCGATAGCTTCATTCTGGGAAAATAAAAGAAATGCGGCCGCAACAAGAATGGTCAGGAAATGAACGGAGACAGACCCCGATATCCAAGCATGGGAAAGATACGGCTTCATGAGCTGTTCCTGTGTTCGGCGCCGCTCATCACTTCAAGGAGTCGGCGCTGGCGGGACGGCGAAATCTCGGTGTTTCCGGCATAAGACATCTACCTTTGACCAGGTGCGCGGCAAACATTTTCGGGTGAGGTGCCAATCGAACATATATTCATGTACTGCATGCAAAAAATTCCACTCCCCAAGCTTATGGCCAAAGCGCTAGGCAAGCCAAGGCACAAGGCGCTTATTTGATAATATCCCGCCGCATCCCGCAATGTTGGACAATAGCCTGAAATTACTCTGCAAATCCTTGCTTATGGGCTTTCTTTTGGCCGGTATAGTCAGGCTAATCTGACCCTCCTCCGATCACGTGCAAAGCCCCTTCAAGAAACACACTCAGCCAGGATGGATGGCGATCGTTCCCGCGGATGGACGGGCCGACTTTGTCCATGTTCGTCGCGACACGGGCAATATGCCGAAGGTACTCATGGCGGAGTCGATCGAGTGTGGCCCAAACTACGCGGCGATGCTGTCATCCTTGCGCAAGCCGCTCGGACTCGGTGGGCGGCGCTGTTCTGCCGTGCTGCGCCACGGCGAGTATCAGTTGATCCAGACCGAAGCAGTAGAGGGCACGCCGGACGAGGCGCGCGACATCCTGCGCTGGAAGCTCAAGGACCAGGTCGAGTTTCCGGTGGATGCGGCGGCCGTTGATTTTCTGCCGATCCCGTCCGGTGGGCGCACGCCGCAGGTGTTTGCGGCCATCGCTGCCGAGGCGGTGGTGAAGCCGCTGGTGCAGGCGTTTCAGGCGGCAAAGGTGCCGCTGACTGTGATTGACCTGCCGGAACTGTCGCAGCGCAATCTGGCTGCCTTGTTCGAGGAAGCCGGGCAAGCGCTGGCCACCCTGATTTTCGACGATGCCGAGGGCCTGCTCACCTTCACCGTCAATGGTGAATTGCTGGTGGCGCGCCACGTCGAGATTTCCGCGCGCCAGATTATTGCCGCCGATGCCGAACGGCGCGGCATGCTGTTCGATCGAATCGCGCTTGATGTGCAGCGTTCTCTGGACAACTTTGACCGTTTGTACAGCGCCATCTCGATCTCGTCCCTGATTGTCGCCGCACTCCCCGGGGTGGACGGCTTTGTCGACTATTTGCGGGACAACCTCACGGTGCGGGTGGTTCCGATGGATCTGCACCGCGTACTGGATCTCGGTGCGGTGCCGGGGTTGCTCGATCCATTGCGGCAGTTTCAGTGCCTGCGCGGCCTGGGTGCCGCGTTGCGGGACGAGGTGGCATGACAGCGCAGATCAACCTTTATCACCCGCGCTACCTGAGGCAGCGTGAGTGGTTGGCGCTGGGGCCGGTGCTGCTTGCCGCGCTGGGGTTTTATCTGCTGCTCGCCGCCCTCGGCGCCTGGGCGTGGCGCGATGCGTCACAGCGCCAAGCGACGGCTGTGGCGACCGAGATGCAACTCAAGGTGACCAAGGCGCAGGTGGAGGCGGCAACACAGGCCGCTGCGGCACGCAAGCCCAGCACCCAGCTGCTGGCCGAAGTGGACGATGTCGAGGCGCTGCTGCGCCGGAGGGAAAGCATTCTGCGTTTGCTGGAGGGTGGCGCGATCGGTACCACGTCGGGTTTTGCCGAACACTTCCGCGCGCTCTCCCGGCAGACGACCGAGGGCCTCTGGCTGACCGGTTTTTCGATTGCAGCGGGGGGGGGCGACATCCGCATCAGCGGCAGCACCCTGGATGCGGCGGCGGTTCCCGATTACATCGGCCGACTGGGTCGCGAAAAGGTTTTCCAGGGCAAGAGCTTTGCCGCGCTGACCATGCAGCGCCCTGCTGCGCCCATAGCGCCGACCGGGTTTGGCGTCCCGCCAGCGCCGACTGCTGCTGCGGAGGGACGTTCGCCGGCGCCGGCCGTGCCGCAGATTGATTTCGTGTTGCTGCCCAAGCCCGCCGGCGCGGCGGAGGCGAAACCATGAGCGCCGCCATGGAAGTCATGCAGGATCTGTGGCAGCAATGGTCGCGTCGCTTCGTCGCGCTTTCCCGGCGCGAGCGCGGCATTGTGGCCGTCGCCCTGATGCTCGGCGGCGGATTCACAATTTTCAGTGTGGCCCTCAAGCCGCATCTGCTGCAGGCGCAGGCTGCCAACAAGGCCACTGCCACGGCGCGCAGCGAACTGATCAGGCAGCAGGCGCAACTGGCTGTGCTGAACGCACAGAACGCCGATCCGGATGCGCGCAGCAGGCAGCGCCTGTCTCAGGCGCAGGATCGGCGCAGATTGCTGGGCGAGCGGCTGGCCGCCTTCGAGGCCGGAATGGTGTCGCCGTCGCGCATGCAGGCGTTTCTACAAGGACTGCTGAGCAGGAACCGCAACATCGAATTGCTGGAGCTGAAAACCCTGGCCGTGGAGCAGGTGGGCGCTGCGCTGACGGAAAGCAAAACCGAGACTCCCCTGGCACAGGCCGCCCGCATCGCAGGTGATCCCGCCAAGGCATTGGCGGCCGCCAAGGGAGCGCCGGCGAGTGCCGGCGCGGAGGGTATCTACCAGCATGGTGTCGAGATACGGTTGGCCGGCGGTTACAATGATTTGCTGAACTATCTCGCCGAACTGGAGCGCATGCCCCAGCAGGTGATGTGGAACAGCCTCAGGTTCGAGGTGATCCGGTATCCGCGCAACGAAATGACATTGCGTGTATATACCCTGAGCCTCGACAAGAACTGGCTGGTGTTGTGATGCGGATGATCTGGCTTTCGGCATTGCTGTTCTTGGCGCCATCGGCGCTGGCGCAGCTGTCTGATCCTACGCGGCCGCCAGCCCAGATGATGGCGCCGGATACGGGCGGGGTGGCTGCGGGCCCGGTGGAGGCCGGGATGCAGACAGTGATTGTGCGCCGCCGAGGAAAGTCGGGCGCGGTGATCAACGGACAATATGTCGAGGTAGGCAGCAAGCTGGGGGACAAGCGGGTAACCAGGATCAGCGAAAGCGAAGTGGTATTGAACGGGGCGGGCGGTCGTGAAGTCATCAGGCTCATTCCGTCCATCGAAAAGACGCCGGTAGTGAAAACCGCCGTCCAACCAGTGGTCAGACAGCGGACGACGGGAATAAGCGAACGATGAATCTTGCCATCCCTGTACAAAAGCATTTTCCGGGGTCCTTGCAATGGCTTCTGGGCATCGCCTGTGTATTGTTGGCGACCGCGTGCGCAAGCCCGCAGCGGTCCGGCGGTGAAGTCCTCGGCGAAATCAATGATGTGCTCCTGAAATCGGCAGCCGAACGCAAGATGCCTGTTGCCGATGTGATGGACCGGTCGATGATGCCGCCGCTGGCTCCGCAGGTCGCGCCCGAGGTGCAGGAAGCCGAAAGCCGGTTCGACCTTTCGGTGGTCAATGCACCGGCGACCCAGGTGTTCATGGCCCTCGTCTCGGGCACCCGCTACAGCATGCTGCTGCCGCCGGAAATCAGCGGCAGCCTGACCCTGAACCTGAAGGACGTTACGCTGATCGAGGCGCTGGATACGATCCGCGAACTTTACGGCTACGAATTCCGCGTCCAGGGACGGCGTATTTTCATCGAGCCGAATACGGTAAAAACCCGGGTGTTCCAGATCAACTATCTCGCCAGCCGGCGCCAGGGCAGCAGCGACCTGCGGGTCAGCGGCAGTTCAATGACGTCCAGCGGCGCGGGCGGTGGTCCCACTACGGCTTCGGGCGCCACGACCACCCCCAATCAGCAGGCACCGCTGGGCTCTGGCGGAAACCCGAGGCGCAGCGGCGATGCCAGCCACGTCAGCATGACCACCGACAGCGATTTCTGGGGCGAGTTGCGTACCGCGCTGACGGCCATCGTCGGCAGTGCCGACGGTCGCAGCGTGGTGATCAATCCCTCGTCCGGCGTCGTCGTGGTACGCGCCCTGCCTTCGGAGTTGCGCAACGTCGACAAGTACCTCAAGGCGACGCAACTGGTGGCCGAGCGGCAGGTCATGCTCGAGGCCAAGATTCTCGACGTCACCTTGTCCGAGGACTTCCAGTCCGGCATCAACTGGGCGGCGTTCGGCAGCGGTACGGCAAGGAGCGCGATAGGCATCACCGCGCCCGGCACCTCGCTGCGGGCGGAGGGTGGCGGCAACACGCTCAACAACAACGCCGTCGGCATCACGCCCGGCACGGGTGGGGCGATCGTCGCCTCGGCCCTGGGACGCGGCTTCATCGGGCTGGCCTTCCAGACCGCCAACTTTGCCGCCCTGCTGAGCTTCCTCGAAACCCAGGGCAGCGTGTCGGTGCTTTCCTCGCCGCGCATCGCGACGCTGAACAACCAGAAAGCCGTGCTCAAGGTCGGCACCGACGAGTTGTTCATCACCAACGTCACGTCGTCCACCACCACCACCAATACCGGCTCCGTGACGTCGCCGAGCCTGACCCTGCAGCCCTACTTCTCCGGCATCTCGCTCGACGTGACCCCGCAGATCGACGACGAAGGCAATGTCATCCTGCATGTGCACCCCGCGGTAAGTACCGTAATCGACAAGGAGAAGGTCATCGACCTTGGCGCGCAAGGCATCTTTCGTCTGCCGCTGGCATCGAGCAGCATCAATGAAACCGACAGCATTGTGCGCGTGCAGGATGGCAACATCGTCGCCATCGGCGGCCTGATGCGACAGGAGCAGTCCTCGGATCGTTCGCAGTTGCCGGGGGCCACCGGTTTCGCCGCCAATCTGCTGGGACAGCGCGGCGCCACCTTGAGGAAGCGCGAACTGGTGATCCTGATCAAGCCCACCCTGATCCAGAATGATCGGACCTGGACCGACGACCTGCGCGAGATTCAGGGTCGGGTTCAGGGCTTCCGGCCCGGCGCCCGGGCAGCACAATGATGTCGCGTTGCCGCGGATGTACCTGACGCATTTTGGCCTGGCGGAGCCACCCTTCGGCATCACTCCCGATACGGCCTTCATCTACGCCGGCGACGCCCACCAGGAGGCGCTCAATACCCTGCTGATCGGACTGTCCGGCGGCGAGGGCTTCATCAAGATCACGGGCGAGGTGGGCACCGGGAAGACGCTGCTGCTGCGCCGTTTCCTCGCCACGCTGGGCGAAGGCCATGTGGTGGCCTACCTGCCCAACCCGATGCTGGAGCCGCGGATCCTGCTGATCGCGATTGCCGAGGAACTCGGCCTGCAGCTGGAAACCGCCAACTACCAGTTCCACCTGGTCAAGTCGATCAACCAGCACCTGCTGGAAATGGCCGAACAGGGCAAGACTGTGGTGGTCTGCCTCGACGAGGCGCAGTGCATGCCGCTGGAAAGCCTGGAAACCCTGCGCCTGCTCTCGAACCTGGAAACCGAAAAACGCAAGCTGCTCCAGGTGGTCATGTTCGGCCAGCCCGAGCTCGACGAAAAGCTCGCCAACCCGGCGGTGCGCCAGTTGCGCCAGCGCATCGTCTATCACTACCGCATGCCGGGGTTGAGAGAACATGAGGCCGCGCACTACCTCGCCCACCGGCTGCGCATCGCCGGCCATCCCGGCGGCAACGTGTTTTCACCGGCCGCATCGCGTCTGATCTACCGGCTTTCCAACGGCATTCCGCGTGTGATCAACATCCTGGCACACAAGTCCCTGCTGCTCGCGTATGGCGAAGGCAAGATGTCCGTCGGGCGCGGACATGCACAGCTGGCCGGGCGCGATACCGAGGGCCTGCGCTGCGTGCCCTGGTGGCGGAGGTTCTGATGAGTCTGGTCAACAAGATGCTGCGGGATCTTGATGCGCGGCGAGCGGCGCCCGGCGAGCGCACTGCGTTGCCTGCAGCCGTGACGCCGCTTGCCGCGCGGCAGCAGCCACCGCAGAGCAAGGCGCTGTGGCTGGGTGCGCTGATGCTTGTGGTGGGTGCCGCGGCCGTTGGCTGGTGGTGGTTTTCCTCCACCAGGCCGCAGACGGCGCCGGCGATTTCCCCGCCTGCTCCAACCCTGCTGGCTATTCCATTGCCGGCAACCGTGGCCGCCGTGATGCCAGCGCCGACTGTGCCGCCTGCCGACATGATTCCAGCACTGCCTGCGCCCGTGCCGGTTGAGCCCGCATTGCGCATCGATCCGGATCTGGCGACAGTTCCGGCGGAGCGCCAGCTACCGCGGGCCAAACCCGTAGCCAGCACACCCCCGCCAACGCCGGTCGCGGCGGCGCCCACCTTAGCCACCGCGCCATCCGCCGCCCCGGTCCGGCCAGCCGCGGCCGCACTGCCGAAGGAATCACCTTCGGCGCCGGCAACAGCATCCAGCATCAACAAGCAGCCGCGCCTGCCGACAGCTCCCGAACGCGCCGAGGCGGACTATCGCCGCGGCGTGCAGGCCCAACGCCAGGGACAAAAGGAAGAGGCCGCGGCACGCTACCAGGCGGCACTGACAGAGAACGCCGAGCATGCCGCAGCGCGCCAGAGCCTGGCGGCGCTGCTGATCGAGTTGCGGCGGTATGACGAAGCCGAGGCACTCTTGCGCAAGGGCATTGCGCTGCCCGCCGTGCGACTGGCTTCGACACTCGCCCTGGCACGGCTGAAGGTGGAACGCGGCCAGGCCGCGGCCGCCCTCGAATTGTTGCTTGAGAATGCCGCGACGGGCGAGCACAGCGCCGACTACCAGGGATTTGCCGCGGCCCTGCTGAATCGCGCCGGACGCCACCGCGAGGCGGCCGAGCGTTACCAGGCGGCCACGCAACTGGCGCCCAACGATGGCCGCTGGTGGGCCGGTCTGGGCATCGCTCTCGATGCCGAGGGCAAGACCGTCCAGGCACGCGCGGCCTACCTGAAAGCCGGCAGCCTGCCCGGCTTGCCGGCCGAACTGGCACTGCACATCGAACAGCGTTTGCGCTAGGGCTGGACCGGGTTCTGCAGTTCCGCTGCGGTCAGTTTTGATTGCGCCCACGTCCGCAGATGACCCAGCGGTCCGGTGAGGTTGGTCCAGGCGTCGAGCATTGCGCGCTTGAGCTTGCCGCGCAGGTGTTCATCGCCGCGGATAAAGTGCTGGATGTCTTCGGTGATCAACTCCCGGGCCTTTTCTTCGGCACGGAGTTGCATCATGCGCAGGGCATCGACGGCGACGGGATTTTCGGTGATGAGGTAAGGCACGTTGATCAGCGTGGCCAGTCGCGAAATCTCGCGCAGCGCGTCGGCGCGTTCAATCAATGCGATTTGCGTTTCGCAGCGCGCGACGAAACGTCGCACTTCCATGCGCAGACGGACCTGGTCGGCTGGATCATGAATTGCCATGAAGCAAATTATACGGGCTACGCACTCGCCATCGGAGGGACTCATGCATGCCGCAGCGCTGCCGCTTCCCGGCGCCAAAAGTCGTAGATGGTCGGCACCGTGAGGCGGCATCGACGACGGCAAATCGCGCCTCTGCAAGCCAATCGCGTCGCATGCGCCATCCTTTCGTAACGCCGAATCGTCACACGCCGCAGCGGGCAATTCGTTGACTAGGGCGGGAAAACGGGTTCAGTAGTGCCCATGAAAGGACGCTGCCCTGAGCTATATTCCGGCAGGCTGAGTGTTGTCATTTCCTAACATATTGAAAGCAAAAGATATGCTGACCGCTTTGCCGCCAACGGGTAGCCCGCAATGTCTTTCCTCTATCTGAAACATTTCGATCTCGAAAAATCGCCGTTTCGGATCACGCCGGATATTGATTTTTTCTTTTCTGGCAGCCAGCGCGGCGGCATCCTGACCGCGCTGCTGCACGTGGCCTGCCACGAAGAGGGCATCGTTACGGCGGTTGCGGAGGTCGGCAGCGGCAAGACCCTGCTCGCCCGCCTGATGATCAGCCGCCTGCCGGCCGACATCAGTACGGTCTATCTGGCCAATCCCTGCTTCAGTCGCGACGAGATCATCAGTGCCATCTCACGCGACCTTGGCCTGACCAGCCAGCCGGCCTCGACCGAAGAAAACCTTGCACAGTTGCACCAGGAACTGCTGCGCCGCCATGCGCAGGGATTGCGCGTATTGCTGGTGATCGACGAGGCGCACGCGATGCCTCCGGAATCCCTCGAAGAAGTGCGGCTGCTGTCGAATCTCGAAACCGACCGCCACAAGCTGGTGAACATCATGCTGTTCGGCCAGCCGGAACTGGATACCCTGCTGGCCGATCGGCGGCTGCGCCAGTTGCGCGACCGGGTGATACATCGCTTCGAACTGCCCCCGCTGCCGCACGACGAGGCCACCGCCTACGTCGATCACCGTCTGCGCATTGCCGGATGGCGTGGCGGCCGGCTGTTTACGCCCGCGGCGATTTCGTTGCTGCTCAAGGCCTCGCAGGGACGTGCCCGGCGCATCAACCTGCTGGCCGACAAATCCCTGCTTGCCGCCTATGCCGAGGGCGGCAGACAGGTCGAGAAGCGGCACGTCAAGACCGCCTGCGGGGAACTTCACGCCGATCCGGCGCAGAACTACCTGCCCAGGGCTTCCGCCTTGCGCACCGCGCTGGTCGGCGCGGCATTGGCCGTACCCATGAGTCTTGCGGCGGTCGCGATGCTGGGCTGGTATCGAAGCAGCCCGCCCCCGCTTGCGGCGCATGCGGCGAACAAGGCCGTGGTCGCAGACGCCGTTCGCGAGCCAAGCGTCGATCTGGAGCCACCCAGGGTGGCGGTCGCCCGAGCCATGCCGGCACCCGTTGCCGCCGGCACTAGGCCGCCGGTTCCCGCCGCCACGATTCAGGCGCCGGTCAAAGCGGCGTCCGGCAAACCGGAAGCCGGTCGAATCGGCACCCTGGTCCAGCGCACCGAGGAATTGATGGGCGATCCGAATTCGCGCGGATTCACCCTGCAACTGGCCAGTCTGTCGTCAATGGCCAATCTCCCGGGCTACGTCAGCGGGATCGAGCCGTTTGTGGATTCGTCGACCATTTATGCCCACAGCCGCAACTACAGCGGCAAGAGCGTGGTAGCCGTCTATCTCGGTCAGTATCCGACCGAACAGGAGGCCAGGGATGCACTGCGCAAGTTGCCCGAACCGGTCAAGGCAAACCAGCCGGTGATCAGAACCTGGGCCGGAATCAGACAGGAGCCGAATCCTTGACTGTGCCGAGCATATGCTTCGCGCCGCGCGCCGCGCGGCTTCCTGCTGCTGTCGATTCCACGCGCTGGCGGATGCTGTGCCCGGCCAGCGTGCTGGTGCTGCTCGCGGCCTGCGCCAGTCCGGCGCCGCCCCCATCCATCCGGCATCTGGACCCCGCACCGACGGTCAGCGGCAAGGCCCCGGAATTTGCCGTCATGCCGTCCCTGCCCAAACCGCCCAGACCGGCGGAAAAGCCGGAGCTCTACAGCGTCGTGGTCCATGACACCAACGTCCAGGATCTGCTGTTTGCCCTGGCGCGCGACGCCAAGGTCAATGTCTCGGTGCATCCGGGCATCAGCGGGACAGTGACCATGAGCGTGCTCGACCAGACTCTCACCGAGATACTCGATACGATCAGCAAACAGGTCGATATGCGCTACGAGATGAACGGCAAGAGCCTGTCGATCACGCCGGATCTGCCCTATCTCAAGATGTACCGCATCGATTACCCGAACATCACGCGCAGTTCGCAAAGTTCGGTCAACATCTCGACCAACGTCGCCAGTACCGGCGGCGGGCCGGGTACCAGCGGCGGTGGCGGCGGCAGCAATGCGTCCGATTCCAACGTAAAGAATGTTGCAAACAACATGTTCTGGGAAACCCTGGTGGCCAACCTGCGCGACATCCTGCGCGAAACCGACCGGGTCCAGGCCACGACTGGCCAGGCGGCCGCGCCGGCTGCCGCCGCCGCTGCTGCGCCGGCACCCCTCGCGC
>JALHPU010000012.1 GCA_022842325.1 Sulfuritalea sp. | reverse complement strand
CGGCGTCACGCGCCAGCAGGCCGGGGCCGCTGGCCAGGTCGAGCACGCGCTGCCCCGGCACAATCCGGGCGGCGGCCAGCAGCGCCGTGGCCAGTTCGCCGCGGGCGCCGGCGGCAGCCAGATAGCGCGATCCGATGCGGTTATAGCCGGCGCGCTCGAGGCGCTTGAACTGGACGGCATCGAAACTCATGGCAGGACCGGCGCCCTGGCGGCGGCAGTGCTGAACAGATCGAAGCTATATACGGCGAGGCCGATCCAGATCACGGCGAAGGCCAGCGCACGGCTCAGGTCCAGCGGCTCGTGATAGACCAGCACGGCGATCAGGAAGGTGATGGTGGGCGCCAGGTACTGCAGGAAGCCCAGCAGGTTGAGCGGCAGGCGCCGCGCCGCGACCGCGAACAGCAGCAGCGGGATCGCCGTGACGGGTCCGGTGGCGATCAGCAGCAGGTCGCGCACGTCGAGCAGGCCGGGCCCGGCGCCGAAGTGGTTCTGCCCGGAATACGCCAGCCAGGCCAGCCAGGCCAGGGCGACGGGGAGCATGCACACGGTTTCGAGGAACAGGCCGCTGGCGGCATCGAGCGGCAACTGCTTCCTCAGCAGGCCGTAGATGCCGAAGGTGCCGGCCAGCACCAGCGCGATCCAGGGCAGGCCGCCGGCGCGCGCCGCCTCGATGCCGACGCCGATCGTCGCCAGCAGCACGGCGGTCCATTGCAGCGGACGCAGGCGCTCTTTCAACACCAGCACGCCGAGCGCGACATTGAACAGCGGCAGGATGAAATAGCCGAGGCTGGTCTCGAGGATGTGGCCGTTGTTAACACCCCAGACGAAGGTCAGCCAGTTGCTGATGACCAGCGTCGAGGCCAGCGCGATTTTCGCCAGTTGCGCCGGCATGCGTGCCACGCGCAGGGCGTCGCCGAAGCCGCGGCCGAAACCGAGCAGGGCCGTCATCAGCAGCATGGCCCAGAGCACGCGGTGGGCGATGATCTCGACCGCCGGCACCTCGGCGACCTGCTTGAAGAAGATCGGCACCAGGCCCCAGGTAATGTAGGCGATGATGCCGGCCACGACGCCGAGCCGGGTGTTTTCACGTGTGACCGCCGGATGCATGGCGTTCGCTGCCTTTAACGTGAAAAGCCTCGCCAAGCGCACCGTGTGAAATTCGAGCGCAGCGAGCCAATTGATAGCCTCCCCCGCGAGGGGGAGGATGGGAGGGGGCGGGCCCACTTGCCAGCCTGAGGCATTGCGACGCAAAGGTATTTCATGATGCGGGGTGGTTCATCGAAGCCATGAGCGTTACGCCAGCCCGGCGAACTCGATGATGGGGTCGAGGTAGTCGCCCCAGCGCGTGAAGCTGTGGTCGCCGCCGGGCAGCACGGTCTGCCGTGCGCCGGCGTAGCGGTTTACGGCCTGGCGGTAGTCAAGCGTCTCGTCGCCTTCTTCCACCAGCAGCCAGAAGCGCTCGGGCTTGCTCAGCACCGGCACTGCAATCGCGCGGAGCTGCTCGACATGTTCCATGGTGAAATCGAAACTCTCGCCGGTGTAAAGCCAGCGCTGCGGGCCGATGTATTTCTGCAGCGAAAGGTGGGCGACGACGGCAGGATTGACCAGCACCGCCTTGAGGTCGAAGGTCTCGGCCAGCCAGGTCGAGTAATAGCCGCCGAGCGAGGAGCCAACTACGGTGGTGACGTCATGGCGGGCGATCAGTTCGGTCGCGAGGGCGATGGCCTCGCGCGGCGAGGCCGGCAGCTGGGGCGAAAGAAACTTGTCGCCGAGCCCGCGTTCGCGCATGCGCGCGCCGAGGGCCTGCGCCTTGTGCGACTGCGGCCCGCTGGTGAAGCCATGCAAATACAGAATCAAGGCGCGCTCCAATCGACGACGCCCATCTGCCAGGTGGCCAGTACCACGATGCCGAAGGCGATGCGGTACCAGGCAAAGATGGTGAAGTCGTGGGTCGAGATGAAGCGCAGCAGCCAGCGCACGCAGAGAAAGGCCGAGACGAAGGAGGCGGCGCAGCCGACCAGCCACAGGCCGAGGTCGTCGAAGGCCAGCAGGTGGCGTTCCTTGTACAGCTGGTAGGCGCTGGCGGCCATCAGCGTCGGCACGGCGAGGAAGAAGGAAAACTCGGTCGCCGCCTTGCGCGACAGGCCGAACAGCAGGCCGCCGATGATGGTGGCGCCCGAGCGCGAGGTGCCGGGGATCAGCGCACAGGCCTGGGCCAGGCCGAGCTTGAACGCATCCATCGGCGTCAGCTGATCGACGCTATCGATGCGCACCGTGTGCTGGCGCTTTTCGGCCCAGAGGATGATGAAGGCGCCGACGATGAAGGCCGTCGCCACCGCCACCGGGTTGAACAGCGTGGCCTTGATCGCCTTGCCGAACAGCAGGCCGAGCACCGCCAGCGGCATGAAGGCGACCGCGATGTTGAGCACGAAGCGTTGCGCCACCGGGTCGCTGCCGAGCCCGGCCAGCACGTGGCCGAAGCGCGCGCGGTATTCCCAGACGATGGCCAGCATCGCCGCGGCCTGGATCACGATCAGGAACAGCTTGCCGCGCTCGTCGTTGAACTTGAGCAGGTCGCCGGCGAGGATCAGGTGGCCGGTGGACGACACTGGCAGGAATTCGGTGAAGCCTTCGACCAGGCCGAGAATCAGCGCCTGCAGCAGCGGGTGGAAGTCCATGTCAGGAGAATAAAAAGGCGCCAGGGGAGGGCGCCGAGTCTAGCATGCGGCGGTATCCGCCTCCAGTTGCGCCAGCCAGGCCAGGGCGTGTTCACGGTTGTCGCCGCACATCTCAATTGAGGCCCGCAGGCCGCCGCAGCATGACGGGCGCCGCAAACTGCCGAACAGTGTGCAGCGATAGTCGGGCGTCAGGTGCACGCAGGGCTCGCCGGCCGGCTTGTCCAGGGTGCTGATCGAAGGCGCGATGCAGCAGGCGCCGCAGCCGGGTCGGCAGTCCATGGTCTTGAGCACCGTGTCGCCAGCGCCGACTTTTAACGTGAAATAACTCGTTCGGAGCGACGGGTGACAGTCGAGCGAAGCGAGCTGATCAGAAGCCTCCCCGTGAGGGGAGGATGGGAGGGGCGGGCCCATTTGCCGTTCTTGCATTGTTTCATCATCAGGGGTGCGACTATCCGCTGCATGCAAGTTACGATGCCTTGTAGATCTCGCTGCCGGCCTTGACGAACTCCACCGACTTCACTTCCATGCCCTTGTTGAGCGCCTCCTGTTCCGAAACGCCCAGCTTGGCCGCGTATTCGCGCACGTCCTGGGTGATCTTCATGGAACAGAAATGCGGCCCGCACATGGAACAGAAGTGGGCCAGCTTGGCGCCGTGCTGGGGCAGGGTCTCGTCGTGGAATTCGCGCGCCTTGTCGGGGTCGAGGCCGAGGTTGAACTGGTCTTCCCAGCGGAACTCGAAGCGCGCCTTCGACAGCGCGTTGTCGCGCACCTGCGCGCCCGGGTGGCCCTTGGCCAGGTCGGCGGCGTGGGCCGCGATCTTGTAGGCCATGATGCCGTCCTTGACGTCGTTCTTGTCCGGCAGGCCGAGGTGTTCCTTGGGCGTAACGTAACAGAGCATGGCCGTGCCGTACCAGCCGATCATTGCCGCGCCGATGGCGCTGGTGATGTGGTCGTAGCCCGGCGCGATGTCGGTGGTCAGCGGGCCCAGGGTGTAGAAGGGAGCTTCGCCGCACAGGCGCAGTTGCTCGTCCATGTTGAACTTGATCATGTGCATCGGCACATGGCCGGGGCCTTCGATCATGACCTGCACGTCGTGCTTCCAGGCGATCTTGGTGAGTTCGCCCAGGGTTTCCAGTTCGCCCATCTGCGCCGCGTCGTTGGCGTCGTAGATCGAGCCGGGACGCAGGCCGTCGCCGAGGCTGAAGGCGACGTCGTAGGCCTTCATGATTTCGCAGATGTCCTCGAAGTGGGTGTAGAGGAAGTTCTCCTTGTGATGCGAGAGGCACCACTTGGCGAGGATCGAGCCGCCGCGGCTGACGATGCCGGTCATGCGCTTGGCCGTCAGCGGCACGTAGCGCAGCAGCACGCCGGCGTGGATGGTGAAGTAGTCCACGCCCTGCTCGGCCTGTTCGATCAGGGTGTCGCGGAATATTTCCCAGGTCAGGTCTTCGGCCTTGCCGTCCACCTTTTCCAGCGCCTGGTAGATCGGCACGGTGCCGATCGGCACCGGCGAGTTGCGCACGATCCATTCGCGCGTCTCGTGGATGTTCTTGCCGGTAGACAAGTCCATCACCGTGTCGCCGCCCCAGCGGATGGCCCAGGTCATCTTGTCGACTTCGTCCTGGATGGTCGAGGCCAGCGGCGAATTGCCGATGTTGCAGTTGATCTTGGTCAGGAAGTTGCGGCCGATGATCATCGGCTCCGACTCGGGGTGGTTGATGTTGTTGGGGATGATGGCGCGGCCGCGGGCGACTTCGTCGCGGACGAATTCCGGCGTGATCACGCGCGGGATCGAGGCGCCGAAGCTCTGGCCGGGATGTTGTTGGCGCAGCAGGTCTTCAAGCCCGTCGAGCTTCTGGTTCTCGCGGATCGCGACGTATTCCATTTCCGGCGTGATTAGCCCCAAGCGGGCGTAGTGCATCTGCGACACGTTCTTCCCGGCAAGCGCGCGGCGCGGCTTGCGCGCGAGGTCGAAGCGCAGGCCGGCCAGCTCGGCATCAATCGCGCGCTGGCGGCCGTATTCGGAGGACAGGTCGGGCAATTCCTCGGTATCGCCGCGCTCGGCGATCCAGGCGGCGCGCAGCTGGGGCAGACCCTTGCGGATGTCGATGCTGGCGGTCGGGTCGGTATAGGGCCCGGAGCAGTCATAGACCGTGATCGGCGGGTTCGGCGTGTCGGCGGTCGGGCTCTGCGCGATCTCGCGCATCGGCACGCGGATGTCGGGCCGGCTGCCGGCGACGTAGATCTTGCGCGAGTTGGGTAGCGGGGCGATGGCGGCGGCGTCGACGTGGGCGTCCGCGGCGATGAAATTTTCGTTGGCGTTCATGGGGCAAGCTCGATTCTGGTGGGGGTGGGGCAGGGGGCTGAAACTACTGGAAAGGCGGCGCGAATGCAACCCGACCGCCGGCAAGGACAAATCCTGGAAACCTCAACGGGCGAAGCCGATTTTCTTCAGGCTCTCGTGGATCTTCTCGCCGAGCAGGGCATGGCCGGCGGCGTTGGGGTGCAACTGGTCGCCCTTCAGCGCGGTGTCGGACAGCACCTCGGGCAGCGCATCCTTGATCAGCGGCACTTTCTTGTCCTTGGCCACGTCGGCGTAGAAGTCCGCCGGAGAAAGACTGTTGAACACCGCGCCGGCGATGCTGGGTTTCGGCGTCGCCAGCAGTACCGTCCTGGCGCCGCTGGCTTTGGCCAGGTCGAGCATGCGCCCGAGGTTGGCCACCGTCTGCGCCTGCGACATCTTGCGCAGCATGTCGTTGCCGCCAAGGCTGACCAGCACCAGTTGCGGCTGGTGTTCGTCGAGCAGCGCCGGCAGGCGCTCGAGGGCCTGGGCGCTGGTGTTGCCGCTGATGCCGGCATTGATCACCACCCAGCCGGTTTTCTGCCCCAGCAGCGTCGGCCAGTCTTCGCCGGGCTTGACGCCGTGCGGCGCGGTCAGGCTGTCGCCCAGCGCCAGCACCTTGCTGCCGGACGGCAGCGCAGCTTCCTTCTTGTCGCCGCCGCAGGCGACGGCCAGCAGCACAACGCATAGCGCGGCAAGGCCGCGGGCGATCCGGATGTGCATGGCGTCAGGATTGGCCGAACACTTCGTTCAACTGCCGCGCGACGCGGATGAAGGTGGTGCGCTTCGACAATTCGCGCAGCTTGTGCGCGCCGACATAGGTGCAGGCCGAGCGCACGCCGCCGAGGATTTCCTGCAGCGTGTTGTCCACCGGGCCGCGATGGTCGAGCAGCACTTCCTTGCCCTCGGCGGCGCGATAGTTGGCAACGCCGCCGGCATGCTTGTCCATCGCCGCGCGCGAGCTCATGCCGTAGAAGCGCAGCTTCTGCACGCCGTGCTGCAGGACGGTTTCGCCCATGCATTCGTCGTGGCCGGCGAGCATGCCGCCGAGCATGACGAAGTCGGCGCCGCCGCCGAAGGCCTTGGCCAGGTCGCCCGGCGAAGTACAGCCGCCGTCGGCGCAGATCAGCCCGCCGAGGCCGTGGGCGGCGTCGGCGCATTCGATGATGGCGGAGAGCTGCGGATAGCCGATGCCGGTCATCTTGCGCGTGGTGCATACCGAGCCGGGGCCGATGCCGACCTTGACGATGTCGGCGCCGTCGAGGATCAGTTCCTCGGCCATTTCGCCGGTGACGACGTTGCCGGCCATGATGGTGATGGCCGGATGCGCCGCGCGCAGCTTGTGCAGGAAATCGACGAAGGATTTTGTATAGCCGTTGGCGACATCGACGCAGACATAGGCGATCGCATCGCCGGCCTGCTGCTTGACGCGGCAGAACTTGTCGTAGTCCTCGCGCGTGATGCCCATCGAATAGAACACCGTCGCCGATTCCGGCAGGGCCCGGAAATAGGCCACCAGTTCGGCCTCTTCGTAATGCTTGTGCAGCGCCGTCGCCAGGTGGTGCCGACCCAGCGCCCGGGCCATTTCGAAGGTGCCGACGGTATCCATGTTGGCGGCGATGATCGGCACGCCGTGGTAGCGGCGCCCGGAATGGCGGAAGACGAACTCGCGCGAAATGTCGACGTCCGAGCGCGAAGTCAGCGTCGAACGCTTGGGCCGGATCAGCACGTCCTGAAAATCGAGCTTGAGCTCTTCTTCGATGCGCATGGGGTCTTCCTTGACGGGTGCCACGGGCGGGGCGCCGGGGCTGACCCTGGACGCGGCAGCGGTGAGCATACCGCGGAAATGCCGCGGCACGCCCGGCGTCGGGCGCAGGGCTTGACGCCCGCTTATCCTTCTATATACTGACTGACCGGTCAGTAATTAGAGATATCGCATGGAAGCCGTCAGCCACCCCCGCCAGCGCCGCAAGGAGGCGCGTCCCGCCGAACTCATGGCGGCGGCGCTGGAGTTGTTCGTCGAAAAGGGCTTCGTCGGTACCCGGCTGGAGGACGTCGCGGCACGCGCCGGGGTGTCGAAGGGCACGCTCTACCTCTACTTTGACAGCAAGGAGGCGCTGTTCAAGGCAGTGATCCAGGAAGGCATCGTGCCGATTCTGGAACAGGGCGCGGGTCTGGTCGATGGCTTCAAGGGCAGCGCCGCGGACCTGCTGCGCGCCCTGATCAATGAATGGTGGCAGCGCATCGGCAGCACCCACCTGGCCGGCGTGCCCAAGTTGATGATCAGCGAGGCGGGCAACTTTCCCGAACTGGCGATCTATTACCACGACACCGTGATCACCCGCGGCCGCGAGCTGATGCGGCGCACTCTGCAGCGCGGCATCGACGCCGGCGAGTTCCGCGCGGTCGACGTCGAGACCGCGATCGACGTGATCTTCGCGCCGGTGCTGATGCTGCTGATCTGGCGCTATTCGCTGGGCGCCTGCTGCGGCGTCGCGCACGATCCGCAGGACTACCTGGATACCCACCTCGACCTGGCCTTGCGCGGCCTGGCGGCGCCGGTCGCATCCGGCAAACGGAGAACGACAAAGTGAAACCTTTGGTCCTGCTTGCATCGAGCCTGTCGCTGCTGCTGGCGGCCTGTGGCGAAAAGCCGACCGAGGCGCCGCCGGCTGCGGCCGCGACGCTCGCGGTCGGCGCCGTGCGTTTCGGCGAACTCGGATTCCACCCCGAGCGCGAGGCGCCGGCGACGGTGCTGGGCAAGAACGAAACCCGACTGGCGGCCGACGCCTCTGCGCGCATCGTGGCGATTGCGGTCGATAGCGGCGACGCCGTCAAGGCCGGCCAGGTGCTGGTACGGCTCGATGCGAAGGATGCCGAACTGGCGCTGGCGCGTGCCGCGGCCGGGCTGGCGCAAAGCGCCGCGCGCCTGGCCCAGGCCGAGGCGCAGATGGCGCGGGCGCGCTCCCTGCGCGAGAAGAACTTCATCTCCGCCGAGGCGCTGACGCTGCGCGAAACCGAACTCGCAGCGACCCAGGCCGATGTGCAGGCGGCACGCGCCAACCGCGATTCGGCGCGGCGCGGCGTCGACAAGTGCGTCATCACCGCGCCCTTCAGCGGCATCGTCAGGGCACGCACGGCCCAGGTCGGGGAACTCGCGGCGCCGGGCACGCCGCTGCTGACCCTGGCAGATACCAGCGACCTGCAGGTGGTGGCCCAGGTCCAGGCGCGCGATGCGGAAGGACTGGCGGCCGCGGCGAAGGTCGAGTTCGCCGCCGCCGGCCAGACCCACGCCCTGACGCCGCTGCGCATCTCCGGCGCAATCAGCCGCGAGGCGCGCACGGTCGAGGCGCGCTATCGTTTCGTCGGTCCGGCGCCGGCACCCGGCAGCGAGGGCCGCCTGGTCTGGCGCGACCCGCGACCGCACATCCCGGCCGACTACATCCTGCGGCGCAATGGCCGCTACGGCGTATTCGTGCTCGACGGCGGCAAGGCGAGCTTCCGCGAACTGCCACAGGCCCAGGAGGGGCGTCCCGCCAGCGCCGACTTTCAGCCGGATGTGCTTATCGTCACCCGCGGTCGCCACGCGCTGCAGGACGGGATGAGCGTCGCGCTCGATCAGGCGCCGGCCGCGAAATGAGTTTCTACGCGAGGCTGATCCAGAACCACCCGCTGGCCAACATCGCCTTCGCGGTGGTGCTGGTCATGGGCGCGCTGGCCTATCTCGCCATGCCGCGCGAGCAGGACCCGGAGATCAACTTCAACTGGGTCATGGTCACCGCGGTGCTGCCCGGTGCCTCGGCCGAGGACGTCGAAAAGCGCGTGACCAAGCCGCTGGAGGACGCGATCAAGGGCGTCGCCGACATCCGCTTCGTGATGTCGTCCTCGCGCGAAAACATCGCCTCGATCCTGGTGCGCTTCCGCGACATCGACGAGCGCGTCTTCGACAAGCGCATCAACGACCTGCGCCGCGAAATCCAGAACAAGGCCAAGAGCGAGCTGCCGGTCGAGGCCAAGGACCCGCGCGTGCTGGAGATCACCACCTCGAACGGCTTCCCGACGGCCATGGTGCTGGTCACCGGCCAGGCCGCCGACGAACTGCTGCGCGGCAGGGCACGGCAGTTCAAGGATGACATCGAGCGTATCGCCGGCGTGGACCAGGTGTTCGCCACGGGATTGCGTGATCCCGAACTGCAGGTCGAGTTCGATCCGGTGGCGCTGGCCAACCGGGGACTCACCGCCACCGATGCGTCCGATGCCGTCATGGCCTGGTTCCGCGATACCTTCGCCGGCAAGGTCGAAACCGCCGGCGACGCGGAGCGCACCGCCTGGCTGGTGCGCGTCGTCGGCCAGACCGCCGATCCAGATGAGATCGCCCGCATTCCGGTCAGCAGCGCGACGCGGCGCGAGCCGGTACCGCTGGGCAACGTCGCCGAGGTCTCGCGCGGCCGCGCCAAGGCCGGCAGCCTGGCCAGCTATCAGGGCAAGGGCGCGGTGATCCTCGCCGTGACCAAGAAGAGCCGCACCAATACGCTGCAACTGATCGAACGCCTCGACAGCTACATCGCCCAGCAGAATCCGCGTTTCACCAATGACGGCGTGCAGTTGCAGCTGCTCGACGACCAGACGGTGCCGACGCGCGAGGCGATCACCACCATGGAGCGCAACGCGCTGCAGGGTCTGGTGCTGGTGCTGGCGATCTGCTGGCTGTTCCTCGGCACGCGCATCGCGATCCTGGTCGGCCTCGGCATTCCGTTTTCGCTGGCCGGCACCTTTGCCATTCTCAACGCGCTGGGTTACACGCTGAACATCTCGGTGCTGCTCGGCGTGGTCATCGTGCTCGGCATGCTGGTGGACGATGCCGTGGTGGTGGTCGAGACCATCTACTACCGCATGCAGCGCGGCGAACCGGTGCACACCGCCGCGATCGGTGCCGTGAGGGAAGTCTTCGCGCCGGTGACTGCCTCGGTGCTGACCACCATCGCCGCCTTCCTGCCGCTGATGCTGCTGCCCGGCATCGTCGGCAAGTTCATGTTCGTGATTCCCTTCGTCGTCACGCTGGGCCTCGCCATCAGCCTGATCGAGGCCTACTGGATGCTGCCGGCGCATATGGCGGTGCTGGCGCCCAAGCCTGGCGACGGCCACCTCAACAACTGGCGCGACCGCTTCAACCATTTTCTGCGCGTCAAGTATTCGCGCTGGCTGCTGTGGATCATGCGCCGACCGAAGCGTTCGCTGGTCATCGCCGTCACGCTGATGCTGGGTGCGGTGGCGGCCGTGGGCGTGGGCCTGGTGCGCATCCAGTTCTTCGCCTTCGATCCGATGCGGCTGTTCTACGTCAATGTCGACATGCCGGCCGGCGCGCCGATCGAGCAGACGCTGGCCAATGCCGAGCGTCTCGAAGCGGTCGTGCGCAAGCATCTCAAGCCGAATGAGGCGCGCAACCTGGCGTCCTATGCCGGCGTCAAGTTCTCCGATACCGAGCCGCTTTACGGCGAATCCTACGGCCAGGTCACGGTGTCGCTGAATCCCCGCAACGGCGGTCGCGAAGTGGCCGAGATCGTCGAGGCCATGCGCGCCGACGTCGAGGCCACGCCGACCCCGGGCAAGATCACCTTCACCATGATTTCGGGAGGCCCGCCGCTGGCCAAGCCGGTCAAGGCGCGGGTGCGCAACGACGATCCGCAGGAACTGCGCGCCGCCGGCGACGCTCTTTTGGCCATCGTGCGTGCAGTGCCTGGCGCCAGGGACGTGGCCGACGACGACATCCCCGGCCGCCCGGAGCTGGTGCTGGCGCTGGACCGCGGCGCACTGCGCGCCTCCGGGCTGGACGCCGGCAAGGTGGCGCGGCTGCTGCGCCTGCACGCCGACGGCGAAATCGTGGCGATGATGCGCGACAAGGGCGAGAAGGTCGAACTGCGGGTGCGCGCGAAGCACGGTGCCGGGAACGGCAAATCCGCCGGCACCGTCGGCGCCGACATCACCGGCCTGCTCGACGATCCGATCGCCCTGCCTGCCGGCGGCAACACCACGCTGCGCGCGCTGGTGACCGAAGAGACGCGCCTTGGCAAGGGCGTCATCAAGCACTACAACCTGCGCCGCGCGATCACGGTCGAAGCCGACCTCGACAAGACCGTGACCGACACCGTGGCAGCGAACAAGATCATCGCCGCGGAGTGGAAGAAGCTCGCCACACAGTTCCCCAACACCGACATCGATTTCTCCGGCGAACTCGACGACATCCAGGAAAGCCTCGATGCCATGGCCGTGCTGTTCCTGATGGGCGTGGGGCTCATCTACCTGATCCTCGCCGCGCAGTTCAAGAGCTATGCGCAGCCCATGCTGATCCTGGTCACCGTGCCGCTGGCCTTCACCGGCGTGATCCTCGGCTTGCTGGTGGCGCGCATTCCGCTCTCGCTCTATACCCTCTACGGCGTCATCGCGCTGACCGGCATCGCGGTCAATTCGGCCATCGTGCTGATCGACGCGGCCAACGAGCGCCTGGCCTCGGGTATGAGCGTGCTGCATGCCGCCGTGTATGCGGCGCGCCGGCGCGTGGTGCCGATCCTGATCACCTCGGTCACTACCATCGGTGGCCTGTTCTCGCTGGCCGTCGGCCTCGGCGGCAAGTCGCTGCTGTGGGGTCCGGTCGCGGCCTCCATCGTCTGGGGCCTGGGTTTCTCGACTGTGCTCACCTTGTTCGTCATGCCCCTTCTCTACTGGATGTTCATGCGCCGTTTTTCCGGAGTTGCCCGATGAAAAATCCCGCCGCCATTGTCGTGCTGGCCCTGTTCCTTGCCGCCTGCAGCGAAGCGCCGCCGCCCCCGGCCGCGCCGAAGCTGGTGCGCACCCTGAAAGTCGGCGCCGGCTCGCCTTGCGCACCTGGGACGCCGCTTTGCGGGCAGGTGACGGCGACGGACGGCGCGCAGCGCAGCTACAGCGGCGAGGTACGCGCGCGGATCGAGACCACGCTGGGCTTTCGCGTTGCCGGCAAGATCGTCGAGCGTCGCGCCGAACTCGGCCAGGCGGTCAAGGCCGGCCAAGTACTGGCGCGGCTCGATCCGACCGATGCCGGACTGCTGGTGACCCAGGCCGAGGCCCAGCGCGCGCTGGCGGCGGCGGATGTGGCGCGCTACCGCGACCTCAAGGCGAAGAACTACATCAGCGCTTCTGCGCTCGACGCACGCGAAACCGCCTTCAAGGCTGCCGAAGCGCAGGCTCAGCTTTCGAAGAACCAGGCTTCGTACACGACGCTGGTGGCCGACCGCAACGGCGTCATCGGCCAGGTGCTGGCCGAACCAGGCCAGGTGGTCAGCGTCGGCCAGGCGGTGTTCCGCCTGGCGCCGGACGGCGAGCGCGAAGTCGCGATCGCCCTGCCTGAAAATGAAGTGACCAGCTTCAAGCTCGGCCAGACGGCGGAAGTCAGCTTCTGGGCTGCCGCTGGTGCCACAAGTGGCGCCACGGGGAAACCGCTGACGGGGCGTCTGCGCGAAATCTCGCCGGTGGCCGATCCGGTGACCCGCACCTATGCCGCGCGCGTCAGCCTCAAGGACGCCGACCCGTTGCTGCCGTTGGGCATGAGCGCAACGGTGCGCTTCCCTTCCGGTGCGCCCGGCGCTCCCGATGCGAAGCGACTGATCGTGCCGCTGACCGCGATCTTCCAGCAGGGGAATCAGCCGGCGGTGTGGAAAGTCGGCGCTGACGGTACGGTGACGCTCCAGGCCGTCACCGTGTCCGCCTACACCGACGCCGGGGCCATGGTCAGCGGCGGTCTGGCGGGTGGCGAACAGATCGTTGCTGCCGGCGTGAACCTGCTCACCGCCGGTGAAAAGGTGCGCGTCGCGGCTCAGGCATCGAGCAAATGAAGCAGCTCAATCTTTCCGAGTGGGCGCTGCGGCACCAGTCGATGGTGCTCTATTTGATGATCGTGTTCATGGTCGGCGGCGTGCTGGCCTTCCTCAAGCTCGGCCGCGCCGAGGATCCGGACTTCACCTTCAAGGTCATGGTGGTGCGCACGTTGTGGCCCGGCGCCAATGCGCAGCAGGTCGAGCAGCAACTCACCGAGCGCATCGAAAAGAAGCTGGCAGAGACGCCCTGGGTCGACGTGCTGCGCACGGCCTCCAAGCCCGGCGAATCGCTGACCATCGTGATCCTCAAGGACTACACGCCGAAGGCCGAGGTGCCCGAGGCCTGGCGCCAGGTCAGGAAGAAGCTCGACGACATTCGCCACACGCTGCCGGCCGGCGTGCAGGGGCCCTTCCCCAACGACGAGTTCGGCGACGTGCAGATCAAGATCTTCGCCCTGACCTCGCGCGACGACAAGACGGGTTACACGATGGGCGACCTGCGCCGCGAGGCGGACAAGCTGGCGCGCGAACTGCGCCGCGTTGCGGATGTGAAGAAGATCGAGCTGATCGGCGTTCAGGACGAGAAGATCTACATCGACGTGAGTCCCGCCAGGCTGGCGGCCATGGGCCTGGTGCCGACCCAGGTGTTCGATGCGCTGCAGCGGCAGAACGCCGTGGTGCCGTCCGGCCATGTCGAGACCGAGACCGACCGCGTGCGGCTGCGCGTTTCGGGACCCTTCGACAGCGTCGATGCGCTGCGCGAAGCCTCGCTGGCGGTGGGCGGGCGCAGCTTCCGCCTGGGCGACATCGCCCGCGTCACCCGCGGCCTGGCCGACCCGCCGCAGCCGCGGATGCGCGTCGCCGGGCGCGACGCGGTCGGCCTCGGCGTGGTCATGGCGCGCGGCGGCAACGTCATCGACCTCGGCGAGAATCTCGCGGCGACGATGACGAAGTTGCAGCGGGACCTGCCGGTTGGCATCGACGTGAGTGTGGTGTTCGACCAGCCGCAGATCGTCAAGACCTCGCTTAACCTGTTCGTGCAGACGCTGGGCGAGGCCATGATCATCGTCCTCGCCGTTTCCTTCCTTTCGCTGGGCTGGCGCACCGGGACTGTGGTGGCGCTGTCGATCCCGCTGGTGCTGGCGATGACTTTCCTCGCCATGCAGGCCTTCGGCATCGACCTGCAGCGCATCTCGCTGGGCGCGCTGGTGATCTCGCTGGGCCTGCTGGTCGATGACGCAATCATTACCGTGGAAATGATGGTGGTGAAAATGGAGCAGGGCTGGGACCGCTTCAAGGCCGCCACCTTCGCCTACACCTCGACCGCCTTCCCGATGCTGACCGGCACCCTGATTACTGCGGCGGGCTTTACGCCGGTCGGCTTCGCCAAGTCGGGCGCCGGTGAATACACCATCTCGATTTTCCAGGTGGTCACCATCGCGCTGCTGGTGTCGTGGATCGTCGCCGTGGTGTTCACGCCCTGGCTCGGTTACAAGCTGCTCGATCCGGTCAAGCTGCGTGCGATTGCCGAGAAGCACGGCGGTGACATCTACGATTCGCCTTTTTATCGGCGCATCCGCGCCCTGGTCGAGTGGTGCCTGCGCCATCGCTGGCTGGTGATCTTTGCCACGGTGGGCTTCTTCGTTCTGTCGCTGGTGCTGTTCAACAAGGCCGTGCAGAAGCAGTTCTTCCCGCCTGCCAGCCGGCCCGAAATCATGGTCGATATCTGGCTGCCGCAGGGCGCTTCGCTGAAGGCCACCGAACACGAGGTCAAGCGTGTCGAGGCCCTGCTCGGCAAGGACGACAACATCGCCTCGTGGTCGTCCTACATTGGTAACGGCGCGCCGCGTTTCTTCCTCTCGCTTGACCAGCAGCTGTTCGCCGACAACTTCGGGCAGATGGTGATCGTCACCAAGGGTCTCAAGGAGCGCGAGGTGGTCAAGAACCGGCTAGAAGCCGCCTTCGACGCCGCCGACGGATCGTGGGCTCACCTGCGCCTGCGCGTGGTGCGGCTCGAGAACGGCCCGCCGGTCGGCTACCCGGTGCAGTTTCGCGTGATGGGCGAGGACCTGGTCGCCCTGCGCGACAACGCGGAAGGCATATCGAGCCTGATGCGCGCCCATCCCAACCTGCGCAACGTGAATTTCGACTGGAACGAGCGCGTCAAGGCCGTGCGGGTCGAGATCGACCAGGCCCGCGCCCGCGCGCTCGGCGTCTCCAGCCAGGACGTGGCGCTGACGCTGCAGGGCTGGCTGGTGGGCGCCACGGTGACGCAGTTCCGCGAGAACGACCAGCTGATCGACGTGGTCTGGCGCGCCGATGCCGGCGCTAACGACGGCCATGCCGATCCGCGCACCCTGAGCCGCCTGCCCGATCTCGACCTGGTTTCCGCCAGCGGCCGCCACATTCCGCTGGCCCAGGTCGCGCGCCTGGTGCCGGTACTGGAAGAAGGCCTGATCTGGCGCCGCGACCGGATGCCGACCATCACCGTGCGCGCCGACGTGGTCGGCAGCCTGCAGCCGCAGGCCGCCTCGGCCCAGCTCGACGCGCAACTGGCCGACCTGCGGGCCAATCTGCCGCCCGGCTTCCGCATCGAAGTCGGTGGCTCGACCGAGGAATCGGCCAAGGGCGAAAACTCAATCAAGGCCGCGGTGCCCTTGATGATCGTCGGCGTCATCACGCTGCTGATGATCCAGCTGCAGAGCATCAGCCGCACCATCATGGTCCTGCTCACCGCGCCGCTCGGGCTGATCGGCGTGACGCTGGCGCTGCTGCTGTTCCAGGTGCCCTACGGCTTCGTCGCCAACCTCGGCGTGATTGCGCTGATGGGCATGATCCTGCGCAACTCGGTGATTCTGGTGGACCAGATCGAGCAGGACGAGGCCGACGGCAAGAGCGAATGGGAGGCCATCGTCGGCTCCACGGTGCGCCGCTTCCGGCCCATCGTGCTGACCGCGGCGGCCGCGGTGCTGGCCATGATTCCGCTGACGCGGCAGGTGTTCTGGGGGCCGATGGCGGTGGCCATCATGGGCGGCCTGATCGTCGCCACGGTGCTGACCTGCCTGTTCCTGCCGGCCCTGTATGCGGCGTGGTACCGGGTCAAGGAGCCCTCGACGGACGCAAGGGCGGCGTAGAATCCCGCCCTTGCCGGCTATGCCTAAATATTAGAGCATGCTAATATAGCACTTCAGGAGACATCATGAATTTTGAACAAGCCCGCTTCAACATGATCGAGCAGCAATTGCGTCCGGCCAGGGTGCTGGATCCCGACGTGCTCGAGGTGTTGTTCGTGGTCAAGCGCGAAGAGTTCGTGCCGCCGGCGCATCGCCGGCTGGCCTTTGCCGATACCCAGCTGCCGCTCGGCGGCGAGGCGGCTGCCTGCATGTTCGCGCCGCGGGTGGAAGCCCTGGCGCTGCAGACGCTGGCGATGAAGAAGCACGAGAACGTGCTGGAAGTCGGCACCGGCTCCGGTTACATGGCGGCCCTGCTGGGCGCCCATGCCGATCACGTCTGGTCGCTGGAAATCGACCCGGAACTGGCTGCAACGGCGCGCGAAAACCTGCGTCGCGCCGGGGTCAGCAACGTCGCGGTGGAAACCGGCAACGGCTTGAGCGGCCTGGCCGCCCACGCGCCCTACGATGCGATCATGGTCTCCGGCGCCGTGGCCAAGGTGCCGCAGGTGCTGCTCGACCAGCTCAAGCCCGGCGGTCGCCTGTTCGCCATCGAAGGTGCCGCGCCGGCCATGCAGGCGGTGCTGTACGCACGGGTCGGCGACGGATTTTCGCGCCTGGCCGTATTCGAAACCGTGGTGGCGCCGCTACGCGATGCCGAGCCGGCGCCGGCCTTCGTTTTTTAACGTGAAACAACAGGATGGGGCACTGGTGATATCGAGCGCAGCGAGCCAATCAATAGCCTCCCCGCGAGGGGAAGGTCGCATGCGACGTTTGCGATTGGGGGATGGGAGGGGTGGGCCTTCAATTCACCTTTCGCGTGTTTCATCATCGGCGGGCGGCTCTCGCTGCCATGAGCGTTGACCCATGCGCCAGCTATCCGCCTCGCAACTCAAGGAGTGGCTCGCCGATCCGCAGCGCGGCAAGCCCGTGCTGCTCGACGTGCGCGAGCCCTGGGAGTTCGAGACATGCCGCATCGCCGGTTCGCTTTCCATGCCGATGCGCGGCGTACCGGCCCGTTACCATGAGCTCAAGCGCGATGACGATATCGTGATGATTTGCCATCACGGCGCGCGCAGCTTTCAGGCCGGAATGTTTCTGGAACAGATGGGCTTCGCCAACATTACCAACCTGCAGGGCGGCGTCGCCGCCTGGGCGCGGGATGTCGATCCGGCGATGCCGACGTATTGAATCGAGTCGTGGAGTACCTATGAAGAACGCACTTTCCCTGATGATCGCCGGCTGCCTGTCCGCCGGCGGATTTGCCCCGCTCGCCCACGGCGCCGACCTGATGGCGGTGTATCGCGATGCGATCGCCTACGATGCGCAGTTCGCCGCGGCGCGAGCCGCGCTGGACGCCGGGCGCGAAAAGCTGCCGCAGGGCCGTGCCGGTCTGCTGCCGACGGTCGGTCTGTCGGCAAATACCTCCTGGAACCGCCAGGAGACGGATGTGCGCAGCACGCCGCCGACGAGCAGCAGCACCTACTACAACAACAACGGCTGGACCGCGAGCCTGTCGCAGCCGCTGTTCCGCTGGCAGAACTGGGTCGCCTACACGCAATCGGAGCTTGCCGTGGCGCAAGCCGAAGCGCAGTTCGGGCTGGCCCGCCAGGAGCTGATCGTGCGCGCGGCGCAGGCCTACTTCGACGTGCTGCTGGCGCAGGACACGCTGGCGACGGCGCAGGCGCAGAAGGTGGCGATTGCCGAACAGCTCGAATCGGCCAAGCGCAATTTCGAGGTCGGCACCGCGACGATCACCGATACCCATGAAGCGCAGGCCCGCTATGACCTGACCAGCGCGCAGGAGATCGCCGCCGAAAACGATCTGAGCGGCAAGCGCCAGGCGCTGCGCGCAGTGATAGGCAAGGAGCCGGAGAGCCTGAAGAACCTGCGCCCCGGGGTGCAGCTGGCGCGCCCGCAGCCCGACGACATCAACAAGTGGGTGGAAATGGCCGAGTCCTCGAGCGCCTCGGTGCAGATCTACGAGGCACTGTACCAAATCGCCACGCGCGAAATCGAAAAGCAGCGCGCCGGACATTACCCGACGCTGGATCTGGTCGCCAGTCGCAGCCACAGCGCAAACACCGGATCGTATGCCCTGGGCGCCGTGCGTCCCGGCAGCGACACCGACGTCAATGCCATCGGCCTGCAACTGTCGATTCCGATTTTCGCCGGCGGCGCCACCGCTTCCAAGGATCGCGAAGCCGTCGCGCTGAAGGAGAAAGCCAGCGCCGATCTCGACAATGCGCGCCGCACCGCGGCGCTCAACGCGCGCCAGGCTTACCTCGGCGTGAATTCCGGCCTGGCGCAGGTCAAGGCCTACGAAGCGGCGCTGACCTCCTCGCAGTCGGCACTGGATTCCAACAAGCTCGGCTACGAAGTCGGCGTGCGCATCAACATCGACGTGCTGAACGCCCAGAGCCAGTTGTTCGACACCCGCCAGAAGCTGGCCAAGGCCCGCCTCGATACGCTGGCCGCCATGCTCAAGCTCAAGGCTGTCGCCGGCACCTTGGGCGAGGACGATGTCGCCGCGATCAATGCGCTGCTGAACTGAGCATTTCCAGGGTGCGTACCGTGGCGCCGCGATGGCGCTCGGCAAAGGCGCGCCCCTCGGCACCCATGGCCCGGCGCGAGGCGTCGTCGGCCAGCAGGGCAAGCACCTGACGCACCAGATCACCGGCATCGACGATAGTCCGCGCCGCGCCGCAGGCGACGGCTTCGCGCGCGGCATCGGCGAAGTTGCGGGTTGACGGCCCGATCAGCACCGGCGTGCCGCAGGCCGCCGCTTCGATCAGGTTCTGGCTGCCGAAATCGAGCAGGCTGCCGCCGATGAAAGCGATGTCGGCCGCGGCATAGAAAGCGAACATCTCGCCCATGCTGTCGCCGATCAGCACCTGGGTCGCTGCTGCGACCGCCGCATTCTCGCTGCGCCGCTGCAGCGCAAAGCCGCGCTCCGCCGCCAGTCGCGCCACTTCGTCGAAGCGCTGCGGGTGGCGCGGAACGATGACCAGCAGCGCCGTGCCACCAGCGCCGTCCCGCAAGGGGATACCGCTCTGCATAACTATCGGGCCGGTGCCATGCAAGGCCTTCCGCCATGCCTCCAGGATCAGCGCTTCCTCGCCTTCACGCGTGCTGGCCGCCAGCCATATGGGCCGGCTGCCGCAGCGGGCGCGCAGCTCACGGCCCAGTTCCAGCTGTTCGGCCGGCGCTTCGATGTCGAACTTGATGTTGCCGGTCACCGTGACGCTGCGCGCGCCGAGAGCGGTGAGGCGCGCCGCGTCGTCGGCCGATTGGGCGCCGATCGCCGCCAGGCTTTGCAGCGCGCCACGCGTCAGCGCGGGAAAGCTTGCGTAGCGCTTGGCCGAGCGTTGCGAAAGGCGGGCATTGACCAGGCACAGCGGCACTCCGGCGTTACGGCAGGCGGCGATCAGGTTCGGCCACAATTCGGTCTCCATGATCAGGCCGAACTGCGGCCGGTAATGGCGCAAAAAGCGCCGCATGGCCCAGGGCGTGTCATACGGCAGGTAGATGCGCTCGACGCTGTCGCCGAACAGCGCCTCGGACGTCGCACGTCCGGTCGGCGTCATGTGGGTGAACAGGATGCGGTGCTCCGGATAGCGCTCGCGCAGGGCGGCCACCAGGGGCTGTGCGGCGCGCGTCTCGCCGACCGAGACGGCGTGCAGCCAGATAGTCGGCGCTGGCTGGCTCTGCATACCTGGAATTCCGCTTTGCGGGCAGGTAACGGCGGCAAAAAAGCCGAAGCGTTCCCCCCAGTGGCGCAGATACTCCGGCTGCCGACGTGCGCGCCAGAGCAGGTGCAGCACAGCCCAGGGCAGCAGGGCCAGTACCGCGAGGGTGTAGGTGAAGCGCGCCATCAGAGCAGGGGCATGGCTGCCGCCAGGACGGCATCGACCTCGGGCGGCCGGCCGCGCGCGCCGAGATTGATGGCCGGTGTGCTGGCGCACACCCCGGTCAGCGCCGGATCGGAGGCGCAGAACAGCGCCAGCGTGGGCCGGCCCAGTGCGGCGGCGAGATGCACCAGCCCGGTATCGACGCCGACCACGAGGCGCGCCGCCGCGAGTTGTCCGGCGAGGTCGGTCAGGTCCAGCGGCGGCAGCGCGACGGCAGCGGGAATCGCCTGCGCCAGGCGTTCGGCGCGGGCGCGTTCGCTGGCGCTGCCGGCCGGCAGCAGGCAGGTCAGCCCGCGTTGGTGCAGGGCACGGCCCAGCACGACCCAGCGCTCCTCCGGCCACAGCTTGTCGTCGCGCGAGGTGGCGGTGAGCAGTATCGCGCTCGGCCCTGCAGGAGTCGGTGCTGGTGATACGGCGATGCCATAGTCGGGCGCGGGGCTTGCGGTGTAATTGCCTGCCAGCGCCGCCAGTCGGCGGTTGCGCTCGACGGCGTGAAGATCTTTCGGGACATCGAAGCCGGCATCGTAAAAGCGCGCGGCGATGGGCTCGCGTGCCGTCGCGGCGCTGTAGCCGCAGCGCCTGCCGCGCGCCATGCGGGCGATCAGCGCACTCTTGAGCAGGCCCTGCGTGTCGATCACCAGGTCATAGCCTTGCGCTTGCAGGGTGCTACGGAAGGATCGCATTTCGCGCCAGGTGGCAGGCGTCAGCAGCGCCTTGCGCCAGCGCCTGAGCGCTACCGGGATGACGCGGTTGAGGTCGGGATGCAGCCGGGGAATCTCGCGGAATCCTTCCTCGACGACCCAGTCAATCTGCGCATCGGGAAATTTGCGGCGCAGGTCGGTGACGACCGGCAGGTTGTGCACCACATCGCCAAGGGAGGAGGTTTTGATGAGGAGAATGCGCATCGCTAGGGGCGGGATGAGGTCTTGCGCCTTAAAATGCATCCCAAGTGCAATTATAGCTGCCCATGACCTCAGACCGCCGCCTTCCCCTCTCCGCTGTGCTGATCACCCGCAACGCTGCCGGCCAGCTGGCAGGGTGCCTGGCCAGCGTGGCTTTCTGCGATGAAATAGTCGTCGTCGATTCCGGCAGCGAAGACGCCACGGTGGAGATAGCCGGGCGCTGCGGCGCGCGCGTGATTCAATCCGAATGGCGCGGCTTCGGCCCGCAGAAGCAGTTTGCGGTCGCGCAGGCAAGCCACGACTGGGTGCTTTGCATCGACGCCGACGAAAGGGTCAGCGAATCGCTGCAGGAGAGCATTCGCGCCATGCTGATCGCGCCGACGCTAGCGGCCTATCGCTTCCCCCGCTGCAATCGCTTCATGGGCCGCTACCTGCGGCATGGTGAGGGCTATCCCGACTGGAGCCTGCGCCTGTTCGACCGCCGCGCCGCGCGCTGGTCCGACGATCCGGTGCATGAGAAGGTGATCGCCGGCGGCGAGATCGGTACGCTGCACGGCGATCTGCTGCACGAGTCGGCCGAGTCGCTGGAGACCTATCTCGCCAAGCAGAATCGCTACAGCAGTCTTGCCGCCAATGAGGCCCTGGCGCGCGGCGAGCGTGCGAGCGTGCTCCACCTGCTGCTGTCGCCGTTGCTGCGCTTCATCAAGTTCTACTTCCTGCGTCTGGGCCTGCTCGATGGCCTTCCCGGACTCGTCCATATCCTCGTCGGCTGCGGCGCCAGCTTCGCCAAATATGCGAAAATGCTGACTTTTCAGAAAAGCGACCAATGAAAGTTCTTGTCACCGGCGCTGCCGGGTTTATCGGCATGCACGTCTGCCAGCTCCTGCTGGCGCGCGGCGACGAGGTGGTCGGGGTGGACAACCTCAACGACTATTACGATGTTGCGCTGAAGGAAGCCCGCCTGGCGCGGCTTGCGCCCAATCCGCGCTTCAGTCTGGCCCGGCTGGACATCGCCGATCGCGAAGGCATTGCCGCCCTGTTCGCGGCGGAACGCCCGCAGCGCGTGATCAATCTTGCGGCACAGGCCGGCGTGCGCTACTCGCTGCAGAACCCGCATGCCTATGTCGACAGCAACGTGGTCGGCTTCGTCAATATCCTCGAAGGTTGCCGGCACAACGGCGTCGAGCATTTCGTCTATGCCAGCAGCTCCAGCATCTACGGCGGCAACGAGCGCATGCCGTTCTCCGAGCATGACAACGTCGACCATCCGGTGAGCATTTATGCCGCGACCAAGAAGGCCAACGAGCTGATGGCGCACACCTACAGCCACCTGTTCAACTTGCCGACCACCGGCCTGCGCTTCTTCACCGTGTATGGACCGTGGGGACGTCCCGACATGGCGCTGTTCCTGTTTGCCAAGGCCATCCTCGAAGACCGGCCCATCGATGTCTTCAACCACGGCAAGATGCGTCGCGACTTCACCTACATCGACGACATTGCCGAAGGCGTGATCCGCGTGCTGGACCGTCCGCCGCATGCTAATCCCGGTTTCGACAAACAGGTGCCCGACCCGGCGACCAGCTGGGCGCCGTATCGCGTGTTCAATATCGGCAACCACCAGCCGGTCGAGCTGATGGCCTACATCGAGGCGCTGGAGCAGGCCCTGGGCAAGACCGCGACCAAGAACTTCCTGCCGCTGCAGGATGGCGATGTGCCGGCGACCTACGCCGATACCTCGGAACTCAACCGCATCACCGGCTTTGCGCCGGCGACGCCGGTGACCGAGGGCGTGCGGAGATTTGTCGATTGGTACCGGAACTACCATGCTTGATGCGCGAATCGTCCCCGTGGTTCTCAGCGGCGGATCGGGCACGCGCCTGTGGCCCGTCTCGCGCGAGAAGCACCCGAAGCAATTGCAGCCCCTGCTGGGCGACGAAAGTCTGCTGCAGAACACCCTGCGCCGGCTTGAAGGCTTGCCGCTGGGCGGGCCGATCGTGGTCAGCAACCAGGAATACCGCTTCATTACCGCCGAGCAACTGAGGCAGCTCGGGCTGGTGAAGTGGGCCCTGCTGCTCGAGCCGGTCGGCCGCAATACCGCGCCGGCGCTGACGGCGGCTGCGCTTTATGCCACTCGCAGTGGGGCTGACCCGGTGCTGCTGGCCACGCCGGCCGACCACCACGTGCGCAATCCGGCCGCCTTCAGGAATGCCGTGCTGCGCGGTTTGCCCGCGGCCGAGGCCGGCGCCGTGGTAACTTTCGGCATCGTGCCCGACCGTCCCGAGACCGGCTACGGCTACATCGAGACAAGAGTCGGCGCTGGCGACACGGCGGCTGGCGCGGCCATGGAGCTGCTGGCCTTCCGCGAGAAGCCCGACGCGGCGACGGCCCAAGCCTATGTCGACGGTGGCCGCCATTTCTGGAACAGCGGCATCTTCATGCTGCGCGCCTCGGTGTGGCTGAAGGCCATCGGTCATTTCGCGCCAGGGATTCTGGCGGCTTGCACCAGGGCAGTCGAGGGCGCCAGCGACGACGGCGATTTCGTCCGGCTCGATGCCGCGGCGTTCTCCGCTTCGCCGGCAGATTCGATCGACTACGCGGTGATGGAAAAGCTTCCCTCTGCCACCGAGCTGGGAATCCCCAGCCAGGTGGTACCGCTCGATGTCGGCTGGTCCGACGTCGGCGCCTGGGACGCACTGTGGCAGGCCATAACCCGCGATGCCGACGACAACGCCATGAAGGGCGATGTCTGGCTGGAGGATTCGCACGGCAATCTGGTGATCGCCGAGCATGGCCTGGTCGCCTGCATCGGCTGCGAGGACATGGTGGTCGTCGAAACCGCGGACGCCGTGCTGATCGCACCCAAGGCCCGCACCCAGGAGGTCAAGACCATCGTCAGTCGCCTCAAGGCGGCTGGGCGCAGCGAAGCCGAGTTGCATCGCAAGGTGCATCGGCCCTGGGGCTGGTACGACAGCATCGACAGCGGTGCCCGCTTCCAGGTCAAGCGCATCGTGGTGCGGCCCGGCGCCACGCTTTCGCTGCAAATGCATCACCATCGCGCCGAGCACTGGGTGGTGGTACGCGGTACCGCCAAGGTGACTCGCGGCGACGAGATCCTGCTGCTCGGCGAGAATGAATCGACCTACATCCCGCTGGGTGTGACGCATCGGCTGGAAAACCCCGGCCAGATCCCGCTCGAGATCATCGAGGTGCAATCGGGCAGCTATCTCGGAGAGGATGACATCGTGCGCTTTGAGGACAACTACGGACGCAAGCAATGACCAGGAAAACAGCACTCATCACCGGCGTCACCGGGCAGGACGGCGCCTACCTCGCCGAGTTTTTGCTCGACAAGGGCTACGAAGTGCATGGCATCAAGCGTCGCACCTCATTGTTCAACACCGACCGGATCGATCACCTGTACCAGGATCCCCACGTCGCCAACCGCCGCTTTGCCCTGCACCACGGCGACATGACCGACAGCTCGAGCCTGGTGCGCATCATCCAGCAGGTACAGCCGGACGAAATCTACAACCTCGCGGCGCAGAGCCATGTCGCGGTGAGCTTCGAAGAGCCCGAGTACACCGCCAACTCCGATGCGCTGGGCGCACTGCGCATCCTCGAAGCCATGCGCATCCTCGGCATGGAAAAGAAGACCCGCTTCTACCAGGCCAGCACCTCGGAGCTGTTCGGCCTGGTGCAGGAAATTCCGCAGAAGGAAACCACGCCCTTCTATCCGCGCAGCCCCTACGCGGTGGCCAAGCTTTACGCCTACTGGATCACGGTGAACTACCGCGAGGCCTACGGCATGTATGCCTGCAACGGCATCCTGTTCAACCACGAAAGCCCCATCCGCGGCGAAACCTTCGTCACGCGCAAGATCACCCGGGCCCTGGCGCGCATCAAGCTCGGCCTGCAGGATTGCCTGTTCCTCGGCAACCTGGATTCGAAGCGCGACTGGGGTCATGCTCGCGACTACATCGAAATGCAATGGCTGATGCTGCAGCAGGAGAAGCCCGAAGATTTCGTCATCGCCACCGGCGTGCAATACAGCGTGCGCGATTTCGTCAATGCCGCCGGTGCAGAGATTGGCATCACGGTGGACTGGCGCGGTACGGGCGTGGACGAAAAAGGCTACGATGCCCAGGGCAAATGCATCGTTCAGGTCGATCCGCGCTACTTCCGGCCGACGGAAGTCGAAACCCTGCTGGGCGACGCCACCAAGGCCCGTGAAAAGCTGGGATGGACGCCAAGAATCAGCTTCGCCGAACTGGTCGCCGAAATGGTGCGCGAGGATCTCAAGGCAGCCGAACGCGACGAACTGATCAAGAAACATGGCTACAAGACCATGGATCGTCACGAGTGATGGATCGCGCTGCGAAGATCTACGTCGCCGGGCACCGCGGCATGGTGGGCTCGGCTCTGGTTCGACGTTTACAGCAGGCCGGCTACAGCAACATTCTCACCCGCACACGAGCGGAGCTGGATCTGCTGAATCAGACCGCGACGCATGCCTTTCTGGAGCAGCACAAGCCTGAATTCATCTTTGTGGCTGCGGCCATGGTGGGCGGCATCCAGGCCAACAACAACTTGCGGGCCGATTTCATCTACCAGAACCTGATGGTCGAGGCCAACCTGATCCATGGCGCCTGGCTGTCGGGTATCCAGCGTCTGTGCTTCCTCGGGTCGAGCTGCATTTATCCGCGCGATTGCCCGCAACCGATCAAGGAAGACTATCTGCTTACGGGGCCACTGGAACAGACCAACGAGCCCTACGCCATTGCCAAAATCGCAGGGATCAAGCTCTGCGAAAGTTACAACCGCCAGTACGGCACGCAGTATTTCTCGGCCATGCCGACAAATTTGTACGGCCCCAACGACAACTACGATCTGGCCAACAGCCATGTACTGCCTGCGCTGATCCGCAAGGCGCATGAAGCGAAGCAGCGCGGCGACAGCGAACTCGTGGTGTGGGGCAGCGGCACCCCGCGGCGCGAGTTCCTGTATGTCGATGATCTGGCGGATGCATGCGTCTTCTTGATGGAAGAGGGCGTAACCCAGGGATTCTTCAACATTGGCACGGGTACCGACGTAACCATCCGCGAAGTTGCCGAAACTGTCATGTCCGTGGTCGGATTTCCGGGTGAAATCGTGTTCGACAACACCAAGCCGGATGGCACGCCGCGAAAATTGCTGGACGTCAGTCGTTTGCGTGAAATTGGCTGGCAGGCCCATACGCCCTTGCGCGAAGGTATCGCGCTGGCCTACCAGGATTTTCTGGCGCGACATGCCGGTTGACAGGGTTTGGCCGGACAAATTGTTGCGGCCAGTCTGCGGTGCGTTCTGTGCCCTGCTTGTCCTCGCAACGTCGACGCTGACGCAGGCTGCCGAACCCCCGGCACTGCTCCTGGCCGAGCGCTATCGCGGCGACGTCGATGTCTCGCGCTACTGGGTCAGCGAAAAGCTTGACGGCGTGCGAGCGAGGTGGGATGGTGAGCGCTTGCAGTTTCGCAGCGGCCATCCGGTTCCGGCCCCAAGGTGGTTTCTCGACGCCTTGCCCAGGCAGCCACTTGACGGTGAACTCTGGCTCGGACGCGGCAGCTTCGATCGACTTTCCGCCATCGTCCGCCGCCAATCGCCCGACGATACCGAATGGCGGCGCGTGCGCTACATGATTTTCGAATTGCCGAAAGCTGCCGGCAGCTTTACCGACCGCGTCGAACAGATCAAGGCCGTCACCGCGGCGGCGAATCTGCCCTGGCTGCAGGCCGCGCCCCAATTTCGCCTGTCCGATGCGGATGCATTGCAGAAAATGCTGGGCGAGATTGTGCGCGGCGGTGGCGAAGGGCTCATGCTCCACCGCGACGATGCCCCCTATGAGGCGGGCCGCTCCAGTGCGCTGCTCAAGCTGACCCCATGGCTCGATGCAGAAGCCAGCGTCGTCGCTCACCTGACCGGCAAGGGCAAATACGCCGGTATGCTCGGCGCGCTACGGATGGAAATGCCCGACGGCCGCCGCTTCTCCTTGGGCAGCGGCCTGACCGATGCCCTGCGCCACAATCCGCCGCCGGTGGGTACGCTTGTCACCTACCGTTATCGCGAGCTTACGCCCAGCGGCATGCCACGCTTTCCGAGGTATCTGCGGGTGCGTGATAAGCTCTGACGCCTTTCAGATGCGGACTAAATTTGGAGAACTTGATGTTTCGAAAAGAAGAGTTGGGTGACGAAGCGTTCATAATTGCTGAGGTCGGCCAAAATCACCAAGGGGAATTGGACCTTGCCAGGGAATACATAAAAATTTTTGCGATGGCGGGTGCTGATGCCGTCAAGTTTCAAACCAGAAGTAACAAGTACCTGTTTTCCAAAGAAGCCTACGAAGCCCCTTACGAAAGCGAAAACGCCTTCGCTGATTTCTATGGATTGCATCGGGAAAAGCTCGAACTAAAGCTGGAGTGGCTGCCCATCCTGAAGGCAGATTGCGTCAAGTTCGGAGTCAAATTCATGTCGACACCGTTTGATGAGCCCAGCCTCGAGGTGCTCTGTGAAATCGGCGTGGATCTTATGAAAGTGGCCTCGTTCGACCTCGGTAACCTACCCCTTATTCACCGAATTGCGAAAAAAGGGAAACCGGTCGTGCTGAGTGTCGGGGGCGGCAAGATCGATCAAATTCGTGACAGCGTGAAGGTTTTACTTGACTATCACGACGAGGTTGCTGTGCTGCATTGCGTTTCCGAGTATCCGTGCGAATACAACCGGCTCGGTCTGGATAATATTGAGACCTTGATCAAGGAATTTCCGGAATGCACGGTTGGCTCGTCGGACCATTTCAATGGCACTTTGTCTGGGCCGATTGCGTATCTGAAAGGGGCTCGGGTTTTTGAGAAGCACGTAACGCTCAATCGGGCCTGGAAAGGAACCGATCACAGCTTTGCTCTGGAACCGGAAGGTTTCCGCAAGTTCGTGCGCGACATAAAGCGGGTACGCCACATGATGCCACCGAAGCCGGCGGACGAACTCGGCAACGAACGGGTTTTCAAAAAGCTCGGCAAGTCATTGATCGCATACGTTGATATTCGGGCTGGCGAAACGATTACCCTGGATTCTCTGTCTGGCCGGATTTTCGGCACTCAGTACATTCCTGTTCGCGAGTCGAACCAGGTGATAGGGCGCATTGCAAAGAAAAATATCTCCCAAGGGGATCCTATCCAATACGCCGACCTTGAAGGTTGTTGAGCAGAGAATAGAAAGCAATGCTTAGCCAGGAAGTTCTAGCGTCGGTCAAACTGATTGCCTTCGATTTTGACGGGGTCTTTACCGACAATACAGTATTCGTGACCCAGGACGGCGTTGAGTCGGTTCGGTGTTGGCGTAGTGACGGTCTCGGCTTGGCTCGTCTGCGAAGCGTAGGTGTTCAGGCCGTCATTATTTCGACAGAAGCCAATCCGGTAGTCACGGCCCGCGCGCAGAAGCTCAAGCTACCATGCAAGCAGGCGGTCGAGGATAAGGCAGCGGCAATTCTCGAGATCTGTAAGGAATTGGGAGTCGCGCCAGCGCAAACCATGTTTGTCGGTAACGATATCAACGATATCCCCGCCTTCAATGTAGTCGGCATACCTGTGGCTGTCGCCGACGCCTATCCGGAGACTCATCCCCATGTACTGTACCGCACCAAAAAACGGGGTGGATTCGGCGCTGTGCGTGAAGTGTGTGATCTGATCTTTCAAGCCAAACAAGGCTTTTGACATACTGGGAACCCATGTTACCTGATCAACTCTTTGATGTAGGAAACGAGACTGTGCTGATTACCGGGGCATCCGGTCAACTTGGCGGTGAGTACGCAAGCGCATTCTTGCAACGTGGCGCTCGCGTGGTTGGTCTGGATGTTCGCCCCTCGGCAGGAAGTGACGCACTGCAGGCGAAGTATCCGGACAACTACTTGTTCTGTGCGTCCGATGTCACCCAAAAAGCCTCACTCCAGCAAGCTTTGAACGTCGTAACCAGCAAGTTTGGCGCGCCGACGGTATTGATAAACAACGCCGCCATCGACTCTCCGCCATCTGCACCACCTGAGGAGAACGGTCCATTCGAAGACTACCCCGAAGCATCATGGGACAAAGTGATCGACGTAAACCTCAAGGGTGTCTATCTCTGCTGTCAGGTCTTTGGCGCAGCCATGGCAAACGCAGGTAAGGGGTCGATCATAAATGTCGCTTCCATATATGGGGTTGTATCGCCCGACCAGAACCTGTATGAGTATCGTCGGCAACGCGGCGAGACTTTCTACAAACCCGTAGCGTACTCTGCGTCAAAGTCGGGCATTCTCAACCTAACGCGCTACCTCGCCGTATATTGGGCTAAAAAGGGTGTTCGGGTAAATTCACTGACCATCGCCGGGGTCTTCAACAATCAGGAACAAGCATTTCTGGATGCCTATTGCGGCCGTATCCCTGTGGGACGGATGGCCAGCGTAGACGAGTACAACGGCTCGGTGCTCTTTCTTGCCAGTTCTGCCTCGGGCTATATGACGGGCGCAAATCTCGTTATTGATGGTGGCTGGACCGCGATTTGACCACGATGAACAACACCGCTTGCATACCAAATTGGATCAACGGACGCGAAATCGCACCGGAGATTGATAGTTGGCTGGACAAATTCAATCCGCACAATGGTGAACTGCTATGCCGGCTGGCTGACTCGTCAGCGGCGGACACAAGCGGCGCCGTCTCCGCTGCTGCAGAATCTTTCCCCGCATGGTCCGAACTTACCCCGGTAAGACGTGGGCAGATTCTGGCGGATATTGTTGCCGCCATGAAGCGGCGTGCCGACGAGTTGGCTGACTGCATCGCCATTGAAACAGGCAAACCACCGCAAGATGCCAAGGGAGAAGTGGGTGGCGCAATTCTCCAGGCAGAATACTTTGCCAGTGAAGGCATGCGACTTCATGGACGTTCGCTTACCTCCGGCACACCGGGAAAGTACAGCCATACGGTACGCCAGCCGCGGGGCGTCGCCGGATTGATCGTTCCCGCCAATACGCCCATTGCCAATATTGCCTGGAAAACCTTCCCAGCCCTGATCTGCGGGAACACTGTGGTACTCAAGGCGTCAGAAGATTCGCCGCGGATTGCCCTGCTGTTTGCTCAATTGACCAAAGAAGCGGGCCTGCCGGACGGTGTGTTCAACGTAATCCAGGGACGCGGCCAGCCGGCTGGTTCCGCCCTGGTCACGGATGACCGTGTCGGCGTCATCAGTTTCACCGGGTCCACCGGCGTTGGTCGGTGGATTGCCGAAACCGCGGGAAAGCGCTTGGCCCGTGTCTCTCTCGAACTGGGCGGGAAAAACCCCCTGGTGGTTTGCGACGACGCCGACCTCGATCAGGCAGTGCATTGGGCCACGCTTTCCGCATTCAGTAATGCTGGCCAGCGATGCGCGGCGGGCAGCCGCATTATCGTGTTCAGGCCGGTGTATGAAGAATTTCGGGCCAAATTGATAACGAAAGCTCAAGCCCTGAAATTGGGGGTTAGTGCCGGCTGCGATCTCGGCCCGGTGATCAACAGGCGCCAGCATCAGTCGATCCTCGCTGCGATTGAAACGGCGAAACGTCAGGGTGGGCGCATTCTCTGTGGCGGCAGCGCACCTTCAGACCCGGATCTGGCAAGTGGGTATTACATCCAGCCGACGGTAATCGAAGGCCTTGTCGCAAGTGCGGATCTAAGTTGCAGGGAAGTCTTTGGTCCCGTAGTTACCCTGCACATTGTTGATGATCTAGCCGAAGCCCTACAGCAGGCCAACGCGACTGAATACGGTTTGACCGCGTCCATTCACACTCGCAGTGTTGATCGCGCCATGTGGTTTGCACAGCGTGTCAAGGCAGGTGTTGCCAACGTGAACATGGGAACCTACGGCAGCGAACCACATATGCCCTTCGGCGGTTTCGGCGCCTCTGGCAATGGCACACGCGAGCCGGGTCTCGAGGCACTCGATGTGTACTCCGAGCTCAAGAACATCTCTTTCCTGGTCCGTCCGCAGCAGCTATGACATCTTCGAAGCCGCATACCGTTGCATTCATTCCGGCCCGCTCTGGATCAAAGCGAGTTCCGAACAAGAATATCCGGACCTTGGATGGCCATCCCATGCTGGCCTACACAGTCCGCGCGGCTGTCGACAGCGGTGTCTTCGACGCCATAATTTGTGCAACAGATAGTGAAGCCTATGCTGATGTCGCGCGTCACTATGGTGCCGAAGTTCCCTTCCTGCGATCGGTGGAAATATCTGGTGACAAGTCTCCCGATATCGAATGGGTGGTCTGGATGCTGAACACGCTCAAGGCGGTAGGACGGGAGTTCGAAGCTTTCAGCATCCTGCGTCCCACCAGTCCGTTCCGGCAACCCGAAACCATCCGACGTGCATGGTCCATGTTCATGGACGAGCCTCGCGCTGATTCACTGCGCGCCATCGAAAGATGCAAACAACATCCTGGCAAGATGTGGGTTATCCGCGGCAAACGCATGCTTCCCCTGCTGCCCTACAGCATCGGCACAACACCATGGCACAGTAGTCAGTACGCCGCGTTGCCGGAAGTGTATGCGCAGGATGCCAGTTTGGAAATTGCCTGGACACGAGTTGCACTCGAACAGGGTAGCATCGCCGGAGAAGCCATTATCCCCTTTGTCAGTGAGGGCTATGACGGTTTCGATATCAATGACCCGGAAGACTGGTGGATGGCCGAGCGACTGCTGAATACGCAGTCTGCCAAACTGCCGGCCATTTCGATTCAACCTTACAAATTCGCAGAATAAACGGAGCCAAACGTGGGCGATCAAGTCGGACAGGCCGTAGAAGGCACTCTTTACTATATTCCGTATGCTGAGTTCCAGCGCATTCGCGCATTGGACCTACCCCGTGAGCAGCGGGCCAGCATCTTTGCCGACATGTGCCGACTGAATGCGCTGTACATGATCGCGCGCGCCGGCTCCGGGCATATCGGCAGCAGCTTCAGCAGTCTCGATATTCTCAGTTGGCTATTGTTAGAGGAAATGCGGCCGGAGGACATCTTTTTCAGCTCCAAAGGCCATGATGCCCCGGGTTATTACTCCTCTTTGATCGGGATGGGGAAACTTGATATTGACCTGATTCACAAGCTGCGAAAGATTGACGGTCTGCCGGGTCATCCGGATATAGGGACTCCATGCATCGTCACCAACACCGGTTCGCTGGGCATGGGTGTTTCCAAGGCCAAGGGCATGATTCTGGCCAATCGACTGTGCAAACGGTCGGGTCGTGTATTCGTGTTGACCGGAGACGGTGAGTTGCAGGAGGGGCAGTTTTGGGAGTCCCTGGTTTCTGCAGTCAATTTTGGCCTGAACGAAATCACGGTGATCATTGATCACAACAAGCTTCAGTCCGATACCTTTGTAAAGAACGTCTCCGACCTCGGTGACTTGGCGGCTAAACTGCGCACCTTCGGTTGGCGCGTGGAGCGCTGCGACGGCAATGACATTGGTGCGCTTGCCGCTACGCTGGCTTCGTTGCACGATGAGATTCGACCGAAAATCATCATCGCCGACACCATTAAAGGCAAGGGCGTGTCATTCATGGAACACACCTCGCTGGATTCGGACGTCGCCATGTACCGTTTCCATAGCGGCGCCCCCGATGCCAGTTCCTATCGGCTGGCGGCGCAGGAGATCGTGGATCGCCTGCGGCAACAAATAGCCGGTGCCGGGGCGACCGCTCTTACGTTCGAAACGATCGAGCGCGAAGCGACGGCGCCACCGCCAGCGACCGCACAACGGTTGATTCCAGCCTATACCCAAGCGCTGCTCGCGCAGGCGAAAAATCACCCGAATCTGGTTGCCCTTGATGCTGATTTGATTCTGGACACCGGGCTTATCCCCTTCCGCGAAAAATTCCCGGATCGCTTTTTCGAGTGTGGCATCGCCGAGCAGGATATGGTCTCGGTTGCGGGCGGCATGGCCTTGAATGGCCTTCTACCAATTGTGCATTCTTTCGCCTGTTTTCTTTCAGCCCGCCCCAACGAACAGATTTACAACAACGCGACCGAGAAAACCAAAATCATCTATGTCGGCTCCCTCGCCGGCGTGCTTCCCGGAGGGCCCGGCCACTCGCACCAAGCGGTACGAGACATTTCAACTCTGGCGGCAATTCCAGGCATGACTTTGGTCGAGCCATGTTGCGAAGCGGAGGTCGGTTTGCTTCTCAATTGGTGCGTCGACGAAGCGCCTGGAAGTTGCTATCTCCGGCTGGTGTCGCTGCCCTGGTCGATACCCTATCAACTGCCAAGTGATTACCGCCCTGCGTTTGGGCGGGGCCTTACCCTGCGGGACGGATCAGATGCATTGATCATTGCAGCCGGCCCGGTCATGCTTAGTACTGCCATTGAGGTAGCTGAGGCTCTCGAGCAATCCCACCAGCGAAGCATCAAGGTCGTCAATTTGCCATGGCTGAATCAGGTAGATGCAGGCTGGTTGCAACAAGCGATCGGTGACTGTCGCCAAGTCTATTGCTTGGGCAATCATTATGTAACGGGCGGGCAAGGTGATCTTGTTGCGCGGACAGTCGCTCAATGGAGTGACCGAAGACCAGTGGTTACGTGTCTGGGCGTTGACGATATCCCCCCAAGCGGGACCAATCCAGAGGTTCTCGGCGCCTGCGCGCTTGATACCCAATCAGTTCTCCGGGCGATTGCCGCCCGCTTCTGATCATAGTTATACAAAGGCCACAAATTTTGAAGAAAGCACTCATCACCGGCGTCACAGGCCAGGACGGCGCCTATCTCGCCGAGTTTCTGCTCGACAAGGGCTACGAGGTGCACGGCATCAAGCGTCGGACATCATTGTTCAATACCGACCGGATCGACCATCTGTACCAGGATCCGCATGTCGAGAACCGGCGTTTCGCCCTGCATCACGGCGACATGACCGACAGTTCGAGCCTGGTGCGCATCATCCAGCAGGTACAGCCGGACGAAATCTACAACCTCGCGGCGCAGAGCCATGTCGCGGTGAGCTTCGAAGAGCCCGAGTACACCGCCAACTCCGATGCGCTGGGCGCACTGCGCATCCTCGAAGCCATGCGCATCCTCGGCATGGAAAAGAAGACCCGCTTCTACCAGGCCAGCACCTCGGAGCTGTTCGGCCTGGTGCAGGAAATTCCGCAGAAGGAAACCACGCCCTTCTATCCGCGCAGCCCCTACGCGGTGGCCAAGCTTTACGCCTACTGGATCACGGTGAACTACCGCGAGGCCTACGGCATGTATGCCTGCAACGGCATCCTGTTCAACCACGAAAGCCCCATCCGCGGCGAAACCTTCGTCACGCGCAAGATCACCCGGGCCCTGGCGCGCATCAAGCTCGGCCTGCAGGATTGCCTGTTCCTCGGCAACCTGGATTCGAAGCGCGACTGGGGTCATGCTCGCGACTACATCGAAATGCAATGGCTGATGCTGCAGCAGGAGAAGCCCGAGGATTTCGTCATCGCCACCGGCGTGCAGTACAGCGTGCGCGATTTCGTTAATGCGGCAGCCACGGAAATCGGCATTGCCGTTACGTGGCGCGGCACGGGCGTGGACGAAAAAGGCTACGATGCCCAGGGAAAATGCATCGTTCAGGTCGATCCGCGCTACTTCCGGCCGACGGAAGTCGAAACCCTGCTGGGCGACGCCACCAAGGCACGTGAAAAACTGGGATGGACGCCAAGAATCAGCTTCGCCGAACTGGTCGCCGAAATGGTGCGCGAGGACCTCAAGGCGGCCGAGCGCGACGAATTGATCAAGAAACATGGCTACAAGACCATGGATCGTCACGAGTAAGCGATCTCATGCCGATGAGCAAAGTAGCCCTGATTACCGGAGTTACGGGTCAAGATGGTGCTTATTTGGCGCGCTTCCTTCTTGGCAAGGGATACACCGTCATAGGAACCTCGCGAGACGCCCAGGCGGCAGGTTATCGGAACCTAGACCTATTGGGAATTAGAGAGAAAGTAAGCGTGGACTCGATGGCGCTACGGGACTTTCGCAGCGTTCTTTCGGTGATTACCAAGGTTAATCCGGATGAAATTTATCACTTGGCTGGGCAAAGCTCCGTTAGCCTCTCATTTGAGCAGCCTGCGGAGACACTAGAGAGCATCAGCGTAGGAACGCTCAATCTCTTGGAGGCGATTCGGTTCGCGGGCCGTTCGGTGCGTGTTTATAGCGCCTGCTCAAGCGAATGTTACGGCAATACGGACGATGCGGCGGCTAGTGAAAAGACGCCATTTCACCCAAGAAGTCCTTACGCCGTAGCGAAGGCAGCCGCATTCTGGCAGGTGGCAAATTATAGGGAGGCGTATGGCCTGCATGCCTGTAGCGGCATCCTCTTCAATCATGAATCCCCATTGCGCCAAGAACGATTCGTTACCCAAAAAATTATTCGCGCGGCCATTAGAATTTCTCGAGGAAGCGATGAAGGACTAATTTTGGGGAATCTCGATGTCGAGCGAGATTGGGGATGGGCCCCCGAGTATGTTGAAGCAATGTGGAAAATGCTCCAGCAAACGGTCCCTGAAGACTTTGTTGTTGCTACGGGACAAACAAATAGCCTCAGGGATTTTGTAGCGGAGGCCTTTACGTCAATGGGATTGGACTGGCGTGACCACGTTACATCCGACGTCGATAGCTTGTCTCGGCCAACCGATATACGAATAAGCCGCTCGGATCCGACATATGCCGCCGAGCGTTTAGGTTGGCGGGCTCGTTTCAAAATGTCCGACGTTGTGCGAATGATGCTTGCGGCGGCTCAAGAATCGCCAGATCACGGGGAAGCTGCGTGTGAAAACAAAATTTAGAAGAATAGTAGGCGTCGTCGCTCGCACGCTAAAGGCCGCAATCGCAGCAGATGAATCGTCGTCTTCTGCAACCAGCGATCGTGCCTTCCTCGGGTGGAGACACTATTTACGGAATTCAGAAAAATGGCAGAAGTGTCTCGAGCGAGCAAGTGAGAAGCCTACGGTATTAATTCCCACGAGTGTGGGAGGATTGTCGGCAGCAACTGTACTTGAGAGCCTCCTTGGCGTAGCTCTGACATTGAGAGGTGCGAACGTTCGCTTTCTGCTATGTGACGGGATATTGCCTGCCTGCTTGCATGTCCATCTCGGAAAACTGAAAGATAGCAGCGTTATAGCTGACTACGAGCTCAAAAAACAGGTCTGCCCGGGGTGCATTGCTAAAGGGAAGACGGCCTATGAAACAACGGGGCTGCCAATATCCTATTACAGTGAATTCATTGAACCTCAGGAAGTCATGGAGATTCGAAAGTTTGCAAATGATATTCACATGAATGAGATAGCAAATTACCGGAAGAATGATATTGCGATCGGTGAACATGCCTTGGCTGGATCATTGCGTTTCTTCGCTTGTGGCAATTTGCCGGATACTCAAGAGGCTGAGAGTGTCTTGAGACGCTACTTGGAATCCGCTCTTATTACTGAAACGGTAATGCAGAATATCCAGGCGAAATACTCACTGCAAGCCGCAGTCTTCCATCATGGGATCTATGTTCCGCAGGGCATTATTGGAGAAGTGGCACGAAAAAATGGAATTGGGGTTGTGAATTGGCAGGTTGCATATAGAAAAAAGTGCTTCATTTTTTCGCATCATGAGACGTATCACCACACCTTGATTGGGGAGCCGGTTTCAACCTGGGAGGACATTGCGTGGAACGATGACTTGGACCAGCAGATCCTTTCCTATCTGAAGAGTCGATGGTATGGGAGCAACGACTGGATTTGGTTTCATGACCAACCCAAACACGATGCCGCTGAAATTACAAAGGAAACAGGAATTGATTTCTCCAAGCCGACAGTCAGCCTGCTAACCAATGTGTTCTGGGATGCCCAACTGCACTTTAAGGCGAATGCGTTTACGGACATGCTGGATTGGCTTCTGCAAACGATCACGTACTTTAGCAACCGCCCCGAACTCCAACTCGCAATTAGAATCCATCCCGCCGAAGTGAGAGGGGCGATTCCTTCACGGCAACCTATAGTCCGCGAAATCGCCAAAGTGTTTCCCACATTGCCGAAGAACGTATTTGTGATCCCTCCAGAAAGCCAAGTTAGCACCTATGTTCTATGCGAAAATAGCAACTCGGTCATCATCTACGGCACGAAGACTGGCGTCGAATTGACCGCAATGGGAATTCCGGTTGTCGTTGCCGGTGAGGCATGGATTAGAAACAAGGGCCTTACGTCGGACGCCACTTCGCCACAAAGCTATTTCAATATTCTGGATACCCTTCCCGTGAAAGGACGACTTGATGCGGCAACAGTTGAGCGCGCCAAGAGGTACGCTTTTCACTTTTTCTTTCGCAGATTCATTCCAATCCATTTCATGGAGCCCCGTTCTTCGGGAGCACCGTACGAAATCTGTATCGACAGCCTCGAGGATCTACTTCCTGGAAAAGACGCTGGGCTTGACGTGATTTGCGATGGGATTTTGACGGGTTCAGAGTTTGTCTATCCGGGGGAACGTTTCCTGCGGGAGGCCAGTTGAAGCCACATTGGGGACATGCCTTCGCGAGCGGAGGGGCTTACAAGGAGCCATTCGTCCGCCGCCTATTCTTGATTGACTGGTTATTTCATTTGGCAGAAAAATGGTATGGAAACTATTGTCTGCGAAGATTGTGGCGAACGTGGCGGGGCGCTTCTGTATGCGCGGAGGGAGTGCGGCTTGGCGGAAATGCCAGATTGGTCAACAAGAATAAAAAGGGCGCCGTCAATATAGGTGAAAATACCGTATGTAAAGGCATTCTCCGCGTCGAGCCAGCTGGCAAGCTAAAGGTTGGTGCGGAGGTGTATATCGGCGACAACACGATCATCAGCGCTGCGGAAAGCATTGCGATTGGCGATGGAACCTTGATTGCACATGGGGTGCAGATTTTCGACAACACATCCCATCCACTTCCGTGGTTGGAGCGCCAAAGCCATTTCCGCAAGCTGCTCGGGAGCAGAAATGTGGGTAATTATTCTATTCCTAGCGCGCCCGTCGTCATTGGCGAACACTGCTGGCTTGGGCTGGGAAGCATAATTCTTAAAGGGGTGACTATCGGTGATCGGGCTGTGATTGGCGCCGGGTGCGTCATCTCCAAGGACGTACCTCCCGACACCCTGGTTGTCGGACCAGAGTTGAGACATATTGACATGCTCGGCCGTATGGCTTGAAAGGACAGAGGCATTATGTTGGAACGATTCAAGAAGGCCAAACAAGCCGGGGGCCAAACAGTCCGGGTTCCGGAGTATTCACCGATGAAGCAGCGTAACGCATCTGTTTGCTATCGGGGCGAAGGCGAGATCGAGTGGTATCCACCGCTGATGCTGTCCGCCGAGGCATTGGCCGAGAAGGCGCTGCGGCAGCAATATACCGAAGATGCTCTGCGCCTGATCAAGCAACTGGATATGGATGACTACTGCATTTATCTGGCAGGCTACTATCAAGAGGGGCTAACGCGGTTTGGTAGTGATTGGCGTTACGCCGATATCGTGACTGTGCTACTTGCTCTGGCCGAGACGCTAAAGCCGGAGAATTATCTTGAGATCGGCGTCAGGAGGGGGCGCAGTGTGTGTGCGGTTGCATCAAAAGCGCCTCAATGCAATGCCTACATGTTCGACATGTGGGTAACCAACTATGCCGGGATGGCGAATCCGGGCGAGGATCTGGTTGCAGCCGAACTGCTGAAAATTGGACATACTGGACGGCGGGAATTTCACAACGGGAATTCGCACCACACCCTGAAGAAGTTCTTTGGAGAAAACCCTTCCCTGGCTTTCGACATCGTTACGGTGGACGGCGACCATACGTATGCCGGAGCAGCTGAGGACTTGTGTGATGTACTCCCCCGCATCAAAGTTGGTGGCGCAATCGTTTTCGATGATCTTTGCCATCCCAAGCATATGTACTTGCAAGAAGTCTGGGAGAAGCTAGTCGTTGACGATCCGCGTTTCACTTCCTGGACCTGCAAGGAAATCGGGTACGGCGTGGGATTCGCATTGCGGAAATGGTAGCAGGATCAGAAACAATTCTTCTAACTGGAGCTGCGGGTTTCCTCGGCACCGCATTGGCTCGCCTTAGCGCTCGTTGTGGGCTGCACGTCATCGGCATGGATTGGGTATCTCCATGCGATCACTCTCCCTTTCTGTCATTTTTTCAAACTCAGCACCTCGAGAATGATCTCACGCGGGTGCTTGTCGAATATCGCCCAACATACTTGGTGCATTTCGCGGGAAACGCGGATGTGCGTCGTTCGTTTATCGAGCCGAGAGACGACTTCAATCGTTCCACGGGGCTGTTCTCGGCAGTGCTTGACCAAGTACGACGCAGCTCGCCGGAGACGCGGGTTCTTCTCGCTTCAAGTGCTGCGGTTTATGGGCAGCCAAAATTCCTTCCCATATCCGAATCCGCCACGCCTCAACCGATCTCGCCATACGGCTACCACAAATGGTTGTGCGAATTGCTAGCACGTGAATACACGGAGATTTACGGGCTCAAAACTTCCGCAATGCGTATCTTTTCAGCCTATGGTGCTGGATTGAAGAAGCAAATTCTCTGGGATATCTGCTGCAAATGTCGAGAGGGGGAGGGGGTCGAATTAGGGGGCGATGGAAGCGAAACTCGCGACTTTGTTCACGCCGACGATGTCGCAGCTGCGGCCCTCACCATTTTGCGCAAGGGCGACTGTGCCGGAGAAATTTACAATGTTGCGTCGGGTAATGAAACTACGATCGCTTTCCTTGCCAGTCGGTTGCTTACCGAATTCGGCGTCTCAACGGAACGCCTGATTTTTTCCGGGGCAAGCAGGATTGGTGACCCCAAAAATTGGCGTGCCAACGTTGACCTACTTGTCTCGCATGGTTTCCATCCTTCCATGAATTTGATACGCGGCATTACTGAATACGTGCAATGGTTCAAGAAGCTTCATTGAAGGTACTGATTTATCTGACCGGCGGCATTCATTGGATGGGGGGGGTCCAATACACGCGCAATCTATTGCGTGCATTAGCACTTCTCCCGGAACACGAACGACCGGAGATTATTCTTCAAATCGGCCGCAAGAATGCGAACCAGGGATTCGAAGAGGAGTTCTCAAGCTTACCGAATGTTGTTATTGATCGACCGTTGCACGGAAGATACAAGCTCGCATACAGGGCGCTCAATGTGCTGCGCCGACTGGTTCGGCGTGCAGTTCGTCGTGATATTTCCAATAACGTACTGTTGTCCGATCAATGCGCGGTAGCGTTTCCCGCGAAGGGACCAAATCTCCCCGGCCCTGCTAGTAAGGTTTATTGGGTGCCTGATTTTCAATACAAGCATTATCCGGAATACTTTTCCGATGACGAACGGCAAAAGCGCGACGCCATGTACGAAAGAATGTTCAACGAAGAGGGTATTCTGGTACTCAGCAGCAATGCGGTTAAGGCCGACTTCTATCGGTTCTTTCCGACGTATGCCGGCAAGGATGTGCGCGTCCTTCCGTTCGCAACGACTTTGGAAGACAGTGACTATGCTGCTGACGTGCCCCGGGTGTGCTCCAGTTATGGGCTTCCGGAAAAATTCGTCTATCTGCCTAACCAGATGTGGCAGCACAAGGGTTTCGACACGGCATTTCAGGCGCTAGGAATCCTTAGACAGCAAGGGATTTCCATTCCTTTGGTGTGTACAGGCAGTGCGGGCGACTATCGCAATAGCGCCCACGGGCAGGTCCTGAAGAATCTGTTGGAGGTAAACCGACTAACTGAGCAGGTCTACCAACTCGGTTTGTTGCCACGCCACGCCCAAATCCAGGTATTTCGACGGGCGGCACTTGTCCTGCAACCATCGCGCTTTGAAGGGTGGAGCACCACGGTCGAGGATGCTCGCGCGTTGGGCAAGCCGATCATCCTTTCTGACATTGAAGTCCACCGAGAGCAGAGCCATCCTCAGGCGCGCCTTTTTGAGGTTGGCAATCCCCAGCACCTCGCCGACGTACTGGCGGATGCGTGGACAACTGCATGTGCAGGTCCAGATAGTGCCGCGGAGCACGCGGGACGCTTGGCAGGAAATGAGCGTAGTTTGGCTTACGCTCGGCAGTTTCTCGAGATCATGAGAGCCGCCGTGGCGACGCGGCAGACGGCTGATGCCCGGCTGTTTTAATAAGACGATTTGACCAATGAGCGACGACAAGACCATTATTCGAATAAAACCGGCCACCACACTGCTGGCTATAGACCCGCAAGAATACTGGCGTGCCCGCTACATGTTCAGGATGTTGGTCTGGAAAAAAATCAGGGCGTCGTTCGGAGAGATGTACTTCTGGTTCGTTTGGGTTTGTGCGCGGCCTTTGATGTATGTCTTGATATTTTCTCTCTTCAAGAAATGGTCGGAAGCCAAGACCGGTGTCCACATACCTTACGTACTGTATATCTACAGCGGTTTGATCCTGTGGTATTACTTCATGGAAACGGCAATTGACGTCTCGGTAAACATTCGCGCGAATGCCTCGCTCCTTACAAAAATATACATCCCTCGATTACTGACGCCTACGGTACCCCTAATAGCGAACCTCGTTGATCTAGGGGTGGCATTGGTACCGCTGATACTCATGATGATATATTTTGCAATTTATCCGGGGTGGCAGATACTCATGCTCATTCCCACGCTGCTTATTGTGATGCTTACAGCAATGGGCATCGGATTGATCATCGCGACAGTGACCCTGCGTCTCAGGGACTTTCAGAAAGTGTTGGAATTTATGCTGTATGTCGGGATGTTTGTATCGCCGGTTATTTTCTCTCCGACAATGATTCCCGAAGATCTCAGAACCCTGTACTACGCAAACCCCATGGTCGGGGCACTGCTTGGCTGGCGTTCAGCCATGTTTGCAGATGGACCGTTCCCCTGGGCGATGTGGTGCTACTCGTTGGCATTCGCCGCTGTGTCATTTATTGTTGGTCTTTACATGTACAGGAAGCATGAACATGAAATGGTTGAGGCGATCTGAGAAATGAGCCACCAGGTAATTGAAGTCGAGGGGATATCTAAAAGCTATCAAATCGGTTCGGGTGGGTCCGCTACCTTGGGCGGCATGGCTAGACAATTGGTTCATTGGCCGTACCGCAAGCTTCGTGGGCTGCCAATTCCGCCGCTAATAAGAAACCGGGAGACGTTCTGGCCTCTGAAAGATGTTTCCTTTTTCGTTAACAGCGGCGAAGTAGTAGGCATCATCGGCTCGAATGGTGCAGGTAAAAGTACTCTACTCAAGGTTCTTTCGCGAATCATTTCGCCGACAAGTGGCGGTGCGACTATCCGCGGAAGGGTGAGTTCATTGCTGGAAGTCGGGACAGGCTTCAACGCCAACCTCTCCGGGCGGGAGAATATTTTTCTAAATGCTTCCCTGCACGGACTCACCCGAAAGGCAATCGTAGCTAAACTTGATGAAATAGTGGAGTTTTCGGGGGTCGCAAAGTTCATCGACACACCAGTGAAGCACTACTCAAGCGGCATGTATAGTCGCCTAGCTTTTTCCGTAGCAGCGCACCTTGATCCTGATGTCTTGTTCGTTGATGAGGTCCTGGCTGTCGGGGACTTGGCCTTTCAACAGAAATGCCTAAACCGGTTTTCAGAAATGGTGAGCGGGGATCGCACGGTACTCTTTGTCAGTCACAACCTGAGTGCAATCTCAAACACATGTACCAAGGTTCTCTGGCTCGACCAAGGGCGGGTCAGATTTTTCGGAGACACCGAGACCGGTATTGCTTCATATTACCAAGCCATGATACCTGCTCAGTCGCAGTCCCTTGGTTCACGACACGATCGCACCGGGACTGGCGACTTTCATTTTACCGAAATATCATTTTATGACGCTGCCCTTCGCCCATGCAATGAGGTGGTCTCTGGGCAAGCGCTCGTGATAGGCCTGCGATACACCTGTACGCCGGAAAAAATCGGGAATATCCGGGACATGAATCTCGCGATAGTCTTCAAAAATGACAAGGGGCAACGATTGTTCGGTATGCCAAGTGAAGTTCTCCCCAACTTGGTGCCGAGTACGGTTGGCTCTTCTGGTGAAATATTATTTAGTATTAATAGCTTACCGTTGCTCCCAGGTATTTACGATCTGGATTTGGGTTGCATCATCAACCGATTGACAATGGACAAAATTGTCTCGGCCAAACGAATTGTCATAAACGACGCAGACTATTTTGGGTCAGGGCGCTTGCCACCTCAGCAAATGGGAGACATGCTTGTTAAATTTAACATCGAATTCAGCGATGGAAAAAATACCTCATCCTATGATTAATAGAATCAAGCGCAACTTAAGGCGATCCCTCTTTCCGGAATTTGATAGCGCCATAGCAGCGATTGTGGCTAAGAAAAATTCTTCTCCGGGGCAAAGTTTTGAGAATGAGAAGGCTTCGAGGATCCTTTTGACGATGTTTGCTGAGATTTTAGTGTTGCATCAGGGCTTAGTTGGGCGCTTCGAGAGGATATTGCTATCGATGAACGAGACTGCTTACTTATTGATGCATTCAATCATGGCTAAGTGTTTGATGTTAACGGATAAAGCCCACAGTGATCGGCTTCGCCAACTCGTTTTAACCAACGAATTGGAACAGGAATTCGGGAATAACTTCAATCAGTTTCTTTCTCAGATCGGATTCGACGATCTTCTAAAGCGTAGTGCCATCATTGAAATTTTTTGCGCCGAATTGTTTGATGGGATTGGGAACATTGAACTTCCACTTAGCATCAGCAATGAGGCCAGTCATCACCCAAACCATATGGACATGATGTTTGTGGTCGGAATGGCGAAGTATCGGAATGCCCAAAGAATCTTCGAGTTTGGTACTTACCTTGGTCGAACTACGTGTGGCCTAGCAGGTGTGAGCGAACGCACGAAGGTATTTACGCTAAACCTTCCCCCTGAGGCTGATCCCAGATACGGCCCCTATATCGGACGCCTAATTGAAGCGAGCTCTGTTAAATCTAGGATCGAGCAAATCTACTGCGATTCCCGCAAATTCGATCCGAAGCCCTATGCCCATCAGATGGACTTCATCTTCATCGATGCCGATCATAGTTACGATGGCGTTAAGAACGACAGCGAAAAATCTTTCACCATGCTCGCACCCGGTGGCCTAGTGATTTGGCATGATTTCGCCCCTAAAAGTCCGGGAGTTTCTCGGTATCTTTGTGAATTGAGCAAGGAGAAGTTGCTTTTCCGTATAAGAAATACGTGCCTAGTAGTTCATATAGATGGTATCAATTCCTCCACCTTCGTTCCTACAAAGATCGAGAATGTGCTTGAGGACGCTGAGTGAAAGCATTTGGCTTCTTTAAGAATATATTAGCGCCACACTCACAGAAGTCTGAAATTGTTTTGCAGTCAACCGATCAATCGAGGCTTGTACCAGCAAAACCATTAGGGAGGCATCCGGAGCGCTATCAAATAATTCCGTCGCTTGCTGATTCAGATCAATTAGGGTTCGAGTGGTATCCATATATCATGCGGAGAAGTTTGCCTAATTATCAATCACGTACGTTGAATACAGACGAATTTGGTTTTCGTCGATGCCTTAAAAAAGAGCGCCTGCTGGATTTTGATGATGTCACCAACTTTCAAGGGCCGATAGGCGTCATTAGCGGGAATAGCACCGCATATGGTATTGGCGCCAGTTCTGATGAAAGCACGATACCAAGTGCATTGAACGGTTTGATTCCTCAAATGCTGTGGTACAACTTTTCGCACCGAGCATCGAATCTTTCCCAAGAACGCATTAACCTTGACCAATACGCGCCTTGCAACGTCAAGTATGTTGTTTTTGTCAGTGGCGGGAACAACCTGGTAGTCACTCTGTTGAACCAAGGTGGTGGTCGATACGTTGCGCCATTTGTAGGCGAGCCACAGTTCTGTCTTTTGAATACACATCGGCCACAGGGCACTATAACTGATCAAAACCCAATGCCGCGGCGCTATGAGCTAATGCTGGAAGTCATGGCGAGGGACCTTATGCTGATCGCCCAAAGAGGGAACGCCATGGGCTGGAAATGCCTATTTATGTTGCAGCCTTTTGCTGCGTGGTGTGATCGTAAGTTCTCTGCGGAAGAGATAAAACTGATTGAAATTTGGGACGACCATCCAAGTCTCTTGCATGCGGTTCATAAACCCGATATTTTGGTTCCTTGGAAGAATCGCTTTGTGAATGACGTTTCCAGCCTCTGCAATAGCGCTGGTTTGGAGTTTCTAGATCTAAACTCAAGCGACAAATTTCTTTCTGGAAAATGGATTTTTGCAGATCGTGTTCATCTGACTGATGAGGGCAATCGATTAATTGCGGAAATCGCTTTTGAGTGGACACAAAAACAGTAATGATATTTGGTGGCCAGAATTTCTAACTATTTTCGATTTCGCCGGTAAGAAATATGAGTTCCTCGATAGCGCCTACGGAAGCGAAGTTAGCGGTTGTATTAGGTACATATAATCGCATTGATCAATTGCGGCGCTGTGTACAAAGTATCATTAATCAAACAACCGCACCCTACATAATATACATAACGGATGCCGGATCCACAGATGGAACCGTCGAATACTTGAGGGGCATAGCCTCGGTGAGTATTGTCCCTATTTTGGCGGGTGAGAAATTGGGCCAAGCTAAAGCCTACAACGATGTATTTCAGATTGTCGCCGCACCGTACACAGTTTGGCTTAGTGACGACAACGAGGTCGTCGATGGCGGGCTTGATCGCGCGCTGTCAATCTTGGAGAATAACCCAGCGATAGGATTGGTGGGACTCAAAACCAAGGATAAGCAGGGGCGGTTTAGGAATGCACCTTACATAGGTGGAATATCGCCAGCAGGCATTTTGAATGTCAACCAAGGCATGCTGCCGACGGACCTGCTAAAAAAAATTGGTGGATTTTCCGAAGAGTTTCGCGACTATGGAATAGACCCAGCGCTAACCGCGGACGTGTTATATGCGGGCTACTCAGTGGTTTATACGAAGAAGGTAGCCTTATTGCACTACCGAAACTGGTCGGATGATCCAGATTCGGAGCACTATAAATGGTTGATGGAAAGGCATTCGTTAGCCAAGGAATTGTACATCCGCAAGTATTGTTCACACGCTAATGAAAGCGCACCGGCTCCCCTAGTTGGTACTTGGATTTGGCGCATTATTAAACGCGTTCAACAGTTATTCCCTTCCGCATTAAGAAATAGTGTAATGGCCCGCGATCTTCATAACATACTAGTGGGTCGCTATATTCGATTTTATGATCCATTACTCACATTTGGTGAAGATTATCATTTGGTTCAGCGAAAATTCAAAAATTGAATTGGCTTTTGATTTTTTCAGAAACCCTGACGCTTTCATCGCCAATGCAGCTTTAGTGCCAGGATTACGTCCCTCAACTGGACGCTGAAGTACCCAAGATTTTTCGCTTCACCTCGTAAGATGTAGAAAAGAACATTTCAGTGACTATGAGCAAGAGTCTGGTATTCCATACTGCAAAGAGTTTGGCGCTGCCCAAGTCGAAGCGCTTTTGATTTCGCACAATTAATCCTGATTTTTGTTGTAACGCGCTAGCGGCTGTTCTCAATTTAACTGGCCAAATGAAAGCTTATACCACATGAATCGATGCATGAAAGGATTTGGCGAGTTTGTCTTATCGAGCCACGGTTCGTTTGAATTGCTTGATGTGATTGAGGTAGCACTCAGGCAATATGAGATTCCGGTAGAGATTTTAATAAATCGAGCTGAGATTGAACTGAGTGGATTGTTCCAGAATCACCGCCTGACCACCCTGCGGCATCATCGTTTTGACAATGGAGACGTATTAACGCTTGTCGGCGGCGATGAAGCACACTGGCAGATCTTTCCGAATGGTAGTGGTCTGCGCGATATAGGAAATCTAGCCTGCCGGCAGGATCATGCCCAGCGGATTGAACAGGACATCTTCCCGTGTCATTAACTACCAACACTACCAAAAATCTATTCAAGCCGATTTGCATTGGGCACGCCGTATATTTGAACGAGACAGACTCTAGACCAATATCGTCCCAGTCCAATTGTTGGGCTCGGTGCGGTCTGGCGAGGTAATTCGATGCTGCCAATCCGAGATTTTTTTGTTGCGAGGCCGTGGCTCACCATATTGGTTTGGGCCCTGGCTGTCGCTATGACCCTTACTGCCACTGCGGCATTCACCAACAACCACTTCTATAAGCGATGGCCTTTGCAGGGAGATACCGCATCCTATTGGATCCGAGATATCGCTCTTACAAGTACTCAACAAATGAGCCGCCGAAGTATAGATGCAGGAACTTCCTCGGAAGTCATTACGAAAAACGAGACCCCGAACCACCGCATGGTGGCCTTGGCAGGGGCGGCGCAAAACCCACGAGATCCTGCGCGGACGGCGTTTTACGCACTGCTGCCAGAAGGTGCTGCCTATTCAGTCAATGGGCATTTACCTTATTCAGGGGTAGCAACATTCGTCTTTCTAGCCTTGCTTGCCATTGCCTTATTTAGACGAACGGGATCTCTGCTTTACGCTGTTACCTGTGGGCTCGGTGCTTTGATGCCGAGTGGTCTGTTGAATCCGATGTACGGACTACCGTCCAAGTTGCCGGATTTGCCGGCATCGTTTATGTTCGGAGCTTCCCTGTTTGCTATTTTTGCAGCCGATCGGTCAAAGAAATCGGAGCTTTCCTGGATATTTTTCTCAGGCGCACTTTTGGGAATCTCCGCATTGATGCGCTACCAGGTTTGGTTGTATGGATTATTTGTATTAGGCCCGATAGCATTGATCTACGGAATACGCCGGTACAGGAATGAAGGTGGCCGGCCGTTGGATTTAATAGCTTACCCGGCAATGCTCCTGATTGGCCTGTCCGTAGTGGCTGGATATTTTATTGTTGTGAATGCCGCGGACACATTCAAGTTTTACATGTTGGCTGGTTATGCTCTAAATAGCACGATAGCCGCTTCGCTGCGCGTAACGGGTGTTCAGCTACTTCATCACGTAGGCTTACCAGCGGCGCTCTTAGTCGCCCTAATTTTTGCGGCAGTGGCTTCAATGGCCCGCTCCGGAAAGTCCAGTGATGACAAGTGGGATAGAGCAGCCGTGACGTGGGCATTAATAGCCTACCCAATATTGCTATTCGTCATAATGCGAGTTGAATCAATTTTAGAGCAAACATTCTATGCGATTCCAGGTGCATTGATATTTTTCCTTGCACCGTTCAACCGTTCAATGGAATCCGGCAATAGCTATTCATTTAATAAATTCTGCAAATTCCTGGTGGTCATAATGCCAATCGCGCTATCAGCAAATATATATTCATACTTGACATCAGAGTCATTTGTTTACCCTCGCCCGAAAGAAGCGGAAATGGCTCTATTCCAGCAGAAACTTGTCGACATGGTCGCGCTTAATCTTCCGACAAACGATAGCGACAGAATACAGACCATAGATGCCAACTTCACTTATTATGGTCGGTTTCTACAGCCACTTATCAAATCCAAATTTAACCGGAATGTGAAATCCTTGCAAGCATTTGACATAAGAAAAAGTCAATGGGCGATGCGGTATTCAGGAAATGAACGTGATGATGGGATCGCAATTGTTAATGTCATCAATAAAAAAGTAGACATTTTTGTAGCTCTCGATGAGCCACGGAGGAATGCGATACTCGATGCATTTGGCGATGAATACACTGAGAACATCGCATATCACGTCAATAGATACCTCTCATCCACCCCGGCAATCTGGGAAAACTGCGGGAGCGTAGACGGGCCATATGGAAAGGTCATCGTGTATAAAAATACTAGTCTGCGTTCTTAGCCCTTATTAAGCATACTTGCGAATTAGCGAAACTTTGGACAGAACGATCCGATGACCCCACATCTTTCAGTAGTAGTTCCGGTCTATGAGGCAGAAAATTGTTTGGAGGAACTTTACAGGCGCCTCCGGTTGGCGTTAGCTTCCGTAACCGATGACTATGAAATCATACTTGTGGAGGATTGCGGTGGTGATGGTTCTTGGCGCCTAATTGAAGATCTTGCAAGGCGAGATAAACGGGTTCGGGGCATACAGTTTTCACGAAATTTTGGGCAGCATTATGGCATAACAGCTGGTCTAGACTACTCGCGCGGCGACTGGGTTGTAGTTATGGATTGCGACCTCCAGGATCGCCCGGAGGAGATACCACGCCTATATGCAAAAGCAAATGAAGGTTTCGAGATCGTGCGAGCACGCCGGCTAGGACGACGCGACCCAGCAATCAAGCGCCTAACATCTTGGATATTTTATCGCGTATTCAGCTACTTGGCCGACTTTGACTATGATGGCAGCAGCGGCAACTTTTGCATTATGTCGCGCAAGGTTGTCACAAACTACAGGCGAATGGGGGAGCAACTTCGATTTTTTGGCGGCCTCGTGACCTGGATGGGCTTTCCATCGTCCAGCATTGACGTCGAACACGGCACTCGTTTCGAAGGTAAGTCGACCTACACGTTTAAAAAGCTAGCGAAACTGGCAAGCGATACGATCATCGCATATTCCGATAAACCACTCCGCTTGGCCGTGAGGTTTGGCTTTCTCATGGCGACTACTTCATTCTGTTACGGTATCTTTACCCTCGGTAAGGCATTGATTCACGGGTCAACGGTACCAGGATGGACTAGTTTGATGGTTTCACTATATTTAATTGGCGGAATTGTAATTGCAATTCTCGGAATTCTGGGACTCTATTTAGGTAAGGCATTTGATGAAAGCAAAAAGCGTCCCTTGTACATCATCAATAGATCAACCTTCGATGAAGAATCGCACTGCAATTAGGCCCACACCGTGGGATACGGAAGCATTGGAAATCCCCGCATTTGAGCTACTTGAGTATTCGGAGGGCGCTTTGCGTGAAGCCCTACAGACGCGGGGCCATCATACGATTCGAGTGTCACCGTTGGCTGACAAAGGACTTTTGCATCGATATGGTTTCTATTACTGCGATACATTGATACAACCAAATTGCACCCCAAGTCGACTTCGTGCCTCCGAACATGTCGACGCAACGGTGTCGCAAGACGTCGATCCCGAGCAAATCCTGCAGATCAGCGAGGGTGCCTTTGTTCACGGAAGGTTTCACCGTGACTTCAACCTAGCGCGCCGTCATGCTGAAAAGCGATATGGTCAATGGCTGGGGCAGTTACTTGATTCAAACGAGGTATGGGGACTGTACTGGCAGGGCGTGTTGGCCGGCTTCATCGGTTGCCACTCAAATGCACTAACTCTACACGCCGTTAAAGAGCAGTATCGTGGCCAAGGCTTATCCAAGTACTGGTGGAGCGCTATCTGCGTCAAATTATTCGCATTAGGTTACGAGAAAGTTCAAAGTTCAATTTCCGCTGCAAATATGCCCGTGATCAATTTGTACGCCTCGCTGGGGTTTTCGTTCGCTTACCCCGAGGACGTTTACCATCGATTGGTTCCATGATTATGTCAAGCTTCGAATATGGTTACGTAATCGAGAGATTGCTTTTAGGTCCTTTAGTAATTGGACTCGAGGACGACCCAATACTTTCAGAACCTTAGTTTGCACTGAAGCAAATAATATAATTGGACTTGTGAATAACTGTTAGGTCTAGGTGTGGCCATGAATACTGAAGAATCGGCGATTTGACGATGGAAAAAATAGTCAACCATAGCTACATATTCACCACTATTCTATTCACTGTTTACAGTCAGTTGATTATGCGCTGGCGTGTTGAAATAGCCGGACCAACCCCGGACAATTTGTCTGGGAAACTGCATTACATAGCGGAATTGCTTTTGAATCCGTGGGTTATCTCTGCCTTGGTTTCTACATTTTGCGCAGGTATTTCATGGATGATGGCGATGACTCGCTTTGAAATCAGCTATGCATTTCCATTCGTCAGTTTAAATTATGTCCTGATTCTGGTGTTAAGTGTCCTTCTTTTCAATGAAACAATAACTATCTCGAAACTAATTGGCTCCGCTCTCGTAATGGCGGGAATATTCGTTATTGCTATGGGGTCACGATAGTGCAGATTACATCAGGAATGCGTGCGGTGTTTTCGAGTCCATGGATCTACAGTACATTCCAAAACGTAATGGGCGCAGATGCGATACGTCGCATGTTTGTACGAGATTTCGTGCGTCCTTTTGATGGCTGCTCCATCCTCGATATAGGATGTGGCCCCGCGGATATATTGGGATATTTACCCAGTGTTAAATACCATGGTTATGATATCGATAGCGCCTATATATCGCGAGCTGTCGAACGCTTCGGCCAGCGCGGTCAGTTTCACTGCGAGGAGTTAACATCCGCAGAAATAGAGAGAATGGGGTCCGTCGACATTGTAATGGCGTTGGGCCTGCTGCACCATCTTGACGACCCGACTGCTATAGCCACCCTAAACCTCGCGCACACCGCGCTTAAGCCGGGAGGCCGTCTAGTCACATTCGATCCATGTTTTGAAGATCATCAAAGTCCAATTGCACGATTCTTAATTGGCTTTGACCGAGGGCAAAACGTTCGCACGGGCAAGGAATATGAAAATCTTGTTAGCATGGTTTTCGACCGCGCGAGAGTGGAGGTTCGTCACCGAAATTGGATTCCCTACACGCATTGCTATATGGAATGCATGCGCAAATGATCCCGTTTAACAAACCCTACATGACGGGCCGCGAACTCTGGTATATCGCCCAAGCTCATACAAATGGCCATTTGGCAGGCGACGGTATGTACACGAATAAGTGCCGTACTTGGCTTGAGACTTTTACCGGAACGAAAAAGGCGTTGCTCACCCATTCATGCACGGCAGCACTTGAAATGGCCGCAATCCTCGCGAACATTCAGCCGGGCGATGAAGTGATTATGCCTTCTTATACTTTTGTCTCGACAGCCAATGCGTTTGTACTACGCGGCGGGGTTCCAGTGTTTGTGGATATCCGCCCCGACACGCTGAATATCGACGAGACCAAGATTGAGGCCGCCATCACAAGCCGTACCAAGGCGATCGTCCCCGTGCATTATGCGGGGGTGGGTTGCGAGATGAATGTCATCTTGGATATCGCGCAGCGTCATCATCTTATGGTCATTGAAGATGCCGCACAGGGGATCATGTCAACGTACGCCGGCAAACCGCTCGGTTCCATAGGCCACTTGGGTGCGTACTCCTTTCACGAGACCAAAAATATCATTTCTGGTGAAGGCGGGGCTCTTTTGATCAACGACGAACGCTTTGCAGGACGCGCTGAGATTATCCGTGAAAAAGGCACCAACCGATCCCAGTTTTTCCGCGGAGAGGTCGACAAGTACTCTTGGGTAGATATTGGATCCTCCTACTTGCCGGGAGAGGTAATCTCTGCCTTTTTGTGGGCGCAGATGGAGGAGGCACAGTCAATTACGGAGCGTCGCCTGGCAGCTTGGGATAGCTACCATATGGCGATGGCACCTCTCGAACATGACGGATTGCTTCGCCGCCCAATTGTTCCTTCGGAATGTCGGCACAATGCGCACATGTACTACGTACTATTGCCTTCCTTGGAAAAAAGAACCAAGCTGATCGCTGATCTCAAACGGGAAGGAATTCACTCGGTTTTTCATTACGTCCCGCTGCATAGCTCTCCGGCCGGGCGGCTCTTTGGTCGTGTTGGATCTTCGATGGCAGTAACCGACGACATCAGTGATCGGCTGTTGCGCCTACCGCTGTGGGTTGGATTGAATACTGAAATTCCAAAAAGGGTGGCTGATATTATTGCCAAGCAATAATATCAGCCACTCATATCGAGTCATACTGCCAGTGGTGTCACTCGCACTTCGGTCGGTAGTATTTACTTGTAAGGGTAAGGCGCCCCGCGACACTGGGCGTCAGTCAATCCCCTCCGTGTTTAAAGGTACTGCGCTTGGCGACCATCCAGTCTGGGTAACGCGACTGTAAGCCTTGCGAGAACTTCACATGAACCTGACCAGCCCTTTGGAGTGGCTAAAAAGCGAAGTACGAGACAGGCCGGCGTTGAATCGCTTTTCCAAACTTGTGTTGCGGTATTGTCGTGCTTACACTACCGCGTATCCGAACTGGAAGAAAGTGGAGGGCATTGCTGACAGCTTTCCGTCCCTAGCTTCAGGAAAGAAAATCCTGATTGCGACCAGCGTAGGGTCTCATCTGCCCGGTACCACCCTGGAAAGCCTTATCGCCGCAGCTCTGAAAGTCCGGGGAGCTGAGGTCCATGTTTTTCTTTGTGATTCCGTGCTACCCGCCTGTCTTGGCTGCGAATACGCCTGGTTTTCGCACATTGAGCAGTTTGTTCGCGAAGGCCCCCAGAAATCACTGTGCAACACCTGCTTCTCACCAGCGAACAAAATGTTCTCAGACCTTGGTGTTCAGATTCATCGCTACAGCGAGCATCTTTCACCGGGTGACTGGGAAACTGCTGGCAGGATATCCAGGGGCACAGGAGATTCAGAAATTCCGGAATTTGTGATGGAAGGGTTGTCAATCGGCGAACATGCGCTTGCCGGAACTCTGAGATTTTTTGCCAAAGCAAGCCTTGACGGTGAGCCCCAAGGGGCCGCTATCCTGCGCCGCTATTTTGAGGCAGCATTACTGACTACCTTTGCGACGCGCAACTTGCTTGGCAAGGTGCATTTTGATGCAGCGGTCTTTCACCATGGGATTTATGTACCACAGGGCTTGATCGGCGAAGTGGCAAGGAATGCCAAAGTCAGGGTGGTTAATTGGAACCCGGCCTACCGCAAGCAGTCATTTATTTTTAGCCATGACGATACTTACCATCACACTTTGATGTGGGAGCCGGTGGAGCGGTGGCAGAATATGCTTTGGACAGCAGAGACCGAGGTCGCCATCGTGAATTATCTGCAAAGCCGGTGGCACGGGACCCAGGACTGGATTTGGTTTCACGATCGACCGAATTTTGACGTTGACGCGATATACAAGACTTTGGGGCTCGACCGATCAACGCCATGCATAGGCATGCTGACCAACGTCATGTGGGATGCACAATTGCACTATCCGGCGAACGCTTTTCCAAATATGCTGGACTGGGTTGTCGAGACAATTGAATATTTTGCAAATCGTCTCGATGTACAACTAATAATTCGAGTACATCCTGCTGAAGTCCGCGGGGCATTGCCATCAAGGCAGCCGGTCGTGGCGGAGATCAGGAATCGCTTCCCGGTGCTACCTAAAAATGTTTTTGTAATCGGCCCCGAGAGTGATATCAGTACCTATACCCTCGCCGAATTGTGTGATTCGGTAATTATTTATGGCACCAAGACGGGTGTCGAATTGACAAGCATGGGAATTCCCACTGTCGTCGCTGGGGAGGCGTGGATTCGCAACAAGGGATTGACCCTGGATGCGACCTCTCGTGAGAGCTACCTGGCAATTCTGGATCAATTGCCCCTCGGCAAGAAAATGGCGAAGGAGCAGATATTGCTTGCGAGGAAGTATGCGTTCCACTTTTTTCTGCGCCGTATGATCCCCCTCGAACTGACGGTACCCACTACCGGTTGGCCACCCTATCGCCTGGACTTGCAGAATACCGATCAACTTCAGCAGGGCGAATCAGTTGGGCTTGATGTGATTTGCGATGGGATATTGAACGGCTCTGACTTTATATACCCCGCGGAACGGTTTATCTCGGCACGCTCGTGCGCCGAGCAAGACGCAAGCTAATATCAAGGAGTTAGTGGTGTCAGTCTTATCCTCGATTCAGGAACACCTTAAGACTTGGTCGAAAAAGTTTTTGTCTGCAATCGGGCGGAATGCGTTCCGCGAAAGCATTGCTCAGGTCGTCCTGCATCAGGAAGTTGCCAGGCTGAAAGCTGAGGTCAGGCTCCTGACGCCAGAGAACATCGTGCTCGATGGATATAAGATCTACTCGCAAGTGGATGAGGATGGGATTATCGAATCCATTATCAACAAGATAGGCGAGGGTGAAAAAACGTTCATTGAGATCGGGTGCGGTGATGGATCTGAAAACAATACCCATGCCCTGGTTCTCAAAGGCTGGAAGGGTGTATGGGTGGACGGCAACCGGGGCAATATCGAAAAAATCAGGAAACACCTCCCCGCAGACAATTCATTCCTAGTGTTGATCAATCAGATGATCACCAGGGAAAATGTGGTTCATGTGCTGCAGCAAAGCATTACTGAGATCAGAAATGATATTTCGGTTGACCTGCTGTCCGTCGATATCGATGGCAACGATTTCTATGTACTTGAAGCCATTCTCCTGAGCAGTAAGCCAAGAGTGCTTTGCGTCGAGTACAACGCAAAGTTTCCTTATCCTATGGAGTTAATGGTCGAGTATTCTCCGCTGCGTGGCTGGGAACGCGATGACTATCAGGGCGCATCGCTTGCTTGTTTTACGAGGCTGTGCGAGAGGTACGGATATAGTTTGGTAACTTGTAATCTGAGCGGGAACAATGCTTTTTTTGTGAATGATCAAGAACTCGATAACTTCACACTGTATCCACCTGAGCAACTTTATCGCCCAGCAAGATACGATCTGATTGAATTAAAGAGTGGCCATCCTGCCTCTGGGAAATATCTTAGAGACCATCTTCAGTATTGACTCATAGCCGAGATGAGAATCTGCATCGATGCTACGGCCATGGGCGCCGGCAAGACGGGCACAGCCATCTACGTTGAGGAGATTCTTGCGGTTTGGAATCAAGACCAATCGTTGGCGCATGAGTTCGTTGTCTTTGTGACCGACAATGCGCATAGGCATCTGTCCGGACTCAACCTCGATCATCGATTTCGCTTTGTTTCCGCTCCAGCTAACCGGTACCTAAGAGCTCTCTGGCAGCAGGTCGTGATGCCTTGGCACATCGCGCGCCTGCGACCGAATGTTCATTGGGGCCCTAGTTTCGTGCTGCCTCTTCTGTGTCGTCGGCCGATGGTGGTCAGCATCCACGACCTTACCTTCCAGCTTTTTCCAGAGGTACACGAAGGCATCAAGCGCTTTTACTTCCCCGCAATGATTCGAAGCTCGGTGTTCCATGCCAAAGAAATTCTGGTAATTTCAGATTCAACTCGTCGCGATCTGCAGCGCTTGCTTCCCGCCAGCATCGGGAAAACCACTGTAACGCTTCTTGCAGCGCGGCCGGGTCTGATAACCCGAAATCAGCCCGCAAGAGATGGAAAGCCGTATGTCCTATTTGTCGGAACGCTGGAACCCCGCAAGAATCTCAGAAGGTTAATTGCAGCATGGGCGTCTCTTTTGGAAGCTGAGCGAGGCAATACACAACTTGTGGTCGTCGGACTTGTCGGCTGGATGGTAAACGACTTGATGAACGAGATTCGAACTGATCCTTCAGTCGTGTTCAAGGGCTATGTCGAGGACGCGGAATTGGCGAGTCTGATGGCCGGCGCTACGGCGTTGGTCTATCCATCGATTTACGAAGGCTTCGGACTGCCGGTGATCGAGGCGATGGCCCAAGGGATTCCGGTTCTGACCAGTGACATCGGGGCCACTCGGGAAGTTGCATTGGGGGCTGCGGTACTAGTCGATCCAGCGAGTGTTGATTCAATCCGTCAAGGCTTGGCACAACTTCTCGGCGATTCGGAGCTTAGGGACAGGCTTTCGCATCTGGGGCGCGAACGCGCAGCTCAATTTTCCTGGCAGGCCGTCGCGTCTGAAACGCTCCGTGTGTTGGCAAAAGCGGCCGGGAGCGAAGCGACGTGACTCTTCGTGTCTCGATTGTGAGCTATGCGCCGGACCTTAACGTTCTTGAGGCAACTCTTACATCTCTATTAGCAGCGGTTCGATTTACTCCGGACAACTTCGAGTTGGTCATTGTGGACAATGGGCCAGAGGGGACTGCGTCAGATATTCGATCGCTGCTGAGCAAACTGGGCATTTCTGCAACATTGATTACCGGGCACGGTAATGTCGGCTATGGTCGCGGGCACAACCTATCGCTTTCCGCCGCAAGTGAATTTCATCTGATACTCAATCCGGATGTTGAACTGGCGCCAGACGCCATAATTCGCGCAATGGAGTTCATGCGGACTTATCCCGACTGTGGTCTGATTGCTCCGGCAGCCACGGATGCGACTGGCAATCCGCAGTATCTGTGCAAACGCTATCCCACTGTGTTCGATCTTGCAGTGCGGGGATTCGCTCCCGCCTGGATCAAGCGGATATTCGCAAGGCAGCTCGCGCTGTATGAAATGCGCGATGTTATTGGTGACTCGGTCTATTGGGAACCGCAGATTGTCAGCGGTTGCTTTATGTTGTTTAGATCAAGTGTGCTGCAGCGGTTAGGCGGATTTGATCCAAGCTACTTTCTGTATTTTGAGGATTTTGACCTAAGTCTCCGCACCGCGGCGCTGACGAGGATTGCCTATGTGCCACAGGTTCGTATCGTTCACCACGGCGGGGGCGCCGCCGGCAAGGGGTGGCGGCATATACGAATGTTTATTGCCTCGGCCGCAAAATTTTTTGGCCGACACGGCTGGAGATACCGGCCCTGACTATGGTTGGCGCACATGGAAGACTCGATAACAGAACCTTGTCCGCGACAAGGCGTGCCTCAAGGTTTTTGGAAAAGTAGTTGATGCGCGTCCTTGTTACCGGGATCACCAGCCAGATCGGAAAGTTTCTAGTGCCGCGCCTGCTGCGTGACAGCCACAAGATCGCCGCCATAAGTCGGCGGCCACGAGACGGTGTTGAGCACGTGAGGTGGATATCGGGCGATATCTCGTTGCCCCATATTTCCTTACCAGCCGCTGAAGTACTGATTCACCTCGCACCCTTGCGCTTGTTGCCAGATCTGCTTCCGAGATTTTTCGCCCAAGGCGGGCGCCGTGTGATTTGTTTCGGTACCACTAGTCGTTATTCCAAGGCAGTATCTGGCGATTCACTCGAACAGCTATTCTCGATAGAGCAGATTGCGGCCGAGGCAAGGCTTGCGGAATTGTGCCGAGCTGCGGAGGTGCCATGGACGGTGTTTCGCCCGACCTTGATCTATGGCGCCGGAATGGATCGGAATGTCACGGTGATTGCCAGGATCATCCGGCGCTTCGGGCTATTCCCGCTGTTCGGCGCAGCGTCAGGAAGGCGTCAGCCGGTGCACGCCGACGACCTGGCAGCGGCCTGCGTCGCGGTGCTGGCGGAGCCGAAGGCGTTCAATTCTGCCTATGATCTCGGCGGGGGAGAAACTCTAACGTATCATCAAATGGTGGAGCGGGTATTTGCCGCGGAGGGGCGGACTCCGCGATTCGTTCCGGTGCCCTTGGCCGTATTCCGCTTCGCAATGTGGTGCGTGTCGCGCATACCGCGCTTCAAGGATTTCAATGCAGAGATGGCGCGCCGCATGAACGAGGATCTGGTGTTCGATTCCAGCGCCGCAGTGCGGGACTTTGGTTTTGCGCCCCGAACATTTCAGCCCGAGCCGCTGCATGCGGATCCTGAGTAAGCCATGATCGGCGCAGGCATTGTTGCCGATAGCTCCTGGTGGGTTCTCGGCGTGGCGGCGGGTTGCTCCGGGCTCGTGTCCTGGCTTACGATTTTTTTCATGTTGCGCTTCGGCCGCGTCGGGCCAATCGACCAGCCGAATCACCGCTCGCTGCATCAGGTTGCGGTGCCACGCAGCGGCGGGATCGGGATACTTGGCGGGATTGTCATTGGTTTCGCGGTGGCGATGCCCCCGGTAATTTTCTGGATTGCAGTGGGCGGGCTTGCGGGCGTTTCCCTGCTTGATGACTTTCGATCGCTTCCGGCACGAGTCCGCTTTCTGACCCAGCTTGTTGCCGCAGGCTTGGCGACCTGGATCCTGGTTCCAGCGGAATGGGGACTGGTGGCGCAAGTCGCTGCCGTCTTGTTCATGGTCTGGATGGCCAATCTTTACAATTTCATGGACGGTTCCAACGGGCTGGCCGGCGGCATGGCCGTGTTTGGCTTTGCGGCGTACGCGCTGGCGGCATCGCTGGCCGGACAGTCCGACATTGCAATCTGGTCGGCATGCATCGCGGCGGCTGCCGGCGGCTTTCTTGCCTTCAATTTTGATCCCGCCAGGATCTTCATGGGCGATGTGGGGTCGGTGCCGCTGGGATTCCTTGCAGCGGCACTCGGGCTTCAGGGTTTGCGGCAGGACGTATGGCCAGCGTGGTTTCCGCTGCTGGTGTTCTCGGTGTTTATTGTCGATGCGACGGTGACCTTGCTGCGGCGTGGCTTGCGTCGAGAAAAAGTCTGGCTCGCGCATCGCGAACACTATTATCAGCGCCTGATCCAGTTGGGTTGGAGCCACCGTCGCCTTGCGCTCAACGCCTACCTCCTGATGATCGCCACGGCGGGTAGCGCCTGTCTGTTGATCGCCGCTCCATCAACGACACAGGTGCTGGTGATCGTCGCCTGGGGCATGGTCTATGTTCTGCTGATGCGGGCAATCGATTGTCGGGCGCCGCGTATTTAAGGCAGCACCACCGATTTGCCGAACGAGCAAGAGTAACGGGCATATTGTTCCGAGCGTGCACGGCAATAGCCTTCGTGGCGCGTAAAATGCCAGCTTGATGAATCCCCGTTCCCTGATTGCCTCCATTCACGACCTTAGCGCCGCTGCGATCGCATGGATGGTGGCCTATGCCTTGCGCTTCAATTTCGACATTCCACCCACGTTTGCCGACGCCATGCTACGCAACCTGTTGTGGATTGTCCCGTTGCAGGGGCTGATTTTTCATAGGTTCGGCCTCTATCGAGGGATCTGGCGCTTTGCCAGCATTCCTGATTTGCGCCGCATTGCCTTGGCCGCCGGCACGGCCGGCTTGGCGCTCCCGGCGCTGTTGCTGATGCTGCAGCGGTTGAACGACGTGCCGCGCTCGGTCTTGGTCCTGCAGCCTATCCTGCTGGTGCTGATCATGGGCGGCAGCCGATTCCTTTACCGGGCATGGAAGGATGGACAGTTGATATCGCCGCGGCAGTTCGATTCGGAGCCGGTAATCGTGATGGGCGCTGGGGCAGCTGGATCGGCACTGTTGAGAGATTTGGTGACCAGTCGGCGTTGGCGCGTCGTGGGCCTGCTTGATGATGACCCGGCCAAGCTGCGATTACAGCTCCAGGGAGTTTCCGTGGTTGGACGACTCGACGATGTCGCCCGGATCGCCGCGGCGCATCAGGTGCTGACCGTGATTATCGCGATGCCGTCTGCAACGACAGCTGCCCGCCGGCGCGCGGTAGAGTTGGTGGTGAATGCGGGACTCAAGGTGTTGACGGTGCCGGCGCTGGCTGATGTACTGTCCGGCCGCATCACGGCCGCCGAGATACGGCAGGTGGAGCTGGAAGATTTGCTCGGGCGTGAGCAGGTGCTGCTCGATGATGACGGGTTGATGGGGCAACTGGCCGGAAAATCGATCGTGGTCACCGGTGCCGGCGGTTCCATCGGCTCGGAGTTGTGCCGGCAGATCATTGGCTTTGGCCCGCGCAAACTGGTGTTCCTGGAACAGTCAGAGTTTGCGCTCTACAGCATCGGGCAGGAGCTATCCGGGCAGTCTGCGCATTGCGTGGTCGGCGATGTGAAGGACGCCGCGCGCATGGGTGCGGTGTTTGCTGAACACCAACCCGATGTGGTGTTCCATGCCGCCGCTTACAAGCATGTACCACTGATGGAATGTGCCAATGCCTGGGAGGCGGTGCGGAATAATGTGCAGGGGACGCTGAACGTTGCGCGCGCAGCCCTTGCCAGCGGTGCGAGAGAATTTGTGCTGATTTCCACCGACAAGGCGGTCAATCCGACCAATGTCATGGGCGCCAGCAAGCGCCTGGCGGAGATGGTGTGCCAGGCAGTACAGGCACAGCGCTCCACGACGCGCTTTGTCATAGTGCGTTTCGGCAATGTGCTGGGTTCGTCGGGTAGCGTGATCCCGCATTTTCGCAAACAAATAGCGAAAGGCGGTCCGGTTACCGTCACCCATCCGGAGATCATTCGCTACTTCATGCTGATTCCTGAAGCAGCACAACTGGTGCTGCAGGCCGGCCTGATGGCGGCCCGGGATGCCGAGGGCGGCCGGATTTTTGTGCTCGACATGGGTGAAGCGGTGAAGATCGTCGACCTCGCACGTGACATGATCCGGCTTTCGGGCTTCAGCGAGGATGAGATAAAAATCGAGTTCACCGGCCTGCGCCCCGGCGAAAAACTCTACGAGGAGTTGCTGGCAGACGGCGAGGCGACTTTGCCGACGCCGCATCCCAAGCTGCGCATCGCGCGGCCGACGGATATTCCGGGTGAGGCCTGGCTGGCTGAACTGGAGGACTGGTTGGCCGCGTCCTGGCGCGACGAAGCCGAGGTCAAGGCGGGGCTCAGGCGCTGGGTGCCGGAATACCGGCCTGCAACGCACTGAACGCGTTGGTGACCTCGGCGACCGTGATGTCGCCGACGTCGAGCGAGGGTTTCTGCAAAAGTTGGCAGGGCACTCCCCACGGGCGCCAGCGGCTTGCGCCCGAGTTGCCGAACAGGCAGACGATGGGCAGACCGAGGCCCGCCGCCAGATGCATGGCGCCGCCGTCTGCGCAGATCAGCAGGTTGCATTCACCCAGTGCGGCGATCAGTTCGGCCAGCGTCTGCGTTGGTCGGGCGATCACCGTAGTGTCGGCGCCGACTCTTTGCATTACTTCCCGCGCTTTGGCGTCGTCGCCCGGATGCAGCGGGTTGTCTTCCGCGCCCGGTGACCACAGCAGCATGAAGCGCGCCGGGCCCTGTGCCGCGATTGCCTTGATGGTTTCGGCAAAGTGCTGCGCCGGCCAGCGTTGCGAGGGCTTGCGCGCGCTGATGTGGATGCCGATTGTAAGAGTTCCCGAAGGGACGCAGCGCGCTGGCGGCGGCGTCGCGGCGATTGGCGCGTGGACGCGGCAGGCAGGCGGTGCTCCGGCTATGCCATACAGCGACGCGACGCGAAACACGTCCTCGACTTCGTGGCGGCTTGCATTGTCGAGCGGCAGCGCGACGTCGAGGCCCTTGAGGTCGCCAAAGCCGATGATGCGTTTCGGTTTCAGCCATTGCGCGAGCGTGAGCACCCGCGGCTGCGGCGAGGTGGTGGCGATGATGACGTCGTCGAGTTGCATGCGGCGCAAGCGATGCATCATTCGCAGACGTTGCCAGAGGATGGCCGGCAGCGACTGATCCGCGTCGCGGTGCTTGGCCTTGGTGTAGACGAACACCTCGTCGAGATCGGGATTGCCGTCAAGCACCGGGGCGTTGTAGCTGTTCACCAGCGCCCCGAGCCAGCCGTCGGGGAAGCGTTGGCGCAGGGCATGGATCAGCGGCGTGGTGCAGACCAGGTCGCCGATATTGTCGCGGCGGATGATCAGTATCTTGGGGACGGAATCAAGGCTCAAGGTAAACTGCCCACTATGGGTACATATGCAATCGGTGACCTGCAGGGCTGCTACGAACCGCTGCGCCGCCTTCTCGACTATATCAGCTTCGATCCGGCGATTGACCGCGTCTGGTTCGTCGGCGACCTGGTCAATCGCGGCCCCGCTTCACTCGAGGTGCTGCGCTTCGTCAAGTCGCTGGGGTCGGCGGCGACCGTGGTGCTCGGCAATCACGACCTGCACCTGGTGATGCAGGCCGCGGGCTTTGGCAAGGCGAACAAGGAAGACACCCTCGACGAAATTCTGGCGGCACCTGATCGCGACGAGCTGCTGGCCTGGCTGCGCGCGCAACCCCTGTTTCATGTCGAAGGCGACTGGGCCATGGTGCACGCCGGCCTGTTGCCGGGCTGGACCGTGGCGCAGGCCCAGGCACTGTCCGATGAAGCCTCGGCGGCCCTGGTCGCGGCCGACTACCGCGAATTCCTGGCCAACATGTGGGGGTCGGAGCCCGCCGTATGGACCGACGACCTGGCGGGGTGGGACCGTCTGCGCGTGGTGATCAACGCCATGACGCGCATGCGCTACGTGACTGCGGCCGGCGCCATGGAATTCCGCGCCGAGGGATCCAAAGGGCCACCCGACAAAGGCCCGGCGGGATGCGTGCCATGGTTTGCCGCACCGGGGCGCGCCAGTGCCGATCATGCGATCGTATGCGGGCACTGGTCGGCCCTGGGTTTTCGCGACGAGGCGAATATTCTTGCGCTCGACACGGGCTGCCTCTGGGGCGGTTGCCTGACGGCGGTGCGACTGGAAGACCGCCGCGTATTCCGCCAGCCCTGCGCACAACTGGCCAAGCCCTCCGGCTGGGATTGAGCGCCCGGCGCTCTCTCCACAGGGCCCGACGGGCGGCTCAATGCGAAACGCGCGTCACTCCGCTGCCTGAGAGCACCCGCACCCGCTCGCCGGCACGGAATTGTTCGTCCGCTTCCTGTGTCACCGCGATGATCTGACCGCTGTCGAGCTTGATGGTGATTTCGAGGCCGTCCTTCTTGCTGGTCCTTTCCTCGATGGCCTGGCCCGCCACGCCGCCGAGCACGGCGCCGAGTACCGAGCCGACCGTGGAGCCCCGCCCCTGTCCGACATTGCTGCCCGCGATGCCGCCGACCACGCCGCCGGCGACGACGCCGACACCGGACTGCGTGCCTTCGATGGTCACGGTGCGCACCGATTCGATGACGCCCATGCGCACCTGCATTTCGCCGCGGGTCTGCGAACGGGAGTAGGCCGAGCCGGACTGGCTGCCGGCGCAGCCACTCAGCACAATCGCGGCGCTCAGGGTGATTGCCAACAAACGAAAGCTGTTCATGAAATCTCCTTTACCAGAGCTTGTCGCCAAACGCGGCCTGATAATGCCCGGCAATCTCGTCGCGCGTCAGCTTGTGATTCTGGCCGCCGCGGTGGGCGATCTTGATCGACCCCATCAGCGAGGCCAGACGCCCGGTTTTCTCCCATTCCCAGCCCTTGCCGATGCCATACAGCAGGCCGGCGCGATAGGCGTCGCCGCAGCCCGTCGGGTCGATCAGGGACTGCGGTGCCGCGACCGGGATCTCGATGCGGCGGCCATTGCTGTAAATGTGCGATCCGCTGCCGCCCAGCGTCACGATCAATGCCTTCACTTCAGCGGCCAACTGCTCCAGGGTGCACCCGGTGCGCTCCGTCAATAGCTTGGCTTCGTAGTCGTTGACCGTGCAGTAGTCGGCGAGTTTCAGGAAGGCCATGAGTTCCGCGCCATCGAACATCGGCAGCCCCTGGCCCGGATCGAAAATGAAGGGGATATGCGCGGAGTGGAATTCATGCGCATGCTGGATCATGCCGTCGCGGCCATCCGGCGAGACGATGCCGAGGCCGACGTCGCGCGCGTCGGTCACCTTGTTCAGGTGCGATTGCGTCATCGCGCCGGGGTGAAAGGCGGTGATCTGGTTGTCGTCGAGGTCGGTGGTGATGAAGGCCTGTGCGGTGAAGGTGTCGGGCACATGCCTGACATGGGCCGCATCCAGCGCAAGCTGCTTGAGGCGCAGCATGTAGGGCGCGCTGTCGTCGCCGATGGTGGCCATGATCAGCGGCTCGCCGCCCAGCAGCTTGAGGTTGTAGGCGATGTTGCCGGCGCAGCCGCCGAACTCGCGGCGCATGTCGGGCACCAGGAAGGCGACGTTGAGGATGTGGATCTGCTCCGGCAGGATGTGGTTCTTGAAGCGGTCGCCGAACACCATGATGGTGTCGTAGGCCATCGATCCGCAGATGAGTGTCTTCATGGGGGCTTTCGAGGTTCAGGGATAGAAAACGTAGAGCCGGTAGCCGCTGGCCGCCAGCTCGCCGGAGTCTACGCCGACAATGACCGCGATGTCGGCGTTGGGCGGCATGCCGCCGGCGCTCGATGACTTCGGCGGCAGGTAGTCGGCCGGCGCCAGCACCTTGCGCGCGATGGCCTTGTCGGCCGTGTCGGTGAGCGTCAGTTCCAGATGGGGATACTGCTGGGCGAAGGGCGCGCGATTTTTCAGTATCGCGGACAGCGCGAGGCGGCCCTTGCGTTCGCTGTCCGGGTGCAAATCGGAGGCTTCGATGCCGACCAGCGCGATCCTGGCAGGGAAGCCGACTTCGCAACCGACGGCTTCGCACAGCGCCACCAGCCTCGGCTTGCTCTCCGGCCACAGCACCGAGAGTTCGACGCGAAACGCCAGCACCGCCTGCAGGCCGAGCGCCGTCAGCGCGATCAGGCTGCCGATGATCCAGGGCCAGCGACGCGGCGCGGGCGGCGGCTCGGGAAAATCGGCGCTCCAGTCGGCTTCCTGCTTCGTGTCCGCTTCGACAGCCTCCGATTCTTTTGCCGGGGAAGTCTCAGCCGTTTCGGCGTCCTGCTCCGTCATGGCAGCAGAGTCCTCCGGCAGGGCTGCGGAGGAAGCGGTGGGCGCCGAGGAGATGGATTCCCCGGCGTCCGGCGGCCAGTCGGAGAGTTCTTCAACAGTCGGCGCTGGCGCTACGCCGACTTCGGCCGTCGGTGCCGACATCGCAAGCGGCTCTTCGATCAGGGTGTCGAGGGCATTGAAGACGTTCTGGCATTCGCCGCAGCGCACCCGTCCGGCGCGCGCCTTGAGCTGCTCGGGGGTGACCCGAAAATTGGTGGCGCAGGACGGGCAGCGGGTCAGCAACGCGAACCCTCCAGCCGCACCCAGCCGTCGCGCTCGGCGCCCACGTGCAGGGCGAGCCAGGGTGCATAGGCGGCGATTACCTGCCCGGCCTGGGTCGCCAGCACGCCGGACAGTGCGATGCGCCCGTTCCTGCCGATCCGCGCGGAGAGCAGCGGCGCCAGCACGCACAGCGGGTTGGTCAGGATGTTGGCAACCACCACGTCGAACTGTTCGTCCAGCGTCTCGCCGGAATGGCGCAGGGCCAGCGCGATCTCGTTGCGGGCGGCGTTGTCGGCGGCGGCCGTCAGGGCGTTGCGATCGATATCGACGCCGAGCACCGACGCGGCGCCCAGCTTCGCCGCGGCAATGCCGAGGATGCCCGAGCCGCAGCCGTAGTCGAGCAGCGTCTCGCCGCCGCGCAGGGTTTCGCTCAGCCATTGCAGGCAGAGGAAGGTGGTGGGATGCGAGCCGGTGCCGAAGGCGAGGCCCGGGTCGAGCACCAGATTGATGGCGTCGGCATCGGGTGCGGCGTGCCAGGAGGGCACGATCCACAGGCGATGATTGACCCGGATCGGATCGAACTGCGCTTGCGTCAGCCGCACCCAGTCCTGTTCGGCGACGTCTTCCAGTTCGATCTCCGGCAGGTCGTCGATGCCGGCGGCCAAGGTCGCTGCGGTAATGCGCCCGATCAGGTCATCGCTGGGGTCGAACAGCGCCACGACGCGGCTCTCAGTCCAGAGCGGGGTGGTCGGGCCGCCGCCCGACGCATCGGGCTCGCCGAACTGCGGCGTTTCGAGGTCGGTGCCGGCCAGGGCATCCTCGACGCTGACGGAGATCGCGCCGGCCGCGAGCAGCGCGTCGGACAGCGCATCCGCATGCGCGGCGTCAGTTTCCAGGGCGACGCTGACCCACATGCTGTTAGCGTGAAATACGTCGCCAAGCTCGCTGGGTCAGGTTCGAGCGCAGCGAGCCGATTGATAGCCTCCCCCGTGAGGGGGAGGATGGGAGGGGGTGGGTCCAATTGCCAGCTTGAGGCGCCACGACGTCAAGGTATTTCATGATGCGGGGTGGTGCATCGAAGTCATGAGCGTTGGACCCTATTTGCCTTTGAGGGCGTCGCTCTTGGCGGCGAGCTTTTCTTCGAGGTAGTGAATGCTGGTGCCGCCCTTGATGAAGCGTTCGTCGAGCATCAGGTCCTGGTGCAGCGGAATATTGGTCTTGATGCCATCCACCATCATTTCCGACAGCGCGATGCGCATCCGCCGGATGGCCTGTTCGCGCGTGTCGCCGTAAGCGATCACCTTGCCGATCATCGAGTCGTAGTGAGGCGGCACGGTGTAGCCGGAATAGGCGTGCGAGTCGACGCGAATGCCCGGGCCGCCAGGCGGATGCCAGTTGTTGATCTTGCCCGGTGAGGGGGTGAACTTGAAGGGATCCTCGGCATTGATGCGGCATTCGATGGCATGGCCACGAATTTCGATGTCGCGCTGCTTGAACCAGAGTTTCTCGCCGGCGGCGATGCGGATCTGCGCCTGGACGATGTCGATGCCGGTGATCAGTTCGGTGACCGGGTGCTCGACCTGGACCCGCGTGTTCATCTCGATGAAATAGAACTCGCCGTTCTCGTAGAGGAACTCGAAGGTGCCGGCGCCGCGGTAATTGATGCGGCGGCAGGCCTCGGCACAACGGTCGCCGACGCGGCCGATGACGCGGCGGTTGATGTCCGGCGCCGGAGCTTCCTCGATCACCTTCTGGTGCCGGCGCTGCATCGAGCAGTCGCGCTCGCCCAGATAGACAGAGTTGCGATGCGCGTCGGAGAGCACCTGGATTTCCACGTGGCGCGGATTCTCGAGGAACTTCTCCATATAGACGGTGGGATTGTTGAAGGCGGCGCCGGCCTCGGCACGGGTCATATTGACCGCGTTAAGCAACGCGGCCTCGGTATGCACCACGCGCATGCCGCGCCCGCCGCCGCCGCCGGCCGCCTTGATGATGACCGGGTAACCTACCGCGCGGCCGATCTTGGTGATTTCCTTCGGGTCGTCGGGCAGGGCGCCTTCGGAACCGGGGACGCAGGGCACCCCGGCTTCGCGCATGGCGTTCTTGGCGCTGACCTTGTCGCCCATCAGGCGGATGGTCTCGGGCCGCGGGCCGATGAAGGCAAAGCCGGACTTCTCGACCCGCTCGGCAAAGTCGGCGTTCTCCGAGAGGAAGCCGTAGCCGGGGTGGATCGCCTCGGCGTCGGTGACTTCGGCCGCGGAAATGATGGCGGGGATGTTGAGATAGCTTTGGCTAGACGGCGCCGGACCGATGCAGACCGATTCGTCGGCCAGCTTGACGTATTTCGCCTCGGTGTCCGCTTCCGAATGCACCGCGACCGTGCGCACTCCGAGCTCGCGGCAGGCGCGCAGGATACGCAGGGCGATTTCGCCTCGATTGGCGATCAGAACCTTACCGAACATTTTTGTCTCCGGCGAAATCGCCCCCACGGCCTGCGGCCGTTGGGCGATTTAGCTTCGCTGCTGCGCCGCCTGACGGCAGTTGGTCCCCGCGATTGGCAATCAATACCTTGCCGAACATGGTCAGCCGATCACGAACATGGGTTGCCCGTACTCCACGGCCTGGCCGTTTTCGACCTGGATGGCCTTGATCACGCCGGAAATGTCGGCTTCGATCTCGTTCATCAGTTTCATGGCTTCGATGACGCACAGGGTGTCGCCGGCCTTGACGGTCTGCCCGACTTCGACGAAGGGAGCGGCATCGGGGCTGCTGGAGCGATAAAAGGTGCCGACCATGGGCGCCTTCATGACGTGCCCCTCGAACTGCGCGGGGATGGCCTCCGCAATGGCAGTCGGCGCTGGCGCTGCGGCGATCGGGGCCGGGCCGCTGGTCGACACCGGCATGTTGACCGTAGTCGTGGCGGGCGCCGGCGCAAAGTGTTTGGCGATGCGAATCTTCTCCTCGCCTTCGCTGATTTCAAGTTCCGAAATTCCGGAATTTTGCACAAGATCGATCAGGGTCTTGAGTTTTCTCAGGTCCATGGGGACTCCTCAAACAAGAATAGGCGGCCGTTGACGCGGCCTGATTCGATGGGTCAGGCGACGCGCAAGCGGGCCAGCGCTGCCTCCAGCGCCAGTTCATAGCCTTGTGCGCCAAGACCGGAGATAACGCCGACGGCGATATCCGAAAAATACGAATGGCGACGGAAGGGCTCCCGCCCATGCACATTCGACAGGTGGACTTCGATAAACGGGATCGCGACTGCCGCCAGCGCGTCGCGCAAGGCGACACTGGTATGGGTATAGCCGGCCGGGTTGATGATGATGAAGCGCACGCCCTGTTCGCGGGCCGACTGCACCCGGTCGATCAGTTCGCCTTCATGGTTGCTCTGAAAGCTTTCGAGCCGGATGCCGAAGGCCCGGGCACGTGCCTCCATTGCCGTGTGTATGCTGGCCAGGGTGGTGCGGCCATAGATCTCTGGTTCGCGCGTCCCCAGCAGGTTCAGGTTCGGCCCGTGGAGCACCAGAAGCGCACCGTTGGCGTCCGCCTTGGTATTTGCTTTGCTGCGTGTTTGCTTCGTCATAGGTGCAAGTTTGCCGCAAATGCCGGCACTTTGTCCAGTTAGGGTGAAATCAGCTCTTTCAGCTGACGATCCAGTTCCGGCTCCGCCAGACGCCCCAGCTTGGTCGCGGAAAGCCGGCCCTGTTGATCGAAGACCGCCGTGAAAGGTAAGGCCTGCCGGACATTGCCGAGCTTGGCGCTGCTTTCCATGACGCCGATGTCACCGATCAGCAAAGGATAGCTCACCGGGGTGGTTTTCTGAAATTCAATGATTTTGTCTGCGGTATCGATGCTGATGCCGACAAATTGAACGCCTTTGTCGCGATATTTGTCCTGCAGTCGGGAAAAGCCGGGCATTTCCTCGCGGCAGGGATGGCACCAGGTCGCCCAGTAGTTGACTACCAGCACCTTGCCGCGCCACTGGCTTAGACTCTGCGTCTGCCCCTTCAGGTCGGCCAGCACCGTTTCGAAAATCGGCAGTTGCGGCGCCACCGCGGTCGCTGTTTCAGCGCTTTTGCCCAGTACGCCGAAACGATAGCCCGCGCCCGCGGCAAGCAGGGCGAGGATGCCGAGCAGCAGCCAGAGCTGCGGGCGCGTCATTTCGGCGCTTCCTGCAACAACTCGATCACGGCTTCCGTACGGACCCGGTGGCGACCGCGACCGGTATGGGGATTCCTGGGCTGCTGGCGTTCCGCGACAGGAGGGTAGATGGATATCTGCACCGGAAAGTCATTCCAGTCCAGGCGCAGCTGCGCTTCGACGCCGATCCGCCGATTGTCGAGGGTATCGTAGGAGATACCGTGAGATAGCAGCGCAATCTCGACATCTTTGCTGCTGTCGGCGTATAGATCGAGCTCTACGGCCGAGTAGCGCCCGGCGGTTCCGTCCAGGGCGCCGCCGGTAAGGTAGGGATGGAATTCGGCCAGCAGTTGCATGACCTCGAGCGCCGTCATGCGCAGGTCGCGGACGCGTTCGCGTTGCTCGTCTTCCTGGTAAAGCGATTGCCAGGCCCGCAGTTCGGTCTCGACTTCCTCGTTGGTCGGCAGGGCTTCGCCGTCGGCAGCCCCCAGGCTGCGCGCCGCCTTGCGTTTGGCGGCGCCATAGTCGCCGATGCCTTCTTCCGCCATCAGGCGCGCCGCCGCGCCGGCAATGGCGCGGCGCAGGTGGCTGGAGGCGGAGGGGGCAAGCTTGCGGCGTGGCATGGCGAATTCGGTAAATGCGGCTGGCGGTTGTGTCCCTGGCCTTCAGTGTTGCGGACGGCATCCCGTGGCAGGATAGAATTCGCCGCATTATTCCACTATTCATGGCAACTGAGCGCGACATGCATATCCACATCCTCGGCATCTGCGGCACCTTCATGGGCGGCATCGCCCTGCTGGCGCGGGCTGCGGGCCACCGCGTGACCGGTTGCGACAGCAATGTCTATCCGCCGATGAGCACGCAGCTGACCGAACAGGGCGTCGAGCTGGTGGAGGGTTATGGCGCCGATCAGGTGGCGCTGGATCCGGATTTGTTTGTCGTCGGCAACGCGATATCGCGCGGCAATCCGCTGCTGGAATCCATACTCGAGCGCAATCTGCCCTATGTTTCCGGCCCGCAGTGGCTGGCCGAGAACATCCTGCGCGGCCGCTGGGTGCTGGGCGTGGCCGGCACCCACGGCAAGACCACCACCACCGCTATGTTGGCGTGGATACTCGAGGAGGCCGGGCTGAATCCGTCGTTTCTGGTGGGTGGCGTGCCGCAAGGCTTTGGGGTTTCGGCGCGATTGACCGACTCGCCCTTCTTCGTCATCGAGGCGGACGAGTACGACACCGCCTTCAGCGACAAGCGCTCAAAGTTCGTGCATTACCTGCCGCGGACGGTGATTCTGAACAACCTCGAGTTCGATCATGCCGACATCTTTACTGATCTTGCTGCTATCGAGACACAATTTCATCACTTGGTGAGAACTCTGCCGGGCAACGGCCTGATCGTCGCCAACGCCCAGGAGGCCTCGCTGAAGCGTGTACTGGCACGTGGCTGCTGGACGCCGGTCGAGTGGTTCAATGGCGCGGAGGGCTGGCAAGCCGGTGCAGCGGATGACTCGGGCGGTTTCGAGCTGAGCCTCGCCGGCAAATCGCAGGGCCGCGTCAATCGCTTCGAACTTGCCGGCGCCCATAACCGGGCCAACGCCGTCGCCGCGCTGGCGGCAGCCAGGCATGCCGGAGTTCCGCTGGCAGTCGGGCGCAAGGCTCTGGAAAGCTTCAGCGGCATCAAGCGGCGACTCGAGACCCGGGGCACCGTGCGCGGCGTGACGGTGCTCGACGACTTCGCCCACCACCCGACGGCGATCCGCGTCACGCTCGAAGGCCTGCGTCACAAGCAGGGATCCTCGCGCATTCTGGCGGTGCTCGAACCGCGCTCCAACACCATGAAGCTCGGGGTGATGAACGAGCAGTTGCCCGGCAGCCTGGCCGAGGCTGATGCCGTGTTCTGTTATGCCGACAAGCTGGGCTGGGATGCGGCGCAGACCCTGGCGCCGCTGGGCGATCGGGCGCGGGTTTTCGATGACCTGGGCGCACTCGTCGCAGCCGTGGCCGCCGCCGCCCGCACCGGGGATCAGGTGCTGGTGATGAGCAATGGCGGCTTCGGCGGAGTGCATGACAAACTGCTGGCAGCGCTGGCGACCTGATCCGCATGATCGGGCGGGATTCAATTCCCGCTCCCGCACTTCGTGCAAAAAGCACACCGTCGCCGCGGCGAAAGCCTGCAGGCAGCGGGTATGCCGCATGATTGTGCAATGCACATCGTTTATACCAATAATTTCACATGTGAATTGATCCAGATCAAAAGGACTGTGTTAACCTTTGCGCCTGTTGAGTAACTGAACGGGGTTCCCGAGAACCCTTTTGGCAGGCATTCGAACACGTCAGCAAATTGTGCCAACGCAGTGCCGCGTGGCGCGAAACTGGCGCGGAGGGGGGGAGATGGCACGACAACCAAACAAGAACCGCGACGCCAGCTGTGTGCGGCGCGGTCCCGGAGGCATGCTTGCGGCGGTTCTGCTCAGTGCGCTGAGCGGGGCGGCGAACGCTGCCTGGGAACTCAATCTGCAGGCGCCGGTAACTGCGCTGGCCAAGCGGGTTTACGACCTGCATACGCTCCTGACCTGGGTCATTTTCATCATTTTCGTCGGCGTCTTTGCCGTCGTTGCCTGGTCGATAGTTTTCCATCGCAAGTCCAAGGGCTACCAGGCGGCGGATTTCCACGACAACACCACGGTGGAAATCGCCTGGACCGTGGTGCCGACACTGATCCTGATCGCGATTGCCTTCCCGGCCACTTCGGCCCTGGTGGATATGCGCGATACCTCGCAGCCCGATTTGACCATCAAGGCCACCGGCTACCAGTGGAAGTGGGGTTACGAGTACGTCACCGGCGATGCCGCCGGAGTCAAGTTCATGAGCGTGATGTCCACGCCGCGCGAGCAGATCGAAAACAAGGCACCCAAGGGCGAACACTATCTGCTCGAAGTCGATCACCCGCTGGTGGTGCCGGTCGGCAAGAAGGTGCGCATGCTGCTCACGGCATCCGACGTGATTCACAACTGGTCGGTGCCGGCGTTCGCGGTCAAGACCGATGCGGTCCCGGGCTTCCTGCGCGACACCTGGTTCCGTGCCGAGAAGGAAGGCACCTACCGCGGTCAGTGTTCCGAGCTTTGCGGCAAGGATCACGGTTTCATGCCGGTGGTGGTCGAGGTCGTGTCCGCGGAAAAGTATGCGGCCTGGGTCGCCGAGCAGAAAAAGGCGATGGCGGCCAGCGCCGACGATCCCGCCAAGGTCTGGAAACTCGACGAACTGATGGCCCGCGGCGAGAAGGTCTATGCCACCAACTGCGCGGCCTGTCACCAGCCGAACGGCGCCGGATTGCCGCCGGCCTTCCCCGCGCTCGACGGTTCGAAGATCGCCAGGGGGCCGCAGGCCGCCCACATCGACATCGTGCTCAAGGGCAAGCCGGGAACCGCGATGGCTTCCTATGCAGCGCAACTGAGCGACACGGATATCGCGGCCGTCGTGGCCTACGAGCGGAACGCCTGGTCCAACAAGCTCGGCGAAGTGATCCAGCCCGCCGAAGTCAAGGCACTTCGCGGCAAATGATCGCGCCACCGGCCTTCAGGAGAATCTGATTATGCAAGCAGCCCAACACGCCGGCGATGCCGGGCACCATGCCGACGACAGCCACGGTCACGGTCCGACTGGTCTGATGCGCTGGATCACCACGACCAATCACAAGGACATCGGCACGATGTACCTGTGGTTCAGTTTCGTCATGTTCCTGGTTGGCGGCGCGATGTCGCTGATCATCCGCGCCGAGTTGCTGTCCCCCGGATTGCAGTATGTATCGCCCGAGTTCTACAACCAGATGCTGACGCTGCACGCGCTGATCATGGTGTTCGGCGCGATCATGCCGGCCTTCGTCGGCTTCGCCAACTGGATGATTCCGCTGATGATCGGCGCGCCCGACATGGCCTTCGCGCGCATGAACAACTGGAGTTTCTGGCTGCTGCCGCCGGCCGCCATTCTGCTCACCGCCTCGATCTTCGTTCCCGGCGGCGCCGCCGGCACCGGCTGGACCCTCTACCCGCCGCTGTCGATCCAGATGGGCATGGGCATGGACATGGCCATCTTTGCCATCCACATCCTCGGCATGTCGTCGATCATGGGTTCGATCAACATCATCACCACCATCCTCAACATGCGCACGCCGGGCATGACCCTGATGAAAATGCCGCTGTTCTGCTGGACCTGGCTGGTGACGGCCTTCCTGCTGATCGCTTCGATGCCGATCCTGGCCGGCGCCGTGACCATGCTGCTGACCGACCGTCATTTCGGCACCAGTTTCTTCGCCGCCGCAGGCGGCGGCGATCCGGTGCTGTTCCAGCACATCTTCTGGTTCTTTGGCCATCCCGAGGTGTACATCATCGCCCTGCCGGCCTTCGGCGTGGTTTCCCACGTGATCCCGGCGTTTTCGCGCAAACATCTGTTTGGCTACACCTCGATGGTGTATGCCATCGCCGCGATCGGCCTGATTTCCTTCTTCGTCTGGGCCCACCACATGTATGTGACGGGCATTCCGCTGACCGGCCAGCTCTACTTCATGTATGCGACGATGCTGATCGCGATCCCGACCGGGGTCAAGGTGTTCAACTGGGTTACCACCATGTGGCGCGGCTCGCTGAGTTTCGAGACGCCGATGCTGTTTGCACTGGGATTCCTGGTGCTGTTCACCATCGGCGGACTCACCGGCCTGGTGCTGGCCATGACCGCAGTGGACATCCAGTTGCAGGATACCTATTACGTCGTCGCCCACTTCCATTACGTGATGGTCGCCGGCGCGCTGTTCTCCGCCTATGCCGGCCTGTATTACTGGCTGCCGAAATGGACCGGCTACATGTACCACGAAGGGCTCGGCAAGCTGCACTTCTGGCTGTCCATGATCTTCTTCAACATTGCCTTCTTCCCGCAGCATTTCCTCGGCCTGGCCGGCATGCCGCGCCGGATTCCGGACTATGCACAGCAGTTCGCCGACTTCAACATGATTTCCAGCTTCGGCTCCTTCGGCTTCGGCTTCAGCCAGCTGCTGGTGCTGGTGGTGGTGTTCAAGGCCATGAAGGGCGGCGTCAAGGCCGAAGCCCGGCCCTGGGACGGCGCGCGCGGGCTGGAATGGACCGTGCCGTCACCGGCGCCGCACCATACCTTCGAAGATCCGCCCAAGTTCGATCCGGCCGAGGCCCACGGATGAGCATCGATCCGTCCCGCGCGCAGACCAACCGTCGCATCGCGATCGGTCTGGCCCTGTTCGCGGCCGCCGTCTTCCTGAGTTTCATCATTCGGCAATGGATGGGCGGGACGTGAACCCCGAGCTCGCCCCGTCCGGCGGCGGGGCGGCAGATCCGCTGCCGCGAGTCGGCAGCAACCGGCGCATCGTCGCCGGCCTGCTGGCAGTCATTGCCGGCAGCCTGTTGTTCGTCGCCGCACAGCCGCGCCTCTATCAGGCCTTCTGCGAATGGACCGGTCTCTACGACATAGACCGCGCGCAGCGGGTTGCCGCGTCGGCCCTGCCCGCCCGCCTGGTGACCCTCGAGTTCGATGCCAACAGTCACGACAACGGTCTGCGTTTCCGGCCCGAGATCACCAGTCTTGCGGTCAAGACCGGGGACATCGTGCACGTAACGTATCGGGTCGAAAACACTCGCAACACCACGGTCATCGGGCAGGCGGTGCCCAGCTACGGCCCGCAGCATGCGGGCGGCTACGTCAAGAAGCTGGACTGCTTCTGCTTCAAGCAGCAGACCTTCGCTCCCCGCGAGGTGCGCGAAATGCCGGTGGTCTTCGTACTGGACAAGACTCTGCCCGACGAAGTGAACACCGTTACGCTGTCATACACGTTCTTCGAGGTTCCGGCGGGCAGCGTTGCATCGTCGGCAGGCTCGGCGAAAGGCCGGATGTGATCGATGTCCCTGCCGAATACGCCGCCACCGCCACCGCCGACGCAGGGCCGCTTCCTGCGCACCCTGCGCACGGTCGCCTGGGGCCTCCTGGGCGTGCGCGGGCACAAGCTGCACGAAGAGGACGCGCCGTCGCTGTCGCCGCTGCAGATTCTGATTACGGCGCTGGTTTTCATGTTCGTGTTCGTGCTTACCCTGGTGGCCGTGGCCATCAATATCGGCAAGTAACGACCGGACGCATGAGCGCGGCAGCAATAATGACAATTCGGAGGAGGTCAACATGAGTCACCCAGCATCCACAAGCCGCTATTACATTCCCCAGCCCTCGTACTGGCCGCTGGTCGGTTCGGTGGCCCTGCTCCTGCTGGCGGGCGGCGCCGTGCTGACGATGAACTCGATTGCCAACGGCGGCCTGCTCCTGCTTGGCGGCTTTGCCATACTCGCCGTCATGCTGTTCGGCTGGTTCGGCCGCGTGATCGGGGAATCCGAGAATGGCAGCTACAACCCGCAGGTAGACCGGTCCTTCCGCTGGGCCATGTCCTGGTTCATTTTTTCCGAGGTGATGTTCTTTGCGGCCTTCTTCGGTGCCCTCTTCTACATTCGCGTCCTGTCGGTGCCGGAACTCGGCAGCCCGGACCAGGCCGCGCTGTGGGATGGCTTCAAGGATCACTGGCCGACTGCCGGGCCGGCGGCCAAGGACGCCTTCACCCCGATGCATGCCTGGGGCATACCGGCGATCAACACCCTGTTGCTGTTGAGTTCGGGTGTCACCGTGACCTGGGCGCACTGGGGACTGATCGCCAACAAGCGGCAGCAACTGATCATCGGCCTGGCCCTGACCGTGGCTCTCGGACTGCTGTTCATCAGCCTGCAGGCTTACGAATACGCCGAAGCCTACGGCCACATGAACCTCAAGATGACGACCGGCGTCTACGGCTCGACCTTCTACATGCTGACCGGCTTTCATGGTTTTCACGTGACCCTGGGCGCGACGATGCTGATCGTGATCCTGGTGCGGGCAATCAAGGGGCACTTCACCGCGGAGCGCCATTTCGCCTTCGAGGCCGTTGCCTGGTACTGGCACTTCGTGGACGTGGTCTGGCTCGGCCTGTTCGTCGTCGTCTATTGGCTGTAAGCGCGGGCGCTGCGGCGCGCCGGGAGCGCGCCGCAGCGCCTTGATCAGAGGCGTTCGCCGATCCAGCCAAACCGGTAGGCGGCCATCAGCAGCAGGAACAGCAGCAAGGAAAGCCCCACGCGCAAGGACAGTGCCTTGACCGCCCGGGTCTTGTCCTGGCCCCGATCCCGATAGACGAATACCAGCGCGCTGACCAGGCTGGCGATGATGGCGATCAGCATCAGGATGACGAATATGCGCAAGGATTGCTCCTGTTGAAGAATACGCCCAGTCTAACTGACCCGCGCTTTGCCTGCGCCAAACTAGTCACCCTGCCGTCGATGTCGATTGCTTTTCCAAAACTCAGCCACCTGCGCCCGCTCATCGTGATCCTGCTGATCGCGCTCTGCCTGGGCATGGCTTGGCTGCAACTATGGCGCGCCGAAACCCGTGGCGCGAAATTCGAGCGCGAGCAGGCGGCACTAACGTCGACGCCGATCAGCCTGACGCCGCAACAGCGCCAGCGCGAACAACTGCTCGACCGGGCAGCGACCGCCCGCGGGCGCTGGCTGCCGGCAAGGACCCTGTATCTGGACAACAAGATCCATCGCGGCCGCGCCGGCTATCAGGTTCTGACGCCCCTGCAACTGTCCGGCAGCGAGGCCGTGGTCCTGGTCAATCGCGGCTGGATTGCTGCGCCGCGGCTGCGTTCCGAGCTGCCTTCGGTGGCGTCGGCGGCGGGCGAAGTTGCGGTGTCCGGCGTCACCCGCAGCTTCGAGACGCGCATCTTCGAGTTGCAGGAAACTTTGCCGCAAGGAGCCATCTGGCAACATCTGCGCGAAGCGGATTACCGGCGGCACAGCGGCCTCGACGCGTTGCCGGTGTTGCTGCTGCAGACCGATGTGCAGCATGACGGGCTGGTCCGCGACTGGGGCTCGCCGGCAAATCCGGCGCACAAACACTATGGCTACATGGCGATGTGGCTGGTTTTCGCGCTAATGGCGGCGGCCTACGGGCTGTTCGCGTGGCAAAAGAAATGACAGAAGGCGCAGAGATGAAAAATATCGACCCGGCCGCAGTTGCCGCCGCACCTCATGGCCAGCTCAAGGGCCGCCTGATACTGCTGGCCATCGTGGCGATCGGCGTATTGCCGCTGCTGGCCGCGCTGTACTTCCGCTATGTCTCGCCGCCCGAGGTCAAGGCGACGGCCGGCCAGCCGCTGGCGCCGGTGCGCCTGCCGTTCGAACTGCTGCAGCGCGCCGACGGCGTGGCGCTGGAGCATCCCGAAGTCAGCGGCAAGTGGCTGGTGATTTTTGCCGCGCCGGGCAACTGCGACGAGCGTTGCCAGCACGTGCTGTATCTGACCCGCCAGGCGCGCACCGCGCAGGGCCGCAACATGGCGCGCGTCGATCGCCTTTGGCTGGTCACCGATGCCACTCCGCCGACCAACGACCTGTTGGCGGCGCACCCGGATCTGGTGCTGATCAAGGCGACCGACGGCAAAGTGCTGGAGCTGCTCGGGGGCGGCGAGCGCCGTTTCATCAATCTGGTGGATAGGCGCGGTCTGCTGGTCTTCCGCTACTCCGACGATCCCGAGCCGAAGGCCTTCATTCGCGAGCTCGGCAAGCTGATCAAGTTCTGATCGTGGACATCCTCGCCGTAGCACCCGCGCCGACTCTTCAACGGGGGAGCTTGTTTGCTTTTCGGCCACTGCCAGGAGCCATATTGCCATCGTCGCTGGTGTTGTTGAAGCCGGCCGCCACGCCTCGGCTAATCCAGCTTTGGAAGCACCGCCAGCCTCGCCATTCAGCCGCCGGCTGCGTGATAAACTCGATCGCGTTTCCGCCTCAATCTTTGATCCCTCAAGCGTGAAATCCACTACTCTCAAATTGCAACACGGTTCGCTGCGCTTGCGCCACTATTTCCAGCTGGCGAAGCCGCGCGTGGTGTCGCTGATCGTGTTTTGTGCAGTGATCGGCATGTTCCTCGCCGTTCCCGGCATGGTGCCGTGGCGCATCCTGCTGGCCGGCACGCTGGGCATCGCCCTGGTGGCAGGTGCCGCGGCGGCGGCGAACTGCCTGATCGAGCAGAAAATCGATGCGCTGATGGCGCGCACGCGCGGCCGGCCGCTGCCGCAGGGCGAGGTCAATTCGCTGGAGACCCTGCTGTTCTCGGGCCTGATCGGCGGCGCCGGGCTATTCCTGCTCTACGTCTGGGTGAACCCCTTCACGATGTGGCTGACCTTCGCCACCTTCGTCGGCTATGCGGTGATCTACACGATCTTTCTCAAGCCGAACACCTCGCAGAACATCGTCATCGGCGGCGCATCCGGCGCGATGCCGCCGGTGCTCGGCTGGGCTGCGGTGACGGGCAACGCGCCGGGTGAAGCCTGGCTGCTGTTCCTGATCATTTTCGTGTGGACGCCGCCGCACTTCTGGTCGCTGGCGCTGTATCGCACCAAGGAATACGCCGCCGCCGGCCTGCCGATGCTGCCGGTGACCCATGGCGCCGAATACACCCGCCGCCACGTGTTCCTGTACACCGTCGGCCTGACGCTGATCACGCTCGTGCCCTATGCAATCGGTATGACCGGCTGGTTCTACCTGACGTCTGCCGTGCTGCTCGACACGATTTTCCTCGGCTACGCCTGGTTGATCTGGCGCGACTATTCGGACGCGGTGGCGCGCATCACGTTCCGCTGGTCGATCGTTTACCTCGCGCTGCTTTTCGCCGCGCTCCTGGTCGATCACTACCTGCCGCCGTTCTGAACCTCCCGATGCGCGTCCTGCTGCTGTTTCTGGCGCTGCTGCTCGGCGGCTGCAGTCCGCCGGCAAAGTTCAACGCCACGGAATTGACCGGTATCGACTGGGGCAAGGATTTCGCGTTGTTCGACCACCACGGCAAGCCGCGTCGTCTGGCCGATTTCAAGGGGCGTGCGGTCGTCATGTTCTTCGGCTACACGCAATGCCCGGATGTATGCCCGACCACCATGGCCGGCATGCGCGAGTCGATGGCCTTGCTGGGGGCGGATGCCGATCGGGTCCAGGTGCTGTTCGTCACGATCGATCCTGAGCGCGACACGCCGCAGCTTCTGGCGCAGTACGTGCCGGCCTTCCATCCGTCTTTCCTCGGCTTGGATGGCGATGCCGCGGCGACCGCGGCGGTCGCCAGGGAGTTCAAGATTTTCTATCAAAAGCAGCCGGGCAGCAGTCCGACCAGCTATGCCATGGACCATACGGCCGGCAGCTATGTGTTCGACCCGGGCGGGCGTCTGAGGCTCTACTTGCGCCACGGCGAAACACCGCCGCGCATCGCCGCCGATCTCAAGCGCCTGCTGGCGGGCGAGTAGGAAGGCGCAAAACAAAAGGCAGCCCGGAATATCGCGGGGCTGCCTTCTGTCGCGGTGGCAGGCAGTGCCTAGGCGGCGAGCTTGCCCTTCATCTTCTGCATGGCCTTGACCTCGATCTGGCGAATGCGTTCGGCCGAGACACCATACTCGGCCGCCAGCTCATGCAATGTCGCGGCCTCTTCGCCGTCCGCCACCAGCCAGCGCCGTTGCACGATGGTACGGCTGCGTTCGTCGAGGCTGGCCAGTGCCGAGCTCAGGCCCTGATCCTGCAAGCGGTCATATTCCTTGCGCTCGAGTATCGCCGAGGGTTCGATGCTGCGGTCGGCCGCCAGATAGGCGATCGGCGCGTAGCTGTCCTCGTCGTCGTCCGTCAGGGGTTCGAGCGATACATCGGCGCCCGTCAGCCGCGTTTCCATCTCGATGACCTCCTCGGGCTTGACGCCGAGCTGCCTGGCGACCGCCATCACTTCTTCGGCGCCCAGGGTGTTGAAGCCCTGACGCGAGTCGGCATCCTGTGCCAGCGCGGCCTTGATGCTGCGCAGATTGAAGAACAGCTTGCGCTGCGCCTTGGTCGTCGCGATCTTGACCATGCGCCAGTTCTTCAGGATGTACTCGTGCATCTCGGCCTTGATCCAGTGCATGGCAAAGGAGACGAGGCGCACGCCACGATCGGGATCGAAGCGCTTGACGGCCTTCATCAGGCCGATGTTGCCTTCCTGGATCAGGTCGGCATGGGGCAGGCCATAACCCAGATAACCGCGGGCAATGGCGATGACCAGACGCAGGTGCGAGGTGACCAGTTGGCGTGCGGCGTCCAGATCCTGCTCGTCGCGGAAACGACGGGCGAGACGCTGTTCCTCTGCCTCGCTCAGCATCGGTACGCGATTGGCGGCCGAAATATAAGCCTCGATGCTGCCACTGGCGGCCAGCATCGGCAATTGGTCAAAAGATACGGTATTACTCACGGTGCACCCTCCTTAAAGACAATATTAGCACTCTTCGATTAAGAGTGCTAAGTCCAGGAGAAGTTCCCGACAAATATAGTCGGGATTGTATCCCGTCAGGCTTTTGGCGGGGCGCCAGGCGGGCGCTTGGCCTTCTTGAAGAAGCGCTTGGCTGGTTTGCTTCCCGGTACGGCATCCTGCCGCCTCGGTTGTTCGGGGCGGCGTCCCTGATTCTGGCCGGGCCCCTGTTGGCGCCGTCCCGGTTCCCCCTGAGGGGGGGCACCCTGGATGCGATTGCCGGGCGCCAGGCAAATTTCGAGTTCGATGATCTCGTCCCATATCGCATCGGTGCGCTGGTGATCCGGAATCGCCAGCAACTCGCGCAAGCGGCGGCGCGGATCCGGTGCCTGCGGTTCGTTGCGCGCCGGGGCTGCCGGTGCTTGCTCGCCTTCCGTTGGGGCGGTGGCGGGTTGCTGTTCGATGGGCGCCGTGTCGACGGCAGGCTGATCTATGGGTTCTTCTTGGCTCATTTGTATATTATCGCCCGAATAATCGGTTCCGTTCCAGTGTTGTCGGTCCTGCCAGACCTGATGTGGGGGTTTTTAGCTACTGCCGCTACGCTGCGTTTCCGAAATGTTTAATTCTGCCTGAGGTGCTGGCGCAGCGAGATCGTCGCCCCGAGCCAGCCGAGGCCGCAGGCAGAACCCAGCAACAGCGCCGAGTCACGCGCATCGAGCGTCTGCAGCACCAGGCTAAGGTCGTACAAGCGTACCAGTTCGCCCAGCGGCCCGCGCAGCCAGATCGCCGCGGCAGCGACCAGCAGCCATGCAATGATGCCGCCACCCAGTCCCAAAAGCACCCCATGGTATAAAAAGGGGCGTCGGATGAAGGCGTCCGTTGCGCCGAGCAGTTGGCTTACCTCGATCTCTGCGCGATGAGTAAGCACTTGCATCCGTATGATGCTGAAGCTGATGGCGATGAGGCCGGTGCCGAGCAGCGCGCCGAGCAGCATGACCGCGGTGCGGCCGAGTTTGAGCAGGGCATCGAGGCGGCTTACCCAGGCCGAGTCGAATTGCACATGCTCGACTTTCGGCCATTGGCGGAATTCGCTGGCGAGCCTTTCCATCGTCTCGGGGCGCTCGTCCGTGACGCTGACCACGAAGGCATCGGGAAATGGGTTGGACGGCAGGGCGTCGATCACGTCCCCCAGCCCCGGGTTGGCTTTCATGCGCGCCAGCGTGGCCTCGCGCGACAGAAAGCGGACCTGTTTGACGCCACCGTGCATGCCCAGGCGCGATCCGACTTCCTTTGCCGCGGCGCGTTCGGCACCGACCTCCATGAAAATCGAAATCTGCGGCACGGCCGAGGTGTTGCCGGTCAGTTGCCGTGCGTTGGTCAGCAGCATCTGGCCGCCCGCCGGCAGGGCCAGCGCGACTCCGACGGCCAGCAGCGAGAGCAGGCTGCTCACCGGCGCTGCCGCCAGCCGACGCAACGCCAGCCGGGCCGCGTCGCGGTGGTGGGCAAGCCAGATCTTCATGCCAGCAGCCGGCCGTGATCGAGCTGCAGGCGCCGCGCCGCCGGGAACAGTTCATGGGCGTAGGTGGCGATCAATACCGTGACGCCGACATGGTGGAATTCGTGAAAGATGCGCGCCACATCGGCGGCGGTCTCCGCATCCAGGTGCGCGGTCGGTTCATCGGCCAGCAGGAGCTTGGGTCGGCTCACCACGGCGCGGGCGATCGCCAAGCGCTGCTGCTCGCCGCCCGAGAGCATCACCGGCAACGCCTTTTCACGCCTGGCCAGGCCGACCTTGTCGAGCGCGGCACGCACGCGCTGCGCGGCTTCCCGGGGCGGGAAGTCGGCGATCGACAGCGGCAGCATGACGTTGTCGAACACGCTGCGATCGAACAGCAGCTTCTGATCCTGGAACACCATGCCGATGCGTCGGCGCAGGAAGGGCAAGGCCGCACGCGAGATCCCGCTGAGGTTCTGGCCCCCGACCAGAACGGCCCCTGTCGTGGATTTTTCCACCGCGGCCACCAGCTTGAGCAGCGTAGATTTCCCGGCGCCGGAGTGGCCGCTGACCAGAACCATCTCGCGCTCTGCCACCTCGCAACTGATATCCGAAAGTGCGTCGACTCCGGGCGGATAGCGCTTGGAGACACGGTCGAAACGAATCACTACGCCGGTCCCAGCAGCGCCTCGACAAACTCGCCGGCGCGAAAGTCCTGCAGGTCGTCGATGCCCTCACCGACACCGATGAAGCGCACCGGCTTCGGACATTGGCGGGCAATCGCCGCCAGCACGCCGCCCTTGGCGGTACCGTCGAGCTTGGTGATCACCAGTCCGCTGACGCCGATTGCCTTGTCGAAGGCCTTGACCTGCTGCACGGCGTTTTGTCCGATATTGGCATCGAGCACCAGCAGCACCTCGTGCGGTGCCGAGGCATCGACCTTCTGGATCACGCGCCGGACCTTGGCAATTTCTTCCATGAGGTGCAATTGGGTCGGCAAACGGCCCGCGGTATCCGCCAGGACCACGTCGATGCCGCGTGCGCGTGCGGCATTGATCGCATCGAATACCACGGCCGCCGGATCACCGGATTCCTGGGCGATTACGGTAATGCCGTTGCGTTCGCCCCAGGCCGCCAGCTGTTCGCGCGCGGCGGCACGGAAGGTGTCGCCGGCCGCCAGCAGCACGCTCTTGCCCTGGCTCTGGAAATGCTTGGCCAGCTTGCCGATTGACGTTGTCTTGCCGGCGCCATTGACACCGGCGATCATGATCACAAACGGCAGGTGACCATCCGCCAACAGCGGCTGTTCCAGCGGTGCGAGCAGGGTCTTCAAGCCCTGCGCCAAAGCCCCCCGCAACTGGCCGGGGGTTTCCAGTTTGTCGCGCTTGACCGTGGCCTTGAGTTCGGCCAGCAGCCAGTGGGTCGCCTCGACGCCGCAATCGGCCATCAGCAGCGTGCTTTCAAGATCCTCGAGCAGTTCGTCGTCGATCTTCGCCCGACTGAAGAGCTCCGTCAGCGGCGTGTTGAGCGTGGCGCGGGTGCGGGAAAGGCCGGACTTCAGCCGTTCGCCCCATGAAGCGCGGGGCGCCGGAGCCGTGGCGGCCTGGGCGGCGGGGTCGTCCTTAGTCTTTAGGAAACCAAACATGCGGAATGCGGTCGGAGATGAGCACCTGCTGAGAGGCTCTAAGCCGCGCTAAGATGCGCGACCGAAGAATTCTAACAGACGCACTTTCTACCCAACCGCGCAAACACCAAGACCCATCATGAAATCATTGCTTGCCCCTGTTGTCCTGCTGGCTTGCGCCGTAGCGCCAGCGCCGACTCTTGCCAATCCCTTCGAAACAACACTGGCCAATGGCCTGCGCGTCATCGTCAAGGAAGACCGTCGGGCGCCGACCGCCGTGCACATGGTCTGGTACCGCGCCGGCAGCATGGACGAGAAGGATGGCACCTCGGGCGTTGCCCACGTGCTCGAGCACCTGATGTTCAAGGGCACCAAGAATCTCAAATCGGGCGAATTCAACAAGCGCGTGGCCGAGGCCGGCGGCCGCGACAACGCCTTCACCAGCCGCGACTACACGGCCTATTTCCAGATCGTGCCGAAGGGCGCGCTGCCCGAGATGATGAAGCTCGAGGCCGATCGCATGGCCAACCTGAAACTCGAGCCCAAGGAATTCGCCGCCGAAATCAAGGTGGTCATGGAAGAGCGCCGGCTGCGCACCGACGACAATCCGCAGGGGCTGGTTTACGAAGCCCTGAATTCGGCGATGTTCCAGGCGCATCCCTATCGGCGGCCGATCATCGGCTGGATGGACGACCTCGAGCACATGACCTGGCAGGACGCCCGCGATTGGTATCGCGCCTGGTATGCGCCGAACAATGCCTATGTCGTGGTGGTGGGCGACGTCGATCACCGCGAGGTGTTTCGCCTGGCGCAGAAGTACTACGGCACGCACAAGGCGCAGGCGCTGCCCGAACGCAAGCCGCAGAACGAGCCCGAGCAGGCCGGCATTCGCCGCGTCAGCGTCAAGGCGCCGGCCAAACTGCCCTACCTCTCCATGGCATGGAAGACGCCGAAGCTGCGCGACGTGCAGCAGGATCGCGACCCGTATGCGCTCGAGGTGCTGGCGGCGGTGCTCGACGGCCACGATGCCTCCCGCTTCGCCAAAAACCTGGTACGCGGCAGCCGCGTCGCGCAGTCGGCCGGTGCCGGCTATGACGGCACGCTGCGCGGCGAGGCCAGCTTCACCCTCGACGGCCAGCCGGCCGAAGGCAAGACCATCGCCGACCTGGAGGCAGCCTTGCGCGCCGAGCTCAAGCGCGTTCAGGACGAGGGTGTCTCGGCCGAGGAACTGGCGCGGGTCAAGACCCAGTCGATAGCGGCGCAGATCTACAAGCGCGATTCGCTGATGGCCCAAGCCATGGAAATCGGCGGCCTCGAAGCCGCCGGGGTGCCCTGGCGCGACATCGATGTTCTGCTGGAAAAGCTCAAGAGCGTTACTGCGGAAGAAGTCCAGGCCGTGGCAAAGAAATACTTCAAGGACGACACTCTTAGCATTGCCGTGCTCGATCCGCAACCTCTCGAAAACAGCAAACCGAAGAAGCCCTCCGGGGCAGCGAGGCACTGATGCGTACCCTGATTTTCATACTGATATCAAGCCTGAGCTCGACGCTGGCCCTGGCCGGCGTCAAGATCGAACACTGGACCGCGCCGACCGGGGCCAGGGTGTATTTCATCGAGACGCGAGTGCTGCCGATCCTCGACGTCCAGATCGACTTTGCCGGCGGCGGCGCCTTCGTGCCCGCGGCCAAGGCGGGAGTCGCCGGCTTGACCCGCGGCCTGCTCGAGGCCGGCGCCGCGGACATGGACGAGGAAAAGATCGCCGGACGCCTGGTTGATATCGGCGCGCGGCTGGGCGGCGGCGCCGACAGCGACCGCGCCAGCATCAGCCTGCGCACCCTGACGAGCAAGCCGGAACGCGAGGCGGCGCTGGACCTGATGCGCACCGTACTGTCAGCGCCGACTTTCCCGCAAGCGGTGCTGGAGCGCGAAAAGGGCCGCACCATCGCCAGCATCCGCGAAGCCGAGACGCGGCCCGACGCGATTGCCGGCAAGCGCTTCGCGGCGGCCATCTATCCCGATCATCCCTATGGCGTCAGTCCGACGGTGGACAGCGTGAGCGCGATCACGCGCGACGACCTGGTGGCCTTCCACCGCCAGCATTACGGCGCCAAGGGTGCCATAGTGTCGATCATCGGCGATGTCTCGCGCGCCGAGGCCGAAGCGATCGCCCAACGCCTGACGGAAGCGCTGCCGCCCGGAGGTGCCGAACTGGTGCCGCCGCCGGTGAAGAAGCCGGCGCGGGCGATGATCAAGATTCCCCATCCGGCTGCGCAAAGCCATGTACACGTCGGCTTGCCGGCGATCCGCCGCAGCGACCCGGATTACTTTCCGCTGCTGGTCGGCAACTACACCCTCGGCGGTGGCGGCTTCGTGTCGCGGCTGATGAAGGAAGTCCGCGAAAAGCGCGGCTATGCCTACAGCGTGCATTCCTACTTTGCCCCGCGCAAGCTCGAAGGTCCGTTTGAAATCGGCCTGCAGACCAAGCGCGAGCAGGTCGACGCGGCGCTCAAGGTGGTGGATGAGGTGCTCACCGAGTACATGGCCAAGGGGCCGACGCCGCAGGAGCTGGCGGCAGCGAAGAAGAATATGGTCGATGGCCTGGCGCTGCGCATGGACAGCAATGCCAAGCTGCTCGGCTATCTGTCGGCGATCGGCTTCTACGGTCTGCCGCTGACTTATCTCGACGACTTTCCGACGCGGGTGAAGGCCGTCACCGCCGAGCAGGTCAAGGCCGCCTTCGCCCGCCATGTGAAGCCGGAAAACCTCGTTACGGTCGTCGTTGCCGCCGACTGAGTCTTGAGTCGAATCCGCATCACCGGCGGCGAATGGCGCAGCCGCCTGGTCCAGGTACCCGACGCGCCGGGATTGCGCCCGACGCCGGACCGGGTGCGCGAGACCCTGTTCAACTGGCTGGGGCAGGATCTCGGCGGACTCAGCTGCCTGGACCTCTTCGCCGGCAGCGGGATTCTCGGCTTTGAAGCCGCCTCGCGCGGTGCCGACTACGTCGCCCTGGTGGAGCGTGCGCGGCCGGCCTTCGCGGCGCTGAAAAAGCATGCCGATGGCTTTGCCAGCCAACGACTGGAACTGTTTTGCTGCGATGCGTTAAAATTCGCCCCCCCATCGGGTCGGCGCTTCGATGTGCTGTTTCTTGATCCACCTTATGGGCAAGGCTGGTTGAGCCGCGTAGAGTCCCGGCTGGATGAGCTGGCCGCGCCGCGGGCGCGGCTGTATGCAGAGGCCGAGATACCTCTGGAGCGGCTCGGTCGGTGGTCGGTGGTGAAGCAGGGGCGAGCCGGCCAGGTTTTCTTTCACCTGCTGGAGCAGGCATGAGCAAGAGCATTGCGGTTTATCCGGGGACCTTCGATCCCCTGACCAGCGGTCACGAGGATCTCGTGAAACGTGCATCCAGCCTGTTCGATCGGGTCATCATCGGCGTGGCCGAGAGCCGCACCAAACACCCCATGTTTTCGCTGGCAGAGCGGGTGGATATTGCCCGCGAAGTGTTGACGGGTTATCCCAACATCGAGATTCACGGCTTCGATTGCCTGCTGATGGATTTCATGCGCCAGCATGGCGCCAGCGTGATCATGCGTGGCTTGCGCGCCGTGTCCGATTTTGAGTACGAATTCCAGATGGCGGGCATGAACCGCAACCTCTACCCGGATGTCGAAACCGTGTTCCTCACACCGTCGGACCAGTACATGTTCGTCTCGGCGACGATGGTGCGCGAAATCGCGTCGCTGGGCGGCGATGTCTCGAAGTTTGTACCGTCGCAGGTTCAGAAGCGGCTTGCCGGCAAGTTTCGCCAAGGCAACTGAGATTTAAGAAAGTCCAAAGGAAAAATCATGTCCCTGATGATCACCGACGAATGCATCAACTGCGATGTATGCGAGCCGGAATGCCCGAACAACGCCATTTCGCAGGGCGATGAGATCTACATCATCGATCCCGCCAAATGTACCGAATGCATCGGCCATTTCGACACGCCGCAGTGTCGCGAGGTCTGCCCGGTCGATTGCATTCCGGACGACCCGAATCACGTCGAAACCAAAGATCAGCTGATGGCGAAGTTCCTCGCGCTGACTGCCAAGTAGCCCGCTAGCGTTGGCAGGTCGCGCAGAAGAATGTTGCGCGCTGCCCCTGTCGCAGTTCCCTGATCGGGCGGCCGCAGACACGGCATGGTTCGCCGCTGCGGCCGTAGACAAAATACTGCTGCTGAAAATAGCCCGAACTGCCATCGGAATGGATGAAGTCGCGCAGGCTGCTGCCGCCCGCGTCGATGGCCGCCGCCAGCGTGGCCTTGATCGCTGCCTCCAAGCGCTGCAAACGCTTGGGGGAAACCCGCCCCGCTGCGGTACGTGGATCGATGCCGGCGCGAAACAGGCTCTCCGAAGCGTAGATGTTGCCGATGCCGACCACGCGATGGCTGTCCATCAGGGTCGGCTTGATGGCCGCCGCAAGGCCGGCCAGTTCGTTGCTGAGCCATTCCGCGTTGAATTCATCGGTCAGCGGCTCGATGCCGAGCACGGCCAGCAGAGGATGTGCCGGCGCATCCTGCGGCAGCCAGAGCATCGCCCCGAAGCGCCGCGGATCGCGCAGGCGCAAGGCCAATTTGCCGCCCTCGACATTGAATACCAGATCGACATGATCGTGCTTTTCGGCGGCAAGGCGCGCGGGCACGAGGCGCAGGCTGCCGGACATGCCCAGGTGGATCAGCAAATGCCCCTTGCCGAAATCGAGCAGCAGGTACTTGCCGCGTCGACTGACGGCGACCAGACGCTGGCCGCGGAGCATGCCGTGCAGATTTTCCGGCAGCGGGTAGCGCAGGGCCGGCACTCGCATGATCACCTTGGTGACGCGCTGGCCGGTCAGCGCCGGAGCAATGCCGCGGCGGGTGACCTCGACCTCGGGCAGTTCAGGCATGCGGGAACCCGCGCGAAATATCTGGCGAAACTGCTAACATCACCGCATTGTATGAGACTCAGCGTTTGACAGCAGTGTTCCGCCCGGGTACCGCCTTCATGAATTTCTCTTTTTCCGCCTTCGTGCTGATGTTTTCCCTGGCCAGCGCCTGCGCGATGGCGCAGGCACCCGCGCAGGGACCCGGACAGGAGCCCTCGCCGGTACCCGGACAGGAACCCGCGCAAGTCCCTGCGGAATTGCCGGCGCAGCATCCCGCGGTGGCGCCGCCGATAGCGAAGGACCAGGACCGCTTGCCCAAGCAGGAGCTGACGGCGCAGATTCTCTACCAGTTCCTGCTCGCGGAAATTGCCGCCCAGAGAGGCCAGTTCGGACTTGCGGCCGGCGCCTACCTTGATCTGGCGAAAAGCACGCGCGACCCGAGGATCGTGCGCCGGGCGGCAGAAATGGCCTTTCATGCACGCCAGTACGATCCCGCGCTGGAGGCGATCCGGCTCTGGCTGGAACTTGAAGCCGATTCGGCACCGGCGAAACAGATGCGGGCGACGCTGCTGCTTGCCAGCGGTCGGATCGACGAATTGGCCGCCATCCTGGCACGCGATGTGGAGGCGCAAGGCCCGCGTGCCGGTGATGCCCTGCTGCAAATGGCGCGCGCCTTCGCCCGCTATCCGGACAAAGCCGCCGTGCAGCGCCTGTTCGAGTTGCTGACCCAGCCATATCCCGGTCTGGCCGAGGCGCGATTCGTCCGCGCCCAGACCGCCCTCGGCGCGGGAGATGCGGTGCGCGCGCGCAGCGAGATCGACCAGGCAATGCAACTGCGCCCGAACTGGGAACTGGCCGCCCTGTTCAAGGCGGATCTGCTGCCGCGCGGTGCGGAGCAGCTCGAATTTCTGAAAGCCTGGCTGGCGGCCAATCCCGAAGCCCAGCAGCTGCGGCTGGGCTATGCCCGGGCGCTGGTCGGCGAAAAGCGCTACACGGAATCGCGCGTCGAGTTTCGCCGGCTACTCGAGGCCAATCCGGACAATGCCGAAATGCTCTACGCCGTCGGCATACTCTCGCTGCAGGTCAATGATGCGACGGAAGCCGAACAGCCGCTCAAGCGCTTTGTCGCCATCGGCCGCGGCGACCTGAATCCGGCGCGTTTCTATCTGGGGCAGATCGCCGATCAGGCGGGACGGCTCGATGATGCCCTGGCCTGGTACGACCAGGTCGACGCGGGCGAGCACGCGCTGCCGGCGAAGATTCGGGCCGCCCAGGTCCTGCTGCGGCAGAACAAGCTCGACGCGGCGCGCGAGCGGCTTGCGGCGGCGCACGCGGCCACGCCCGGCGAGGTGCGCCTGGTGGTGGCCGAGGCCCAGCTGCTGCGCGATGCCAACCGTCACGAGGAGGCCTTCGCCTTCCTCAACAAGGCGCTGGAAGTGCAGCCGGATCAGCCGGAGATTCTTTATGAAACCGCGCTGGCGGCGGAGAAGCTGGAACATCTGGACCTGATGGAGCGCCACTTGCGGCGCCTGATCGTCCTCACCCCGGATTCGCCGCAGGGCTACAACGCCCTCGGCTATTCGCTGGCCGATCGCAATCTGCGCCTTGAGGAAGCCGCCCAACTGATCGACAAGGCTTTGTCGCTGGCACCCAATGATCCCTTCATTCTCGACAGCAAGGGCTGGGTCCTGTTCCGCCAGGGCAAGCTCGCGGAGGCGCTGGCCGCCTTGCAGAAGGCCTATGCACAAAAACCCGATGCCGAGATCGCCGCCCACATCGGCGAGGTGCTGTGGGCGCTGGGCAGGCCCCAGGAGGCATTGGTCATTTGGCGCGAAGCGACCAAGGCCCATCCGACCAATCAGGTGCTGACGGCGACCATCAAGCGATTTGTTCCTTGAAAACCTGGCTGTTGTGCCTGCTTGCCATGGTGCTTGGCGCCTGTGCCGAGATGCAGGAGGCGCCCGATGCGGCGCCGACCCTCGGCCCACCCTTGCAGCGCTTTTCCGCCGACGGGCGTATTTCGCTGCGCCAGGGCGAGCGCCGTGATCATTTGCGCTTTCACTGGGAACACACCGCAGGAAGCGATGTCGTGCTGCTGATGTCGCCGCTGGGCCAGGGCCTTGCCGAACTGGCGCGCGATGCCGGCGGTGCGCGGCTGACACAGCCGAATCAGCCGATCATCGCGGCCGACACCCTGCCGCAACTGGCACAGCGCGTCTTCGGCGCACCGCTGCCGCTGGAAGCCATGGCGGACTGGCTGCGCGGCGCCCGTCCGGCCCTGTCCGGCGAGGTGGACGGCTGGCGCGTGGTGGTCAGCGAGACGTCGGCGTACCGCCAGCACCGACTCCTGCGCATCATCGAAGCGCGCCGCGAGGATGTCGAATTCAAACTGATCGTCGATGACTGGGATGTGCAGGATGAGTGACTGGGATAGAGACTGGCCGGCGCCGGCCAAAATCAACCTGTTCCTGCATGTCATCGGCCGCCGTACCGACGGTTACCATCTGCTGCAGACCGTGTTCCGCTTCCTCGATTTCGGCGACGCGCTGCGCTGCGAGCCGCGCAGCGACGGCCGCATCCTGCTGGCGACGCCCCTGCCCGGGGTGCCGCCGGAGACGGACCTCACCGTCCGCGCGGCGGAGGCCTTGCGCGCGGCGACCGGCGCAACGGCCGGGGTCACGCTGCGGGTCGAAAAGCGCCTGCCGATGGGCGGCGGACTCGGCGGCGGCAGTTCCGATGCGGCGACGACGTTGCTGGCGCTGAATCGCCTGTGGGGTACCGGCCTCGATTCCGCGCAACTGCAACGCACCGGCCTTGCCTTGGGCGCCGATGTGCCGATTTTCGTGCATGGCCGCACCAGCTTCGCCGAAGGCGTCGGCGAGCACTTTGCCGACATCAGTTTGCCGCCGGCCTGGTATCTGGTGCTGGTGCCAGCCGTTACCGTGCCGACACCCGAAATCTTTCGTTCGCCGCAACTGCGCCGCGATACGCCGGCCATCCGGGCCAGCGATTGGCGCCCCGGCTTTGGCGCCAATGACCTCGAAGCCGTGGCCTGCGCGCTGTATCCCGAGGTCAGCCGGCACCTGGAATGGCTGCGTCATTACGGCGACGCCCGCATGAGCGGTTCGGGCGCCTGCTGTTTCGTCGAATTTGCCGCGGAGGCGGCGGCGCGGGCGGCTTTGGCCGCCCTGCCGGCAGGCATGCGCGGCTTCGTTGCCGCCGGATTGGACCGCCATCCCCTCGCTCTGATTTGACAGCGGGGGCGAAAACCCCGAAAATGCGCGTCCTTTCGACCTCCGCCCTCAAGGCGGAGTGCCGATGTTGGGGAGTCGCCAAGTTGGTTAAGGCACTGGATTTTGATTCCAGCATGCGAAGGTTCGAATCCTTCCTCCCCAGCCAATCATTCACCCTGACAGCCCGGCAGGACTTCCTCCTTCCAGCTTGATTCGAGCAGACCGACATGGCCTACGACAGCCTGATGGTGTTCACCGGCAATGCCAATCCCAAGTTGGCGGCAGATGTCGTCAAGCGTCTGCACATTTCGCTCGGTCGCGCCAATGTGGGTCGTTTTTCCGATGGCGAGGTGAATTGCGAAATCCTCGAGCACGTGCGCGGCCACGACGTGTTCGTGCTGCAGTCGACCTGTTTTCCGACCAACGACAACCTGATGGAGCTGATGGTCATGGTGGATGCGCTGAAGCGCGCCTCCGCCGGACGCATCACCGCCGCCATCCCGTATTTCGGCTACGCCCGCCAGGACCGCCGGACCCGTTCGGCGCGCGTCGCGATCACCGCCAAGGTGGTCGCCAACATGCTGCAGACCGTCGGCGTGCAGCGCGTGCTGACTGTCGATCTGCATGCCGACCAGATCCAGGGCTTCTTCGACATCCCGGTGGACAACGTGTACGCGGCGCCGATCCTGCTCGGCGACATCTGGAAGCAGCGCCACGAAGACCTGCTGGTGGTCTCGCCCGACGTCGGCGGCGTGGTGCGTGCCCGTGCGCTGGCCAAGCGCCTCGAATCGGATCTGGCGATCATCGACAAGCGGCGGCCGAAGGCCAATGTGTCCGAAGTCATGAACATCATCGGCGAAGTCGATGGCCGCACCTGCGTCATCATGGACGACATGGTGGACACCGCCGGCACCCTGTGCAAGGCGGCGCAGGCACTCAAGGAAAACGGCGCCAAGCGCGTGCTGGCCTACTGCACCCACGCCGTGCTGTCGGGCAGCGCCATCGAGCGCATCGAAGGATCGGAGCTCGACGAACTGGTGGTGACCGATACCATTCCGCTGGCGGACAATGCCCGCGCCTGCACGCGCATCCGCCAGATCTCGATTGCCGAGCTGATGGCCGAGACCATGTTGCGCATCAGCAACGAGTCCTCGGTGTCGTCGCTGTTCATGGATTGATTTTTTACCCCCTGGCCTGGTCGCGGGCGAGGGATATTTCAAGCAGCACTTAACGGAGTAAATCATGCAACTAGAATTCAACGCAAACAAGCGCGATGGACAGGGCACCGGAGCGAGCCGCCGCCTGCGTCGCACCGGCCGTGTTCCCGGCATCCTTTATGGCGGCGCCGGCACGGCGCAGTCCATCGACATCGACCATAACGAGCTGTTCCAGCTGCTGCGCAAGGAGGCTTTCTATTCCTCCGTGCTCAACGTCAATCTCGATGGCAAGAAGGAAATGTGCCTGCTGCGCGACGTGCAGCGCCACCCCTACCGGCCGGTCATCCTGCACGTCGATTTCCAGCGCATCGACGCCACGCACAAGATCCACCAGAAGGTGCCGCTGCACTTCGTCAATGCCGACATCGCGCCGGGCGTCAAGCTCGGTGGCGGCATGGTGTCCCACGTCATGAACGACGTCGACGTCAAGTGTCTGCCGGCCGACCTGCCGAGCTTCATCGAGGTCGATCTGAAGGAACTCGACGCAGGCAACTCGATCCATGTCTCGCAACTCGTGCTGCCCAAGGGCGTCGAGGTTGTGCACCATGGCGAAGGCGATCCGGTGGTGGCCACCATCATGATGAAGGGCGGCAGCGCAGCCGAGGAAGAGCCCGAAGTTGCGGCGCCGGTGGTTGCGGCTGCGCCTGCGGCTCCCGTGAGGAAGGCCGAACGCGTCGACAAGAGATAATTCTTGCAGGCACCTTTGCGCTTGATCGTCGGTCTCGGCAACCCCGGGACCGAATACGCTGAAACCCGGCACAACGCCGGGTTTTGGCTTTGTGAGCGCCTGGCGCGCGAACTCGGCGTCAATCTGAGCCGCGAGTCGCGCTTCCACGGCTTCGCCGGGCAGGCACGTGCCGAAGGCCTGTGGTTCCTCCTGCCGCAGACTTTCATGAACCGTTGCGGCCAGTCGGTGCGGGCGCTGACCCAGTTCTACCGCATCGAGCCGGCCGAGATCCTGGTGCTGCATGACGAACTCGATTTGCCGCCGGGGCAGATGCGGCTCAAGTTCGGCGGCGGCCTAGGCGGACATAACGGCCTCAAGGACATTACCGCGCACCTGGGCACCCAGGATTACTGGCGGCTGCGCATCGGCATCGGCCATCCCGGCGACCGCAACGAGGTCGTCGATTATGTGCTGAAGCCGCCGCGCCGCGAGGAGCGCGAGGAAATCGACGCCGCGCTCGACCGTGCCTTGCTGGCCTGGCCGGTTCTGGCCAAGGGCGAGTTCAACGCCGCCACACAGCGCATCAACTCCAGGCCGGTACCACCGAAAGCAGAAGCACCGAAGAAAGAAAATCCATGAGTCTCCAATGCGGCATCGTCGGACTGCCCAACGTCGGCAAGTCCACTCTCTTCAACGCGCTGACCAAGTCGGGCATCGCCGCGGAGAACTATCCCTTCTGCACCATCGAGCCGAATGTCGGCATCGTCGAAGTGCCCGATCCGCGCCTGGCGGCGCTGTCCGCCATCGTCAAGCCGCAGAAGATACAGCCGGCAATTGTCGAGTTCGTCGATATCGCCGGCCTGGTGGCCGGCGCCAGCAAGGGCGAGGGCCTGGGCAACCAGTTTCTCGCCAACATCCGCGAAACCGATGCCGTGGTGCATGTGGTGCGCTGTTTCAGCGACGACAACGTGGTCCATGTGGCGGGCAAGATCGATCCGCTGCATGACATCGAGGTGATCGACACCGAACTGGCGCTGGCCGACATGGCGACCGCGGAAAAAGCGCTGAACCGCTACAAGAAACCTGCCAGCGCCGGCGACAAGGACGCGAAGATCCTTTGCGCGGTACTCGAGAAATGCATCGCCCAGCTGGACCAGGCCAGGGCGGTGCGGGCGCTGGACCTGTCGAAGGAGGAGTGGGCCAGCCTCAAGCCCTTCTGCCTGATCACCGCCAAGCCGGTGCTCTACGTCGCCAACGTCAAGGAAGGCGGCTTCGAGAACAATCCCTACCTCGACGCCGTGCAGGCGCACGCCAAAGCCGAGAAGGCCGAAGTGGTCGCCGTTTGCGCCGCGATCGAAGCCGAAATCGCCGATTTGGAAGACGATGAGAAGCAGATGTTCCTCGCCGACATGGGGCTGGAGGAGCCGGGCCTCAACCGCCTGATCCGTGCCGCCTACAAGCTGCTCGGCCTGCAGACCTATTTCACGGCCGGCGTCAAGGAAGTGCGCGCCTGGACCATCCACGTCGGCGATACGGCGCCCAAGGCCGCCGGCGTGATCCATACCGATTTCGAGAAGGGCTTCATTCGCGCCCAGACCATCGCCTTCGACGACTTCATCGCCTACAAGGGCGAGGCCGGGGCCAAGGAAGCCGGCAGGATGCGGGCGGAAGGCAAGGAGTACGTGGTCAAGGACGGCGACGTGCTCAACTTCCTCTTCAACGTGTAGCGTTCAGAAAGTTATGTCTCCGGCTGAGCCGGAGACGGCATCCCTGGCGGGCAGCGCGCCGTCTCGCCGGCGCCGACTTTCAAGCCGGATCGCGAGGCCGCGTCCGGCGCTCGTTGGCCACGCGCAGCGTGACGTCGGCGATCATCCAGACCGTGTGCGTAAGTCCGCTGGTCATTTTGCGCCCCGAGAGTTCCGCCCAGAACTGACTGCCGTCGGCCCGCTTCAGGCGATACATGCCTTGCGCCAGATGTCCGTGGGCGAAGGCGGCGGCGCTTTCGGCGAGAAACTGCTCGGCCTCTGCGGAACTGACGAAATGATGATCGATGCGCGAACGCGTGAGGTCCTGGATACGGCGGCCCAGCAACTCGCCGAAGCGTGTGTTGCACTTGATTACATGCTTGTTGTCGGTGACGGCGATGCCCATCGGCGAGGAGTCGAAGATCGCCTGTTGTTCGGCAAGCAGCAGCTCGGCCTCGGTGCTGCGCTGCAGGCCGTCGGTCGACGACCGGTAGAGCGTGCGCTGCACGATGATGAAGACGGCAATGCAGCACGCCGCCGCGGTAATCGGCCATTGACCCTTCTGGCCGAGGCTGGAGGCATAGTGCAGGATGGGCGGAATCAGGATGGGAATGATGAAGAGCCAGAACGTGCTGTTGCTCAGGGCGACGAATACCGAGCCGGTGAAGGCGGTGATCACCACCATCAGCGCGACGAACATCTGCGCATCGGGATAGGTCGCCGGCGGATAGAGGGGTCCAAACAGCGCGCCCCAGCCGACGCCGGTAAGCATGGCGCCGGTCGCGTACAGCCATTCCCAGCGGTGTATGGTCTCGATGCGCCGGTCGGCAGTGCTGAACAGGTAGCGGATGGCGACGCGCACCGCCAGCACGGAAAGCATGTAGCTGACCCACAGCTTCAGTACCGCCATTCCGGCGGTTTCGAAAAGCACCAGAAAGCACAGAAAAATGCCGATCAGCGACACCACCACGCTCGACGGCAGGCTTTCGTACAGTACTTCGACGCGCCGGACTTCGGCGTCGTCGCTGAGCTTCTGGGAGAAGATGGATTTCATCGCATGGCTTTGCCGGCAAACTCCATCATAACGCCATATATACCGTGCGACTAGGAAGTGCCGCCTTGTGCGGCGATTTCGGCGCGCACCGAGTCCATGTCGAGCGCCATGGCCTGCTCGATCAGTTGCTCGAAGGCGGCAGCCGGCAGTGCGCCGGCCTCCGAATAAATGATGATCTGGTCGCGAAACATCATCAGCGTGGGAATCGAGCGGATGTTGAAGGCGGCGGCGATTTCCTGCTGTTCCTCGGTATTCACCTTGGCGAAGACGATGTTGCTGCGCTTCTCGGAAGCGGCCTCGAAGGTCGGCGCAAAGCCGCGGCAGGGCGCACACCAGGGCGCCCAGAAATCTATGATCAAATTGGCGTTGTCATTGATCGTCTGTTGAAAATTTTCGGCATTGAGTTCCAGCGTGGCCATGGGGTGCTCCCGAGTTGAAGTGAATGGAATGCTACCGTTTTGGCGCGCGGCGTGCTATCACTCCGCCCGATGACTGCTCCTGCACCGACTTATCGCGGCCGTTTCGCGCCCTCCCCGAGCGGGCCCCTGCACTTTGGCTCGCTGGTGGCGGCGACCGGCTCGTTTCTGGAGGCGCGGACTCGCGGCGGCGAATGGCTGTTGCGCATGGAGGATGTCGATGCGCCGCGCTGCTCGATGGCCGCTGCCGCGGAAATCCTGCGCACGCTGGAAGCCTGCGGTTTTGCCTGGGATGGCGAACCGGTCTGGCAGAGCCGTCGCAGCGCCGCCTATGCCGCGGCGCTGGAGCGGCTGCAGCGCTCCGGCCAGGTTTATCCCTGCGCCTGCACGCGCAAGGAACTGGCCGATTCGGCCATTGCGCCCGATGGCGCCGCGATCTATCCGGGCACCTGCCGCCACGGGCTGCCGCCGGGTCGCGCGGCGCGCGCCTGGCGCCTGCGCGTGGGCGATGCCCAGGTCAGCTTCGACGACGCGATTCAGGGGCCCATCGCGAGCGATCTTGCCTCCGATGCGGGCGATTTCATCCTGCTGCGCGCCGATGGCCTGCATGCCTATCAGCTTGCCGTGGTGGTCGATGATGCCGACGCCGGGATCACCCATGTCGTGCGCGGCGCCGACCTGCTGGCCTCGACCGCGCGCCAGATTTTCCTGCAGCAATGCCTGGGCCTGCCGACGCCGGCCTATGCGCACCTGCCAGTGGCGGTCAATGCGGCCGGCGAAAAGCTGTCGAAGCAGACCCGGGCGGCGCCGGTGGATAGTGCGCGGCCCGGCCCCGCATTGTTCGCGGCGCTGGAATTCCTCGGCCAGCGGCCGCCGCGGGAATTGTCCGGTGCGGAGCCGCAGGCGCTGTGGGCCTGGGCCATGGCAAATTGGCAGCTGGCGCGGGTGCCGCGCGGCCCGGCAGCGATCGGCGGTGGACAGCCGGCCGGCGGATGGGATAATCGGCCCGGTCCGTGAAACCCAGCGGCGAAGAATGGAGGAGCAGCCATGATGGTCGATGATGTTGCCGGCTTGCGCCGCGTGCTGCAGGGCAACCGCGTGATAGCCGTGGTCGGCTTGTCGGCGAGCTGGAACCGCCCCAGCTATTTCGCCGCCAAATACATGCTGGAGCATGGCTACACGGTGATTCCGGTGAATCCCGGAGCGACCGAAATCCTTGGCCGGAAATGCTATCCGGATCTTGCGGCCATCCCATGCAAGGTCGATATGGTCGATGTGTTCCGCAAGCCCGAGGACGTGATGCCGATCGCCGACGCAGCGATCGCGATCGGCGCCAGCTGCCTCTGGCTGCAGCTCGGCGTGATCCATCGGGAGGCGGCGGACAAGGCCGCGGCGGCCGGGCTTGACGTGGTCATGGACCATTGCGTCAAGATCGAATACGCGCGACTGTTCGGCGGCCTCAACTATGCCGGCGTCAATACCCGGGTGATTTCCGCCAAGCGTCCGCCCTGTCCGCGCTTGCCTGGGTAGGGTCTGTTGACAGCCATGCGGCGGATGGCTGTCAACAGACCCTAGTTTTCAGCGGGCCTGGGCATTGCCCCAGAGCAGCTTGTGCAACTGCAGCTGGAAGCGCAGCGGCAGGCGGTCGTCGAGTATCCATTGCGCCAGCTGTGCCGGATCGAGCTGCCCGTGCACCGGCGAGAACAGCACCGGACAGGTCTCGAACAGTCGGCGCTGGCGGCACGCCGCGACGGCCCAGTCATAGTCCGCGCGCGAGGCGAGGACGAACTTCAATTCGTCGCGCGCGGTCAGCAGCGCCAGGTTCTCCCAGCGGTTCTTTTCCTGCTCGCCCGAACCCGGCGCCTTGAGGTCGACGATACGCGAAACGCGCGGATCGACGCCGGCGATGTCGAGCGCACCGCTGGTTTCGAGCGATACCGAATACCCGGCATTGCACAGCGCGGCCAGCAGCGGCAGGCAGCCCTTCTGCGCCAGCGGTTCGCCGCCGGTGACGCAGACCGTGGTGCAATCGAATCCGCCGACGCGCTGCAGGATGTCGACAAGGTCAAGGGTTTCGCCGCCGCTGAAGGCGTAGGCGGTATCGCACCAGACGCAGCGCAGGGGGCAGCCGGTGAGCCGCACGAAGACCGTGGGCAGCCCGACGCGGCTGGATTCGCCCTGGAGCGAGTGAAAGATTTCGGTGATGCGCAGCGTCGAGTTGACGTCGGCCGGCTCGGTGCGCGGCGTCGGCTTCACGTCGGCCGGCACGGCTACTTCTTCTTCAGCCTGAGCTTCGCCTTCTTGCCGGCCTCGCTGTTGGGATAGCGTTCGGCCAGCTGTTCCAGCGTGATCCTGATGCCCTTCCAGTCCTTGACGGCCTCGAGGCTGGCAATCCGGCTTTCGAGCGCCGCCGGTGCGCGATCGTCATTGGGCCAGGTGGCAGCGAATTTGCCGAACAGCTCGGCGGCCGGGGCATGGTCCCTGGCCTGGGCGTGGGCGTAGCCTCCCCAGTAGTGGGCCGATGCCGCCAGGCTGCTGCTCGGGTAGGTCTTGATGAAGGCGAGGAAGGCCGCCGCGGCTTCCTTGAATTTGGCCGCCTTGAGGCCCGCCAGTGCCGCTTCGTAATCTCGGGTTTCCTGCGCCGGATCGACTTTCGGCACCTCAGACTTGGCCTCGGCCGGCGGCTGCTCGAGCTTCCTCAGGCGGCCGTCGAGATCGACGTAGAAATCCTTCTGGCGCTTCTGGGCCGCTTCCAGTTCATAGGTCAGGACTTCGATCTGGCCGCGCAGCTTGGCGATATCGGCCTTGACGGCTTCGAACTGATTGGCGAAGTCGATCTGGTTGCGGTTGATGGTGTCGGCGCGCTTGGCCAGTTCGGTGACTTCCCCCCGCAGCGCTTCGATCCTGCCCCGCGCTTCGTCGTCGTCGAAGACGCCGGCCGACGCCGGCGAGTTCAGTGCCGCTGCCAGCAGCAGTGGCCCCAGCCATTTACGCACGTTCAATACTCACCCGAGTAGAGCATGTCGCCGCGGCGATTCTTGCCCCAGCAGTCCTCGCTGGACTCGGAGCAGGCCGGCTTTTCTTCGCCCAGGCTGACCGCTTCCAGCTGGTCGTCCCTGGCGCCGAGCAGGGTCAATGCCTTTCTGACCGCTTCGGCGCGTTTCTGCCCCAGTGCCAGGTTGTACTCGCGGCTGCCGCGCTCGTCGGCATTGCCCTGGATCAGCATTTTCATTTTCGGGTTGGCCGCCAGGAACTTGCCGTGAGCGGTCAGCAGCGACTGGAATTCGTCCTTGACCACGTAGCTGTCGTAATCGAAATACACGCTGCGTTTCGACAGGGGGCTGCGCGGATCCTTCAGCGCGGCCATGCTGGCGGGATCGAATGCCTGCGGCTGCACCTTGGTGACCGGAGTGGACTCGACCGTGACCGCGCCGGGCGTGCGCGATTCGACGCCGGCCGGATTCTGTTCGGGAGCCGGCGGTTGCGAACTGCAGGCGGCGAGCAGCAGGGTGAGGGCAGAAAGCGAAATCAGTGCGCGCATGGTGGTTTCCTTGACGAATTCGAAAGCGTTGCTTTATCGGACCAGCGGACCCCAGGCGGGTTCCCGCACGTCGGCGGCCTGCACGGAGAGTTTCTGCTTGACCCGGCCGTCGCTGGAAACGGCCGCCAGTACGCCGCGCCCGCCGATTTCGGTGGCATAGAGGATCATGCGGCCGTTGGGGGCGAAGCTGGGCGATTCATCCTTGGTCGAGTCGGTGAGGATCTGCGTCTGCCTGGTCGCCAGGTCCATCAGCGCCAGCTGGAAGCGGCCGCCGTTCCTGGCGATGAAGGCCAGGCTCTTGCCGTCCGGCGAGGGGCGCGGCGTGACGTTGTAGCTGCCTTCGAAGGTGACCCGCTCCGCCATGCCGCCGGTGCTGGCGATGCGGTAGATCTGCGGGCTGCCGCCGCGATCGGAGGTGAAGTAGATGAACTGGGCGTCGGGCGACCAGCGCGGCTCGGTGTCGATGCCGGAAGACGTCGCGATGCGCGTCACGCCGCTGCCATCGGCATTGACGAGATACAGCTGCGAGCCGCCGTCCTTGGTCAGCACCACGGCCAGCTGCTTGCCGTTGGGCGACCAGGCGGGCGCCGAATTCGAGCCCTTGAAGTTGGCGGCGACATGGCGCCGGCCGCTGGCGAGGTCATGCACATAGACCACCGGCTTCTTCGCCTCGAAGGAGACATAGGCCAGCTTGCTGCCGTCGGGCGACCAGGTCGGCGAGATGATCGGCTCGCGCGAGGCCAGCGCGGCTTGGTCGTTGGCGCCGTCGGCATCGGCGATCTTCAGCTCGTAGCGGCCGGTGCTCTTGACCACGTAGGCGATGCGCGTGGAGAACACGCCGGGTTCGCCGGTGAGCTTTTCGTAGATGAAGTCGGCGATGCGATGGGCCGTCGCGCGCAGCTGGACGCCGCTGTGCAGGAAGGCCGGGTTGCCCAGCACGGCCTGTTTTTGCACGTCACTCAGGCGCACCCGGGTTTCGTAGCGGCCATCGGCGGCGGTGGCGATGCTGCCGCCGGCCACCGCGTCCGCACCGCGCGACTTGAGGTCTTCGAAGGGCGGCGTCGCCGAGTCGGCCAGGGGCGCGCCGGCATCGACCAGGCGGAACAGGCCGCTGCGTTCGAGATCGGCGCGCACCACCGAGGCCAGGGCCTGGGCGACGATGCGTTCGCCGGTGAAGTCGGCAATCGCCACCGGCAGCCGGTTGGTGCCGGCGCCGGTAATTTCGACCGTGAGTTGCGCCTGGACGGCAGGCGCGCTCAGCGCCAGAAGCGTGGCGCAGGCAAGGGCAAGGCGTTGAAATTTCATCGGTCCGATTATAACGCCTCAGGCCGCGGCGCTCCGGCGTCAGTCATCCAGAGGGCGGAAGCGCAGTTCGAGCGAACGCTCGAACAGGTCGGCCGGTTGCGGCTTGGGCAGCGGATTGGACTTGAGGATGGCGCGCTCGATGGCGGCATCGAGCGCGGCATGCCCCGAGGAACGCTTGAGGCGCACGGTGACGATCTCGCCGCTGGGCAGTTGCGTGACCTCGAACACGGCCTCGGGATTGCCCTTGATTTCCGGCGGCACCACGATGTTGCCGCGAATCTTGCCGCGGATGCGGCCGAGATAGTCCGCCATGGCCTTGTTGCGTGCCGCGCTGGCCTGCGCCGTCTGCGTCTTCGCATACTCCTGCGCGGCGCTGTCGGCCTGTTTGCGCTGCGTCAGCTGCTCGGTCTCGCGCTTGAGTTGCTCCTGGAACGGATCGACCCGGGGCTTTGGTTCAGCCTTTGGTTCAGGCTTCGGTTGCGGCTTCGGCGGCGGCTTGGGCTTTTCCTTCTCCTTGATCGCGATGTCGGGCTTCGACGGCGGCTTTGCCGGCTCCGGCTGCGGTTTGGGTTCCGGCGGCGGCTCCACAGTCGGCGCCGGCGGCACGGCGGCCGGGGCGGCAACCGGCTCCGGCGTGGCGCGCACCAGCTCGACCTCGACCACGTCGGTGGCTTTGGTCTGCCAGCGCACGCCATAGAACAGGAAGCCGGCCAGCAGCAGATGCACGGCGACCGCCAGGGCGATGGAAATGCGCTTGCCGGCCTTGTTGCGCGGCGGCAGGAGGGGTGAATCCGTGCTCACTTGCCAGCGGCCGCGGGTTGCACCAGCAGGCCGATCTTCGCCACCTGCTGGCGCTGCAATTCGTCCATGACGCCCAGCACGACTTCGTACTTGACGCTGCGGTCGCCGGCGATCAGCACCGGTTGCTGCGGGTTCGCCGCCTGCGTTTCCTTGATCCGGGCGGCCAGGTCGGCGCGCGTCACGACCTGCTCCGCGCCGCCCTTGGACCTGTCGCGCAGCGCCAGCGAAGCGTCGGCCTTGATGATGACCTCCAGCGGCGCCACCGGCGGTAGGCTGCTCTTGCCGACGCTGGGCAGATCGACGCTGCCGGGCTGGATCATCGGCGCGGTGACCATGAAGATGACCAGCAACACCAGCATCACGTCGATGTAGGGCACGACGTTGATCTCGTTCATGAGTCGCCGCTGTCTCATGGATGCAGCCCCATGAGACAGCGGCGACTCATGATTTTTTGTTGAGCAATCCCCGCGGCCCCCTTTCCGTGAAAGGGGGTGACTATATTTGCGCCGCGAATTGCGGCGAAGGTGGTTACGCAAACTCTCATCGTGTCTGCCGCTGCAGGATGTTGGAGAACTCTTCCATGAAGCTCTCGAAGCGCACTGCGACGCGATCCACGTCATGGGCGAAGCGGTTGTAGGCGACCACGGCTGGAATCGCGGCGAAGAGGCCGATCGCGGTGGCCACCAGGGCTTCGGCGATGCCCGGAGCGACCGCGGAGAGGGTCGCCGTGCTCATGTTGGCCAGGCCGCGGAAGGCATGCATGATGCCCCACACGGTGCCGAACAGGCCGACATAGGGCGAGACCGAGCCGACCGAGGCGAGGAAGGCGAGGTGGGCCTCGAGGTCGTCGATCTCGCGCTGGTAGGTGGCGCGCATCGCGCGCCGCGCGCCGTCGATGACGGCGGTGGGGTCGATGATCTTCTGCCCGCGCAGCTTGGTGAATTCGCGGTAGCCGGCCTCGAAGATGCGCTCCAGCGCGCCGGTCTGGTGGCGATTGTTGACCGCGCTCTGGTACAGCGCATTGAGGTCGCCGCCGCTCCAGAAATCCCGTTCGAACTTGTCGGTCTTGGTCCGGGCGTCGCGGATCGCGAAGGCCTTGCGGAAGATCCAGTACCAGGAGGTCAGCGACACCAGCGTCAGCAGCAGCATCACCAGTTTGACCACCAGGCTGGCGTGGATGATGAGTTCGATGATGGACAGGTCTTGGGTGATATTCATTGCGAAGATTCCGACAGGGCCGACAGTTGTTGGTGCAGGACGCGCGGCATCGGGACCGGTCGGCCGGCGGCCGGGTCGATGCAGGCAATGCGTATTTTCGCATCAAGCAGCAACTCGTGGCCGCGCATGATGCGCTGGGCGAAGCTCAGCTGCGCGCGACCGAGCGCGGCGATCGCGGTTTCCACCGTGAGCAGGTCGTCCAGCCGCGCCGGCTTGAGGAATTCTGCGCTGGCCGAGCGCACCGCGAAGGCGATGCCCTCCTGCATCAGGGCATGCTGATCGTGGCCGAGGCTGCGCAGGAATTCGGTGCGGCCGCGTTCGAGGAAACGAAAGTAGTTGGCGTAATAGACGATGCCCGCGGCATCGGTGTCTTCGTAGTAAACGCGGATGATGGTCTCAGACATTGGGCTTCTGCAGCAAGGGATGTTCGGAGTTGGAGCCCGGGATATTGTCGCGATGCCGCGTCGCATCGATTCCGGCATAAATATCGACGTCGTGCCGCAAGGCCATCCGTTCCCTAGCCTGCATGATTTCAGCGCAGTTCGTAGTTCGTCAGGCCATGCCGGATCAGCGCCCGCTCAAGTTCCGCGGGCGGGCTCTCGCCATTGGCGAAGCGCCAGGTGTTCGAGCGCACCGGATTTACGTGCCTGGCCATCACGGCGTCGATGACTGCCAGCTTGCCATGGCTGTTCCTGACCCGGCTCGACCAGATGAAATCCAGTCCCCAGGCGCTGATCGATTCGCCGAATGAATCTCTGGCCAGGGCAAATGCAATCGCGGAGAAAAATGGGGTCATGGTTTCGACGAATGTGGTTTCGCGCAGGATAAATCCCGGCCGGTTGGCAAGGTGGGGGTGGCTTATGAAGCTGTCGTGCGACAGGCTGGGCTGAAACAAGTCCAACTGGTGCAGTCGGCCGATGAACAACAGGCGGTTGATGGCCGATACGCTGAGCATCACATCGTGATCGATCTCGGCAATGTAGTCGTAGTCGCCCAGGTCCTGGCTTGCCAGGTGCGCGAGCAATTCGCCCTTGCCCGACACCTTGTGCGAGAACTGAAGATCAACGGGACAGGGCAGGCGCGGCACATGGCCGCTGCCGCTGTAATCGAAGATGCCGAGTCGAAACCTCGGGGCGGTGTCAATATCGATGCAGAAAGGCGTACCGGGGTTAACGTTGACCATGATCAGCGCCTCGCGCTCGCACGGATCGTCGCATTTGAATGGCAGGGACGGAGCATACGTGTCGCGGAACTCGGCGGCGCTGACCAGTCGCAACAGCGCATGCCCATCGCCCTGCAGCCAGCCGTGGCTTCGGTTCGCCTGCCATGCTTCGACCAGGCGTGCGTCGGTCGCCGCCCCCGGACGCTTGAAGACGATGCCGCAGCCGAAGTCGGCATCGACCGTCAGGTAATCGAGGTCTGTGCGACTGGTGACAAAATCGACATAGGCGGCGTAGGTCTCGCCCGACCACTCGCCGCGCTCCGGAATCACCTGCCAGCCATCGGGTCGCGTAATCTCCTCGCGCGGCCAGCAGTCGTGCACCACCATGGCGCCGCCGGGTGCAAGCTTTGCGAATACGTCTTCGAGATCGGCCCGTGACTGGTCATAGCTGTGCCAGGGGTCGAGCAGGGCGATACTGAAAGAATGGGCTGCGATTCCGTCCAGGCAGCCTTGACGCTCACTGCCCTCGGGCGCGACCGGCGTGCGGTAGAGCACGCGCGCGTAGCTGTGAAAGTGGGTCGGGTTCACGGCGCAATCGGGACCGGTCCACGGCGTGCGGAACTCAAGATATTCACGGTAGCCAAAATGCGCGGCGAGCCGCAGCACAATTTCGTTCTTGGTGAGTCCGCCAGCGGTCACGCCGGACCTTCGAACAATTGCGGCGTGCCGCCCTGCTCCGGTCCGACCAGTCCGAAATGCCGCCAGATGCTCGCCGTCGCCACGCGTCCGCGCGGCGTGCGCTGCAGGTAGCCCTGCTGGATCAGGTAGGGCTCGAGCACGTCCTCGATGGTGTCGCGCGCCTCGCCGATGGCGGCGGCGAGATTATCCAGCCCCACCGGGCCGCCGGCGAACTTCTCCAGCATGGCGCCGAGCAGCTTGCGGTCCATCACGTCGAGGCCGAGGTGGTCGACGTCGAGCATGGTCAGCGCCGCGTCGGCCACCTCGCGCGTGATCTTGCCGTCGGCCTTGACCTCCGCAAAATCGCGCACGCGGCGCAGCAGGCGGTTCGAAATGCGTGGCGTACCGCGCGAGCGTTTGGCGATCTCCACCGCGCCGTCGTCGACGATGTCGCAGTTGAGCAGGTGGGCCGAGCGCCGCACGATCAGGGCGAGCTCGTCCGGGGTGTAGAACTCCAGCCGGGCGACGATGCCGAAGCGGTCGCGCAGCGGATTGGTCAGCATGCCGGCGCGCGTGGTGGCGCCGATCAGGGTGAAGGGCGGCAGGTCGAGCTTGACCGACCGCGCCGAGGGGCCTTCGCCGATCATGATGTCGATCTGGAAATCCTCCAGCGCCGGGTAGAGGATTTCCTCGACCACCGGCGAGAGGCGATGGATCTCGTCGATGAACAGCACGTCGTAGGGTTCGAGGTTGGTCAGCATCGCCGCCAGGTCGCCGGCGCGCTCCAGCACCGGCCCCGAGGTATGGCGCAGATTGACGCCCATCTCGTGGGCGATAATGTGCGCCAGCGTGGTCTTGCCCAGGCCCGGCGGGCCGAACAGCAGGACATGGTCCATCGATTCGGCACGCCGCTTGGCGGCCTCGATGAAGATTTCGAGCTGGCCGCGGATCTTCTGCTGGCCGACGTAATCCGCCAGCCGCTTGGGCCGCAGCGCGCGTTCCAGCACATCTTCCTGCGTCGATTCGGTGCCTGCCGAGATCAGGCGGTCTGCGGCGGGCTCGGCGAATTTGTCGGTCTGGATGCTCATGCGGACAGTTTAGCCGAGGCGGGCCGGCGCTGCCTCAGGAGGACTTGGAGAGCAGCTTGAGCGCGGCGCGGATGCCGTCGGACACTGAAACTTCGGGCGCCAGGGCCTTCATGGCCGAGACCGCTTCGCGCTCGTTGTAGCCGAGCGCCAGCAGCGCGTTCATGATGTCGGCGGCGGTGTCGTTCGCCGTGTTGCCGGCGCCGACTCTCGTGCCGCCGCCGGCCAGGGTTTTCGGCAAGCGGTCGCGCAGTTCCAGCAGCAGGCGTTCGGCAGTCTTCTTGCCGATGCCCGGCACCTTGGTCAGGCGTCCGGCTTCCTGCAGCGTGACCGCCTGCGCCAGTTCGCTCACCGACATGCCGGAGAGCACGGCCAGCGCCGTGCGCGCGCCGATGCCGGAAATCTTCAAAAGCTGGCGGAACGCGGCGCGCTCGTCGGGCGAAGCGAAGCCGTAGAGGAAGTGGCCGTCCTCGCGCACGATCAGGTGCGTATGCAGCGAGACTTTTTCGCCGGTGGCCGGCAGGTTGTAGAAGGTGCTCATCGGCACATCGACTTCGTAGCCGAGGCCGTGCACATCCACGGTGATGGACGGCGGGTTCTTTTCGATGAGGGTTCCTGTGATGCGACCGATCATGGGTGGGCTCCGGCGTTGGCGTTGGTGGCTTCGGCATCGGCCAGTTCCTCGATGCGGGCGACGATATGCGCCATGACGGCATTCTGGTCGAAATTGGCGTACTTGGCGGCGAAGGCTGCGGCATTGGCGCGCAAGCCCCGGTCGGCCAGCACCTGCCGCAGCATCGCCGCCAGGTTTTGTGGCGGCTGCTCCGGGTTCTGGAGCAGCCCGGCACCCATTTCCTCGACCCGCCTGGCGAAGAGGAATTGCTCGAGATGGCCCGGCATCATCAGTACCGGCTTGCCGGCCATCAGGAAAGCCACGGTAGCCGCCGGGCTGGCATAGGTCAGGCCGGCATCTGCCTGCCGCGCTACCTTGTTCAGATCCACCGGTACCGGCGAGAAAGCCATGTGCGGCGCCGCGTAACGCTGCATCAGTTCCGCCGACAGGCCGGGCGCGTAGATCAGAACGCTGCCCTGAAGTCCGTCCAGCGCCTGCAACGCGGCGTCGAGGTGCGGCGTCTCCGGGCGCAGGTAGGAAAACACCCGCGGTCCGGCAACTGCGGGCCAGATGCTGTCCTCGGCGACAGCGGCGGGCAGCATGCCCCAATAGCGGGCCGGTCCCCGCGCCGGGTAATGGTCCAGTTCGGGAAAGCTGAGCAGACTGTCTTCGGCCACCTCGAAGAGCTGAGCCACGGTGTCCAGCGGCGGTCTCCCGAAGCTTTTCAGCACCGCATTGATGCTTGCAAGCGCCTGCCGGTCCATGGCAAGCAGATGTTCGACGGACACGTGCGACCATGCCCGCATGTTGGGTGTCGGGTGCGCCCTGGGCGGGGTGAAGAAGCCGCTGCCGAAGAGCATCACCGGGATGTCCAGCGTACGCGCGGCGAGGATCGCCGTCGGCGAATGATCGGCGAGCACCACTTTCGCATCCGTCAGGCGCAGCAGTTCGCGCCAGGCGACGACCAGACCCAGCAGGTCGTTGCTGTCGGCGTAGCCGAAGCGCAGCAGTATGTCGGCATAACTCAGTGGCGGCCCCTCGCGCCGCTGCTCCGGCATGGTGGGGGCCTGCAGCCATGCGAAGCCGGCGCTGGGCAGGAGCCGCGCGGCCTGGTGCGGATGGGTAACTGCCCAATGCACCGTGGCGCCATGATTGCGCAGTTCCTTGGCGACGGGCAGGAAGGTACCGATATGCCCGAGATTCGCGCCGAATTCCCATGCGTAAAGAATCGAGGCCATCACACCAGCCTCCCGTTGCGCATCCGCCTGCCGACCGTCGCCAGCGCGCCCATGCCCTGGCCGCCGTGGGCGTGGGCGATCGCGCAGGCCAGCGCGTCGGCGGCGTCGGCACTCGGCGTGCCTGGCAACTGCAGCAGGCGCGCGACCATGGCCTGCACCTGTTGCTTCGCCGCCTTGCCGTGGCCGACTACCGCCTGCTTGACTTGCAGTGCGGTGTATTCCGCGACCGGCAGGTTCGCCGTGACCAGCGCGGCGATCGCCGCACCGCGCGCCTGGCCGAGCAGCAGCGTGGATTGCGGATTGACATTGACGAAAACGATTTCGATCGCTGCCTGTTGCGGCTGGTAGGTGGCGATGATCTCGGCGAGGCCGTCGAGGATGGTCTTGATGCGCTGCGGCAGGCTGCCCTCGGCATCGGTCTTGACGCAGCCGCTGGCGACATAGGCCAGGGTGTTGCCGGCCTTGTCGATGACGCCGAAGCCGGTCGAGCGCAGACCGGGATCAATGCCGAGTATGCGAATGGTGTTGGTCGCCGCTGTTTTCATTTCCGCGCAAGATACACGCCCCATACGGCGAGCGCCATGCCGACCAGCGCCATGCCGGCCAGCCGTTCGTCGAACAGCAGCCAGGCGATCAGCGCGGTGCAGGGCGGCACCAGGTAGAACAGGCTGGCGAGATTCACCGCACTGCCGCGGCGGATCAGCATGTTGAGCAGGGAGATCGCCCCCACCGACAGCACCAGCACCAGCCAGGCCAGGGCGAAGATGAAATCGGGCGCCCATTCGACGCGGAAATCCTCGGTCAGGCCGACGACGATCGCCGTGGCGATTGCCGTCGGCAGAAACTGCGCGATGGCCCCGGTACGCCAGTCGAAGCTGTGACAGAAGCGCTTCTGGTATAGCGTGCCGACGGTGATCCCGGCCAGTGCCGCCAGCGCCGGCCACAGCGCATCGAGGCCGAAGCCGCTGCCGAGCTTGCCCGAGACGACCATGGCCACGCCGACGAATCCCAGCACCAGGCCCAGCCATTGCCGCGCCAGCACCGCTTCCTTCAACAGCCAGCCGGCACCGACCGCGGTCAACAGCGGCTGAATGCCCACCACCAGGCTGGCGACGCCGGCCGGCAGCCCCTTCGAGATCGACATGAAGACGCCGCCGAGGTAGACGCCATGCACCAGCAGGCCGGCGACGCCGATATGAAACCACTGCCGAGGATCGCGCGGCCACGGTGCGCGCATCGCCAGCGCCACCAGGGTCATCAGCGCCAGCACCAGCAGGTAGCGGATCAGCAGGAAAGTCAGCGGCTCGGCGTGCGGCAAGCCGAACTTGGCGCCGATGAAGCCGGTGCTCCAGAGCAGGACGAACAACAGGGGAAAGGAACGGTTCATAAAACGTGGGGTCAAAAATCCAGCTCGCAAGAGTAACTCAATTAACCCAATCGTCGCCCTGCGGCGCAATGGCGCGGCGCCATGACGGGATTCGACTGACCGAGGAGGCATTTGATGCGCAAGCTTGTGGCGGGGCTGCTGGCCTTGCTGGCTCTGGTATCTGCAGCGCATGCCGAGGTGCCGGCGCCGGGCAGCTCCGCGCCGGAATTCTCGCTGCCCGACCAGGATGGCACGCTGCGTCGCCTGAGCGAGTGGCGCGGACGCTGGGTCGTGTTGTATTTCTATCCCAGGGACGATACGCCGGGCTGCACCACGGAAGCCTGCAGCTTTCGCGACGACATCTCGCTGATCAGCGGACTGGGCGCGCAGGTGGTCGGCATCAGCGTCGATGACACGGCGTCGCACAAGGCTTTTGCCGAGAAATATCGCCTGCCCTTCCCGCTGCTGGCCGACGCCACGGCGGCGGTGACGCGGCAGTACGGGGCGCTCTCGGACTGGATGATGCTCAAGATGGCGAAGCGCTATACCTTCATCATCGATCCGGCGGGACGCATCGCCAGGGTCTAACTGTCGGTCGATCCCGCGCGCCATTCGCAGGAGATCGTTGCCGAGCTCAAGGCATTGCAGGGCAAGGCAGCCGGCAAGAGCCGCTAGGACTCAGTCGAGCACGGCGGCGACCGCCGCGGTGAAGTCGTCGACCACCCGCTGCGGCCGGAGCGTTGCGTGTTGCTCGTCCTCGGGGCGGAACTTGCCCGTGCGCACCAGGATGCCGGGGATGCCGGCCGACTGGGCGCCGCCGATGTCGTCGGCCAGGTCGTCGCCGATCAGCACGGCATCCGCCGCCGCGATGCCGAGCTCGGCCAGCGCGGTCTCGAAGAAGGCGCGCGCCGGCTTGCCCACGATCTCGGCCGGCCGCCCGCTGCTGTACTCGAGGCCGGCGACGTAGGCGCCCATGTCCAGCGACAGGCCGTCCTCTTCCATGAAGTAACGGTTGCGCGCCATCGCCAGCAGGGGCAAGCCCTGCATCAGCAGGCGGAAGACAACATTCAGCGCCTCGTAGCTGAAATAGGCGCCGGCGTCGCCGAGCACGACGCAATCGGGTTGCCGACTGCTCGGGCCGATCTCGTCAGCGATGTCGGGATGCACCAGGTAGTGGGGCTTCAGGCCGCGCATGGCGACCAGTTTGCGGGTCGCCAGTACGGCGGTCTGCACTTCGCCCGGGCGGAGATCGAAGCCCATCCGCTGCAGCCTGGCAACGACGCTGGCGCTCGGCGAGCGCGTGGTGTTGGTCAGGAAGCGCAACGGCAGCCCGCTGCGCCGCAGCCGCGCCAGCGCTGCGACGGCTCCCGGCAGCGCCATGTCGCCGGTGTGCAGCACGCCGGCCAGGTCGATCAGTACAGCTTGCGGCGGGTGGCGGAGCGTCATGCTTGCAAACTCCTGCGGCATCCCGGCAGCGGAATGCCTATTCGTCGATTACCGCAGTGGTGTAGACCTCTTGCACGTCATCCAGCGCTTCGAGTGCGTCGAGCAGTTTCTGCATCTTCAGCGCGTCCTCGCCTTCGAACGTGGTTTCGTTTTGCGGCTTCATGGTTACCTCGCCGAACTCCGGCTTGAAGCCAGCCGCCTCCAGCGTGTCCTTGACCGTCGCGAAGTCGTTGGGCGGCGTGATGACCTCGATCGAACCATCTTCGTTGGTCAGCACGTCGTCGGCGCCGGCCTCTATCGCCGCATCCATCAGCGCCGTCTCGTCGGTGCCGGGGGCGAACAGCATTTGCCCGCAATGCGTGAACAGGAAGCCGACGCTGCCGTCGGTGCCCATGTTGCCGCCGTGCTTGGCGAAGGCATGGCGCACTTCGGCGACGGTGCGCACCTTGTTGTCGGTCAGGCAGTCGACCATCACCGCCGCGCCGTTGATGCCGTAGCCCTCGTAGCGGATTTCCTCGTAGTTCACGCCTTCGAGCTGGCCGGTGCCGCGCTTGACGGCGTTATCGATGTTGTCCTTGGGCAGGCTCTGGCCCTTGGCCTTTTCGATCGCGAGCCGCAGCCGCGGATTGGCGCTGACGTCGCCGCCGCCCATCTTCGCCGCGACGGTGATTTCCTTGATCAGCTTGGTGAACACCTTGCCCCGCTTGGCGTCCTGGCGCCCCTTGCGATGTTGGATGTTGGCCCATTTGGAATGTCCGGCCATAGTCGTTTCCCTGGTTGCGCGGCGTGGCCGCGATGATGTAACTTAGAATCGCAAATTTTAGCATCCCGGGAATCCACGCCATGAGCCAGCCCCTGCCTATCGCCAAGAGTGGCGAGACCGAACTTGTCCTGCTGTCGCAACTTGCCAATCGTCATGGCCTGATCACCGGCGCCACCGGCACCGGCAAGACGGTGACCCTGCAGGTCATGGCCGAGCAGTTGTCCAGGGCCGGCGTGCCGGTCTTTCTCGCCGATGCCAAGGGTGATCTGTCGGGTCTGGGCATTGCCGGAGCCGCGTCCGAAAAGTTCCAGGCGCGGCTCGACAAGCTCGGCATCAAGGACTGGCAGCCGCAGGCCAGCCCGGTGATGTTCTGGGACGTATTCGGCGCCGCGGGGCATCCGGTACGGGCGACGATCTCCGACATGGGGCCGCTCTTGCTGGGACGACTGCTCAACCTCAACGACACCCAGGCCGGCGTGCTACAGGTCGTGTTCAGCGTCGCCGACGACCAGGGCCTGCTGCTGCTCGACCTCAAGGATCTGCGGGCCATGGTGCAGCATGTCGGCGAGAACGCGGCCGACTACAAGACCAAGTACGGCAATGTCTCGGCGGCCTCGATCGGGGCGATCCAGCGCGGCCTGCTGACGCTGGAAGAGCAGGGCGGCGACAGCTTCTTCGGCGAGCCCATGCTCGACATCGAAGACCTGATGCAAACCCAGGATGGCCGTGGCGTGATCAACGTGCTGGCGGCCGACAAGCTGATGAATTCGCCGCGCCTCTATGGCTGCTTCCTGCTATGGCTGCTGGCCGAACTGTTCGAGCAGCTGCCCGAGGCGGGCGACCTGCCCAGGCCCAAGCTGGCCTTCTTCTTCGACGAAGCGCACCTGCTGTTCAGCGATGCGCCGCCGGCGCTGCTGGAGAAGGTCGAGCAGGTGGTGCGCCTGATCCGATCCAAGGGCGTCGGCGTGTACTTCGTGACGCAGAATCCGCTCGACATCCCCGATGCCGTACTCGGCCAGCTCGGCAACCGCGTCCAGCACGCGCTGCGCGCCTTCACCCCGCGCGACCAGAAGGCGGTCAAGGCGGCGGCCGATACCCTGCGCGCCAACCCGGCCTTCGATGCGGCAACCGTGATCACCGAACTCGGCGTCGGCGAGGCCCTGGTCTCCTTCCTCGACGAGCACGGCCGGCCGACCGTGGTCGAGCGCGCCATGGTGCTGCCGCCGGCCTCGCGCATCGGACCGATGACGGCCGAGGAACGCCGCGCCGCGATCGCGGCCTCGCCGATCGCCGGGCATTACGAAAAGCTGCTCGACCGCGAATCGGCCTACGAAAAGCTCAAGGGCGACGTGAATCAAAGAGTTCCCGCAGGGACGCAGAGCGCTGGCGCCGGCGATACGGCGCCAGCGCAGCCGGAAGCTGCCGGCGGCGGCCTGCTCGGCGGCCTCGGTGACGCG
>JALHPU010000011.1 GCA_022842325.1 Sulfuritalea sp. | reverse complement strand
CGGGCGTTGGGATGCGATGCGAGGCGGAGGAAGTGCCGCATGGTCCCTCCATGCAAACGACCGACAACGTGGCAGCGCGCCCAACGCCCGACGGCCCTTCGGGTTGAGACCAGGATCGGCGTCTGCGGCGTTGCAGCGCTTGCCAATGGAACAACCATTGGCCGCGCACTGCGCCTTGCATCCATCCGATCATGGTCTCAACGCGGGGCACGATTCCTACTGAGATAGGCTCCAATCCTAGCCGGATCGCCGGCATCGTGCCAGCGCGCTTTACAAACGATTACAAAGGCGGCCCGGCGGCAACAGTTGGCTTACAGCCTCTGTCCAGAATGCAAGCGTGCCGGAAGTGCGGCGGCAAGCAAGGAGAGGATCATGAAGGCACTGTTTTTCAGCATCGCGCTGGCGGCGGGACTGGCGTTGTGGGGCGCGCAGCCGCAGGCCGCGGTGGATAACCTGATGGCTGCCAGCCATATGGCCGGCGAGCAGGTTTACAATATCTTCCGATGAGCGGCCGAAAGGGGCGAAGGTGATGACGAAGCGCAGGGCGGGATGGGCGGTGGCAACGGCGATTTTGTGGCTGGTCGCCGCAAGTGCGTCGGCGCAGGGGCCGCAGCGCATGGGTCCCGGCCCTAGCGCCAGTGGCGAGGGTCCGCGCCGCATGTTGCCCGCAGACGAGCGTCCGGCACGGCCAGCGCTGCCCGCGGGTGAGTTGCGCGAGGGTGAAACCCGCGGGCGCGGGCCGCACCTGTCGCCGGAGGAACGCCGGCAGTTGCGTCGCGACGTGCACGAGGCGGGACGCGATCTCTATCCGGGCAGAATGTCGCCGGGTCGCAGGCAGGGCGGCCGCGAGTAGGCCGCCGCCAGCCGCCAGCAAGCCCCCTCCGTTGCGGTCGGGGCTTTTTTTTGCCAGGAGTCGGCGCTGGCGATACGGCGGACGGGCGCCGATCGCCTGTACGTCGCGATCCTCCATTCCTTAATGGTTTTCCAGTAGCGAGAATACAGCCACTGCGGTATTCCCAATGACTGCGGCGCTGAGTACGCTGGCCCAATGGAAAATTTGAGTCAGGCAAGCGGGCGGTCAGGGCGCTGGGGGGAGATGGACATGATCGGACAGAGTTCAGCAACGGTTGAAGCAGGCTTTCAACTCGGCACGGCGAGCCGGAGCAATGGCCTGACGGGAGTCTTGATCCTGGACCGCATGGGCAGGATAGTCAGTTGCGGCGAGCCGGTAGAAAGGATACTTGCCGACAGGCAGCCGCGCCTGATCGGCAGGGGTATTGCCGACTTCATCGGTGGGCTTTGCCTGGGCGGCACTTCGCCGAGCTACAACTCGAGGTATCTCGACTACCTTTGCGCCGAAGGCGCATGGCGCAAGTTCGAGGCGCGGGATGTTGTCGGCGAGAAGTTCATGGTCGAACTCAGCCTGTCGCCGATAGTCACGGAGGGGCAACGGCTTTTTCTGCTCCACCTTCGTTGTGGGCGGAGCATGGAGGGGTCATGAGCGAGGGCTTCCCCAGCTACGAAGGCGATTTTTGCTATTGCTTGCCAGCCCGAATTTTCGGTCGTGCAAAGTCAAACGAGGAGAAGAATATGAAAACCGACAACAGGTCATTGCAGCAGATCCGCAGCAAGCCAGCCGTCCGCCGCGGCCGCGCCACGTCAAGTCCGGATTCGTCATCCGCAGAATTCGACTCTCCGCGCGAGCAGATGATTGCAGAGGCGGCCTATTTCCGCGCCGAACAACGGGGTTTCGAGCCAGGCAATGAGATGTCCGACTGGCTCGAGGCCGAGGCCGACGTCGAGCATCTGTTGAATGATCGGCAATGAACGCTCGCATTGCGCCGCCGATTTCCCGATTCGCCCAATTGAAGGAGAAGTCTTCATGGCCAACATCACGCGTTTCGATCCGTTCAACGAGCTGACGCGCCTCGATCCGTTCAGTGACCTCGACAACCTGTTCAAGGGCTTCGTCATGCGGCCGGTATTCCAGGGTATGCCCGCGTCGCCGCAGATGAAGCTCGACGTGACCGAGGATGATAAGGCCTATACCATCAAGGCCGAAATCCCCGGCGTCAGGAAAGAGGACATTCATATCTCGGTGGATGGCAAGTTGGTGTCGATCAGCGCGGAAGTGAAACAGGAAACCGAGGAGAAAAAGGGCAAGAAGCTTGTTCACAGCGAGCGCTATTACGGCCAGGTGTCGCGCAGCTTCACGCTCGACAATGAAGTCGATCAGACAGGCGCATCCGCCAAGTATGCGGATGGCGTGCTGGAAGCCGTGCTGCCGAAGAGAAAGGGATCGGCTACGACCCAGATCGCTGTGTCCTGAACTGCCGTCTGCCACCGGCAGTATCGGTGGCGGGCGTTGCTAGGACTGGGGGGCGAGCAGCGTTTCCCCGTTCCAGCGGCCGGCACAAGCGCGACGATGAGCTGGGAAACCTTTCCTCACGAGGCTGACGTCGGCGTGCGCGGCAGTGGCGCGACCCTGGCCGAAGCCTTCGCCGGTGCAGCCACGGCGATGACGGCGGCGATCTGCGATCCTGCAAGAGTCGGCGCCGGCGCCACGGTGACGATCGAATGCGCCGCGCCCGACGCCGAGTTGCTGCTGGTGGATTGGCTCAATGCGCTGGTCTATGAAATGGCGACGCGCCGCATGCTGTTCTCCCGCTTCGAGGTAAACATTGATGGCCACCAGTTGCGGGCTACGGCCTGGGGCGAGGCGGTGGATGTGGCGAAACACCAGCCCGCGGCCGAGGTCAAGGGCGCTTCCTTCTGCGAACTGGTGGTGCGGCGCGAGGCTGACGGACGCTGGCTGGCGCAGTGCGTCGTGGATGTGTGAGGGCAGCATGGAACTGAAGAATCTCCGGCAGCGCGCGGAAATGGAATGGGAACTGCCCATGGCCGGCGCCATGCGCGTGCCGGGCGTGATCTTCGGCTCGCGCGAACTGGTCGCCGCGATGGACGAGAAGGTGCGCGAACAGGTCACAAATGTCGCCGGCCTGCCGGGCATCGTTGCTGCCTCCTACGCCATGCCGGATGCCCACTGGGGTTATGGCTTTCCGATCGGCGGCGTCGCCGCCTTCGATGCAGAGGAAGGCGGGGTGGTCTCGGCCGGAGGTGTCGGCTTCGACATTTCCTGCGGCGTGCGTAGCCTGCACACTGGCCTGAAGCTCGCTGATGTCGAAGCGCACCAGGCGCGCCTGGCCGACCGGCTGTTTGCGCGCATCCCCGCCGGCATCGGCAGCACCGGCGGTATTCGCCTCGATGCGGCAGGGATGGCGGCGATGCTCAAGGGTGGCGCGCGCTGGGCCGTTGGCGAGGGCTACGGCTCCGAGGTCGACCTCACGCGCATCGAGGAATTCGGCTGTGTCGCCGGCGCCGACCCCGCAGCGGTTTCCGATCAGGCGAAGAAGCGCCAGCGCGACGAGATGGGCACGCTGGGTTCGGGCAACCATTACCTCGAGGTGCAGGTCGTCAGCGAAATCTTCGACGAGCACGCCGCGCGCGCCTACGGCCTGGCCACCGGCGACATCCTGGTGAGCCTGCATTGCGGCTCGCGTGGCCTCGGGCACCAGATCGGCACGGATTTCCTGCGCGAGATGGTGCTGGCCGGGCCGGCGGCAGGCATCGCCCTGCCGGATCGCGAACTGGCCTGCGCGCCGCTGAAGTCCGCACTCGGTCAGCGCTACCTCGGTGCCATGCGCGCGGCCATCAACTGCGCGCTGGCCAATCGCCAGATACTCACCCACCTCGCCCGGCAGGCCTTCGCCGAGGTGTTTCCCGGCGTCCAGCTGCCGCTGCTCTACGACGTCTCGCACAACACCTGCAAAGAAGAGATGCATGTCGTCGACGGACGCAAGCGCCGCCTGTTCGTGCATCGCAAGGGGGCGACGCGGGCCTTCGGGCCGGGGCACGTAGAGCTGCCACGCGACTATGCGCAAGCCGGGCAGCCGGTGCTGATCGGCGGCAGCATGGGTACTTCTTCCTATGTGCTGGCAGGCGCCGCAGCGGCAGGAACAAATCCGGCGGAGCGCGCCTTCGGCTCAGCCTGCCATGGCGCAGGCCGGGCGATGAGCCGCCACGAGGCGGCGCGCCGCTGGCACGGTCGGGCGGTGGTCGACGAACTGGCGGCACGCGGCATCCTGATCCGCAGTTCGAGTTCGCGCGGTGTCGCCGAGGAAGCGCCGCTGGCCTACAAGGACGTGACGGCCGTGGTCGATGCCGCCGACCACGCAGGGTTGGCCGGCAAGGTGGCGCGCCTGTCGCCGCTGATCTGCGTCAAGGGATAAACCCAGGCGGCAGCATGTGCGCGGCGGGTGTATTCTTCAATCGACCTGCCTGTGCAACGGTGCGCTCGCGAGCGAATCCCAAACGCAGATGGCAATCGATTTGCGCGCGGATGGATAAGGAGCAGCAGCATGACGATCACAATTCCCGAAACCCGGCCCGACTACAACAAGACCCGCGTCATTGAGCGCCCGGACGGTTTCTACTGGCAGCAGAAGGCAAGCGGCGAAGAGTTCGGACCCTTCGCGACGCTGATCGACGCGGTCAGCGGCATGGAAAACGGCGGGGCGAACCTCGAGGCCGGCGAATCCCTGGAGGAAGCCGAGAGCGAGATCGGCATCGCCGACTGGATTGATCCCGAGACCGGCCAACCCGCCGAGGAATCGGTTCCCCACCTCGAAGATCATTGACTCACGGTTGATCCAGCAGGGCCTGCATCCGTCGCCAGTGCGAGCCTTGCCAGAACACGCGATGACAGACATCGCAGGTGGTGAAGCGGTCGTGGCTGTCGCGTACCGACGGCGGCAGGCGTTCAAGCACCCGCGCCTTGTCGATGGTCCGTAGCGGCGCATTGCACACCAGGCAGAGGCTGAAGGGCCGGATGTTGCGCGCCAGATCGAGGCGTTCCATGATTTCCCGCAGTTGCTGCGCCGGCTGCAGGGCGCGCACGTAGCAACCGTGGGTGATGCTGCGCAGTTTGAGCAGCTCACGGTCGCGCGTCAGCACGATGCGGCCTTGCCTCAGCGCGATATCGGCGATTTCGCGGTCCCGGTAGCGATTGTCGAACAGGGTGTCGAAGCCGGCCATGCGCAACAGGCGGGCCAAACCTCCAAGGTGCGCGTCGGCGACAAATTGCGGACGTCGCAGCGGCTCGCGGCGAACGCGGAGCAGGGGCATCACGTCGAACGCTTCGAATTTCGGGTACACCGCGACGCGATCGCCGTCCTGCAACTGGTGATCGAAGCCGACCGATTCGCCGTTCACCAGGATCAGTTCGATTTCGGTATGGGGCACGCCGAGGGCTTCGATCATGTGCTTGGTGGTTGCGGCGGCGGCACACGGCACCGTGAACTCCTGCCTGCGTCTTTCGCGCGGCAGAAAGTCGTTGAGTTCCTCGTAAAAGCGAAACGTCGCGGTCGCCATCCGCTTTCACCCGCGGCCTTTCATGCCCTCGCCGCCGATTGCCTCGGGCCAGCGGCGGCCTTCAACGCGCGACGCGGTTCACGTGGAATCGCGATGGCGCAGCGCGATGCCGGCGATTTCGAGCACGATGCCGAGCGCCAGCAAGCCGAGGCCGGCCCGGGTCTCCGGCGCAAGAAACAGCAGCACGCCACCCAGCAGGATCAGCAGCACAGCCAGCGATCGCCGCAGAGACGTTTTATTCAGCAAGGTGCGGATCATGGCGGGCCTTCCTCAGCGCCGGTGTTCGGCCGGGTGGTGCGGGTCGGGACCGATCGCTTCGTCCGTGACGCTACAGGCCGTCTTTTCCACTCTCAGCGCTCCCAATGTACCCGCAGCAGGTGCTCGTCGGGCTTGTAGTGAAACTCGAGTTCGCCCTGGTAGGCGTGATGCACGGCATCGCCGATACTGCGGGCCAGATGCACGTCGGTCGTCGTGACCAGGACCGTGCCATTCTGGTCGATTATCGCCATGATGCGCTTGAGCGGATGCTCCGCATGCTGACTCCGCTCTTCGTTGCGCACCAGGCTGATGATTTCGTCACGATGTGCTGCAAAAAACGCACCCCCGAGGCTGACGAATCCCGCCGGATAGTCATCGTTGATGCGGTGGCACGCCGGACAGGTATGCCGATGCGCCTCTTTCGGGGCGGCACCGGCATGCCAGCGGCCATCGCTGAATACCGAACCGCACTGCGGGCAGGTGGCGGGTTGGGGGAGTTTGCCCTTGGTCCGGTAGGTATCCTGCGTGGGCTCCTGGAGGAGGCGGTCGCGACGGACCGAATTAAAGCCGGGGGGCATGGATTTGCTGCTCATGATGGATTCCTCTACTTTTGGCCTGTCTGCCAGATCCGCGAATTCTTCCTGCCGATCAATCAAGTCTAGGTACTGCTCGGGGACTGTAAATACCGAGCGGGCGGTATTCCGCGGTTAAGGGGTTTCGGGTATGTTCCCTGCCGGCGCTGTTCATGCATACTGCCCTCGCCGCACGGGATTGGATGTCGCTGAGGTCGCAGTTCCCGGCGGGTATATAGTGAATGGGTCATCGGCTCGCGACAGGTCGGCGAGGTGACGATCAAAAAGGAACCAGGGGGAAGCACGTGGCGATCGGGAACACAGGGCGAAACCTTCCGGCGCCGGGTGCCTTCGGGCAGCGGGCGCGGCGCGTGTCCGCGCCGCGGGCCAGAGGCTGATGGGCAAGCCCAGGCCACTGTTGCGGGCCGAGGCCGAGGCCCGGCTTGCCACCCAGCGCGGGCAGGAGGGCACGGTGCCGGCGAGGTCGAAGGACCAGCTGCTGCACGAACTTCAGGTGCACCAGATCGAACTGGAGTTGCAGAACGAGGAATTGAAGCTGGCGCAGGCCGAGGCGGAGGACGCGCTTGAACGCTACTCCGATTTCTATGACTTTTCGCCGGTCGGCTTCTTCACCCTGACCCCCGATGGCGGGATTGCGCGAGTCAATCTCACCGGTGCGCGGCTGCTCGGTCTGGAGCGCAATCGCGTCATCGACAGGCACTTTTCTTCTTTTGTCGTCCCGGCCCAGTTGCAGGCGTTCAATGTTTTCCTGCAGGGCCTGTTTGCTGGCGGGGTGAGGCAAATCGGCGAACTGGAGCTGGAATTGGCCGTCAATGACGGCTTGCCACGGCCCGTGCAGCTCAATGCCGTGCTCTCCCCAAACCTGCAGGAGTGTCGCGCCGTGGTGGTGGACATCACCGAGCGCAGGCATGCCCTGGAAATGCTGCGCGAATCAAGCCAGTTCAGCGAGCAGGTCATCGCCAGTGCGCAGGAGGGCGTGGTCGTTTACGGCTCTGACCTGCGCTACCGGATATGGAACGAACACATGGAAAGGTTCACCGGAATGCGCTCTGCCGACGTGCTCGGTCGCCATCCGCTGGAGGTCTTCCCCTTCCTCAAGGACAGCGGCGTCATCGCCAACATCGAGCAGACCCTCGCCGGCGGGACGACCACCGGCGTCGAGTTTCCTTTCACGGTCGCGCAGACGGGTCAGTCCGGCTGGGCGCTGGACCGAAATTCGCCGCTGCGCAACGCGAGGGGCGAGATCATCGGTGTCATCGGCACGGTAAGCGACGTTACCGCGCGAAGAAAGGCGGAAGCCGACCTCAGGATTTCAGAGCTGCGTTTCCGCGACATCGTCAATACGATTGACGGCATGGTCTGGGAAGCCGACGCCCGTAGCCTGACGAATACCTTCATGAGCCGGCAGGCCGAACGCCTGCTCGGCTATCCGGTGAAAGACTGGCTGCAGCCGGGATTCTGGGCGGAACACCTGCATCCGGACGACCGCGATTGGGCGGTTCCCTATTGCACATCCGCGATCGAACGCGGCGAGCCCTTTGAATTCGAGTACCGCTGTATCGCTCGGGATGGCCGTACGGTCTGGCTGCACGACGTCGTTACGGTAGTGCAGGAGGAGGGGGTACCGCGCTGGCTGCGCGGTATCACGGTCGACATCTCGGCACGCAAGCAGGCCGAGCAGGCGTTGCGCGACATGGCCAATGGCCTTGAGCAGAAGGTGGCCGAGCGCACCCAGCAGCTGCGCCGGCTGGCGGCGCAGCTGACGATCGCGGAAGAGCGCGAGCGACGCAAACTGGCGCAGGACCTGCACGACAATCTGGGGCAATTGCTGGCGGTGATCAAGATCAAGCTGAGCTCGATCGACGCCGGCCCGGGCGAACCCTCGATCGTTTCCCTGATAACCCTGGTTGGCCAGGCTGAGGAATCGGTGCGCAACGTGACCGTGGAGTTGAGCCCGCCCATCCTGCATACCCTCGGCCTGGTGCCGGCACTGGAATGGCTGGGCGAAGAAATCGAACGCGTGTATGGATTAAGGGTGCATGTGGATCACGACGGTTGCCGCAAGCATCTGCTCGACGAGGTGCAGGCCGTGCTCTATCGTGCGGTCCGCGAACTGCTGATCAATGTCGCCAAGCATGCGCGGGCGGATGCGGCGAGCCTGTCCTGCCTGTGCGACGGTGATCGCATGCTGCTGGTGGTGAGCGACGCCGGTTGTGGTTTCGATGCCGAACCGCACCTGCAACCTTGGTCCGGACACCACAGCTTCGGCTTGCGCTCGATCAATGAACGCATCTGCAACCTCGGCGGCGAAGTTGAAATCGACAGCTGCCCCGGCAATGGCACCACGATCACCCTGTCGGTGCCCTGTTCCACCATAGAAAGGGAAATCTGCGATGATCCGCGTAATGCTTGTGGATGACCATACCATGGTGCGCGAGGCGCTACGCGTGGTGCTCGAGCAGGATGGCGGGATGAAGGTGGTCGCAGAAGTCGGCGATGGCGACACGGCGATGCGCATGGCGGATGAACTGACGCCAGACGTGGTGGTGATGGATGTGGCCCTGCCCGGGCTGTCGGGCATCGAAACCACGCGCCGCCTGCTTGCCAGACATCCCGGGATCAAGGTGCTGGCGCTGTCGACCTATCTCGATCGCCGCATCGTGCAGCAGATGCTTGATGCCGGTGCCAGCGGCTACATCGCCAAGTCGGCGGCGGGCGCCGACCTCAAAAAGGGCATTCGAAACGTCATGGCCGGGCACAGCTATCTTTGTTCCGAGGTGGCCGCGCTGGTGGCAGACAGCCTGCGTGACCGGCGCTCGATGTCGACCCGGGACAACGCAACGCGGCTGTCGCGGCGCGAAGTGCAGATCGCCACCTTGCTGGCCGAGGGCAGGAGCGCACCGGAAATCGCCGGCGAGTTGCATATCTCTCCCAGTACCGTCGATGTGCACCGCCGCAACCTGATGCGCAAGCTCGAATTGCACAATGTGGTCGAGCTGACAAAATATGCCATTCGCACCGGCTTGATCCTGCCCTGAAAGGCGCCTGCAGCGGGCGGTTGCGGCGGTGCAGCAAAAACTCGCGAATTACCGTCAAGTGATTAGGCGGAATACGGGTCTGCGGGTATTCCCAAGCCGAATGGCATGAATAGAATCCTCCATTGAGGAGTGCTCCCGCGCGAGTAAGTTGAAGATTTCCAAGAGGATTGGCAATGCCCCATGCAGACCGCGACATCGTCGCGCCACGCAAGCTTGTTCCGGCCACGGCTGAATCGACTAGTGCCAATAGGCCCGGGCGCATTCGGCTGTCCAAGGCGCTCGCCGCCACCGCCAAGGCCATGGCAGAGGAGGCCGGGGCGGCTAAGCCGGCGAAGCGGGTGGCGCGAGTTTGCAAGCTGGCGCGCCATGAAGATGCGCAGCTCAGCGTGCTCAAGCAGCGCCTGCAGGGATTGGGCGTAGAGACCAAAAAAGGCGATCTGCTGCGCGCCGGGCTGATGTTGCTGGCAAGCTGCGATGATTTGCAGCTGCAGAAGGCAGTGGCCCGGCTCGATGTCGCCAACATGCCATCCGCGTCTCCCCCGGCGCCATAGATCGTTGTGCCCGTCACCATGACCCGGGTTACCGCACAGGCGTTGCCGGTACTGAACGAAATAGTTGGCTTGCCGTTCGCCGCGCCGCCCGAAGCATTGGGGCTCGCCAGCGAGCAGCGCTTTAAGCGCCTCTTCGAGCAGGCCGCGCGGGGTGATACGCAGGCGCAGAAGGAGCTGGTGCGACTGCGCCTTGCCTACCTGAACTGGGCCTACGCGCCGGCGAGGACGGGCTGCCGGGCTGAACGGATGGAGGCCGGATTGTGCGCAACACCGTAAGGCACGGACGGAATCCTCCGGCGGCGGCACACATGGTGGGCGGGCAGCAGGCGGATCTGCTGCAGCTTGGACAGCAGATCATTGCCTTGCAGATTTCGCTCACGGCCATGGAGCAGGCACGCGACCACTTTGCCAGCCTTTATGAATTTGCGCCCAGCGCCTACTTCGAGCTGACGCAGCAGGGAACGATTGCCGGGGTCAATCGTGCCGGGGCGGAACTTCTGCGCGTCGAACGCTGCGATCTGCTGGATGCACCCTTCATGCGTTTCGTGGCGCCTGGCGACATCGACATCGTGAAGCAGAAACTGCTTGGTTCCGGCCTGCACAAGGGTCAGGTGAGCTTTGAGAGCAGTCTGCTGCGCGGTGACGGCTCCTATCTTGCGGCCCAGCTCGACGGCCTTCTGCTGGCAAGGGAAGCGGCAAACCCTCTGGTGTTGCTGGTCCTCACCGACATCGGTTTGCGCAAGAAGACTGAAATGGCGCTGCGCGAGCAGGAAAAGTTTTTCCGCCTGATCGCCGAGAACCTTGGCGACTTCATCGCGGTGCTCGATCTGGAGGGGCGGCGCATCTACAACAGCCCCTCCTATCAACGGCTGTTCGGACCGGATCGCGACCTGCGCGGCACGGATTCCTTCGCCGAAATCCACGCCGAAGACCGGCCGCGAATCATCGAGGCCTTCCAGGAAACGGTCAGAACCGGAGTCGGCCGACAGAGCGAATACCGCTTTGTCCTTGCCGACGGCAGCCTCCGCCAGATGGAGTCGATAGGTGGCGTGATCCGCGACAGCGCCGGCGTGGTCACGCGCGTGGTGGTGGTGGCCCGCGACGTCACGCAACGCAAGCAGGCGGAAAGCCAGCTGCGGATTGCCGCCAAGGCCTTCGAGGCCGATGTGGCATTTCTGGTCACCGATGCTGCACAGGTGATCCAGCGCGTCAATCATGCCTTTTCGGACCTGACCGGCTACCTGGCAGAAGAAGTCATTGGCCGCACCCCGGCCATGCTGAGTTCGGGGCGGCATGACGCGGCGTTCTACGCCACGATGTGGGAGCAGATACATCACTTCGGTTCGTGGCAGGGCGAAATATGGAACCGCCGCAAGAATGGCGAGGTGTATCCGCAGTGGCTGACGATAACGGCCGTATGCAGCGACAATCAGGATTCCGCGTCCTACTATGTCGCCACCATGGCCGACATCAGCGAGCGCAAGGCCGCCGAGGAAGCGATCAAGCATCTTGCCCTCTACGACGACCTGACCCAGTTGCCCAACCGCCGGCTGTTGATGGATCGCCTGCAGCGCGCCCTGGCGTCATGTGCCCGCAGCGGGCATCGCGGTGCGCTGCTGCTGATCGACCTCGACAATTTCAAGCAGCTGAACGACACGCACGGCCACGACCACGGCGACCTCCTCTTGCAGGAAGTGGCGGCGCGACTGCGCAGTTGCGTCCGCGAGGCGGATACCGCTGCGCGCATCGGCGGTGACGAATTCGTAGTGATGCTGACCGACCTGGGGGAAAGCCCCGACGAAGCGAAACGACAGGCCGCCGCCGTCGGCGAGAAGATTCTGGTCGCCCTCAACCGGCTCTACATCCTGCTCGGCAAGGAGCACCACAGTACGCCGAGCATCGGCATCGCATTGTTCGCGGATCAGCGCCGGAGCATGGACGACCTGCTGAAGCAGGCGGATATCGCCATGTACCAGTCGAAGTCGGCCGGGCGCAACACGATGCGTTTCTTCGAATCCGCCGCTGCGGCGTAGGCTTCGGAATCGCGGTTCCTGAACCGGCCCGGGCCTGGTCAGGCAACAGTCGGCGCCGACGCCTCGCCGCCGAATATGCCGTTGCGGCCCGCTTGGGCCGCAACTTGCGATTGCCTCAATGGGGGATCGGCTTGAACTGCGGATCGTCGAAATAGGTGGCGTATTTTTCCAGCGCGCCGATGACCTTCACCGCCCCGTCCTGACGCTTGGCCTTGTTGACCTTGCCGGCCATCTGTTCGGCGCCGGCAAGCAGGTCGGCGACGATCAGGTGCAGTTGCGCGTCGGCCTGTGGTTCCAGCTTGCAGTTGCTGACGATGTTGCCGACTTCGCCTTCGACCTTGCGCGCGAGCTTGCCGTAGCCGGCCGGAGCCAGGCGATTTTCGTGGATCTGATGCAGCGAGGCCTCGACGGACTGGCGGATGCTTGCCATGGACTTGCGCAGCGGCTCGTCGGTTGCCCATTTTTTCCCGGCATTGAGTTGCAGGGTGGTGGGTGCGGCTTGGTCGGCGTGGGAATCGTGCTTGTGCGCCGGCGCGGCAGGGCTTGCGGCAGAAAGCGACAGCCCGGCAACAAGCAGGAAGGCGTGCAGCACGCTTGAGGTTTTCTGTTTCATGTTCGTGGATCTCCGTTCAGATGAGCGATGCCCGCCGATGCGCCCGATGCGCCCTGTCGCAGGCCTCACTGACTTCAACGAGCGGCTGCGGCAAATGTTCCATTTTTCATTGTCAGTCGCGGTGCAACTGCTCGATCGGCGACGGCGTCACGGGCTGCGCCAGCAGCAGCTGGGCGAGGCGCTCGCGTTGCGCCGGCTGCAGCAGTTCGCGTTCGCGCAGCAGTTGCTCGATTACCAGCTTCTGCTGCTGATCCTGCAGGCGGGCGATAGCCGTGCGTTCGCGCTCGATCAGCGCCGGATCGGTCGTCTCGGCAAAAATGGCGTGGATCATGCGGTCGCGGCGTACGCGGATTTCTTCGGCCCCGGCACCCAGTTGGCGCAGGAAGCCGATTTCCGATTCGTGCCAGCGCTGCAACTGTTCGGCGCTCAGCTGCAGGTGGCGCGGCAGGCTTTCGCCCGCGGCCGGGGGCACGGCACTGCGATAGGCGATCGCGCCGAGTACGCCGAGATTGGCCAACAGCGAAAGGATCAGAGCGATGCGCAGCAGGTTCGGTTTCATTTGACGCTTCCCTTGACGTAGCAGGATTCGAGGCCGATGCAGAGGTTGCCCGGCGGCATCGCGTCGAAGACGCTCAGTGCGGCAACCCGCGGCGCCGTGGCGGCACCGCCGACAATCAGCGCCGAGCCCATGAAGACGCCGGCCGCGATCGATGCGGCGGCGCCGACGGCCAGCGGCCAGCCCAGTTGCCAGTCACGCCTGGGTTTGCGCGCCGGACGGCGCGGCGCCGCGGCGAGGCGGCCTTCGATGACGCCTGCCAGGTCGAAGCCGAGGGTTTCCTCCGGCAGGGCCCGGAAGCCGGAGGCAAGCGCCTCGAGTCTGGCCAGGTACGCGGTGCAGGCCGGGCAGGTGGCGAGGTGGGCGGCGACGCGGCGTCGTTCGCCGGCATCGAGTTCGTGGTCGAGATAGGCCGACAACTCGGGCAGGTCGGGTGCGTGCATCGGTTTTGGCGGTTCATTCATCGCGGTGCTCTCCGGTGTGGCGTTGGTAGCCGGCCAGGGCGGCGCTGCGCGCGCGCGCCAGGCGGGATTTGACGGTGCCCTCGGCGATGCCCAGGGTGGTGGCAATTTCGTCGTAGGACATGTCCTCGATTTCACGCAGCAGCAGGATTTCGCGGTGTTCGGCCGGCAGTTCCTGCAGCGTGCGCTCTAGCAGTTCGATGCTTTGCCGGTCGGCCAGACGTTGGTCCGGCTGTCGTGCGGGGTCCGGCGTGTCGTATCCGTCATCCCCTGCTGCAAGATCGGTGGCGGAAACGAACTCGATGCGCTGGCGCCGGCGCAGCACGTCGAGCGCGGCGTAGTGCGCGATGCTGAACAGCCAGGTGCGGAACTGCGCTTCCGGCCGCCAGCCGGGCAAGGCCTGATGGGCTTTCATGAAGGTCTCCTGCGTCAGATCCATGGCTTCGTCGCGCACTCCGATCAGGCGCAGGATGAAGCGGAACACGCGATCCTGATATTCACGGACCAGTGCGGCGAAGGCGCGGTGGTCGCCCGCCTGCGCTTGCGCGATGAATTCGCGTTCCGCCGCGTCGGTCATGCGGATCATCCGTGCCGTACCTGCCATGCCAGTTCAACGAACGGAGGGCGAAAAAGTTCCCGCGACGCGGGTTTTTCGATGCGATGCCGGCGCGCGATCACGCGGTGCTCACGACTTTCTGCCGGTGCGCAGCGGCGCCAGCAAGTCACTCAGCCCGTTGTGATCGATCTCATGCATCAGCGCCAGCAGGCGGCCGATTTCGCCCGGAGGAAAACCCTCGCGGGCAAACCAGTTGAGGTAGTTGCCCGGCAAATCGGCGATCAGCCGTCCCTTGTGCTTGCCAAAGGGCATTTCGCGGGTAACCAGCAGTTGGAGGTCTTCGGCATGCATGGGGAAGGGCCGTGTCGGCTGGAACGCCATGATAATGCGATCGGGAAAAAACAACGCCCCCGTGGATTGCTCGACGGGGGCGTATCAAGAGTTCCGCAGGACGCAGCGCGCTGGCGCTGGCGACACGCCGATTTACATGGCTTACACGGTCACCGTATCGGCTAGTTCCTTGAATTCCGCGATCTGGTCGAAGTTCATGTAGCGATAGACGTCGGCGGCCTTGGCATTCACCGTCTGCACCTGTTCCAGGTATTCGGCCATGGTCGGGATCCTGCCCATCAGCGCCGTCACCGCAGCGAGTTCGGCGGAAGACAGATAGACGCGGGTGTCGATGCCGAGCCGGTTGGGGAAGTTGCGGGTCGAGGTCGACACCGCCGTGCTGCCCTTCCGGATCTGCGCCTGGTTGCCCATGCACAGGCTGCAACCAGGCATTTCCATGCGCGCGCCGGACTTGCCGAGGATGGCGTAGTAGCCTTCCTCGTTGAGGATCATGGCGTCCATCTTGGTCGGCGGCGCGATCCAGAGGCGCGTCGGAATATCGGTCTTGCCTTCCAGCACCTTGCCGGCGGCGCGGAAGTGGCCGATGTTGGTCATGCAACTGCCGATGAAAACCTCGTCGATCTTTTCGCCGGCGACTTCGGACAGCACCTTGACGTCGTCCGGGTCGTTGGGGCAGGCCAGGATCGGCTCGGTGACGTCGGCCAGATCGATCTCGATCACGGCGGCGTATTCGGCATCGGCATCGGGCGCCAGCAGGGTACCGTTGGCGATCCAGTTCTCCATGGCCTTGACGCGGCGGCCGAGGGCGCGGCGGTCAGAGTAGCCTTCGGCAATCATCCACTTCATCAGCGTGATGTTGGAGCGCATGTACTCGACGATCGGTTCCTTGTTCAGGCGCACCGAACAGCCGGCGGCGGAACGCTCGGCCGAGGCGTCGGTGAGCTCGAACGCCTGTTCCACCTTGAGGTCGGGCAGGCCCTCGATTTCGAGGATGCGGCCCGAAAAGATGTTCTTCTTGCCCTGCTTGGACACCGTCAGCAGACCCTGCTTGATGGCGTAGAGCGGAATCGCATTGACCAGGTCACGCAGCGTGATGCCGCGCTTGCTGGCTTCCGCCAGCGAACCCTTGAAGCGCACCAGCACCGATTCCGGCATGTCCAGCGGCATCACGCCGGTGGCAGCGGCGAAGGCCACCAGGCCCGAGCCGGCCGGGAAGGAAATGCCGATCGGGAAACGGGTGTGGCTGTCGCCGCCGGTGCCGACGGTATCCGGCAGCAGCAGGCGGTTGAGCCAGGAGTGGATCACGCCGTCGCCGGGACGCAGCGAGATGCCGCCGCGTGCGGTGATGAAACTCGGCAGGGTGCGGTGGGTCTTGACGTCGACCAGCTTCGGGTAGGCCGCGGTGTGGCAGAAGGACTGCATCACCAGGTCGGCGGAGAAGCCGAGGCAGGCGAGGTCTTTCAGTTCGTCGCGGGTCATCGGGCCGGTGGTGTCCTGGCTGCCGACCGAGGTCATCTTCGGTTCGCAGTAGGTGCCGGGACGGACGCCCTTGCCTTCCGGGAAGCCGCAGGCGCGGCCGACCATCTTCTGCGCCTGCGAGTAGCCCTTGCCCGAGTCCTTCGGTGCCTGCGGCAGGCGGAACAGGGTCGAGGCGGGCAGGCCGAGGAATTCGCGCGCCTTGCCGGTCAGCGCGCGGCCGATGATCAGGTTGATGCGGCCGCCGGCGCGGACTTCGTCGAAAACGACATCGGACTTGACCTTGAATTCGGAAATCACGGCGCCGCCCTTGAGGGCCTTGCCGTCATAGGGACGCAGTTCGACTTCGTCGCCCATGTTCATCTGGCCGACGTCGAGCTCGATCGGCAGCGCGCCGGCGTCTTCCATGGTGTTGTAGAAGATCGGCGCGATCTTGGTGCCGAGGCAAACGCCGCCGAAGCGCTTGTTGGGGACGAAGGGGATGTCCTCGCCGGTGAACCACAGCACGGAGTTGGTGGCGGACTTGCGCGAGGAGCCGGTGCCGACCACGTCGCCGACGTAGGCGACCAGGTTGCCCTTGGCCTGCAACGCTTCGAGCTGCTTCAGCGGGCCGCGCTCGCCGGCCTTGTCGGCCTCGATGCCGGGACGCGGGTTCTTCAGCATGGCCAGCGCGTGCAGCGGGATGTCGGGACGGCTCCAGGCGTCGGGCGCGGGCGAGAGGTCGTCGGTATTGGTTTCGCCGGTGACCTTGAAAATGGTGACCTTCAGCGAGGCGGGAACTTCCGGGCGCTGGGTGAACCATTCGGCATCGGCCCAGGATTGCATCACCGCCTTGGCATTGGCACTGCCGGCCTTGGCCTTGTCTGCGACATCGTGGAAGAAGTCGAACATCAGCAGCGTCGACTTGAGTGCCTTGGCGGCGGTGGCGCCGACCACGGCGTCGTCGAGCACGTCGATCAGGGGCTTCACGTTGTAGCCGCCGACCATGGTGCCGAGCAGTTCGGTGGCTTTCTCGCGCGAGATCAGCGGGCACGCCGTGGTACCAGCACTGACTTTCGCCAGGAACTCGGCCTTGACCTTGGCCGCATCGTCGACGCCGGCCGGAATGCGATAGGTGATCAGGTCGACCAGGAAGGCTTCCTCGCCCTTGGGCGGAGCCATCAGCAGGGCGACCAGTTCTTCGGTCTGCTGCTTGGACAGCGGCAGCGGCGGGATACCAAGGGCGCCGCGTTCGGCGACGTGTTGGCGATAGGCGTCAAGCATGATGAGGTCCTCTCGTTGGAATTGGTTAGTGAGTGGTGGTGGGCGTCAGGTTCGACGCGGTGGTGGCGGGGAAGAAGCGATGCCGGGCTTCGGCCGGCAGGGGCGCGCCGGTGGCCTGCGCGCGGCGCAGCAACTCCCAGTAATAGCGATACGAGGCGCGGTCGTGCAGCTTGCCTTCCCAGGCAATCGGACCCCAGTTGGCGTTTTGTGCGGCGAGCAGGATGCCTGCGGCTTCCGTGACTTCGGCAAAGTCGGGGCGCATGGCCTCGACGATGGGCTGGATCTGGCGCGGATGGATGCTCCACATGCGCAGGAAGCCGAACTCGCTGCGGGCGCGGCGCGCATCCTCGCGCGCCACTTCCGGATCGTTGAGTTCGGTGGTGACGTTGTGCGCCGGAACCACGCCATTGCCCAACGCCGCGGCAGCGATTTCGCACTTGGCACGGATGATCAGCGGATGCGAGAACTGGCCCGGCGAGCGCATCGCCGTGCCGGGAATCGCACCGTGATGGGCGCTGACGAAATCCATCAGGCCGAAGTCGATCGATTCGACATGGGGCAGGGCGGCGATTTTCCAGACGTCGTGCAGCGCGCCGGGAGTTTCGATCAAGATATGCACCGGAATCTCGCGCTGGATGCCATACAGCGCGCGGACTTCGTCCAGCGCCACGATCTGGGTCAGCGCATCGTCGGCGCTGCCGACCTTGGGCAGCACGACGTAGGCCACCTGCTGTCCGGCGCGACCGACGATGATCTGCAGCTCATCGCGCCAGTACGCATGCGTCACGTCATGGATGCGTACGCCGAGGCGGCCGCGGGCGTTGGCGGGATCGAGCAGCAGGTCGGCGATCATCGCCGCGTGCTCGGCTTCGCGCCCGGCGGGCGCGCCATCCTCGCAATCGGCCGTGATGTCGAAAATCGGCTGGCCGTCCACCAGAAGTTCCGCCTGCAGGTTCAGCGCCGTGCGCAGGTTCTTTTCCGAGCCGGCAAAGTGCTCGCAGGCTGCCAGGACCGGAAAGGGTTTGCTGCCCTGGTACAGAACGGCGGCAGGATGCAGCGGCAGGCTCACCTCAGTTCGACCTCAGTGCGCTGTACTGCATCCCGTCGCCCGTCATCAGCCGAGCAGGCTGGCGACGCCGGCTTGCTCTTCCTGCAGTTCGGCCAGGGTCTTGTCCATCATGGTGCGGGAGTAGTCGTCGACCGCGAGGCCTTCGACGCGCATGTATTCACCGCCTTCGGTAGTCACCGGCACGCCGTAGATGATGCCCTTCGGGATGCCGTAGCTGCCGTCGGACGGCACGCCCATGGTGACCCACTTGCCCTTGGTGCCCAGCGCCCAGTCGCGCATGTGGTCGATCGCGGCGTTGGCGGCCGAGGCGGCCGAAGATGCGCCGCGGGCGGCGATGATGGCGGCGCCGCGCTTGCCGACGGTCGGGATGTACTCGTTGCGGTACCAGGCTTCGTCATTGACGGCGGCGGGAGCGGCGGTGCCGGCGACGGTGCAGAAGCGCAGGTCCGGGTACATGGTGGGCGAGTGGTTGCCCCAGACGATCATCTTTTCGATGTCGGTAACGGCCTTGCCGGTACGCGTCGCCAGCTGCGACACGGCGCGGTTGTGGTCGAGGCGCAGCATGGCGGTGAAGTTCTTCTGCGGCAGGGAGGGAGCGGAACGCATGGCGATGTAGGCGTTGGTGTTGGCCGGGTTGCCGACCACCAGCACTTTGACATTGCGCGAGGCCACATCGTTCAGGGCCTTGCCCTGCTCGATGAAGATCTTGGCGTTTTCCATCAGCAGGTCCTTGCGCTCCATGCCCGGGCCGCGCGGCTTGGCGCCGACCAGCAGCGCGTAGTCGGCATCCTTGAAGGCGACCTTGGGATCATCGGTGCCGACCATGCCGGCCAGCGTCGGGAAGGCGCAGTCGTCGAGTTCCATCATGACGCCCTTGAGCGCTGCCTGGGCCTTTTCCATCGGCAATTCCAGCATTTGCAGGATCACGGGCTGATCCTTGCCCAGCATTTCGCCGGCAGCAATGCGGAAAACCAGGGCGTAACCGATTTGGCCGGCGGCGCCGGTCACTGCAACACGAACGGGGGCTTTTGCCATTTGTAGAACTCCTGTATCAGTTTGAATCGATTGGTCAAGACTGCAAGAAATGCGGGGTATGGATTAGCGCGGTGGACTGCAGCCGAAAGCCCGGATGATACGGCATCAAAAGTGGCAAACATTCTAGGAACAATGCTGCGCTGTGTCAATAGCTAACTGATATCTTATATAAGACATAAGACAAGGGGTGGACGACTGAAAAAAAATGTGGTCAAATGCCGCCCATGCCGGATTCTGCCGTATCCCCCAAGGGGAATCCTTCCAATGAGCACCCCACGGGTGCCTCGACCGCGACGTCGCAAAAAGTCGTGGCTTCCGCCGCATCGCCGGCGCCGACTTTCAGTCCCCTGTATCGCCAGATCAAGAGCCTGCTGATGCAGCGCCTGGAATCCGGCGAATGGCGCCCCGGTGAGGCCATTCCCAGCGAAGCCGATCTGGCGATCCGTTTCAATGTCAGTCAGGGTACGGTGCGCAAGGCCATCGACGAAATGGCCGCGGAAAACCTCCTGTTGCGACGCCAGGGCAAGGGCACCTTCGTCGCCTCCCACGACGATCCGCGCGCATTCTTCCGTTTTCTGCGCCTGGTGCCGCTGGCGGGGGGCATCGAGCAGGCGCAGAGCGTACCGCTGGAATGCTGGCGTGCCAAGGCCGGGCCGGAGGTGGCGCGCATGCTCGAACTGAATATCGGCGATCCGATCAACATCGTGCGCCGCCTGCTGAAATTTTCGGGGAAGCCCGTCGTGGTCGATGAGATCTATCTGCCGGGAAGCATCTTCGGCACCGTGACGCTGGAAATGCTGCGCGACTACCAGGGTTCGCTCTACAGCTTTTTCGAGAACCGCTTCGGCATTCGCATGATTCGGGCCGAGGAACGCCTCCGCGCTGTCCCGGCGGATCGCGCCAGCGCCGAATTGCTCAACGTGGCGGAGGGCAGTCCGCTGCTGTCGGTAGAGCGCGTCAGCTTTTCCTACGCCGACAAGCCGGTCGAATGGCGTCGCGGGCTGTATGCGACTCACGATCACTGCTATTTCAATGAGCTCGGGTAGACGTCTGCATTAATTTTGTTTTCCTGTTACACGGTTTGTTTTATAGTGCGCCGCATCAAATTCGAAGGAGAAGCCGGTAAATGTCCGAGATAACCAAACAGCGTCCGAAGCATCTGGCGCTCCATGAAATCAGGCTTCCTTTAGCCGGGTTTGCTTCGATTTTGCACCGCGTCAGCGGCGCCGGATTGTTTCTGATGTTGCCGCTGCTGATATGGCTGCTTCAGCTTTCGCTCGGATCCACGCAGCAGAACGTCGATATGTTCAATGCCCTGACCGGCAATTGGCTGGTCAAGCTGATCCTGCTGGGCCTGATCTGGGCCTTCCTGCATCATTTCTGCATGGGCATCCGCATCCTGCTGATCGACATCCATGTCGGCGTCGAGAAGCAGCAGGCGCACAGCTCGGCGGTGGCGGTGATGGTGATCAGCCTGGCGCTGACTGCGATCTTCGGCCTGAAACTGCTGGGAGCCTACTGATGAACCGACTCGTCGTCGGGGCCGGTTACGGCCTCAGGGATTGGCTGGCGCAACGCGTCACCGGCGTCGTCATGGCGGCATTCACGCTGATCATGTTTGCGGCCGCCCTCGGCGGTGCGATGTCCTCGCGCGAAGCCTGGCAGGTCTTCATGGCCAACGGCTTCATCCGCTTCCTCAGCTTCCTGTTCATCGTCAGCCTCTGCTGGCACGCCTGGATCGGCGTCCGCGACATCTGGATGGACTACCTCAATTCCGCGGCGTTGCGTCTGTTCCTGCACGTGATGACGCTGCTCGCCTTGGTCGGCTACGCCGGCTGGGCCATACAGATCATCTGGAGACTCTGACCGTGCACTATTCCGTTCGCAAATTCGATGCGGTCATCGTCGGCGCCGGCGGCGCCGGCCTGCGTGCCGCAATCCAGTTGTCCGAAGCCGGCTACAAGACCGCCGTGCTGACCAAGGTTTTCCCCACCCGCTCGCACACCGTCGCGGCGCAGGGCGGTGTCGCCGCCAGCCTGGGTAATTCCGAGGAGGACCACTGGCACTGGCACATGTACGACACCGTCAAGGGCTCCGACTGGCTCGGCGACCAGGACGCGATCGAGTTCATGTGCCGCAAGGCCAACGAGGTGGTGGTCGAGCTCGAGCACTACGGCATGCCTTTCGACCGCCTCGACAACGGCAAGATCTACCAGCGCCCCTTCGGCGGCCACATGTCGAACTTCGGCGAGAAGCCGGTGCGCCGTTCCTGCGCCGCCGCCGACCGCACCGGCCACGCCATGCTGCACGCGATGTACCAGCGCAACGTCAAGGTCAACACCCAGTTCTTCGTCGAATGGCAGGCGCTGGATCTGGTCCGTGATGCCGATGGCGATGTCATGGGCGTCACCGCGATGGACATGGAAACCGGCGAGATCGTGGTCTTCCACGCCAAGGCGACCATTTTCGCCACCGGCGGAGCGGGGCGCATCTACTACTCCTCGACCAATGCCTTCATCAACACCGGCGACGGTGTCGGCATGGCGGCGCGCGCGGGGATCCCGCTCGAAGACATGGAGTTCTGGCAGTTCCACCCGACCGGCGTGGCCGGTGCCGGCGTGCTGATCACCGAAGGCGTGCGCGGCGAGGGCGGCATCCTGCGCAACTCGGACGGCGAGCGCTTCATGGAACGCTATGCGCCCAACGCCAAGGATCTGGCGTCGCGCGACGTGGTTTCGCGCGCCATGACCACCGAGATCAACGAAGGCCGCGGCTGCGGGCCGAACAAGGATTTCGTGCTGCTCGACATCACCCACCTGCCGCCCGAAACCATCATGAAGCGCCTGCCCGGCATCCATGAAATCGGCATCCAGTTTGCCGGCGTCGACTGCCTCAAGGAGCCGCTGCCGGTAGTGCCGACCTGTCATTACCAGATGGGCGGCATTCCCACCAACTACCTTGGGCAGGTCGTGGTACCCAAGGGCGGCAACCCGAGCGAACCGGTGCATGGCTTCTATGCCGCCGGCGAATGCGCCTGCGCCTCGGTGCATGGCGCCAACCGGCTCGGCACCAATTCGCTGCTCGACTTGCTGGTGTTCGGCAAGTCGGCCGGCGAGACGGCAGTGAATGACCTGAAGAACAACGTCAAGGCGCACAAGCCGCTGGCCCAGGATGCCATCGACCGCACGCTGGCCCGCGTCGATAGGCTGAATCACCAGAAGGACGGCGCCGACGTGCATGAGACGCGCCTTGTAATGCAGCGCACCATGCAGAAGCATGCCGGCGTGTTCCGTTTCAAGGACATGCTCGCAGACGGCGTCAAGCGCATCGAGGAGATTGCCGGGCAGGTGGCGCAGACCCAGATCAAGGACAAGTCGATGGTGTTCAATACGGCGCGCATCGAGGCGCTGGAACTCGACAACCTGATCGAAGTCGCCAAGGCCACCATCGTTTCGGCCAACGCCCGCACCGAGTCGCGCGGCGCCCATGTGCGCGACGATGCGGTCGACAGTCCCGAAACGCCGGACGGTCGCGACGACAAGAACTGGCTCAAACATACGCTGTGGTATCGCGAAGGCAACCGCCTCGACTACAAGCCGGTGCAGATGAAGCCGATGAGCGTCGACACCATCGAACTCAAGAAGCGCGCCTACTGACAAGGAATGACGATGACGAACGCCAATCGCACTGTCCAGTTCAAGATCTATCGCTACGATCCGGATCAGGACGCCAAGCCCTACATGCAGGACATCTCGGTCGAACTCGAATCGACCGACCGCAAGCTGCTCGATGCCATGGTCAAGCTCAAGGCGCAGGATGACTCGATCTCCTTCCGTCGCTCCTGTCGCGAAGGCGTCTGCGGCTCCGACGCGATGAACATCAACGGCAAGAACGGCCTGGCCTGCCTGACCGCGATGGAAAGCTTTCCCGCGGGCAAGCCGATCGTGCTGCGTCCGCTGCCCGGACTGCCGGTGATCCGCGACCTGATCGTGGACATGACGCAGTTCTTCAAGCAGTACAACTCGATCAAGCCCTACCTGATCAACAACGATCCGCCGCCCGAGCGCGAGCGGTTGCAATCGCCGGAGGACCGCGAGGAACTCAACGGCCTTTACGAGTGCATCCTCTGCGCCTGCTGTTCGACCGCCTGCCCGTCCTTCTGGTGGAACCCGGACAAGTTCGTCGGTCCGGCCGGCTTGCTGGCGGCCTATCGCTTCATCGCCGACACGCGCGACCAGGCCACCGCCGAGCGGCTCGACGACCTCGAAGACCCGTATCGCCTGTTCCGCTGCCATACCATCATGAATTGCGTCGACGTTTGCCCGAAGGGCCTCAACCCGACCAAGGCGATCGGAAAAATCAAGGAAATGATGGTCAGGCGGGCCGTCTGACCGTGGCAGAGGATCGCACGGCGCGCATTAATCGCCTGAAATGGCATTGCCGGCGTGCCCTGCTGGAGCTGGACCTGGTGTTTGACCGCTTCTGGGAACGCTACGAGGCAAGCCTCGACGCGCAAGGCGAAGCGGCGCTGGAAAGTTTGCTGGAGCTGGAAGACCACGATCTGTGGGCCTTGGTGAGCGGAAGAGAAACCACCGACGACCCACGGATGGCAGCAATGATTGAGCGGCTACGGGAAGTTTCACCCATAGCCAATTTCGAGTAGCAGCGGCAATCAACGGACCTGAAAGAGGATCTGATTATGAGCACGAATCGCACAGCAAGCCTGACCATAGATGGCAAGACCGTGGAGTTTCCCGTGATGGTTGGGGTACACGGCAACGATGTGATCGACATTCGCACCCTCGGTGCCAAGACCGGCTTGTTCACCTACGACTCCGGTTTCCTTTCCACGGCCAGTTGCCAGTCGAAAGTCACCTTCATCGATGGTGACAAGGGCGAGCTGCTGTATCGCGGCTACCCGATCGAGCAACTCGCGGAAAATTGCAACTTCCTCGAAGTTGCCTATTTGCTGAAGAACGGCGAACTGCCGAATCAGACCCAGAAGGCCGATTTCGAAACTACGATCAAGAAGCACACCATGGTGCATGAGCAGCTGGTGCGGCTCTATCAGGGCTTCCGCCGCGACGCACACCCGATGGCGGTGATGGTTGGCGTGGTCGGCGCGCTTTCAGCCTTCTATCACGATGTCACCGATTTCGCCGATCCCGAGGATCGCAGCATCTCCTTCAATCGCCTGGTCGCCAAGTTGCCGACCATCGTTGCCATGGCCTACAAGTACAACACCGGCCAGCCTTTCATGTATCCGCGCAACGACCTCGACTACACGGCGAACTTCATGCACATGATGTTCGGCACGCCCTGTGAGGAATACAAGCCGAATCCGGTGCTGGTGCATGCCCTCGACACCATTTTCACACTGCACGCCGACCACGAGCAGAACGCCTCGACTTCGACCGTGCGCCTGGCCGGTTCTTCCGGCGCCAACCCGTTTGCCTGCATCTCGGCCGGCATCGCCTGCCTTTGGGGTCCGGCCCACGGCGGCGCCAATGAGGCCTGTCTGCAGATGCTGGAAGAGATCGGCGATGTCTCGCGCGTTGGCGAATACATCAAGCGCGCCAAGGACAAGAACGACAGCTTCAAGCTGATGGGTTTTGGCCACCGCGTATACAAGAACTTTGATCCGCGCGCCAAGCTGATGAGCAAGGTCTGCGCCGATGTCCTGTCGGAGCTGGGCCTGGAGAACGACCGGTTGTTCAAGCTGGCCAAGGAACTCGAGAAGATCGCGCTCGAGGATCCCTATTTCGTCGAGAAAAAGCTGTATCCGAACGTCGATTTCTACTCGGGCATCGTGCAAAAGGCGCTCGGCATCCCGACCTCGATGTTCACCTGCATCTTCGCGCTGGCGCGTACCGTCGGCTGGATGACGCAGTGGGAGGAGATGATCACCGATCCGGAATACAAGATCGGCCGTCCGCGCCAGCTTTATATCGGCGCGGCCAGGCGCGACGTCAAGGCGCTCAACCAGCGCTGATCCGTTTTCGGCCAAGACGGGGGGCGGCTGACGCCCCCCGGTTTTTTTCCCCAAACATGAGCAGGTGACGCAATGATGAAGCAGATGCTGTCCAACTCGTATCTGTTCGGCACCAATACGCCGTACATCGAGGCGCTGTACGACGCCTATCTCGCCAACCCGGCCTCGGTCGAGCCGGTCTGGCGCGACTATTTCGACAAGCTCGGAACCCTGCCGGGCGCAGGCAACTATACGGGCCCGGACGTGGCCCACTATCCGGTGATCACTTCCTTTGCGCAACGTGCCAAGGACGGAACCCTGCAGGCAGGACGTGCCACGGCGCAGTCCGACGGCAAGCAGATCAAGGTATTGCAGATGATCAATGCCTACCGCTTCCTCGGCAATCGCTGGGCGCAACTGGATCCGCTCAAACGCGCCGAGCGTCCCGCGGTGGCCGAACTCGAGCCTTCGCATTACGGCTTTACCGAGGCGGACCTGGGCCAGGTGTTCCAGACCGGCTCGTTTGCCGCGGTACCCGAGACGGCAACCCTGCGCGAGATCCTCGAAGCCTGCCGGCAGACCTTCTGCGGCACCATCGGTACCGAGTTCATGTACATCTCGGATGTCGGCCAGAAGCGCTGGTTACAGAACAAGCTGGAACCGATTCGCGGTACGCCGGCCTATACGGCGGAAGACAAGAAGCGCTTCCTGGTGCAACTGACCCACGCCGAGACGCTGGAGCGCTACCTGCATACCAAGTATGTCGGCCAGAAGCGCTTCTCGCTCGAAGGTGGCGAGGCGCTAATCCTGGCCATGGACCAGTTGATCCGCACCGCCGGCATGGTCGGCGTGCAGGAAATGGTCATCGGCATGGCCCATAGAGGCCGGCTCAATGTGCTGGTGAATACCCTGGGCAAGCAGCCGGCCATGCTGTTCGACGAATTCGAGGGCAAGAAGAAGTCGGCGCTCTCGGCCGGCGACGTCAAGTACCACATGGGCTACTCGTCAGATGTCGGCACGCCGGGCGGTCCGGTGCATCTGACGCTGGCATTCAACCCGTCGCATCTGGAAATCGTCAATCCCGTGGTTGCAGGTTCGGTCTATGCGCGCCAGGTGCGCCGTGGTGCCGAGGGCAAAGTCCAGGCGTTGCCGGTGCTGATCCACGGCGACGCCGCGGTGGCCGGCCAGGGCGTGAACCAGGAGATGCTGAACTTCTCCAACACGCGTGGCTATGGCACCGGCGGCACGGTGCACATCGTGGTGAACAACCAGATCGGCTTCACTACTTCCGACTTGCGCGACTACCGTTCCTCGCTGTATTGCACCGATATCTTCAAGATGATCGAAGCGCCGATTTTCCACGTCAATGGCGACGATCCGGAGGCCGTGGCACTGGTGACCCAGATCGCCATGGAGTACCGCCAGGAATTCAAGAAGGACGTGGTGATCGACATCGTCTGCTTCCGCAAGCTCGGCCACAACGAGCAGGACGAGCCGATGGTGACGCAGCCCCTGATGTACAAGAAGATCGCCCAGCATCCCGGTACGCGCAAGCTGTATGCGGACAAGCTCGAAGCCCAGGGCGTCATCGCCAAGGGTGATGCCGAGCAGATGATCAAGGATTATCGTGCGGCGCTGGATGAAGGTCGCCACCTGATCGACCCGGTGATCAGCGACTACCAGAGCAAGTTCTCGATTGACTGGACGCCTTACATCAACGTGCCCTACAGCGAGAAGTGCGATACCACCGTGTCGATGACCGAGATGCAGCGCCTGGCGAAGCGCCTTACCACGGTCCCGGAGAATTTCACGCTGCACTCGCGCGTGCAGAAAATCATCGACGACCGCAAGCTGATGGGCGAGGGCAAGGCGCCGGTGGACTGGGGCATGGCCGAGAACCTGGCCTACGCGTCGCTGGTCTCTGCCGGCTACAACATTCGCGTCTCGGGTGAGGACGTCGGCCGCGGTACCTTCTTCCACCGCCACGCCGCCCTGCACGACCAGAATCGCGAGAAGTGGGACGAGGGCACCTACTGGCCGCTGCAGAACATCCAGGAAAACCAGGGCCGCTTCATGTGCTTCGACTCGGTGCTGTCCGAGGAAGCCGTGCTGGCCTTCGAATACGGCTTCGCCACGGCGGCGCCGAACGAGATGGTGGTCTGGGAAGCGCAGTTCGGCGACTTCGCCAATGGAGCCCAGGTGGTCATCGACCAGTTCCTGTCCTCCGGTGAAGCCAAGTGGGGCCGCGGTTGCGGCCTGGTGATGCTGCTGCCGCATGGTTACGAAGGTCAGGGGCCGGAGCATTCCTCGGCGCGCCTCGAGCGCTACATGCAATTGTCCGCTGACTTCAACTGGGAAGTCTGCGTGCCGTCGAATGCAGCGCAGGTCTACCACATGCTGCGCCGCCAGATGCTGCGCAAGCAGCGCAAGCCACTGATCGTCATGACGCCGAAGTCGCTGCTGCGCCACAAGGACGCCACCAGTTCGCTCGACGAACTGGCCAACGGCACCTTCCAGACCATCATCGGCGAGATAGACAAGGTCGATCCGAAGAAGGTGACGCGCATGGTCACCTGCGCCGGCAAGATCTATTTCGACCTGCTCGCTGCGCGCCGGGAAAAGAAGGTCGACAACGTCGTCCTGGTGCGTGTCGAGCAGCTCTATCCGTTCGACGACCGCCGGCTGCACGAAGAGATGCTCAAGTACCCCAACCTCAAGGAACTGATCTGGTGTCAGGAGGAGCCGATGAACCAGGGCGCCTGGTACGCCAAGCATCATCGTCTGGAGCGGCTGATCAAGAAGGGCCAGATCCTCGACGCTGTGGCGCGTCCTTCGTCGCCGTCCCCGGCCGTAGGCTATGCCTCAAAACATGTCCAGCAGCAGAAGGAAGTGGTCAACGCTGCCCTCGGCATCAAGGAATAACGGAGAAATCATGATCATCGAAGTCAAAGTACCCCAACTATCCGAGTCGGTGGCCGAAGCCACCCTGTCGGCCTGGCATGTCAATGAAGGCGATGCCGTCACCCGCGACCAGAACCTGATCGACATCGAAACCGACAAGGTGGTGCTCGAACTGCCGGCACCGGACAGCGGAGTGATCGTCAGGATCATCAAGGGCAACGGCGAGACCGTGGTTGCCGGCGAAGTCATCGCGCAATTGGATACCGAGGGCAAGGCGGTTGCCGCCGCGCCTGCCGCCAAGCCGGCGGCAGCACCCGCCGCTGCGCCGGCTCCTGCCGCCGGTGCGACGGCGATGCCGTCTGCGCGCAAGATCATGGACGAGAAGGGCATTGCCGCCGCCGACGTGCAAGGCAGCGGTCGTGGCGGCCGCATTCTCAAGGAAGACGTCAGCGGTGGCGCCAAGGCAGCTGCGCCGGCGCCGGTCGCCGTGTCACCGGCGCCGACTGTTGCGGCCAAGCCTGCGTTGCCGCAGCCCAATGTCGTCAGTGCCGATGCCATCATCGCCGATCGCCCGGAACAGCGCGTGCCGATGTCGCGCCTGCGCGCACGCGTCGCCGAGCGGCTGGTGCAATCGCAATCCACCAACGCCATCCTGACCACCTTCAACGAGGTGAACATGGCGCCGGTGATGGAAATGCGCAAGAAATATCAGGAGAAGTTCGAGAAGGAACACGGCGTCAAGCTCGGCTTCATGTCCTTCTTCGTAAAGGCCGCGGTGGCCGCGCTGAAGAAGTACCCGGTGATCAACGCTTCGGTCGATGGCAACGACATCGTCTATCACGGCTATTTCGACATCGGCATTGCGGTCGGCTCGCCGCGCGGCCTCGTCGTGCCGATCCTGCGCGACGCCGACCAGATGAGTCTGGCGCAGATCGAAAAGAAGATCGCCGAATTCGGCGCCAAGGCCAGGGACGGCAAACTGTCCATCGAAGACCTGACCGGCGGCACCTTCTCGATTTCCAACGGCGGCACCTTCGGTTCGATGCTGTCGACCCCGATCATCAATCCGCCGCAGTCGGCCATTCTTGGCGTGCATGCGACCAAGGACCGTGCCGTGGTCGAGAACGGCCAAATCGTGATCCGGCCGATCAACTATCTCGCCATGTCCTACGACCACCGCATCATCGACGGTCGCGAGGCGGTGCTGGGACTGGTAACGATGAAGGAAGCGCTGGAAGATCCCGCGCGCCTCCTGCTCGACGTTTAAGGAAATCCCCATGGCAAACAAGAAATTTGACGTCGTGGTGATCGGCGGCGGCCCCGGCGGTTACGTCGCGGCCATCCGTTCGGCGCAACTGGGCCTATCTACGGCCTGCATCGAATCGGAGTCCTACGCCGACCCCAAGGGCGCGGTGCGCCTCGGCGGAACCTGCCTCAATGTGGGCTGCATACCCTCCAAGGCGCTGCTGCAATCCTCGGAACTCTACGAGCAGGCGACCCATTCCTTCGTCATGCACGGCATCTCCACCTCCGGTGTCAAGATGGACGTGGCGACCATGATCAAGCGCAAGGACAACATCGTCGACCAGCTCACCAGCGGCATCAAGGGCCTGTTCAAGAAGAACAAAGTCACGCTGCTGCCCGGTCACGGCAAGTTCGTCAACCGCGAGGACGAGTGCTGGCGGATCGACGTCAATGGCGAAATCGTCGAAGCCACCCATGTCATCGTCGCCACCGGCTCGAAGGCTCGCCATCTGCCTGGAATCCCGGTCGATAACAAGCTGATCTGCGACAACGTCGGTGCCCTGTCTTTCGATTCGACGCCGAAGCGGCTGGGCGTGATCGGCGCCGGCGTGATCGGCCTCGAACTTGGTTCGGTATGGAAGCGGCTGGGCTCCGAGGTGACGATCCTCGAAGCCCTGCCGGATTTCCTCGGCTCTGCAGATCAGGCCGTGGCCAAGGAAGCCTGGAAAGTGTTCACCCAGAAGCAGGGGCTCGACATCCAGCTCGGCGTCAAGATCACCAAGGTCGAAACCGGCAAGAAGGGCATTAGCGTCGAGTATGAACTCGGCGACGAAACGCGGACCCTGCAGTGCGACCGCCTGATCGTTTCCGTAGGTCGCGTGCCGCATACCGAAGGCCTCGGCGGCGAGAATGTCGGCCTCGAGATTAACCCGCGCGGCTACATCGCCGTGGATAAGAACTGCCGCACCAACCTGCCCAACGTCTGGGCCGTGGGCGACGTGGTGCCGGGTCCGATGCTGGCGCACAAGAGCATGGAAGAGGGCGTCATGGTGGCGGAATGCATCGCCGGGCAGAAGGGGCATGTCAATCTCGACACCGTGCCTTGGGTCATCTACACGCATCCGGAAATCGCCTGGGTGGGCAAGACCGAGCAGCAACTGAAGAACGAAGGTGTCGAGTACCGCACCGGGCAGATCCCGTTCGCCGCCAACGGCCGCGCTTTGGGTCAGGGCGATACAACCGGTTTCGTCAAGATGATCGCCTGTGCCAAGACCGACCGGATACTCGGTGTTCACGTCATTGGCAACAACGCATCGGAACTGATTGCCGAAGCCGTCGTGGCGATGGAGTTCAACGCGTCGTCGGAAGACATCGCCCGTATCTGCCACGCCCATCCGACGCTCTCCGAGGCGATGCACGAAGCTTCGCTGGCCGTGGATAAACGCGCGCTACACTTCTGATCCCATCGGTCAACGCGGCAGGGCGGCCGGGGAGACCCGACCGCCCTGCTTATTGATGCCCCACAAAATTCTGAAAGTCCCCAAGGACGGCATGATCGAAGGCTTCAATGCCGCGCTGGCCGCGCGCGGTATCGAAGCCGATCCGGCGCAACTGCTGGCGGCGCGGCGCCTGCAGCAGTTCTACGATGAACTGCTGGCGCTCAAGGCGGCCCGGCGCGGTCGCCTGCGGAAACTGCTGGTCCATCCGGAACTGCCGCGTGGCGTCTGGTTCTGGGGCGGAGTGGGGCGCGGCAAGAGTTTTCTGATGGATTGTTTTTTCGCCGCCGTGCCCTATGAGCGCAAGCGCCGCGTACATTTTCATGCCTTCATGCGCGAGATCCACGAGTCGCTGCGCGCAAATCGCAACGAATCCGATCCGCTGGCGAAAGTCGCAGCACGCATTGCACGCGAAACCCGTCTGATGTGCTTCGACGAATTCCACGTCTCGGATATTGCCGATGCGATGATGCTGGGTCGGCTGATGCAGGCCTTGTTCGATGCCGGCGTAGTGTTCTGCATCACGTCGAACTATCCGCCCGACGGGCTCTATCCGAACGGCTTGCAGCGCGAGCTGTTCCTGCCGACCGTCGCGCTGCTGCAACAGAAACTCGACGTGATCGAGATCGATGCCGGCATCGACTATCGCCTGCGTGCGCTGGCGCAGGGCCAGGTCTATCTGGTGGCCGACGATGCCGCCGCAGATGCTGTGATCGAGCGCACCTTTCACGCGATTGCCGGTGGCGCCGGACATACCCAACCGGTCGAGGTGCTGGGTCGTTCCTTTCCGGTATTGCATCGCGCGCCGGGCGTGATCTGGTTCGATTTCGCCACGCTGTGCGGTGGTCCGCGTTCGCAGAACGACTACCTGTGGCTGGCCAATTCCCATCACACCCTGTTTCTTTCCCGGGTGCCGAAATTGTCGGCCGACAGGGCCAATGAGGCGCGGCGTTTCACCTGGCTGGTCGATGTGCTCTACGATCATCGCGTCAAGCTGATCATCGGTGCCGCCTGCCCGGCGGAAGAGCTCTACACGCAGGGTGTGCAGTCCGGCGAATTCATGCGCACGGTCAGTCGCCTGGTGGAAATGCGCTCCCTCGAGTATCTGGCCAGCCCGCATCGGCACGAGGATGTGCTGGCACTGGAAGGAAGTGCCGGCGGGACTTGATTTCTCCCTGGCAGACTCGGTTAGAATGAATCGAGTTCGCCGAAGAGGGAGAACCACATGCTGCATCAAGGAGAAAAGGCGCCGGAGTTTTCATTGCCCGACGCGGATATGGAGTGGTTCGATTTTGGTTCGCTGCGCGGCCGTCAGAACGCCGTGCTGTTCTTCTATCCGCGCGACGGCACCCCCTATTGCACGCTGGAGGCGGCCGATTTCTCGGATCACGAAAATGAATTCGCCCGGCTCGACTGCGTTGTGCTCGGCGTTTCGCGCGACGATTGTCTTTCGCATGCAGATTTTCGCGACAAGCATGGGTTGTCGGTGCGGTTGTTGTCGGACGAGGAAGGTGATGTCTGTCGCAAGTTCGGCGTGTCCCAGTTTCGCGAACGGGATGGCCACAAGAAGCTGTGTGTAATACGTTCGACCTTCATCGTCGATAAGGAAGGCATAGTCCGTCACGCCCTCTACGATGTGCATCCGAAAGGGCATGCCGCCGAGGTTTATCAACTTGTCAAAAGCCTCAACGGCAAAGGAAAGCAACATGCTCATCGCTAGGAACACGGTCGTTACCCTCAAATACAACGTCAGGGATGTCGACGGCACGTCGATCGACGAAGGTACGGCTCCGATGGTTTATCTGCACGGCGGTTATGGCGGCATTTTCGATCGCATTGAAGAAGAACTGCAGGGCAAGGCGGAGGGTGATGCCCTCGAAGTCAAGCTCGAGCCTGAGGATGCGTTCGGCGAATACGATGCCGAACTCGTCGTCATCGAACCGCGCCAACTGTTCCCCGACAACATCGAAGTCGGCATGCAGTTCGAACGCGGCAGCGAGGATGGAGACAGCGAGGATGCGCTATTCACCATCACCGACATTGCCGACGACAAGGTGGTGGTGGATGGCAACCACCCGCTGGCCGGCATTGCGCTGGTCTTCGCCTGCACCGTCACCGCAGTGCGCGCCGCCACCAGCGAAGAGATCACTCACGGCCATGTGCACGGCGACCACGGTCACCACCACTAGGCCTGGCTGAAGCCACCAGCGCGTGAGGGCCTTGCGGCCCTCCTGTCGCTTCTGCCCGGCGTTCGAATATGTCGGATCCCGATGTTGCTTCCGCAGTGAATTGGCCATCGGTACCGGCCTGCCATGGCTGGCTCTCCCTTGACCGGCGCGGCACCTGGCGACTCAAGGGTGAACCCGTCAGGCATGCCGGGCTGATCGCATTCATCAACGCCCATTACGCTGCGGATGAATCCGGCAAGTGGATATTCCAGAATGGCCCGCAAGCGGTGTTCGTCTCGCTCGACTACACGCCGCTGGTGTGGCGTATGGATCTCGATGGAAGCCTGACGGCGCATACCGGTGCTGCTTCAGGTGCTGTCGTGGCAGCCTACCTCGACGAAGCGGGTAATGTGCTCCTGCATACGGCGCACGGCATCGGGCTTCTCGACGACCGGGAGCTTGGGGCATTCGTCACGGCTTGCCAGCTTGCGAGTGGTGCGCCGGCGGCGCAGGAAGCCTTGCAGGGTGTCAAGGCAGGCGGATCAGGCGTGTTCTGGCGCGGCTTGCCGCTACAGGTCATCAGGCGGCTCGATGTTCCTCGACGTTTCGGCTTTGATCCGGATCCGCGACCATGAAATTCCGGCCGGCGATCATGAAAATCGGAGTCTGCACTCAGGCACAGGAGCCGTCGCGAGTGTCGGTAAGAATCGGCCAGAGACCTTCCCAGGCGTCGCCCGAGCACATCTTCTGACACTGCTGGAAGGCGACGGTGATCCGGTCGCCCTGCTCCCATACGTGCACGATGCAGCGGTCGCTTAGATGGCTCAGCGTCACGTTGGGCATTTCCCGCGTCTGGCGGAAATTCTTCAAGTCGAATTTGCAGTTGCCGCGCCGGGGAATACTGACACTGGCCTGGAAGGACTGAACTCGGGCTTGTTCGATTGCCAGCTTCATGGTGCCGCCATAGCCTGTTTCGTCGCGAAAAACACAGTCGGCCTTCACGTTCAGCGGTCGTGTCGGAATCGGACCAGGCTTCTTTTTCCTCGGCAACACCGCAACCGGCGCAACAGGAGCTTGCTTGACATCGGCCTGCGGGATGGGTGGCGGCAGGGGCCGGGCAGGGGGTGGCGCAGGTTCTGGCCCGACGCAGGCGGCGGTGAGCAGGGTCAGCAGGAACGGAGCGAGGCGACACTGCATGAGGGATGTCCGGGGCAACCGGGATTGGACCATTGCCAATTATGCCATCCTGCGGATTACGGCGATCTGGCTTGGGTGTGATCGCAGTGACCCTGATCTTTCAAGGTAAGATCGCCGGACAGTGCGCCAGCCTGCGAACAAATGTCGGCGCTGGCGCGACGGTGAGTGCGGCTCGGAATCGGCGCAAGGCCGACACGGTGACAGGCGATGGAATCAACGACCCGACGACTGCGAAGATACGAGGCGGATGCGACGCCCTCTGCCGTGGATACGGCCGGGGCGATCATGGAATGCTTCACTCCGTTCGGGCCCATGATTGCCAGGTTTCGGCTGCCGCAGGATCTGGTGGATCGCATCAACGCCTATGCCGATTCTCAGGTCGCCGCGGACAGGAGCACCGAGTTCCTGCTGCCGGCGGAGTTTGTCACGCAAGGTGGCGAACAGTCTCTGGTGCGCCGCACTGCAAGCCTGGTTCGGCGTTATCTTGCGCGCGCCGAGGGCTCGCCGGCGGAGCGGGTGGATTTCGACGTGTTCTGGATCGTCAGCCAGTACGCCGGCACGCCCAGCCCGGCGCATTTCCATTCGGGCGACGTGGCCGGTGTGCTCTACCTGAAGGTGCCGCAGATCGATGCGGCGGAGGAGGAAAACAGCTACATCGCCGGACGCCAGGCGGGCTACATCAATTTCATCATCGGCGGCAAGCAGCGCCTGTCGAAATCGCTGATCAGCTTCAAGCCGCAGGTGGGCGACATCTACCTCTTTCCCGGCTGGCTGCTGCATGTGGCGGAGCCGTTTCGCGGCAGCGGCGAACGGCGCTCGATGGCCTTCAATGCCGTGGTCGCCGACGACGGCGCATGATTGCCGCATGCTGACCGCCGCGGCGCGCCCCGCCTACCTGTGCGTCGACCGTTTCATGCGCGACGCGGTGGGCGCCCGTGCGCTGCACAGCGCGCTCGAGTTGGGTCTGATCGACCACTGCCTGCGCCATCCCTCCTCCGATTTGCGCTCGGCCGCGGTCGCCTGCGGGCTCGACGCGCGAGCGCTGCAACTGCTGCTGGGCATGCTGCAGGCGAACGGGGTGATCGAACTGCGCGAGGGGCAGATCGCCCTGGCTGCGGCCTTTGTCGAGGTGCTCGGCTTTCGCGACCTGCTGGAGGCGAAGCTGGATTTTGCGGCGCTGGTGGCACCGGACTTCCTGCAGATGTTCAGCACGCTGCTGACCGATCCAGGGCGTTTTTTCGAGCAGGCCAGGGTCTTCGACCTGTTCTCCTACGATCGCTGCTTCGAGGCGACGCCGGACAACCTGGCCGCGACGCGGCGCTGGATGCGTTTCACCACCGCGCTGACACGCTATGAGGCGCTGGCCTGCATCGAGCACCATGATTTTTCGGCCTGCCGCCGCCTGCTCGACGTTGGCGGCAACAGCGGGGAGTTCGCCCTGCGCCTGTGCCGGGCGCATCCCGAGCTGCGCGCGACGGTACTCGACCTGCCGCTGGTGTGCCAGATCGGCCGGACGCATGTGGCAGCCGAGGCCGAGGCGCCACGCATCGAATTTGTCAGTGCCGGCGAGACGCCGACCGAGTTTCCGTCCGGCGTCGATACGGTCTGCTTCAAATCGATGCTGCACGACTGGCCCGACGCCGAGATGCGGCAGTTTCTCGAACGCGCCTGGCGCGCGCTCGATCGCGGCGGCCGGGTGGTGATCTTCGAGCGCGGCAGGATCGAGGTCGGCGTCGGGCAGATTCCCTATGCGCTGGTGCCGATCATGCTGTTCTTTCGCTCCTATCGCTCGCCACGCGACTACGTCGGGCTGCTGGAGCAGATCGGCTTCCGCGACATCGCCTGGCGGACCGTCGAGCTTGAGGTGCCCTTCATGCTCGTCACTGCCGTAAAGTGATCGCCAGCCGTCGCAGCGTAATCGCGAGGGCGCCGCAGGACATGATGGAGACAGACGATGAGCTTTGTTGAGCATGCCGTGGCCGGCGAGGCGCAGTTCGACTTCTGCCTCTGGGAGTATCCGGCGCAGAAGCCCTGTGCCGGCAAGCTGCGCTCGATCACGCTGCTTGCCGATTCCTTTGCGGCACAACAGGCGGGACCGCGCGCGCTGGAGATGGTGCAGGCCATTCGCGGCGAGTTCGGCGCCATGCGCACGGTGTGGGGCGTCAAGCAGGCCGGCGGCACGACCAGCTGGGAGTTCTACTTCTACGATTACGCGCGAACCGAACGCGAGCGTTCGATTCCGCGCCTGCTGAATGCGATCCGCCCGTGGGTGTCGTGCGACGTCCCGACCAGCGAACGCAGTCCCTATTTCATGTTTTCGGTCGAACTTTCGCGGGATCTGATTGCCGGCGGCGGCGAACTAGACGAAGTACAGATGTACATCGGCAACATCGGCAGCCAGGTCTCGTCCGGGATCTGCTACGGGCTTACGCGGGCACAGACGCGGCTGAAGAATTTCTACTTCTTTTTCGATGCGCGGCGGGATATGGAGGAAATCGTGGGCAAGGTCCGCACCTCGGCCTTCCTCGACGCGCCGGACTTCCGCATCGACCAGGTGCTGTGGCCGGAACTGCGCGACTGCGAAGTGATCGTGGTGGCCAACAAGCCCGATCGCGACGGTGTATATTTTTCACGCATCAAGGTCGATCAACTGCTCTGGTTCATGAAGCGAATGGAGTACCCTGTGAGCCAGATCCGCTTCCTGGAGAACAACATGGACAGGTTCGATCACCTGCTTTACGACGTGGGCTTCGATTACCGCATGGAGCAGGGGCGCCTGCAGATCCTCAAGAGCGCCTACTATGGGGTCTTCTGATCCGGAGGTGCGGCCGCTGCGCTTCGCGCGGTCGCCGTCGGCGGCGCAGGCGGCGCCGGTCAGGTTCGGCACCGCCAGCCGTTTCGACCACACCCGCTACGTTTCGTCGACTCTGGAGTTCCGCTGCAACCTCAAGTGCGTGCATTGCATGATCGAGGACACCATGGACCGCCTGGTGCCGCAGACCCCGGAGCAGCTGAAGGCCCTGCTGGCGCATAACGCGGCGCATCGAACATGGACCGGCCTGATCCTGACCGGGTCCGAGATCACCCTGCACCGGGATTTGCCGGAATGGGCCCGGCTGGCCCGGCAGAGCGGCTTCGAACACGTGCGCATCCAGACCCACGGCATGCGTCTGGCACAGGCGGGCTATTGCGAGGAACTGATCGATGCCGGGGTCGATGAATTCTTCGTCAGTGTCACCGCCGCGGACGCCGCGAGCCACGACGCGATCACCCAAGTGCCGGGCTCCTTTGACAAGACGCTGCGCGGCCTGGAACTGCTCGATGCCTGCGATCACGTCACCACCATCACCAACACGGTGGTGACGTCGATGAACCATACCCAGCTGCCGCGCCTGGTCGAGCGGCTCGACCCGCTGCGGCGGCTGGCGCAGATGGAGTTCTGGTTCTATTTTCCGATGAGCGAGCAGGACGACAAGGGCCTGATCCCGTCGCATCCGGAGGCCTTGCCCTATCTGCGGTCCGCGATTGCGGCGCTGCGCGCCGCGGGTCGCGGCATCGAGGTCAAGAATTTTCCCGAGTGCCTGCTGGGCGACGATCGCGACGTGCTTTACAACGATCAACCCGCGCTGTTCATCGATCCGGCCTTCTGGACCGAGTTCGACCGCAACGGCTTTCATCAGTGCGTGTTCCGCGATCGATGCGCGTCGACCCGGTGCCTCGGGCTCAACAGCGCCTACATCGAAAAGTATGGCGACCACGCGGCCATGCTCACGCCATTTTCCTTCCCCTAAAGGCTTCTTCGCGAGTAAAGTTGGTGCGGTGCCGCAATCCGGTGATCCCGGAGGCCCGGATGCAGCTTATGCGTGAAATGTTAACTGTTCAAACCTAATCGAAATGGATTAGACTTCAACGAATCCCGAAGCGACTGGCAGTGCCAGAAAAATCTTTCAATATCCACACTGTTACTGGGGAAGTCTGAATGGCTACATTGCTGTTTTATGAACGACCGGTGCCACTCAATGTGGATGTGCATCTCAAGGCGCGACTGGGGTCGCTGGGTGCCAACGCAGGCTTCGCCGCGCAGACCAACTCGATCCCGCTGGCGGCCGTCGAATTCATCGACACCGCGCGCGAGTATCCGATTGCCTTTACCGGCAACGAAGGTGGGGCACTCTTCCCGATCGCCCTGGTCGGCGTGCGCCACAACGAGAACCTTTTCGTCACGCCCGACAATCGCTGGGACGGCCGCTACATTCCCGCCTTCGTGCGTCGCTACCCCTTCGTCCTGGCCGAAAAGCAGGGCGCCGACGATTTCAACGTGTATATCGACGAAGCCTATCCGGGCTTCAATGCCGCCGACGGCGAACGGTTGTTCACCGATCAGGGCGAACATGCCCCGCTGCTGCAACAGGCGCTGGAATTCCTCGGCACTTACCAGGGCGAGATCACCCGCACCCGGCAGTTCGTCGAGCGCCTGCAGGCTCTCGATCTGCTGATTCCACGCGTGCTCGAAGTGGTGCGCAACAACGAGCCGCCCATGGTCCTGCAGGGATTCAGCGTGGTCGACGAGCAGCGCCTGGCGGCATTGAGCGATGCGGACCTGCTTTCGCTCGCCCGAGACGGCTACCTGGCCCTGATCTATGCCCACCTCGGTTCGCTGGGCAACGTTATCCGCCTGTCGGAGCGTCTCGATGCGCGGCTCGCGGCGGCGACTCCTACCGCAGCGGAGGAGGCGGCGGAGCCCGCTTCATCAACAAGGAAGAAACGCGGCAACGGCAAGGACACCTAGTTGGCGCAACAGGACGGCAGAGCAGCAGGAAGATGAAGCAAGCTGGCAACGCGTGCCGATTTGGCAGCGGCGCTGTGGGACTGGAGGTGGTGATGGGGTTCGAGAAAAGCACCAGGATCCGCAATCGGGCCTTGCTCGCGCTTGCGCTGGCTTGCCTCGCAAGCTTTCCCGCACGCGGCGAAGATCTTGCGCAGGTCTATGCGATGTCCAGGGACAGCGATCCCAAGTACAAGGCCGGACGCTACGAATTCGAGGCGGTCGGGTTCGTGGAACCGCAAGCCATGGCTGCGCTGTTGCCGACCGTAACGCTGGAAGCCAGCAACACCGATACCCGCCAGCGCATCATCAGCAGCGCCAACGCCGTGTTTGGTGCCGGCCTCTCGCAATATCCCACCCGCAACATGACGCTGACGCTGACCCAGCCGATCTTCAAGCTCGCGGCCTGGCGCGGCTACGAGCAGGCGCAGACCAAAGTCAAGCAGGCCGCGGCGAATTTTGGCGCGGTCGAGCAGGACCTGATGCTGCGCGCCGCGACGGCCTACCTGAACGTCCTGGCGGCGCGCGATGCCCTGGGCTTTGCCGAGGCCGAGCGCGATGCGATCAAACGCCAGCTCGATCTGGTGCAGCAGCGCTTCAGCAGCGGCCTGGTGGCTCGGGTCGGCCTGTTCGACGCGAAGGCTCGCTTCGCGCTCAAGGACGCCGATGTGGTGGGCGCGCGCAACGACCTCGACGACAAGTTGCAGGCGCTGCGCGAAATGACCGGCAAGCTCGTGGTCAACCTGAAGCCCCTGCGTGACGATATTCCGCTCGAACAGCCGGTGCCTGCCGACATCGACAAGTGGACGGAATCTGCGCTGCAACAGAATTTGGCGCTGCTGGCCCGTCGCCACACCGTGGAGATTGCCCAGCAGGAAGTCAGCCGGCAACGTGCAGGGCATGCACCCGTCATCGATCTGGTGGCGACCCAGAATGGCAAGGTTACCGGGGGTAGTCTGTTTGGCGGTGGCAGCAATGTGGAAACCACGGACGTGATGTTCCGTCTGACCGTACCCATCTACTCTGGCGGGGCAACCTCGGCGCTAACAGAGGAAGCCGCAAGGCGCTATCAGGCTTCACTTGAGGAGCAGGAGCGGGATGCCCGCCAAGTTGAACGGCAGACACGGGCAGCCTACCAGGGCGTAACCGGCGGCACGGTGCGGGTCAAGGCCCTGGCAGAGGGCGTCGTTTCATCGCTCAGCGCGCGGGAACTCAAACTGGAAGGCTACAAGTCGGGACTGGAAACCATTCTTCAGGTGCTCGATGCCGAACGGGATCTCTATGCGGCAAAGCGCGATTCGGCCAGGGCACGGTATGACTATCTGCTCAACCGATTGCGGCTGAAGCAGGCGGTAGGCACTCTGAGCGAGGAAGACCTCCTCGACATGAACAAGCTGATGCAGTAGGAGATATGCCGTTGGCAGGGAGGGCTGGCGGCGTAGCGAAACGGTAGTGGTTGCACGTGCGAGACGGATTTGCGTCTTGCCACAAAGTGAAGGACAGCAAGATGGCACGAACAACATTGACCACTGCGCTGACGACCCTGGCAGGTTCCATTGCCAAGGCTTTCAGATCTCCCTCCAGACTGCAGACCCCGGGACGGCGCAAGGCGCTGTTCGAGGCCATGGAACAGCGCTTCCTCCTGTCGGCGGAAGTCGTCGTTCCGCCGCCTCCGCCTTCGCTTCAGACGCTGCCGGCCATCGAGGCGCCGCTCAAGACCGATGCTGCGGTCCAGACCGCAAGGCTCAGCGCCGCTTCCACGCCTGTCGAGTACACGATTCAGGATGAGCAGAAAGAGGCTGCCGACCAGGCCAGGGCAGGCGTTGCATCGCTGCCCGTGGCGGACCCGGGTGGTGTCGCCGCGACCACGCCGTCGATCGTGGCGCTCGATCCGGGCCTGCCGGGCGCTGCTGCGGCCGCGGACGGACCGCAATCCACCGCTGCCGCCTCGTCCCTAGCGCCTCCTGCCGGCGAGGACCCGGGCGCGACTGCACCCGACCCCGTCGCGACTGCGGTCCAGCCCGAACTGGCGCCGCAGGTGCTGGCGGACTTGCCGGCCAAGGCATCCGCTGAGGCCCCGCTGCGGATCTCCCTGGCGGCCTATGCCGCCTATGTGGAAAGCCGGCCGGCACCGGCACAGATCGTGATCGTCGATGCCGCGGTACCGGACTACGCCAGCCTGGTCAGCCGCATCGTCAGTTTCGGCGCCGCGTCCGATGCCGCGTCGGCGCCGACTCCGGCCGCGCATGCGGGCCAGCTGCCGCAGGGTGCCGCCGCGCCGCAGTTCGAGCTGTTCGGCAGCGAGCCGGGCGCGGCGGACGATACGCCGGCCCGGTCAACTGCCGGACCGATGCTGCTGGTCTCGCGCCACGGTGACACCGAAGTCGTGGTGCTCGATGCGCAGTACGATGGCATCGACCAGATGACCGACATTCTTTCCGCCTATCATGGCCTGTCGGCGGTTCATGTTCTCTCGCATGGCGGGAGCGGCGCCTTGCGCCTTGGCAACAGCGTGCTCGACGAATACCGTCTGCAACAGGCCAAGGACCGGATTGGGTCGTGGGGCAGGGCATTGCGCCCTGGCGGCGACATTCTTCTCTATGGCTGTTCGGTGGCAAACGGTACCGGCGCGGAATTCGTCCGGCATCTGGCGGAGGCCACGACGGCCGATGTCGCCGCATCCGACGATGCGACGGGATCCAGTGCCGCGGGTGGTGACTGGGCGCTCGAATACAGTGCCGGCGAAATTGAGTCGGTACCGATCTTCAGCGCGGCGAACGTCGCCGACTATGGATTCCTGTTGGACGTCCTGACGGGTACCGTGTTCGCCGACACCATGACCAGCACCAGCCTCGACCTGACGCTGGGGACGTCTGGCAATGACAGCCTGATCGGCCTTACCGGAAATGACCAGTACGTGTTCTTCGACAATTTCGGCGACGACACGGTTTCGGAAAACACGAACGAGGGAACCGATACCCTAGATTTCTCCGGGGTAACCGCCAATCTCACCTTCACCGTCAATACCGATGGCAGCGTGCTGGTCGTCGACAATGCAAATCCGCTCAACCGGGTCCATGCGGACAAGGTCGAAAATCTCATCGGAGGGTTGGGTTCCAACCGATTCGTGTTCGTCGGTGCCGGCGCGTTATCGGGCAGTATCTCAGGCAGCGAAGGCGGCACGAATATCCTCGATTACAGCGTGTACCTGCTTGGCGTAACGGTCAACCTGCAAACCGGCGCGGCAACCGCCACGGGTGGCGCAACCAACATTTCGCAGCTTGTCGGAAGCCAGGTCAATGGCGGGAACAATACGCTGGTTGGCGTCAGCGGCCAGCGACGCTGGGAAATCACCGCCGCCAATGCCGGCCTGGTGAATGGCGTCAGCTTCAGCGACATCCAGAATCTTGCGGCCGGCCCCGGCTTGGATGTTCTTGACTACTCCGGCTATGCCAGCGGCGTCAATGTCAACCTGGCGACAGGAACCGCCACCGGATTCAGTTCGATCAGCGGGTTCCGCAGCGTCTTCGGCTCCGAGTTCAACGACAACCTGACCGGTGACGCCAATGACAACATTCTGAGTGGTGCGGCAGGAACCAACGTTCTCGTCGGCGGTGGCGGCGTGGATACCGTGAGCGAATCCCGCGATGCCGACATCACCCTGACCAACACCTCGGTCACCATCGGCAGCGCGGGGGCCGCTACCCTCTCTGGCATCACACGTGCGATTCTTACCGGCGACGACGGGGCCAACGTCATCGATGCCAGCGCTTTTACGCTGGGCAGCGTCACGCTCGTCGGCGGCGAAGGTAACGACACGCTATTGGGCGGCTCGGGCGATGATCTGTTGAGCGGCGAGGGCGGGGTGGACGTGCTGAACGGCGGGCTTGGCCAGAACACCGTGCGCGAAACCGCCGATGCCCGGTTTGAGCTGACCAACACTAGCCTCGACATGGGCGAAGGTGTCAACGCGGTGCAGACCGTGACACTGGGCTCAGGTGTTAGCGGGGGAACGTTTGCGCTCAGCTTCAATGGTGAAGCAACGCGTCCCATCTCATTCGATGCGACCGATCTCAGCTTCAAGGAGGCTTTGACCGCGCTCGGAGGCATTGGCGTCGGCGACGTCGAAGTCGAAAGGCTGTCCAATGGCTGGCGCGTGACATTCACGGGCAGCCTTGCCGGCCGGCCCCAGTCCGACCTTGGCGCAACGAGCGCGCTCACCGGCGGTGGCGTGACCGTTGCCACGACGACCACGGGCGTGGTCTCGGTCAACACCCTGGTCAACATCCAGCGGGCGGAACTCTACGGCGGCGAGAACGACAACCGGATCGATGCCAGTGCATTCAGCGGATCGGTCTACCTCAATGGCGGGGCGGGTGAGGACATCCTGATCGGCGGAGCCGCCGCCGATACACTGGTGGGCGGTTCCGGCAACGACAGGCTTACCGGTGGCAGCGGCGTGGACTCGCTGATTGGCGGAAGCGATGTCGACAGCATCATCGAAACCCGCGATGCCGACATGAGCCTGACCAACACGACGCTGACCATCGGCGGCGAGATTGATGCGCTGAGCGGGATCGAACTGGCCGTGCTTGCCGGTGGGGCCTCGGCCAATGTCATCGATGCGGCAAACTTCACCGGCCTCAGCGGGCTCAGCGATCTTGGCTTCCTGAACAATGGCAATGGCGTCGATACGCTGTCTACACTGCCCGAGATCCGCATCAGACTGTCGAACAACGCCACGGTCGATGTGGACCTGACCTATGCGCGCAATCTGCAGGGCGTCTTCGATGCCATTCATGCCGCCAATACGCACCTCACGGCGTCACTCGATGCCGCGAGCAGCGCAATCATCATCAGCGACGATCTCGGCGGCACCACGAATCTGGAGGTAACCGCGCTGAATTCATCGACCGCGGCGGCTGACCTTGGCATCCTGAAGACCGGCACAACCGCGCAACTGACGGGCAATGCGCTTGTAGGCGGAAACGTCCGCCTCGATGGTGCGGGTGGCGCTGATACCCTGACTGGCGGGCGCGGCGACGATACGCTGACAGGCGGTACGGGTGCCGACAGCCTGGTAGGCGGGGGCGGCAGCGATACGGTGCTCGAGTCGCGCCGGACGAATCTCGCCGCGGCCGATTTCACCCTGGCGAATGCCTCGCTGATCATCGGCAGCGAGGGGACCGATGTACTGGCAGGCATCGAGCACGCCAACCTGACGGGCACCAATTTCGTCGACGTCATCGATGCCTCGGCATTTACTCTGGGTTCGGTGGCCCTGGCCAACGGGCGCGGCGCGGATACGCTCAAGGGGACGAGCTTCGGTGACACCTTTACCATCGATGTGACAGGCCTGGTGGCCGGTACCGATCACGTCACGATAAATGGCGGTGGCGGTCTCGGGGATCGGGCGGTTATTGCCGGGCTCAGCGGGGTGCGCCAATCCGACCTCGGCTGGATCACCTGGGTCGGCGCCGCGGCAGACATCGAACTGACCGACGGGCAGATCCTCGAGGACATCAATACCTCGGGCCGAAACCTCAAGATCACGGCAACGTCGATCAACCTCAATGGGCATACGATCGATTCGGGCCTGGGCAACGTGGCCGGCAACATTACGCTGTCGGCCCGACGCATCACCATCGACAGCGGCGCCAAGATTCTTGCGAAAGCCATCACCCCGGGCGGTACGGATGGCGCGATCAACATCCTTGCCGAAGACAACCACGATTCCTTTACCGGCCTGGGTTTTGCCAATATCGAGTACGACGAGGCCACGGTAAAGGTGGACAACGCGACCATCAAGGGCGGCGATGTCACCATCAAGGCGACGGCGAAAGTCGTGCGCTATGCCATCGGTTCGGTCGGCAGTCCCTTCGGATCCTCTTGGCTCGGTGACAATCTGGACAGCCTGGCACAGCAGATCATTGGCGGTGCCGAGGGATTGTCGGCGATTGCCGCGGTGTCGGTCTCGACCTCGATAGCGACCATCGACGTCACGCAAACCTCGCTCATCGAGGCGGCGAATTTCATCGCTCATGCTACGGCCGACGCGAAGGTGGCACCGACTCCTACGATCGCGTTCGTACTCGGGGCCGCTGTCGGTGTGGTCAATACGACCTCCCGAGTGCAGGTCGACGGCACGATCGTCACCACGGGCGACCTCACCCTGCGAGCGACCTCGGTCAACACGGCCAATGTTCTCGCCCGCCCCTCGCCCCTGGCTGGGTTCACGGTCGCGGCGGCCGTCAGCGTCATCAATTCGAACGCCGACGCCCTGGTAACCGACACCGCCAATTTGACGGTGGGCGGCAACCTGTTCGTCAAGGCGGAAACCATCGATCGCAACCGTACTTTGGCGAATGCGATCTCGGGACTCGATGGCAAGCTTGCGCTGTCGTTTGCGGTAGCCGTCGAAACGGGGCATACCCGCGCCCTGCTCGATGGCACGGTCGATGTCGTCGGGTCGATTACGGTGGACGCATCGCAGAAGAACGAGGGGATCGAGAACAAGATCAAGTTCGGTTACGTTCCGGCGGCCATCGTCAGTGCGCCCCAGGTCCTGTCCGGCGTCAAGGCCTACTCCGCCACCGGACAGAATTCCACGGGCGATTTCGTTGACGACTTCCAACTCAGTTCCAAGGATTTGCAGAAGAAGCTGATCGGCTTCAACGCGGTCAAGGAGAAAGCCAAGACCTGGTTCAAGGACAAGACGGGTTTGGGTGGGCCGCCGACGGCCAATAACTGGGACGTCTCGGGGGCTTTCGCGGCGGTTGTCGATACCAATGACGTCGCGGCGCGCATCGGCGACAACGTGACCACCGACGGCCGCGCCAACGTCGAGGCTGACGGCAACATCACGGTGCGTGCCAAGACCGAGGCCCGACCGGATGTGTCCTCGGTCTCCAAATCGATCAACTCCGCGGAGACCAAGAACGGCAAGGTCGATCCCGATCCGACGGCAACCACCAAGAAGGGCAAGGCAGGGTATGAAGCCACGGCCGACGTCGCCAAGAATGGCGCCGCGATTGCCGTCAGTTTCGGCCTGTACACCAACACGGCAAACGCCACCATCGGCGGAGACGCCGAGGTCGACGCCAAGGGCGTACTGACGGTCAGCGCCAATTCCCTGAATCAGATCGATCCGACCAAGCTCTGGGGCGCCAACCTGATCGCGCCCTTCGACAATACGACAGCGACCCATACCACCGACCAGGCAGGACTGACCACGGTCTCCAACGGCGACACCGTCGAAGTCACCCGGAACCATAGCGGCAAGGGCGACGAGGGCAACTGGTACAAGTATATCGGCAGCACCCCAACAACCTCGATCGACCTGACGAAAGAGGATTTCAGCGACCTGGCGCGCTGGAAGGACTTGGGCAGCGTTAGCGGCAAGGTCAAGAACGAATTCCTCACCAACCTGACCAGTTACCTCGACGACAACCTGGGGCTTGACGACAACCTGGTGGACTCCTGGAGCCAGTCGTCGTCTAACGGGCAGTTGAAGACCAAGGCAGGATCGATTGCGGCCCTGGTACTGGTGCATGAAGCCAACGCCATCATCAAGTCCGGCGCGCGCATCAACAAGGATGTCGATGGCGTCAGCAATACCGACAATTTCCGCACCGGCAACCAGGATGTTGTCATCGAAGCGAAGAGCGTCAACCAGGCGATCAATCTGGTCGGCAATTTCAAGACGCCGTCTGTCGGCGGTACCGAAGCCAAGCAATGGACGCAAGGGAGTTTCTCGGCGCCCGGCGCAGGCATGTCCTCGGCACCCGGCGGCTCGGCGGCAGGCGGCAGCATCGGCTTCTACTGGTATGGAAACGACGTCAAGGCGAAGATCGAGGACGGCGTCGACGCCTATGGCGACAGCCTGAAGCTTACGGCGGATACGCTTGACCTCGCGGTCGTGCTGGCCGCCGCCGGCGGCAAGGCTGATGCTTCGGCATTCAGCGGCACGCTGGCGGCCAGTGTGGTCGTCAATACGACGCTGGCGCAAATTGACAATGGCGCGACCGTTACCGTCGGCAGCAAGGCACTGGCCGACCCGGATGCGGCTGGAGGGTCCGTGCTGGTGCGGGCCAAGGATACGGCCTACGCAATCACGGTGGGCGGCACGGTAGCGGTTTCCGAGCAATCGGGGTCGGGCATTTCGATTGCGGTCAATACCATCGTGCGCGACACCGAGGCGCTGATCGGAAATCGCATCGACGAAACCAGCGTCGGTACGCGCGGCAGCTTCAGCTCGGCGGGTGACGTGAAGATCCTCGCCAGCAATGGCGGCTTCGTCGGCAGTTTTGCCATTGCCGGTTCGGCGGCGACCAGCAAACCGTCCAGCGGTGCCCAGGCGCCGGCGCCGACGCCGCCGGCCAAGTCGCCTGGCACGGGAGGTACCCAGGGTTCGGACGGAACCACTGCCGGAAACAACGCCCTGAGTACCTGGCAAACGAAGATGGCTGCGGTGCTGGGCGAGATGGGAAACTCGTCCGAGGGCAAGGCACCGGCGCCAGCGGCGACGGCAGCGCAAGCACCGGCATCCCAGTCCAAGGATGCCTCGGCGAAGTCCGGGTCGATCACCGCCAACGTGCTGATCGACAACGCCCGCGCCTATATTCGCGATACCGGCGCTATCAGCGCCGCCAAACTGACCGTCAGTGCCAGAAACGAGACCATCGTCTCCTCGCTCGCGGGGGCCGTCGCCTACGCCAGCGCGGGCGACCCGAGCAAATCCTCGAGCGCCATGGGTGGCGCGCTCGGCTTCAATTTCGCCATGGGCACGACGGAGGCATTCGTCGATGGCGCGACCACGATCACCAGTTCGGCGCTTGACATCAATGCCGACCGTAGCGGCTGGATCGTGTCGATGGCCGCCGCAGTGGGCGGAGCAACCGGAAAGACAGGGAGCGCCAAGACCGGATCGATTGGCGTCACCTGGACCGAATACACCACCAGGGCGCGCCTGGCCAATACGGCGGCGACCGTGACCGGGGCGGTACGGGTCGATGCGCACGACGATACCAACCTGGTGATGGTTGGCGGTTCCGGTTCGTTCGGCGGCAAGGGGGGCTATGGGGTCGGTATCTCCTTCGGCAATATTTCCAACACGGTCAGCGCGACTGTCGAAAATGTCACCAGCCTGAAGCACACGGGGGCGTTCACGGTGAGCGCGCGCAGCGACGCAGACATCATCGGGGTCACCGGTTCCATCGGGGTGGCGACGGGGGGAGGCAGCGCCTCCGGCACGGCTGTCGGCGGCACGATCTCGGCAAACCTGATCCGCAACAAGCTCCTCGCCAAGGTGTCGAATACCACGACCACGGTCGATTCGACCGGAGACGTCACGGTGTCGGCCGACGACAACTCGGCGCTGTATGCCTTTACTGGCGGCTTCGCGATCGGCAAGAGCTCTGCCTATGGCATCGCCTTCGGCCTGACCGTCCTGAGCAACACCGTCGAGGCCGCCGTCGAGAATTCGACGCTACGCACCAGCGGCGCGGTCACCGTCGATGCCAAGGAGCGCGCTACCATCGTTTCGGTGGCGGTCGGCGGAGCGGGTTCGAACGAGTCGGCACTTGCCGGCTCGGTGGCGATCAATGTGCTCAGCAATACGGTGGATGCCCACGTCAAGGGATCGACCGTGCTGGCCGGTGGCACGGTTGCCGTCAAAGCCGTGGACCAGGCGCTGCTGGTTTCCGTGTCGGGCGGCCTGGGCGTCGGCAAATCGAGTACCGGTGTCGGCGTGTCCATCTCCTGGAATCGCGTCAGCAACGGCATTGGCGCGTCGATCGAGAATTCGATGGTCAAATCGGCGACAGGTTCGATTGACCTCCTCGCCAAGTCGACGCCGTTCCTGGTCGGCATCGGTGCCGCCGGCGGCTTCAGCAGCCAGGCGACCGGCGGTGCCGGCGCCCTGACCATCAATTCGATCGCTAATACGGTCGATGCACATATCATTGCCGGCTCCGTCGTCGAATCCACGGTCGGTGATGTCACCGTTACGGCAAGCGAAGCCGCGACCATGTTCGTCGGCGCGCTGGCGATCGGCGGTAGCTCGTCGGGCAGCGGCATCGGCGCCGTGATGGCCTACAACTACCTCGGCACGACCAGCAATCCGGCGGACCCGAACGCCATCTCGCTGATCGACGGCACGGCGCCCGGGACCAAGTCGGCACAGGTGGCTGGCGCCGATTCGGCGACTGCCAGCAACATCAAGGCTTATATTGATGCCTCCAAGGTCAATGCCGGCGGCCGGATATCCGTGCTCGCCGGGCTGGACGATCCGGCCAAGGCAGGCTCCGGCCCGGCATTCGGGGCCAGCAAGGGCTTCAACCCGGCCTCCGCGACCCTGACCACCGATACCTTTCTCCTTGCCGCGCACGGACTGAAGACCGGCGACGAAGTTACCTACAGCCGTGGCTCCGGCACCGATATCGGAGGCATCAATGGCAATGGCACCACCAAGTATTACGTCATCGTCGTCGACAGCAATACCGTCAAACTCGCCGCCACCGCCGACGATGCCGGTGCCGGCAAGGCCATCGCCCTGACTTCTCCGGGAACCGGTACGGCGCACAGCCTATTGTCGACGGCAAGCGGAGCGACGGCCAAGGTCTTCAATCCGGCGACGGCGCTGACCATCAACAACCCGCTGGCCGACACCCTGGCGTTCTCCAGCGATCCAGGCCTGTCGACCGGTGATGCCGTGGTCTACCGAAACGGTGGCGGCACGAGCATCGGTGGCCTGACTCCTGGAGAGACCTATTACGTCATCAAGGTCGACGCGACCCATGTTCGCCTTGCCGCAACCCTCAGCGATGCCAAGGCAGCGACGCCGCGCGCGATCTTCCTCAAACCTGGGGCGACGGGTGCGTTGCACGAGTTGCAGACCCGACCGACCAGCTTCGACGCCGCCGGCGTCTCCATTGACATGCCGGCGCCCATCGGCGGGCAGATCATCAGCGTGACAGCCGCCGGTTCGGGCGGCAAGAGCACCTCGGGCGCCGGTGCCCTGTCGCTCAACTTCGTCCGCACGAACGTCGATGCCCACATTTCCAACACCACGGGTAGCCAGGGGGTACAGGCCGACAACAGCATCAGCGTGCTGGCCAACGATACCTCGCGCGTGTATTCGGGCACAGGATCACTCGGGCTTTCGCTGGGCAACGGATCGGCGATCAATGCGTCGGTAGGCGTCAATGACATCCGCAATTCCGTGGTGGCCCGCATCGATGGCGCCAAGGTGGCTTCCACCGCGGGCAACGTGACGGTCAGCGCGTCAGAGGACGCCCGCAACATCAACGTCGTGGTCGGTGGCGCAGGATCCAGCAGCGGCAACGCGTTTGGCGGCTCCTTCGCCATCAACAACACGGCCAATACCATTGACGCGCACATCAAGGCGGCCGGCTCGACGGCCTCCGATGTCAGCGCCAACGGTACCGTGTCGGTGCTGGCCAGCGATACTGAGTCGATCGCCAGCCTCGCTGGAAACGTCAGCGCTTCCTTCAGTGGTACCGCCGCGGTGGGCGTCGCATTCGCGGTGAATTCGATCCAGAACAAGGTCACCGCAGTGATCGACGGTTCGATGGTTGCGGCAGCCACCGGCGACATCGTGGTCGACGCCAGCTTCGCCAAACCCACCGCACTGCCGGCCGGACTGGATTCGCAGATTGCCGCGATGGCCGTTGCGGGAAGTGGCGGTCCGACGTTCTCCGGCGCGGGATCGGCTTCGCTCAACTGGATTCGCAATACGGTCGAAGCCAAGGTCGCCAACATTGCCGAACTGCGCGCCGGCGACGAGATCAGTGCCGCCAATGGCAAGCTCAGCGTCACCGCGAGCGATACGTCGACCATCAACTCGCTGGCCGGGGCGATTTCGATAGCCGGTGTCGGTGCCAAGGGTTCGGCGGGGGCGGTGGGCGCATCGGTTGCCTACAACTATCTTGGCGGCGATCCGAACAACCCGGCCACCACCGACAACAACGTGGTGCGTGCCTCGATCGACAATGTCAGTGGCAGCATCAAAGCCAGCCAGGTCATCGTCAAGGCCGCCTACCGCGGCCAGATCAACAACATCACCATCGCCGGCTCCGGCGCGGGGTCGAGTTCCAACAGCTTTGCGCTGGGTGGGTCGGTGTCGATCAACCGCATACGCACTACCACGGACGCACATATCTCGGGCGCAAGCAACCTGACGACAACCGGGATGCTGGCGCGCAGCGTCCATATCGACGCAGAGGATGCATCGCACATCTGGGTTCTTGCCGGGGGCGTCGGTGTTGCCGTGGCGACGGGTAGCGGTGCATCCGGGGCGGCCGGGGTGGCCGTTGCGATCAACGAGATCACCAATACGACCAAAGCAGAAATCGAGAATTCCAAAGTGACCTCGGCCGGTGGCATCGAAATCGATGCGAGATCGATATCCTCGATCGCGGCCCTGACCTTTGGCGTTTCGCTGGCGGTCGGGACCGGAGGCGGAGGGCTGGCCGGATCCGGGGCCGGCGCCGGCTCGGGCAATACCGTGCGCAACAGCGTCTCGAGCGCGGTCCGTAACAGCCTTGTGGCCAATGGCAAGGGCATCTTCGCGAATGCCGGAAAGCTCGTGTTGAATGCGACCGACAGCTCGACCATCATGGCTGGTGCCGGTGCGCTATCCTTTGGCGGCTCGTTCGGTTCGGGCGGCGGTGGCGCCGTGTCGGTGGGCATTTCGGCCACCGACAACAACATCGCCAATACCGTAAGCGCCTATATCGATGGCGCGACGGCAAGCGTCGCCGGCAACAACGTGGAGATCAGCGCCAGCGAAGCCGCGGTGATCACCGCCGTGACGGTTGGCGGTTCCGCCGCCGGCGCCGGCGGGAGCGGTGGCGGCGCTGCCGGCGCGGTAGCTGGGGCCGTCTCCGTAAATACGACGGGCAACAAGGCGCTGGCCTACATCGCCAACAACAGCTTCGCAAGTACGACGGGCAGCGGCTCGGTACTTCTGACCGCGACGGACAGCAGCACGCTCGTGGCCATCGGCGGCGGCTTGGCCGGTGCCGGTGCCGGCGGTGCGGGTGGCGGCGTGGCGGGCTCGCTGGGCGCCGCATCGGCAACCAACACGACGACCAACCAGGTCAAGGCGTATATCGACTCGTCGAATGTCACGTCCGCCGGCGGCATCGAACTCTCGGCTTCGGAAACGGGCATCATCAGCGCGCTCAGCATCGGTGCGGCGGTAGCCGGCGCCGGTGGATCGGGTGGTGGTTTCGGTGGATCGGTCGCCGGATCGGCATCGGTCAACGTTGTTACCAATACCGTCGCTGCCTATATCGGCGGCAGCGGCGCGGCAAGCGTGGTGAGTGCCACGGGCGGGGCGGTCAAGCTCACGGCGACTGACCTGACGGTGGTGGTGGCGAATGCCGGCAGCCTAGCGGGTGCCGGCGCGGGAGGTGCGGGCGGCGGCGGCGCGGTGGCGGTTGGCGTATCCGCGGCGACCAACGTGATCGCAAACACCGTCAGCGCCTACGTCGACCATGGCAACGTCAGCACCACGGCAAACAATATCGAACTGAAGGCCGATGAACGCTCGGCGATGTGGGCGCTGAGCATCGGCGGCTCGGTGGCTGGTTCCGGCGGCGCCGGGGGGGGGGCGGCGGGCGCCGCCGCCGGGGCCGTAGCGGTGAATGTCACCACCAACAAGGCCTTCGCCTATATCGCCAACAACAGCGTGATCACCGCGCCAGCGGCCACGCTGGTCAAGTTGAGCGCCACGGACAACAGCACGATTTCCGCCATCGGCGGCGGGCTCGCGGGATCCGGCGCCGGGGGTGCAGGCGGTGGCGTGGCCGGTTCGCTGGGTGCGGGCACGGCGACCAACACGGTGACGAACCAGGTCAAGGCCTATATCGATTCGTCGCAGGTGACGTCCGCCGGCGGCGTCGAAATCACGGCATCGGAAACGGGGATCATCAGCGCGCTGAGCATCGGCGCCGCAGTGGCTGGTGCCGGCGGTGCCGGTGGCGGCTTCGGCGGCTCCGTCGCCGGATCGGCTTCGGTCAATACGGTTACGAATACCGTTGCCGCCTACATCGGTGGCAGCACGGCGCCTAGTTCCGTCACTGCCAGCGGCGGCGCGATCAAGCTGAAAGCTACCGACTCGGCCGTAGTGGTCGCGACCGCCGGCAGCTTGGCGGGTGCCGGTGCCGGGGGCGCCGGAGGTGGCGGCGCCGTGGCGGTCGGGGTATCCGCGGCGACCAACGTCATTTCGAATACCGTCAGTGCCTATGTCGATCGTTCGAACGTCAGCACCACGGCGGGCAACATCGAGATCACGGCTGACCAATTGGCTGTCATGTCGGCGCTGAGTGTCGGCGGCTCGGTAGCGGGTTCCGGCGGTGCCGGCGGTGGTGCATCGGGCGCGGCAGCCGGCGCGGTGTCGGTGAATGTCAGCAACAACAAGGTGTTCACCTACATCGCGAACGGCAGCACGGTGAGCAGCGCGACAGCCGGCGCCATCAAGCTCACGGCGACCGACAGCAGCACCATTACGTCCATCGGCGGTGGATTGGCCGGCTCCGGTGCCGGCGGTGCGGGCGGCGGCGTGGCTGGTTCCCTCGGTGCCGCAAACGCCACCAACACCTTGACCAACCAGGTCAAGGCCTACATCGATTCCTCGACGGTCACCTCGGGCGGAACGGTTGAGCTGTCCGCCTCCGAAACCGGAATCATCAGCGCCCTGAGCATCGGTGCCGCGGTAGCCGGCGCTGGCGGCGCAGGCGGGGGTTTTGCCGCATCAGCGGCCGGTTCGGCATCGGTCAACGTCGTCAGCAACACGGTCGCTGCCTACATCGGTGGGAGCACGGCGCTGGGTGCGGTCAGCGCAAACGGGGCGCTCAAGCTCACGGCCAGCGATCTGGCGACGGTGGTGGCAACGGCTGGCAGCCTGGCCGGAGCCGGTGCCGGCGGGGCCGGCGGCGGTGTTGCCGCCGCCATCGGCGTATCGGCCGCCACGAACACGATTTCGAACAGCGTCAACGCCTATGTCGATCATGCCACCGTAACGGCGTCAAGCGGCAACAGCATTGAACTGCTGGCAAAGGAATCCGCCAGCATGTATGCCCAGAGCATTGGCGGCTCCGTGGCGGGTTCCGGTGGTGCCGGCGGCGGCGCCTCGGTAGCGGCCGCCGGTGCGGCGGCCGTTGGAACGATCAGCAATACCGTCGCGGCCTACGTGGCGAACGGCAGCACGGTGACCACCTCAGGCAGTGGCCTCGTGAAGCTCACCGCCGTCGACGACAGCACCATCTCGGCAGTTGGCGGTGGTCTTGCCGGATCCGGCGCCGGCGGCGCCGGCGGCGGCGTGGCGGGATCGTTGGGTGCAGCCACCGCCGTGACCAGCGTGCAGAACACGGTCAAGGCCTATATCGACGCTTCGCGGGTGATTTCCGCGGCGAACATCGAATTGTCGGCGACGGAATCCGGATACGTGACGGCCTTCAGCATTGGTGCTGCCGTGGCTGGTTCCGGCGGGGCCGGTGGCGGCTTCAGCGGTTCGGCGGCGGGCGCGGGTTCGGTCAACACGGTACGCAACACGGTTGCCGCCTACATCAACAACAGCACCGGAACCGGCAAGGGTGTAAGCAGCAGTGGGGGGGCAATCAAGCTGAGCGCCGTGGATTCGACTCTCATCCATGCCATCGGCGGCAGCCTCGCCGGCGCGGGAGCGGGGGGTGCCGGCGGCGGCGCGGCCGTTGCGATCGGCGTTTCCGCGGCCACCAACGACGTTGCCAACAACATCAGCGCTTACGCCGGCAATTCAAGCCTTGCGGCGGCCGGCAATGTCGAACTGACGGCCAACTCGACGGCCGACATCCAGGCCATCGCGATTGGCGGCACGCTTGCCGGTGCCGGTGGCGCGGGCGGTGGTGTCGCCGTGGCCGCTGCCGGTTCGGGAACCGACAACAAGATTGGGAACGCGGTGGTCGCCTATGTCGGTACCAACAGCACGGTGACGACCACGAACGGAGGCAGCGTCAAGCTGTCTGCCAGCGACAACAGCAGCATCAAGGCCATTGCCGGCGCCCTGGCGCTGTCAGGCGCAGGAGGGGCGGGCGGTGGTGGCGCAGCGTCGCTCGGCGCCGCCGTGGCGCTCAATACCATCAGCAACCAGGTCAAGGCCTACATCGACAGTTCCACGGTGAGTTCGGCCGGGGCCGTCGAATTGAGTGCAACCGAATCGGCGACGATAGACGCGCTGGCCGTCGGCGGTTCGCTGGCAGTCGCCGGCGGCGGCGGCGGTGGCGGTGCGGTCGCGGGAGCAGGAGCGGATTCTCGAAACACCATCACGAATACCGTCTGGTCCTATGTAGCGAGCAGTTCTGGAGCGAAGGGCGTCACGGCGACTGGCGGCGCGCTCAAGCTGACCGCGACCGACAATTCCCGCATCACCTCGGATGGCGGTGGCGCGGCCGCCGTGGTCGGTGTCGGCGGCGGCGGCGGGGTCGGCATCTCGGTCGGCTATTCGGTGTCGTTCAACACCGTGACCAACAGCGTTCGCGCCTACGCCAACGCCTCGCGCCTGAATGCCACGGGTTTCAACATCGAGTTCAGCGCGAATTCCACGACGACGATCAACGCACTGAATGTCGGCGCGGCACTTGCCGTCGGTGGCGGCACGGTAGGTGTTTCGGCAGCCGGTTCGGGCGGCAATTCGACCAACACCGTGCGCAATACGGTCGAGGCCTATGCCGCCAATGGCGCAACACTGACCACCACCACCAGCGGCGCGATCAAGTTGACCGCGATGGATGTCGCCACCAGCAATGCCAAGACCGTCGCCACCAGCATCTCTTTCGCCGCCGGTGCCGTCGGCGTCGGCGTCGGCGTTAGTGCCGCCCTGGCGAAGAACGACATTGCCAACACGGTACGCGCCTACAGCGACAACTCCACCATCAATTCGGCGGGTAACGCGGAGCTGACTGCCACGGCCAGTCCGACTATCACCGCGCTGTCGGTGGCGGCGACCTTCTCGGTCTCGGCCTCGCCGGTCGGCGCAGCGCTGTCGGGCGCCGGCGCCGATTCGCAGAACAGCATCAACAATACGGTGGAAACCCGAATAGTCGGCGGCAGCGCCACGGCGGCCGGCAATATCTCGCTCAACGCGGCGGAAACCGGTTCGATCACGGCCGACGTCGGCTCGGGGGCCTTGTCGGCCGGCCTGGTCGGCGGATCCATCGGCATTTCGCTGGCGACCAACACCATCAGCAGCACGGTACGTACCTACGTCCAGAGCACCTCGCTGACCTCCACGCAGAACAACATCTCGCTGACCGCCGCCTCGACCGATTCCGTGACGACGCTGGCGGTGGCCACCTCGATCGCCCTCGGCCTTGGCGGTGCGGGCGCTGGCGCTACAGCCACGTCCACCGTCAGTCCGAACGTCGAGGCCTATGCCGGCAACGCCAGCACGCTGAATGCCGCGGGCAACATCAGCATCGCCGCCACTTCATCGAATTCGGCCACGGCTACCAGCTACGGCATTGCCGGCGGCGTCGTTGGCGTCGGCACCACGATCTCGACCGCTACGGCCAACGGCTCGGTACTGGCGCATCTCGACGGCAATGTCAGCGGCGTCAATACGCTGACGGTTCAGGCCACCGGTACCGACACCTCGACCGCCAACTCGACGGCGGCCACCGGCGGCATCTTTGCCGGTTCCGGTTCGGTGGCCAATGCCACCACCTCGCCGGTGGTGCGCGCCTATACCGGCGGCGGTACGATTTCGGCGCGCAACGCCGTGATCGTGGCGGCGACATTGACGTCGAAGGTGAATGCGACCGCGCTCGGGGTATCGATCGGTGCTCTCGCCGTGGGCGTTTCCTCGGCTACTGCCAGGGTGTCGCCGACCGTCGACGCGCACGTCGGCGGCAACATCACTGCGGCCAGCCTCAGCGTAACGGCAACCCAGGCCTTGCCGGGCGGGGCCGAATCGGCCAACGCCCGCGCCACCGGTGCCGTCGGTGCGCTGATCGGCGTCACCGCCACCTCGGCGACGGCGATCAACGGCAGCGTCGGCAATCAGGCCGGGGTCAGCAGTTACGTGGCGAACAATTCGGTGCTCAACATCACCGGCGATACCACGATTTTCGCCAACAGCAACAGCAGACAGCGCGCGGAGGGTAATGCGGCGGCAGGCGGCCTGCTGGCTGCAGGCGTGGCAAGTTCCAACGCCGCGTCGAACACCGTGACCCGTGCCTATCTCGGCAGCGGCGTGAATCTGACAGGCAGCAGCCTGAATGTCACTGCCAACGGCGTCGACAACAACCTCGCGGTCACCTATGCCGGCAGCGGCGGGGTGCTGGCCGGATCGTCGGCCTCCGGCTCGACCTCGAATGTCAGCCTGACCGAGGCGACCATAGGGGCGGGCAGCATCGTTCAGCTCAGCACCCGGGGCGCGGGGACACTGGGGATTTCGGCTGACCACGTCGCCACCTTCAACGCCCAGGAGATCACTGTCGCCGGCGGAGTCGTGGCGGGTGCCGGCGTGAATATCGACCACGGCGTTGATTCGACCGTCAATGCCGGCGTCGGCAGCAGCGTCAATGCCTATGCACGCGACATCAAGATCTACGCCACCAACCATGCCGACAAGCGCTGGCTGGCGGCCGACAACGTCAAAGGCACCACCGGCGGCCTGGTCAGCGGCGCCGGCGCCTACAGCGATACGCGGATCAGTTTCAACACCACGGTGACGGTCGGCGCCAATGCGCGGCTGGAAGTGGTCGGTCTGCCGACGGCGACTACGGCGATGGAGCTTCGCGCCAAGAACGACCTGACGGTACAGGACAAGGTCACCTTCATCACCGGCGGCGCGCTCAGCGGCGCCGGCGTCAACGCCAAGATTCGCACCCTGGCCGACCTCGCGCGCGTCAGCGTCGGCAACGGTGCCACGCTGCTGAGCAAGGGGGCGATCGACATGTCGGCCCGCGGCAGCGGCAATATCGTGCAGCGAATCAATGTCGACACCTACGGCGCCGGAACCGTCACCACCGGCGAAGCCCGCGTCGATGTGATGCCGGTCAACGAAGTCATCATTGGCGATGCGGTGAATGCCACCGCCTACGGTGACCTGAAGATCTCGGCCGGACGCGATACCAATTTCGATGCCGACGACTACACGGTCGAGGCGCGCTACGACGGCATCGCCGGCAGCGTGGTGCCGATCGACCGGGTCGATGGCAAGGCTTTCCTGATCCAGGAGAATCGCATCAGCATCGGCAGCGGCTCCTGGCTGAAGACTGCGCGGCAGGCCCTGATCCATGCCGAGCGCCTGGCCGACAACAATGTGGTGGGCAAGGCCAAGATCACCAGCTGGGTCAGCGGCGCGGCCGATGGCCTGCTGAGCCTGACCGGCGGCGGCGCCGACCAGTACAACGGCCACCTGCTGCAGGAATCCCACGCCACCGTGACCAACAACGGCACCGTGGAAACCGGCATCACCCGCCACCAGTCGCTGACGCTGAACGCGTGGAACGTCGCGGCGGGAACCGTCACCGGCGTGGCGACCGACGGCGTCACCTTCACCTCCTCGCAGAAGGTGCTGGAAAGCACCCTCGCCACCGATCTGCGCCTGGCCCAGCAACAACTGGCCGACTATGGCGCCAACGATCCGATCCTGCGCGACGTATATACCGCCGACATCGCCCGCATCAAGGCCTTGATGGCGGCGCAGGGCCTGACCGATCCGGTGTCCGGACTGCCGACCACGCAATATGTGATGACGGTGACCGTCGATCCGATCTGGGCCCAGGCCGGCAAGATCGACGTGCGTTCCGGGACCCTGCAGGGCAGCGGACGCTGGATCGCGCCGACCGACGCGACGGTCACGGTACTTAACGACACCCCGGCCTTCCTCGAAATCAAGGGCATCACGATTCCGGACGAGACGGGGCGCCTGTTCTTCAACGGCAGCCTGGTCGAGACCAACGCCAACGTCACCACCGAGAACAACGCCAATGCGGCCTGGGACAACTCGCACAGCTATCCGGGTGTCGATGCGACGGTGGTGCCCGGCGCGGCGGCGTTTGTCAGCATTCCGGCGACGGCAGTGGGTTCGCTCGAGCCCGAGGTGCTGGTGCAGAACCGGCTCAACGTCAAGGCAGTCAATGACGGTCATTCCTACAACTGGCCGAACATCAAGATACTCGGTGCCAACGAAGGCGGCACCGGCATCCGCAACCTCGCCGGCGGCATCAGCCTGCGCACCGACGTGCCTACCGGGCAGGGCAGCATCATTGTCGAGGGTTCGGTACTCGGCAAGCGCATCACCACCATCGCCGGCGGCAACATCTACATCAACGGCCAGAGCAATATTTCCATCGCCGGCGAGCCGTCCTCGGTCTGGGGCGACATCACGCGCAGCACCTATGGCGCCGGTGGCGCAACGGCGGCCGGCGTTCGCGCCGCCACCACGGGGGAAATCAACAACCTGCTCAGCATCGTGCCGAACGAGCCGGCGATGTACGGCCAGCGGATTTTCATTCGCGCCAACATCATCAACGTCAATGGCCTGATGCAGAGCGGCAAGGACGTGTTTACGCTGAACCTCGACGCCAATGCGGCCGCCGAGGTCCAGCAGCGCCTCAATCAGGGCTGGTCCGGCCGTTTCTACCTGAACCAGACCTCGGCTGCGAGCAAGGATTTCGCGGTCTATTTCAACACCGCGACCGGCAGTTTCGAGGTCGACGAGGTTGCGGTCAGCGGCGGGCGCATCGACCTCGACGGCAAGATCCTCAACACCGGCAACGGCAGGATCCGCGTACTCGGCGGCTATGGCCAGATCAACGTCAATAACACCACCCAGTGGGGCCTGCAGATCAACCGGCTCGACGCGGCAACCCGCGGCGAAGGCTTGCTGATCATCATCGACCAGGCCAAGAAAGTCGGCGGCGTGCCGACCTCGACCGTCTATTCGCAGAATACGCCGCTGAATACCACTTATCAGGTATCGAATACCTGGCGTTACGGCTGGACCGTCGGCTATGACACCGGCGTCATCGACCGCACCCACGTCGAGAGCAGCAACTGGCTGGGGGCGATCAATCTCGGCACCAACACCTTCAGCGATTTCGTTACCGAGAACCGCTCGGCACCGGTGCTGATGGGGACCGGCGGCTACTTCTACGAGGTCGACGCGAACGCGGCCAACCGGGACTTCACCTACCAGCACAGCTCGCAGACCATCGCCACGCCGGGCAGTGCGGCACCGGAATGGAAGGAGGTCTACCACACGGTACGGTCCACCTGGTACGGCAAGAAGACCTACATCTCGGACTACCAGCGAATCCGCGAACTGACCACGCTGAATACCCACAATATTTCCGCGCACCGCGACATCGGCATCGAATTCTTCGGCGCCGCCGAGGCCGTAGTCAATGTCACATCGACCAGCAACCGCGACGTGCTGATCGGCAGCATCATGAACAACTCCGGCACCACCACCGTCACCTCGGGTGGTGCCATCAAGGGCTTGGGCGAGAACAGCGTCATCGGCGGCCGCCGCGTGGTGCTGAGCGCCGCGAGCGGCATCGGCACCGACGGCAGGGCGATCAAGACCAACGTCACCGATACATCCTTGTCCAGCCTGCAGGCGATCACCGCGAGCGGCAACATCAACCTGAACGAGAAGTTCGGCGATCTCTATGTCGATGCCATCCGCGCCCTCTCGGGCGGCAGCGTCAATCTGCTGGTTAACAAGAACATCTTCATCGGCCAGCAGAGCGCCGGGAACTGGTACGCCGGCGCGGTGCAGGGCGGTGCGATCACCATCAACAATGCCGCCAGCACCACCACGCCGGGCGGCGCCGTCGGCAACGACGTCAATCATGCGCTGATGCTCGATTCCGGCAGCCTGGCCAACGACCGTGTAACCATCCTGGCCAAGGACGACGTCTTCGTCCAGGAAAGCAATGGCGACCTGAAGCTGAACAAGATCGATACCGGCGGCAAGGTCTGGCTCAAGGTGGCCAACGGCAACCTGATCGACGCCAACAATACCCAGGAAGTCGATACCCGCACCCGCGACATCCTGCTCGGTGGCCTGTGGAAGGATCTCGGCCTGACGGCAGGCACCGGCGCCAACCAGAAGATTCTCGACAGCATTGCCGGCTTCAAGGCGGTCAAGGAGCAGGAATACCGCAGCTACTGGAAGGTCCGCAACACCCAGGCCAATCCGGCCGCCTACGATTCCGGCTTCCAGGCGCACCTGTCCGCCGACGACAAGGCCTACTACCAGAATGTGCTGGGTTACGACGCCGCGGCCATCACCACGCTCGAGACCAAGCTGACCCAGGAATATCACGAGCTGAATACGCGCTACGGCGGCTACGGCAACAGCTACAACGCCGCCTTCACCTACACCCTGACGGCCCAGGAAGATGCCGACCTGCGCGGCAGCATCAAGGTGTGGACCGAAGAGGAACTGTTGTTCTCGATGAGCGGCGGCCTGCTCAAGGCGACTGCCGACACGCAGACCCTGATCGAGGATCCGAACATCAAGGCGACCGAGGTCACGATCATCACCTCGAAGGGCATCGGCAATACCGTTGGCAAGGAGATCATCGACGTCGCGACGGTGCGGGCCACCGGCTTGACCGCCGACCAGCGCCTGGCGCTTTCCGCGGCAGATCGTCCCGACCTCACCTACGTCGGCGGCAACATCCTGGCCAACGGCCTGTTCAGCTTCAACCGCGGCAGCACCACGGACACCATCACCCGTCTCGACGGCGGCAACTGGGCCAATGACGGCTTCAAGGTCGGTATGTCGATACAGGTCGAAGGCGCTGCCACGCTCAATGCGACGGCCAAGGCGAGCTTCTATACCGTAGCCAGCATTTCCGGCGCGACCATCACCCTGGGTTCCGGCGTCAGGCTGGTCGCCAGCGAAGACAGCATGCGCGCCACGCTGGCGCCGGTAGTGGTCGATCCGCTGGCCTTCACGCCCGCGGTCGGCAGTTCCAGCATTGCCGCCACGGTGAATTTCGTCGACAACGGATTCCAGGACGCCATCGTTCGCCAGAGCGGCAGCTGGCTCGCCGACGGATTCGTCGCCGGCAAGTATGTCAAGGTCGAAGGCAGTTCGCTCAATGCTCCCAACGGCAGCGCCTATTACAAGATCGCCAGCGTCACCGCCACCACCCTGACGCTGACGCCGAATGCGCGGACCACGGCAGAAAGCAACCTCAGTCTGAACTTCCGCCTGATGTCGATCAACAGCGAGGCGGTGACCAAGATCACCATCGACCAGCGCAACGACGTCAATCTTGAAGTCGGCGGCAAGGTGGTGGTCAATGCCGGCACCAACATCTATCTCGGCACCCTTGGCGGCCTCAACATCGAACGCGTCACCGCGGCCGATGCCGTTCGCATCAAGGCCAAGGGCGACATCGTCAGCATCGCCACGTCCGGCGTGACCATCACCAGCAGCGACCTGATCCTCGAATCGGGCCTCGGCGCCATCGGCAGCGCGACGAATCCCTTCGATATCGCACTGTCACCGTCCGGCAGCCTCGGTGGCACCCTGACCGCGCGGGCACTGAACGAGGTCTATATCACCAGCGCCGGAACGATCAAGGTCGAAGCCGTGTCGTCGCAGGCGCGCGGCGTGTACCTGAGTGCGGGCGGGTCGATTCTCGACGGCCTCAACAGCGATTCGGCCAAGATCGCCGCCAATCGCATCGAACTCACGGCCAGCGGCGGCACCATCGGCGATTCGCTGAATTACCTGGAAACCGACCTGCTCGGCGCCCCCAGCAGCGGATCGCCGCTGATCGGTACGCTGACTGCAACGGCCAGCGGCAGCGTCTATCTGCACGAGACGCTGGGCGACTTCAACGTCGATCGCATCACCTCGAACACCGGCGAAGTCAGCCTGTGGGCGCACCAGTCGATCCTCGACGCGTCGACCGCAACCGGCGAATCGACGGCCAAGCCCGGCGTGGACATCTTTGCCAATACCAACATCACCCTGAAGTCCGACATCGGCGCCATCGGCATCTCGGGCAACGACATCGACATCGACAGTGCGCGCGCCGGCGCCGGTTCGGGCGTGCTGAAGAGCACCAGCTATCTCGGTACCAACATCATCGAGGTCACGGGTGATCTGGCTATCGACGTGATCGGTGCCGGCTCGGCCTATACGGCCTTCATAGCCGCCCCCGATGGCCGCATCATCAACAGTCGCAGCAGCGGCAGTAACGTGCTGTCGGGCAAGGCCTACCTGTTCGCCAGGAACGACATCGGCGCGTCCTCCAAGGCCTTCTTCACCGAAGTGGGCAATATCGAGGGCCAGTCCACCCTCGGCAGCGCCTACATCACCAACACCGGCGCCATGACGGTCGGCGGCGTCACCGGTTCGGACGTGGGCATCGTGGCCAAGGGTCCGGTGACCATCACCACCATGAGCCCGCTCAAGATCAAGACCAAGATCAAGTCGGACGGAGACATCACGCTCACCGCCAATGACTCGACCGGCACGGGCGACAACCTCGACATCGGCTACGACGAAGCGGGTAATGCGGTCGCCGGCGTGGAACTGGAATCGGTGCTGGGCAATGTGCTGCTGCACGCCGGGGACAAGTTCCGCCTCAGCAACTCGTCGCTGCTGCGCGGCGCGCGGGTGGAAATCCATGCCGACGACGGCGGCAGCGGCGGCCAGGGCGGTAGCATCGAACTGTATGGAACGATAGATGCGCCGACGGTCGACATTTACGGCGGCGCCGGCAACGACGTCATCGTCGTCACGACCACCGGCGCCACCAGCCTTACCAGCGTTTTTGCCGGCGGCGGCGACGACCTCATTCATGTCGGCAGCAACGCCACGACGACAAGCAATGCCGGCGGCAACGCCAATCTGATCGCGGGCAAGCTGATCGTGAACGGCCAGGGCGGCGGCAGCGACACGCTGATTGTCGACGAGACCGGCGAGACGGCGGCGATCAGCCTGACCCTGGATCGCGAGACGATTCCGAGTATTACCTACGGCCGGCTGGTCGGCCTCAGCAACGCCAATATTCTTTACGATACGGCGGAGGCGCTGCACGTCAACCTCGGCAATGCCGGCAACACGGTCCAGGTCACCAGCACCCAGGCCGGCACCGTTACCACGCTGCGCAGCGGCAGCGGGGCGGACGGTATTGCCGCCGGCAGTACGCTGAGTGATGCGAGCAGTACCGTGAACAACCTTTCCGGCGCCCTGGTGCTGGATAGCGAGGGCGGTAGCGACACATTCCGCATCAACGATTCCGGCGACGGCACGAACAACACCGGCGCCCTGACCACCACCACGCTGACCGGGCTGGGCACCGCCGGCATCACCTACGGCAATGTCGAGATCTTGAACATCGACCTCGGCAGCGGCGCGGACGCCTTCACCATCGCCAGCACCCATGCCACCGTCACCAACCTGCGCGCCCAGGCCGGAGCCGACTCCATCCTGGTGCAGACCACGGCCGGCCTGACCTCGATAGACAGCGGCACCAGCGGCGACACCATCAATATCGGCGATGCCAGCCACGCACTGTCCGGCATGGTCGGCCAGATCGGCATCAGCGCGGGCGTCGAGACCACCGATACGCTGAATGTCGTCAGTACCTCCGATACCACCGGCCGCACCGGAACCCTGAGCGCTACCAGCCTTACCGGCCTGGGCATGACGATCGGCCTCAATTACCTGGGCATCGAGAACTTCAACCTGACGCTGGGGCAGGGCGCCGACACCCTGTACGTCGCGAGCACCAGCACGGCGGTCAACGTCATCGACGGCTACTGGGGCGCCGATACCATCAATGTCAATTCGATCGCCGCTACCACTACGGTGCATGGCGACCGGGTCGATTCCTCGGTGGGCGGCGGCGATCCGGGACGTGGCCTGGGCGGCGACGACACCATCCGCGTGAACTACCGCGAGGACGGCAAGCAGACCTTCAGCAATGGCGTTGCGGCGCTGCTGACGGTCAGCGGCGGCGAGGGCAGCGACCAGTACGACATCGGCCTCTCCGGCAAGCTGTCCGGATCGACGGTTTCGCCGCTGGTGTCGCGCATCAATGTCAACAGCACCCATGCCGCCGATCTTGGCGCCGACCGCATGAACGTGTTCGGCACCGACAATCCGGACCTGTTCCTGTTCCGCCCGCACACCATCATGGCCCTGCAGATGGACAGCGCGGGCAAGCCAATTGCCGGGGGTGGCGTCGAGCGCATCAACTATTCGACAGTCAGTGGTGGCATCACGGTATTCGGCCGCGACGGCAACGATACCTTCGCGTTCGACGACACCAGTTCGGCACTGACCGTCTATGGCGATGCCGGCGCCGACACCTTCCAGGTTGGCCAGGTCTTCGCGTCGCCGCGCGATGCCTACGCCGGACTGGCCAGCGAGGACCAGTTCCAGACCACGCTGACGACGCGCGGCTACCTCAGCAATGGCGTCAATTTTGCCACCACGCTGCATGGCGGCATCGGCAACGACGTATTCACGATTTATCACAACAAGGCCGATCTCTTCCTCTACGGCGAGGAAGATGACGACAGCTTCACGGTGCGCGCCTTCGTCGCCGTGGATCCCAACGATCCGCTGAAGCCGATTACCAATATCAACGGCGGCAAGGGCAAGGACCTGATCACCTACACCATCAACGCACCGGTGCATATCGACGGCGGCGATGGTTCGGATACGCTGATCGTGGTCGGCACCGAATTCGCCGACAAGTTTGTCGTCACCGATGCCGGCGTGTTCGGCGCCGGCCTCTTCGTCGAATACACCGCGATCGAGAACATCGTGGTGGATGCGCTGGAAGGCAACGACCAGTTCTTCATCGCCAGTTCGCCCGAGAACGCCTCGGTCCAGGTCATCGGCGGCCTCGGCAGCGATACCTTCAACCTGGCCGGCAATGCAACGGCGACGCCGATCGACGTGGTCAGCAACGACCTGCTCGGCCACAGCGGCATGATCGACCTCAGCATTCCACTGGGCAACACGACGGACCCGAATTACCAGAATGTCTTCGTCAAGGACATCTCGGCCAGCATCATGGACAACGAAGCAGCCGGCATCGCCGTAGTGATGCTCGGCGGCCTGCTGCGCGTGTTCGAGGGCGACACCAACAACGCGCTGACCACTGCGCAGTATTCCGTGGTGCTGACCCGCTCGCCGGAAGAGGACGTGCGCATCACGGCCGCGCCTTCGGTGCCCAAGGAGACCGATACCAAGGCCGGCGGACTCGGCGTTGCGGTTAATGGCAGCCAACTGGGTACCACCCTGCTGTTCGACCGCACCAACTGGTTCATCCCGCAGGTCGTCACCGTAACGGCGCCAGCCGATGTGCTGGCCGAGGGGCGGCGCGTGGTCAATATCCAGCACACGGTGGTGCAGGGCGCCGATCCGACCGACGGCGGCGCCTACGACGGACTGGTGATTCCGTCCCTGGTGGCGGAGGTCTTCGACAACGATGCCGCAAGCGTCGTGGTCACGCCGGCCAATGGCAAGGTGGTGGTTTCGCAGGGCACGGTGCAGCAGGGCGATGCCTATTCGGATTCCTACTACGTCAGCCTGGCGCGGCAGCCCGCGGCCGATGTGCGCGTGTCGCTCAACGTCCAGCCCGACGACAATGGCATTGCCCAGGTGGTGACCACCGATGCCGGTGGCAATCCGATTGCCGAATTGACCTTCACCACGACGGACTGGAACACGCCGCACCTGGTCAAGGTCGCCGCCGCCAATACGGGCAATACGGTGCAGGGCCTGCAATTCGCCCGCATCACCCACCAGGTCGTCAGCGCGGACCAGAGCGCCTATTTCAACCTGAGCCTCAACGATGTCGCGCAAGGGCTCAAGGCCAAGGTGCTGGCTGACCTCAGCGGACAGTACACGGCCACGGCCAGCGGCACCACGGTGAGCGTCACCGGTCGGGTGCCGATCGCAGCATCGGTCAAGGCTGGCAGCGCGGGCCTGACGATCACCGGCACCGAGGCGGCCTATACCGCCGCCAAGGTGACGCCGACCGGCGCCGTCGTCGCCGGCAATACCTTCACCCTGTCGCTCAACGGCAACAACTACACCTATACCGCCGGCTCGACTCCGAGCGGCGGTTCCACGCCGGATCCGCTGACCCTGACGGCGGTGGCCAACGGCTTGCGGGCGGCTTACCTGGCGAATTCGTTGACCGGCGTCACGGTGACGGTGGATACCACCACCACACCGGGTACACCCTTCATCAACATCGCCGGCACCACCGATTTCACCGTACGGTTGAGCCAGTCGTCCGGCGCCACGGCGACGGTAGCCGCCGGGGCAGGGAACACGTCAACCAAGTTTGGCGCCATCAATCTGCAGCCAAGCGGTACGGTCGCGGCGGGAACTTCCTGGACCGTGACCCTCAACGGCACGGATTTCCGCTATGTCGCCGGCTTGAACGGAGAGATGACCATCCTGCCGGCTATCGATGTCACGGTCACCGACAAGGATGCACCGGGCGTGCTGGTCACCCAGACCGGCGGCAGCACTCGTGTCACCGAGCCCACCGGCTCGGTGTTGCTCGGTTCCGGGCAGGTCACCGGCAGTTCCGGTTCGAGCGGCTACGCGCTCGCGGTCAATAGCGCGAATGCGCTGATACCCGATTTCAGCATCGACTACGGCGTCAGTTTCAGTTCCTCGGCATCGCAGGCCAAGGCCACGTTCAGCGGGACCCAGGTGTGGAAGACGGCCAACATCGGCTTCGAGGGAACCGTTTCTGCCGGCAGCACCTGGACGGTACGCATCGAAAATACGGACTACAGCTACGTCGTTCCCAACAGCGGCGGCACCCTGACCCTCGCGGCGGTAGCCAGCGGCCTGCAGGCGGCCTATCTGGCCAATGCGCAGGCCGGCGTCGCAGTGACAGCCAGCGGCAACGTTATTACGGTGACGACTGCGAATCCGCCCGGCGTGATCGCCAAGGTGCTCACCGGCACCGGCGCCATCACGGGTGTTTCCGCGTATCGCAATCCGACGGTGGCTTTCAGCGGCACGGTTCGCGCCGACGAGATCTGGACGCTGAATGTCAACGGCACCGCCTATACCTACTACGCCGGCGCCTCCTCATTGCCGGTTGGTGCCAGCGCGACCTCGACCTTCGGTTTGGCGACCCTGGCGGCCATGACGGCCGGGCTGGAAAGTTTGCTCGATGCAGCGGGTTACGACGCGCAGGTGCGGCAGCTCAGCCAGTTCTCGGCGGACTTCGGGGCGGCGACCCTGAACGAAGCCCAGTCGGCCCACGATTCGGTGTACACCGCGCAATCGCTGGACAATGCCAGCTGGGCGCTGACCGCCAATGCGGATATCGGCAACGCCACCACGGTGCCGCACCTGAGCATCCACGGCACGGGCAACGGCCAGACCGACTACTACAAGTTCAACATTTCCAATGCCATGCTGCACGGCAATGGCCTGACGAATCCGCTTACCCCGGTCAATGCCACCTTCGACATCGACCACGGCTTTGACTATTTCGACAGCATTTTCTGGGGCAGCCGGATCAACCTGTTCAAGGGCGACGGAACGCTGATCGCTTCGGGCCTCGGCTATTCCAACCCGAGCATCGGCGGCGGTGGCAGCACGACCTGGCTCGACGACTACCTGACCTACCAGTTCACCACTGCCGGCGACTATTACATCGAGGTCAGCAACTGGATTCCCCAGGCGGGGAACTCGAACGGCCTGCCCAATGGCGTGGACTACGACCTGCAGGTTTCGCTCGACCGCCACGCGGTAGGCAGCTTCACCTTCGCGCCCTCGCCGATCCTCAAAGTCGATCTTCCCGGCAATGCGACGCAGAACATCGACGCGGCGGCGAACTGGTACACCTTCTACGATCCGGAGATCGGCAACGGCATCAACATCGCGTCGTCCACACCTTATGCCAAGGTCAAGGGCGCCGGCGACGGCGGCACCGACAGCTACTCGTTCACGGTGACCGCTGACATGCTGACGCGCAGCGGTGCGACTACCGGCGCGACTTCGCTGGAGAACAGCCCGGCGCACACTTATTACAAGAGCGCCAACATCGAGCTGACCGGCAAAATCGCGGCCAACGACATCTGGACCGTGACGCTCGACGGCCTCGACTACAGCTATACCGTGACCACCACGGACGCTGCGCTTTCCAGCAGCGCGGCCCTGGCGAAGATCGTTTCCGGCCTGGCGGCCTCGATCAGTGCGCACACGCCGGACAGCGGCTCGGCGACCACTGCGACTTATAGCGCCGCAGCGCTGTCTGCCGGTTCGACGACCCTGGTGCTCAACGATGCCAACGGCTTCTGGTTCGATCTCAAGCACGAAACCGGCACCGCTGCCATGGTTACGCGTGCCGGTTCGGTGCAGGGCAGTTCGACGCTGCGGCTCACCAGTGCCGACCTGGAGTTCGGCGGCAGCGTCGCCATTGGCGTCGCGTGGACCGTAAGGCTTACCCAGAACGGCACGGCGACACCCTATAGCTTCACGGCGACAACGGCGACTGCGGACGGCGTGGCAGAAGGCTTGCGTGCCGCAATCGCCGCCGGCGCATCGGCTGCGGGCGCCAGCTATAGCGTCAGCCTCGCCAATAGCAACACCTTGCGCATCACCGACAGCAGCGGTGCAGCGTTCAGCGTGGCCGTCCAGGAGTCCGGCCTGGCTGCGGGCGGCACCGTCAGCATCAAGAACGCCGCCCTGCTGGCTACCTATGCCAGCGCCGACGTGCTGCTGGGGGGTAGCGTGGGCAGCGGCGGGGTCTGGTCGGTCAGGATAGCCGACCAGAGCAATATCGTTGCCACCTACGAGTTTGTCGCCACCGCGGCCAACACGCTGGACGAGATCGCCCAGGGTCTGGTGGCCGCGATCAATTCTAAGATTCCGGCGGGCACCTCGGTGCCGCTGGCCGTCACGTATTCGGCGACCCATTTCAACAACGCGATCCGGGTTGTCGATGGCGGCAGCAACAAGAATTTCAGCCTGGTGGCGACGCCGGCTTCCGGGACCGTGCAGGTCGTCGGTACCGCGCTGCAGACCGATATCGCCAGTGCAAAATGGAACAGCGCGGTCATCGATCTCACCGGCAGCTATCGCGCCGGCGAAACTTATCGTGTCAGGGTCAACGCCGGTACGGCGAGCGATTACGAAGCGGTGTATGTCGCCGGCGCCGTCGGTACGACGGGCACCACCGGTACCAACACCGCGTATGCGGCGACGCTGGCAGGCGTTGCCGAGGCGCTCAAGGACGCCATCAACAACAAGGCGCCGAGCGGCAACACCTATACCGCCACCCAGTCCGGCAATACCCTGACCATCGCCGACAGCAAGGGCGTCACGATCCAGCACAGCATCGAAGGCGTGACCCTGGGCGTCAATGCCGACGCCTCGGCCTGGGCCAAGACCGAGTACCTGTCGGGCACCGTAGCCGTCGGTGAAGTTTTCACGGTCACCCTGAAAAGGACCAGCGACAGTGCGACCAAGTCCTACAGCTTTACCGCGGATACCACCAATGTCGCCGATGTGCTGACCGGTTTGCGCACGACCATCAATGCCGACAGTTTCTACACGGCCGAGGAAGACACGGCGCGCGGAACACTGCGCATCGTCAGCACCACCAAGGCGCCGTTCACGCTGCTCACCACGCGCGGTGCGGTCACCCCGCCGGTCAGCGGCTGGGCGCAGACCAGCGAACTGAGCGGCACGCCGGCCGTGGGTCAGGCGTGGACCGTGACATTGCAGGCGGGCACGCTCAACGAGTCCTACAGTTACGTCTCGACCAATACCAGCCTCGACACCGTTGGCGCCGGGCTAGCCAGCGCGATCAGCGTCGGCGGCAGCAGTTACACGGCGACCTACAACCAGGACAAGAACACCCTGACCGTGGTGCGCAAGGCCGATACGACCTCCTTCAGCCTGCTCACCGATCGCGGCACGATGTCGGCGCCGGTCACTACCTGGGCGCAGACTACCAAGCTCAGCGGCACGGCGGCCGCCGACCAGGTATGGACCGTCACGCTGCAGGCCGGCTCGGTCAATGAGTCCTACAGCTACACCTCGACCGGCGCCGGCATCGACGCGGTGGGCAGTGGTCTTGCCGCGGCCATCAAGGACACGGCGGGTTCGAGCTACGAGGCCACCTACAACGTCGATCAGGACACCCTGACCGTGGTGCGCAAGGCCGACACCACCGCCTTCACCCTGCGCACCGCGCGCGGCACCGTCTCGGCCCCGGTCACCGACTGGGTCAAGACCGTGGTGCTGAGCGGCACGCCGGCGGCGGACAAACTGTGGACCGTCAGTCTGAGGACCACGGGCGGCACCACCGAAACCTTCAACTACACCTCGACCGGATCCGATGCCGACATCGACGCCATCGGCGCGCAATTTGCCTCGCTGGTCGGCGCCAGCGGGAACTACGACGCGACCTACAACGCCGACAAGGACAGCCTGACCATCGTCCGGCAGTCCGGCAGCACCGGTTTCAGCATCCTGTCCGCCGGCGCGGTCTCGGCGCCGGTCAGCGGCTGGGCGCAGAGCACCAAACTCAGTGCCGCAAGCATCAATACGGATGACGTGTTCACCGTCACGCTGAAGCCCGACACCGGCGCCACCGAATCCTTCAGCTTCAAGGCCGGCGCCTCGACCAACCTCGACGACCTGGGAACCGGTTTGGCCAACGCCATCGATGGCAGCGGCAACTATGTCTCCAAGTACAACACGGCCGAGAACATCCTGACGGTAGTGCGCCAGAGCGACAACACATCGTTCAGCCTGCAGACCACGCACGGCACATTCGCCGGTGCCGCCGCCTACTCGAAGGCCTACACGCTGACCGGCGACGCCGCAGCGCTGACTGCCGGCGTCAATTGGAGGATCAGCGTCGGCGGCAACAACTACAACTACGTGGTAGGTGCCAACGGCTACGCGGCTACCACCGCCGGTGTCGCTCGCGGCCTGGCCGAGGCGATCAGCCTGGGCGCCACGCACAAGGCCGGCTTCAGCGGTGGCACCCTTGTAATCACCAGCAACGACAAGTCCACTGCGGTGACGGCCACGCTGAGCCAGCCGGCATCGGGCGCCAGCATCGCGGTTGCCGCCGGGACCCAGACCGTGGAAGTGACCGGGGCGGTCACCGACGGCAAGACCTGGAGCATCTGGGCCGACGGCGACAGCGATGCCGGCTACAGCTACACGGCCACCGCCGCCGATGCCCTGGCGGGCCTGACGAACGTCGTCACCGGCCTCAAAAACGGCGTTTCGGGCGCCTACACCGCGGTCGATTCCGGCAATGGCACGCTGACCCTGGTACGCAGCACCGGTACGGCCTTCACCGCACATACCGCTGTCGGCACCGTGACCCATGGCGCTGCCTCGGCCTTCACCGACACCATCCAGCTCTCCGGGACCGCCACCAACAACCAGGTCTGGAGCGTCGGCCTGGCGGTTGCAGGTACTTCCCAGTATTTCAACCATGCGACAGCGAGCACCGGAACCATTACCCTGCCGGGTGTCATCACAGCATTTACGGCGCTGATCGATTCGACCGACTACATCGCCTTCGAATCCGGCAACGACACGATCACGGTGATCCGCAAGGACAGCGCGACCACTACCGCCAGCAAGCTGTCCGGCCTGGCGCTGGCCACGCCCGAATATGCCCATACCTTCAAGCTGAGCGGCACGCCGACTGCCAACCAGACCTGGAGCCTGGGCCTCAAGGCGGGCGCGAATCCGACCGACTATTTCAGCCATGTCACCGGGGCGTCAGCGCCGACTTTTGGCGCCACGATCACCGCGCTTAAGGACCTGGTCGATGGCAGCGCGGCCTACATCGCCTTCGAATCGGGCAACGGCACCATCACCGTCATTCGCCAGTCCGATACCGCGACCACCGCCGCTTATGGCACGCCGGGCGCACTAACGGCAACGGCTTCGGCTCACGCCAACACCATGCAGCTTTCGGGAACGCCAAATGCCAACCAGACCTGGACCGTTGCCCTCAAACCCGGCACCGGGGCGACCGAGTTCTTCGCCCATGTCACCGGGACGTCGGCGCCGACTCTTGGTACCACGCTCACCGCGGTGAAGGACCTGATCGACGGCAATACCGGTTATATCGCCTTCGAGTCGGGCAACAACACCATCACCATCCTGCGTCAGGGCGATGAGCTGGCAACCATCGGCTATTCCGCAACCGGCGTGTTGGCCCAGACCGATGCCGCCAACTGGGCCGAGACCTTCCAGCTTTCCGGCACACCGGTGGCGGGCCAGACCTGGACCGTGGGCCTCAAGCACGGCACCGACCCGACCGAGTATTTCCATCATGTGGTCAGCGGCACGCCGGGTCTGCCGGCGACGCTGACCTCGTTCAAGACCACGATCGACGACTCGACCGACTACATCGCGCTGGAAACCGGCAACAACACCATTACCGTCATTCGCCAGGCCAACAACGACAGCTTCAGCGGCCACTCAACGCTGCCTGCGACCTCGACTGCCGCCGATGCCGCGGCCTGGGTCAAGACCATCGAAATCAGCGGCACCGTGGCATCCCGTGAAACCTGGACCGTCACGCTGGACGACGGCACACCGCTGAGCTTCAGCTATGTAGCTGGCATCAACGGCGCTGCGCTGAACGCCCAGACGGTGGCTGAGGCGCTGGCTGCCAGCATCCATGCCAACGGCCTGTACAAGGCCACCGCTGCACAGGTCAGCAGCGGTGTGTACGTGCTGACCGTAATACGCGAAAGCGACCACACGGCGGTGACTGCCACGCTTGCCATAACGCCGGCACCTGCGCTCGGTGTCGACACACTTTCCGGCCAGGCCAGGGTAGGCTGGACCCAGCAACTTACGCTGGACAACGACTCGCTGGCCAACGACACCTGGAAGCTGGCGATGAGCAATGCATCGCAGGCCAACACGACCCACGTCAACATCACCGATGCCTTCACTGCCGATGGCACCGGCGCTGTCGCCGACCTGCTCGCCACCCGCCTTGGCACTGCAGGCTATGGAGTGATACACACAGCCGGCAGCAACGTGCTCAATCTGACGGCAGGCGATGGCAGCTTCGTCTCCTTCAACACCCTGGAGCACACGCACAAGATCGCCGCGGCCAGTTCGATCGCCGACAACGCGCCGCGCCTGACCAGCGTCACCTTCACGCTCGAAGGCCAGGTCACGCCCGGCGACGTCTGGGCCGTCAAGTTGCATGGCATTTCCTACAGCACCACAGTGCAGGACGGCGACATCAAGAACAATGTCGCCGCCCGCCTCGCCGCCGCGATCGACAGCAATCTCTATACCGTCACCGCCACCGGCCCCACGCTGACCGTGACGCGCAAGACAGGGGCCTGGTTCACCGGTTTCATCCACGACGTCTCGCAAGGCGGCGGCAAGGTCACGACCGTGCTCGACATCGATCGCGCCAACCAGATCCTCGGTCAATCGACCTTCTCGGTTCCGGTCCAGATTCCCTACATCAACGAGTTCGGTGCGCTGAGTTTCATCGATACCTTCGAGAACCAGCGCTTCGCCTATGTCGAATACCTGACCCTGAGCCTCAAGGACAGCATCGGCAACATGGTCGGCAGCCTGAACATGAATACCGGCGTCAAGGATGCCGGCAGCACCACGATCAACGATCCGATGATCGTGCGCGATCTGACGACAGCAGGTACCTATACCGTCGAAATCGGCGCCTACCGCCATTACCTGAATGCCAATCCCTACTTCCAGGACAGCTTCGTCGGCATCTCCAGGGGACAGGCCTACGACCTGAATGTGTCGCTGCAACGCCACGAGATCAACAAGGAAGCCATCAGCCTGGTCGGCAAACAGTTGACGCTGATCTCGGGCGCCAACCGGGGCGAAACGGCAACCGTCATTGCCTACGATCCGCGCATCAACCAATACACGCTGGCAAGCCAGCTGGCGGTGGCGACCAACGACAAGTTCCGCATCGAGTACGACCTGCGCACGGAGTATCCGGGTTATGTGCCGAATGCCGACAGCTTCCAGGTGGTGCTGACCGGCCAGCCGAGCGCCGATGTCACGCTCGACGTGCTGCCGACCAGGACCCTGACCTACAACTCCGAACTGGCCTTCTCGGCCAAGGACAACTACGGTCAGAACGAGGCCGTGCAGGTCAATGTCGCGACGCCGCAGGCAAAGATCCTGCTGACCGGCAGCGTTGTGGTTGGGGAGAAGTGGACCCTGACGCTGAACGACACTACGTTCGAGTACGCCGCCGCCGGCACCACGCTCAACAGCATCGCGCTCGGCCTCAAGGGCCTGGTCGATGCGGCCGCGGCCGGCTATACGACGACGGTCACGGGCGATACGCTGACGATCAGCCGCTATGCCGGCGATCATGCGTCCTTCACCGCCAGCCTTGCCGTGAAGCCGTATTCCAGCGGCGGCGCCGCGATCACCCAGCTTTCCGCGCGCAAGGCCGAAATCGCCCTGTCCGGCCAGCCGGCCAAGGACGAGGTGTGGACGGTTCGGCTCAACGGCACCGACTACGCCTACACGGTGCAGTACGGCGACGACCTGGCGGCCGTCGCGGTCGGTCTGTTCAATCAGGTCAAGGGCGTCACCACCTATCGGTCGACGCTCACCGGTCTGGTGCTCAGCGTCGCCACGGCAGACAACCTCACGGCGCTGACAGCCAGCTATACCGTCGCCGCTGCCGGTTCGCCGGCAGTCAGCATCCCGGCCAATGCGGCGGGAGCGACCGTCACGTCGCAACTGGTCTTCGTCGCGACCACGGGACAGTGGAATTCCTGGAACCAGCAGCAGACGGTCCGCGTCACGGCACTCGACGACAATATCGTCGATGGCCACGACATCAAGGTGTTCCCGGCCATGGACGAGCGGATCAACGCCATCCGCGGGCCGCTGATCATCGAAGGCGGCGTGCAGTATGCCGATGCGCGCGCCCTCAACGATCCCTTCATGACCGCCGGCGAGACCAACTGGGTACTGCCCAACAGCACGCTGACCGGTTTTGGCACCAACACCGCGGGCAACGCGACGCTGACCGATACGCATATCACCCACGTCGATGCGCAGCGCGGCGAAATGCCGGGTCTCGACCCGCGCATGAACGACTTCCCCTACCAGATCACCATGATCAATGCACCGGGCGTCGGTACGTCGATGGATCTGGCGCTGGGCGGGCTGACCGGCGATGCGGTGGCGATCAAGACCGAAGACGGCACCAGCAGCTTCACCGCGACGGTAACGCCACCGGCCGGCGCTTCGATCAGCTTTGCCGGACACGGCGCTGCGGCGACCGCCTACCAGTCAGCCGACATCGTGCTGGCCGGCAATGTGCTGAAGGACAGCCTCTGGCAACTGACGCTGGGCGGTACCGCCTACAGCTATGTCGCCGGCACAGGAGGCGATGCCCTGACGCTCAACGTGGTCGCCGAGAAATTGAAGACGGCAATCGGTGCGGCCTATACGGTCACGGTATACGACAAGCTGCTGAAGATTTCCCGCGGTACGGCATTCACCGCCGAGATCACGCAGGGGGGCGGCAACCTGAGCGGCGTCCCGGCCAGTGCTGTGGGCGTCAATTGGTCGCTGGCCGAACTGAAACTGGCCGGCACGGTAAGCACCGGGCAGGTATGGACTATCGACCTGCTGAAATCAGGCGGCGGGGAAACGACCCAGCAGTTCAGCTACACGGCAAAGGCCGGCGACGACCTCAAGGCAGTCGCCAAGGGCCTGGCAGAACTGATCGACCTCAGCAGCAAGTACCACTCCGACATCAAGTACGAGACGGCCACCTTTACCACGCCTTGGCCGATCGATACGGCGCATGCGCCGGCCAACGATCTCGGCTACTTCATCAAGCCGGTGAATCGCAATTTCCTGGTCAGCGAGCCAGACCAGGTCGACGTGATGAACGTGTTCAATCGCAGCAGCGTATCGGAAGACCGCGGCACCCTGACCGAGGATCGTCTGTTCGGCTTCGGCATGGGGCTGGATACGACCATCACCGGCAAGAAGTTCAACGGCGGCATCACCTATCACAACCTCGAACAGTTGAACCTGATGCTGGGCTCCGGTATCGACCACCTCAATGTCGAGTCGACCCACCTGGGTTCGACGACGATTTCGAGCGCGGCGGGCAACGACGAGATCAACATCAGGACGATCTCCGGCCATACCACGATCGACAGCGGCCTCGGCGCGGACATCATCAACGTCGGCAGTGCGGCCAGCCTGGTCGACCAGATCGGCGGGCTGCTGAGCATCAATGCCGGCGGCAACGGCGTCGGCGACGTGGTCAATGTCCAGGATTCCGGCGATACCAGCAACAATGTTGCGACCCTGACGGCGTCCACCCTGAGCGGACTCGACATGCCGGCCGTGCAGGAAGTGCAGACCCTGCGCATCCAGGCCAGGTCGGGGACTTTCAAGATCGGTCTCGATCCAGCCCTGTACGTCGTGCCCGTCGGGCAAACGCCGCCCTATGGTCCGACGCAGACCATCACCTACGATGCGGCAGGAACGCCGGGCGCAACTGCCGCGATTGAAAACGCGTTCAAGGCGCTGTTCAACACCCAGGATCTGGTGGTCACAGAACTCAGCCGGGAAATTCCGGTGACCGACACCCAGGCGCACGCCATCACCTATTCGATCGCCTTCGTCCGGTCGATGGCGGGCAGGGACCTGCCGCAGATCGTCTGGGCCGAGGCGAGGGCCGCCGGCGGCACCCTGCCGGTCACCGGACTGGTGGCCAACGACCAGGAATCGGTCGATATCGCCATCACCACCAAGCGCCAGGGCACCACCACGCCCAGCATCGGCAATGTGCAAACCTTCGCGGTCAATGCTACCAGCGGCAACTTCACGCTGACGCTGGATGTACCGGTGCCGGGCAGTACCACGCTCCTGACGCAGACCACCGCGGTGATCGCCTGGAACGCCACGGCAGAACAAGTGCGTACCGCGCTCGACCCGATCCTGAACCCGAACGGATCGATCCTGGACCCGTTCAACCCGCGCAACGACAACTCGAAGCCCTACACCAACAACGTCGAGGTGACCAGGGTCGGCAATGTATTCACCATCGCCTTCCAGGGTGAACATCGCGGCAAGTCGGTGACCGCGTTCAATGCCGGCGCGCTGGCGAACGGCGCCGCAGCCGGCAGCATCGATGCCGCGACCCGCGTCTCGGGCATCAACTACTACGGGGTCGGCACGCTGAACCTGAACCTCGGTGCCGGCGACGACATCGTCAACGTACAAGGCACCAGTGCGGTCACCAACCTGAACACCGCCGCCGGCAAGGACCAGATTTTCGTCTCCTCCACTGCCAACGTGATGATCGGCAACCAGGTCAGTCTGCGCAGCGGCGATACGCCAACGCTGACTTTCCGCCTGGCCGAGGCCGCGGCATCGGTAAGCGTCGATGTCAGGAATGCTGGCGGGGCGCTGGTCAAGACCCTTGCGCTGGGCGCCAGCGCGGCAGGCGGCTACGCACAGGTCTGGGACGGTACCGATGTCGCTGGCGCTCTGGTTGCGTCGGGAAGCTATACCTACACGGTCACCGCGACGCGTGCCGATGCGAGCACCTTCGCCGGCCTGGCCACGATGGCCAACGTGAGCGGCTTCCTCGCCGGCAACGTGGTCAGCTTCAGCGGCGACGACAAGCCCGCACTGGCCTTCGAACTCGCCGAGGCGGCCAATGCTGTCAGCATCGACGTGCGCGATGCCGCCGGCGCCGTGGTCAGGACGCTGACCCTTGGGGCAACGGCAGCCGGGGCCTATGCGCAGGCATGGGATGGCAGCAACGCGGCCGGCGTGAGGGTTGCACCCGGAGCCTACAGTTTTACCGTCACCGCCACCCGCGCCGATGCCAGCACCTTCGCCGGCATCACGGCGATGAAGGGCACGCTCGACGCCATCGCCGGTGCGCTCAGCATCGATGCCGGAAACGACACCAGCCTCGTCGCCGATCCGTCGCTGCCGGCGGGCAACCTGCTGATGGTCAGCGATGTCGGCTCGCGGGTCGGCGACGGCAACGTGCAGATCAGCAACAGCCAGATCAGCGGTCTCGCGCCGGCCAGCATCAACTACACGGCAACCGGCGGCAGCTTCACCGGCGGCGTGACGATCTGGAGCGGCTACGGCAACGACAACGTCACGGTGACCAGCACCCGTCTCGAAGCCGATCCGGCCGTGCGCACCATTACCACCGTGAATACCGGCCTCGGCAATGACAACGTCACGGTCACGCTGAATGCCACCTCCGACGGCTTCTTCGCGCTGAACACGCAAGGTCGTTTCGATCACGACTATCTGGTCGGCACGGCGCTCGCCAGCGATGACGACATCGTCGATGGCTCCGCATCCTCGCTGCCGCTGGTCATCTTCGGCGGCCAGGGCAAGGACGAGATCAAGGGCGGCAGCGGCAACGACGTGATCTTCGGCGATCGCGGCGTGGTCACTTATTTCGCCGCCGACGGCGTCACCATAGCCCAGGTCCTGGGCTATGGCGGCCTGAGTGACAAGACCGATGGGCTGACTCACCTGATCGGCGGTATCGGCACGCGGGACATCGCGGTGGGCAGCAACGACTACATCGATGGCGGCGCCGATGCGGCACTGGGGCGCAACATCGTCTTCGGCGGCGCCAACGGCGGCGGTGCGCCGCTCAACGCGGCGGCGGGGGGATTCGACGGCGACTACATCGCCACCGGTCTCAGCAACGACATCATCCTCGGCGACAACGGGCGACTGACGTTCAATGCGGCGGGCCGGGTGACGGAGTACCTGAGCACCGACAGCGTCGCGGCCACCGGCGGCAACGACAAAATCCTGGCCGGTGAAGGCAGCAATACCGTCATCGGCGGCATGGGCGCGGATACCATTGTTGCCGGCAACAGCACCGATACCATCCTTGGCGACAATGGCCGTGTCCTGATGGATACGGCCGGCCTCCAATTCGCCATGGTGACGACCTTCTCGCAGGCATCGACAGGCGGCACCATGACGGATCTCGGCGGCGCCGACACCATCACGACCGGTATCGGCAGCAAGATCGTGCTCGGCGGCGACGGCGGGGATTCGATCACGCTCGGCGCCGGCGACCACACCGTGATCGGCGACAACGGCATGGTCACCTACGTGGCGCTGGGGCAGACCGGGGCGGGTGCAGCCCGCCTGTACGAAACCACCGACATATTGGCGGCGACCGGCGGCGACGACACCATCCTGGTCACCGGCGATGGCAACAACGTCATCCTGGGCGGCATGGGCGGCGACACGATCTCGACCGGCAACGGCATCGACACCATCCTTGGCGACAACGGCATCGTGCAGATGGATGCAGCGGGGCTGCATTTCGCCTCGATCGCGACCTATACGCAGCCGGCGATCACCGACCTGGGTGGCGACGATCGCATTACCGCGCTGGACGGCAACAAGATCGTGCTCGGTGGCGACGGAGTCGACACCATCGATCTGGGCGTCGGCAGTGCCACGGCCAGTAACCACATCGTGATCGGCGACAACGGCGCGATCGCGTATGTGGCTGGGACCGACCTTCCGCTGAGCTACCGAACCACCGATACCGTCACCACCACGGGCGGCGGCGACACCATCAACACCGGCAGCGGCAACAACGTCATCCTGGGCGGCATGGGCGGCGACACGATCTCGACCGGCAACGGCATCGACACCATCCTTGGCGACAACGGCATCGTGCAGATGGATGCAGCGGGGCTGCATTTCGCCTCGATCGCGACCTATACGCAGCCGGCGATCACCGACCTGGGTGGCGACGATCGCATTACCGCGCTGGACGGCAACAAGATCGTGCTCGGTGGCGACGGAGTCGACACCATCGATCTGGGCGTCGGCAGTGCCACGGCCAGTAACCACATCGTGATCGGCGACAACGGCGCGATCGCGTATGTGGCTGGGACCGACCTTCCGCTGAGCTACCGAACCACCGATACCGTCACCACCACGGGCGGCGGCGACACCATCAACACCGGCAGCGGCAACAACGTCATCCTGGGCGGCATGGGCGCTGACAGCATCACCACGGTCAATGGCACGGATACGGTCATCGGCGACAACGGCATCGTGCAGATGGATGCAGTCGGCGGCAACTTCGCACAGATCAGCACCTATTCGCAGCCCTCGACCGGCGGTACCCTCGTCGACCTGGGCGGCAGCGATACCATCAGTGGCGGCAGCGGCGACAAAACCGTGCTGGGCGGCGACGGGACGGATTCGATCAGCCTGACCACCGGCGACCACACGGTGATCGGCGATAACGGCATCGTGACCTACGTCGCGCTGGGCCAGTCCGGCGCCGGCAGCATCCTTAGCTACTCCACCACCGACACAGTCGCCGCCACTGGCGGCGGCGATACGGTGACGTTGGCTGACGGCAACAACGTCATCCTGGGCGGCATGGGCGCCGACAGCATCACCACGGTCAATGGCACGGATACGGTCATCGGCGACAACGGCATCGTGCAAATGGATGCAGTCGGCGGCAACTTCGCCCAGATCAGCACCTATTCGCAGCCCTCGACCGGCGGTACCCTCGTCGACCTGGGCGGCAGCGATACCATCAGTGGCGGCGGCGGCGACAAAACCGTGCTGGGCGGCGACGGGACGGACTCGATCAGCCTGACCACCGGCGACCACACGGTGATCGGCGATAACGGCACGGTGACCTACGTCGCGCTGGGCCAGGCGGGTGCCGGCAATGCCCTGAGCTATACGACGACGGACACTCTTGCGGCGACTGGCGGCGGCGATACGGTCACCTTGGGTGACGGCAACAATGTCGTGCTCAGCGGTACCGGGGCAGATACGATTGGCACGGGTACCGGTACCGACGTCATAGTCGGCGATGGCGGTACGGTGACCATGGATGCCGGCGGCTTCGTGCTGCAGGCCATCGACAGCACTGAGCCGCTAGTGGGCGGCGGCGATACGATTGCCACTGTCGACGGCACCAAGACCATAATCGGTGGAGTCGGTAGCGACGCCATCACCTTGGGCACCGGAACCCACTTCGTAGCCGGAGACAACGCCAGCCTCGACTACTACCCGACGGGTATTCTGGCCGGATTTGTCACCACCAGTCCTGACGTCGGCGGCAATGATCAGGTTACCGCTACCGATGGCGACACCATGGTACTGGCCGGAGCCGGCAACGACACGGTCACAACCGGCGCCGGCAGGGATGTACTGCTCGGCGATAACGGCACGGCGAGTTTCGACGCGCTTGGTTTGCTGGCAAACGTCGAATCGACCCAGCCACTGATCGGCGGCATGGACGTGCTTGCTTCCGGCGAGGGCAGCGGCGTGCTGATCGGCGGCAACGGTGCGGACAACCTGATCGGGGGTACCGGGCAGGACCTGATGCTGGGCGACGGCGGACGGGTAAGGTACGCTGCCGGGTCGCTGACGCTGGTCGAAACCATCGATCCCTTCATCGGCGCAGTGGACCAACTGAATGGCGGCGGCGGCCAGAACGTGCTGCTCGGCGGAGACGGCCAGGATGCCATGGTCGGCAACTTGACCAACGACATACTGGCCGGCGACTACGCCGCCGTGCAGTTCGACGCGGCCGGCCACGTCAGCTCGCTGATCCGCTATGGAGTCGGCACCACCGACCTGATCGCGCAGGTGCAGGACAGCCTGTTCACCTACACGCGTCCGGCGAGCAACGTGTTCACCATCGGCTCGGTCTTCGTGCCGCCACCGGTCGACTTCGGGCTGGGCGATTCGCCGGCCACGCGGTTGACGGAGTATGTGACTCTGTCCAGCATCTCCGGCTACGAATACACCCACAGCGGTGAGAGTTCGCCGTCGGCTGTTGCGGTCGCTGGCCAGTCTGGAAGTCCGCCCAGCGAGAGCGGCAGCGAGACAGCACCCGCGACTCCGCCAGACTCAGCGCCGGCAGCGGAAACCGGTGCCGGATCCTCCGCTCCCGCGGAGCAGGGCGCCGGCGACAATCAGCCGCCAGCCACGACGACGCCGCCCGATGCTGCCGTTCCCACTCCACAGGAAGAAGTCAACCCTGATGGCACGCCGCGCCCGTTGTCCGCGGCAGAACTGAAGGTCGATGTTGCGGCAATCGCCTGGGGCGACTCGCTGGCCGCGGGCCAGGCAGTTCCACTGGCGCAAAAGCCGTTCGACCTGCTGCTGACCGGACTGGTCGGGGTGCAGGCGTGGTACTCGCGCTTCCAGAACCCGGCGCAAGCGCCGCGTGCGGCAGCAACAACGTCGATCGGTGCGGCCGACAGCGTCGACCAGGCGCGCTTCGGCCAGTGGATACGCAGGGCGAACCCAGGGCAAGGTGCTGCGACGCTGATGCTCGATCGCCGCGCCAGACCGCGTGCGGAACCGGGGCCCAGCTTGCCGGCCGGCGTCATCGACAAGACCGCGGAAAAGTGGCTGGACCGCACCGATGGTTTGCACCTAAACGTTCAAAACACCCACTATGGCGATAAGATAGCCGGCCACGCAACCATCGACTGGGGCGGCAATCTTGAACCACAGTCGACAGCGGGCGAGGCAAGTGCTGCGGGATCGCAGAAACCAGACTGAGGAAGATCTATGGCCAAGAGCAATACTGGGGAAGCAGCGGCGGCAGAGATGACGAAATCCGTGCCTGATGTGCAGAAAGTCGTTTGGGACGATACGCGCATGAACACCTCCTATTCGAATGTGTGCAACGTACTGGGCTCGCGTGAGGAAATCACGCTGCTGTTCGGCGCCAACCAGGCCTGGCATTCGGGCCAGAAGGAAGTCAAGGTCATGCTGTCGGACCGCATCGTGCTCAACCCCTATGCGGCAAAGCGACTGGCCGGATTGCTCGATCGCGTCCTCAAGGAATATGAAGCGCGCTACGGACAGCTCAAGCTCGAAGCCTGAGCCTTGTCGCGCTTACCCCTAGCCCAGGGGCCGGCTGCGGTGCCGCGCCCCTGACTCGCCAGGTCGAAAATCCGTGAATCCGCATTTGCCCACGCCTGTGCAGGATGCCGTGCCGGACGTCGAGTCTCCTGTGGCTGAGGACACTCTCTGGCAGACCTGGTCGGCTGCCGATTCGGTCGACGCCGCCGGACAGGCCTGGCTGGCCTTGCAATGCGCGATGATCGAAGGCGCCACGCGCGGCGTTCTGGTGCTGGGCCCCCCCGACAGTGGCCCCTACGTGCCGGTCAGCGTCTGGCCGCGCGGGCAGACGGCGACGCCGCTGCTGGCCGAAGTGGCGGGCAATGCGCTGGCGCAGCGCCGGCCCATAGTACTCAGGCAGCGTCCGCACTCCGTCATTGCTGCGCCGGTGCTGGTGGACGGCCACCTGCACGGCCTGGTGGCCATTGAATGCACGACCCAGCAGGAAGGCCGCCTGCAGGGGCAGTTGCAGCACCTGCGCTGGGGCTGTGGCGGCCTCGAATCGCTTCTGCGCAAAGACCAGTCGCAGGAGGAGCAAAAGACGCGCGAGCGCCTGATGGCCACGCTGGACATGGTCGCCTCGGCGCTGGCCGAAGACGGCTTCCAGGCCGCCGCGCAGGCACTGGCCACGGACCTGGCGATCCGGCTCGATTGCGACCGAGTCAGCATCGGCTTCGTCCGCGAGCAGAATACCCGGGTCGTTGCGGTATCGCACAGCGCCGAGTTCGGCGAAAGGATGAACCTGATTCGCGCCATCGGCACCGCGATGGACGAAGCGCTCGACCAGAAGTCGATCATCGTGCTTCCTGCGCGTGACGACGAAACCCTGGTGACGCGGGACCACGCGGCCCTGGCGCGGGAATTCGGCAGCGACAGCGTGCTGACGGTGCCCTTCGCGGTCGGCGAACTGGCGACCGGCGCATTCAGCTTCGAGCGTCCCGGCGCGCGCCCCTTCGATCCGGCAACCGTGGAGTTGTGCCAGGCCGTGGTCGCCCTCGGCTCCCGCATCATCGAAGCCAAACGCCTCAACGAGCGCCTGCTGGTGGCCCGGATCAAGGACGCGGCGCAAACGGAATTGCGCAAGTTTCTCGGCCCGCGCCATTTTGGCCGCAAGTTGGCGGCCTCGGTGGCGATGCTGCTGGCGGTGTTCTTCAGCTTTGCCACGGGCGAACACCGGGTCGCCGCCAATGCCACTCTGGAAGGCGCGGTGCGCCGCGTGCTGGTGGCACCCTTCGATGGCTACGTGGCCAGCGCCACGCACCGCGCCGGCGACGTGGTGGCCGCCGGCACCGAGCTGGCCACCCTGGATGACCGCGATCTGCGGCTGGAGTACTATAAATGGACCAGCCAGCGCGCGCAGTACGCCAAGCAGTATCAGGAGGCGGTGGCCCAGCATGACCGGGCGCAGAGCAATATCACCTTGTCGCAGGTGCAGCAGGCCGATGCGCAGATGAACCTGCTTGCGGAACAGCTGTCGCGCACCCAGATTACCGCACCCTTTGCCGGTATCGTCGTCAGCGGTGACCTGCACCAGTCGCTGGGCAGCGCCGTGCGCCGCGGCCAGACGCTGTTCGAGGTGGCGCCGCTGAATGCCTATCGCGTGATCCTCGAAGTCGATGAAAGCGACATCACGGCGATCAGGGCCGACCAGGCCGGTTCGCTGGCGCTGACCTCGATGCCGGGCGAAGTCTTTCCGCTCACCGTGACCCAGGTCACGCCGGTCGCCGTGGCGCGCGAAGGGCGCAGCTTTTTCCGCGTCGAGGCGCTGCTGGGACGCGGTTCCGAGCGCCTGCGTCCGGGCATGGACGGGGTCGCCAAGGTCGAGGCGGGGCGGGCCCGACTGATCTGGATCTGGACCCACAAGTTCGTCGATTGGCTGCGCCTGACCCTGTGGACCTGGTTGTAGCCGCCCACCGCACCGTGTCCCGCATGACATCGTGAGTCAATCCCTGTTCAGCACCTCCTGGTACCGCGTCGCCGCGATCCGTCCGCGCCTGCGCAACCATGCACAGATCCATCGCCACATCTACCGCGGCGGCGTCTGGTACGTGCTGCAGAACCACTCGACCGGCAAGTTCCATCGCTTCACGCCGGTGGCCAACCTGATCATCGGCCTGATGGATGGCCGCCGCACGCTCGACGAAATCTGGGAGGTCGCCTGCAACCGCCTCGGCGACGAGGTGCCGACCCAGGACGAAGTCATCAAGCTGCTGTCCGATCTGCATCGCGCCGACGTGCTGCAAAGCGATGCGCCGCCCGATCTGCATGAATTGCAGCAGCGGCGCAAGAAGCATGTGCGCATGCGCTGGAAGCAGTATCTGGGCAATCCGCTGGCCCTGCGCATTCCCCTGTTCGACCCGGACCGGCTGCTCGACCGCATGTTGCCCTTCGTCAGGCCGCTGATCGGCTGGCACGGCGCCGCGGCCTGGCTGGCAGTGGTCGGCTGGGCGCTGGTGCTGATCGGCATGCACTGGACGGAATTGTCCGGCAACGTGGTCGACCAGGTGTTTTCGGTGCAGAACCTGCTGCTGATCTGGATCGTCTTCCCGCTGATCAAGGCCGTGCACGAGTTTGGTCATGCCCTGGCGACCAAGGCGGACGGCGGCGAAGTCCATGAAATGGGCATCATGCTGCTGGTGCTGATGCCGATACCCTATGTCGATGCCTCGGGCGCCACCGCCTTCCGCGACAAGAAGAGCCGCATGCTGGTGGGTGCCGCCGGCATGCTGGTCGAGATATTCCTCGCTGCCCTGGCAGTGTTCGCCTGGGTGAACCTGGAACCGGGCGTCGAGCGCGCGATCGCCTACAACGTGATCCTCGTTGCCGGCGTGTCGACCCTGCTGTTCAATGCCAATCCGCTGCTGCGCTACGACGGCTACTACATCCTGTCCGACTGGCTGGAAATTCCCAACCTGGGGCAGCGTTCCAACGACTACCTGGGCTATCTGGTCAATCGCTACCTGTTTGGCGTCGAGGGCGGCAGCACTCCGGTGGTGGCCCACGGCGAGCCGGGCTGGTTCGTGTCCTACTCGATCGGCTCCTTCCTCTATCGCATGTTCATGATGATCTCGATTGCCCTGCTGGTGGCGAGCCAGTTCTTCTTCATCGGCATCGTGCTGGCGATCTGGGCGTTTGCCACGATGCTGGTGATTCCGGCGGTGAAGAAACTGCACTACCTGGTCGCCAATCCGAAGCTGGACACGCACCGCAAGCGGGCACTGCTGTCATCGGGCCTGATCGCCCTGTTCGTGATTGTGCTCTTCGGCTGGCTGCCGGCGCCAAGCTCGACACGCACCGAAGGCGTAATCTGGGCGCCGGAGGAGGCGCAGGTGCGCAGCACCGTCGATGGCTTCATCACCCGGGTGGTGGCGAAGCCGGGCCAGTTCGTCAGTCGCGGCGACGTGCTGATCGAATGTGCGGATCCCGAACTCGCGGCGCGCACGCGTGTGCTGCAGGCCCAGCTCGATGAACTGGAGGCGAGGTACAACGCGTCGCTTGTTTCCAAGCGCGTCCAGGCCGACATGATCAACGAGCAGAAGGCGCACCTGGTTGCCGCCCTGGAACTTGCCCACCGGCGCCAGGCGGAACTCGAGGTGCGCAGCCCATCGACTGGCGTGTTCGTCATGGCCGACGTGCAGAATGCGCCGGGCAGGTTCACCCAGCGCGGCGAGGTGCTGGCCTACGTCAGCGACAGCGCGGCCAGCAATGTGCGCGTGGTGGTGGCGCAGGCCGAGGAAAACCTGGTCAGCAAGCGTACGCGCAAGGTCGAGATCCGCCCGGCAGGCGGCATCGGCAACCCCTTCCTGGCGCAGATCAAGCGCGAGGTGCCGGCCGCCACCGATGAGTTGCCGAGCATGACGCTGAGCCTGCAGGGTGGCGGCAAGATCGGCCTCGATCCGAGCAAGTCGGGCGACGGCAGGGCGCTGGAAAAGCTCTTCGTGCTCGACCTCGATCTGACCTCGGGGGCTCCGGCCAACTACATCGGCGGCCGCATCTATGTCCGCTTCGAGCATGAGCCGGAACCGCTGGCGGAGCAGTGGTACCGCCAGGTGCGGCGCGTTTTTCTGAAGCGCTTCAATGTTTGACGCCGTCGCGCCAGCGCCGACTTTCGACCAGATCTACCCGGAGCAGGGCGAGATCGGCGGCGACGAATGGCTCGACCGGTTCGGCGTGGCGCTGACCGGACGCGTCCAGCGGGCGATGCGCTCGCGCCCGGAGCGCATCAACTCCATCCTCGGCCGGGTTGCCCTGGTCGCCGACGCTTGCCAGGGACTGGACGCGACAGCACTGCGCGAAGCGGCGCGCGAACTCAAGCGCGCTTTGCGGCGTGACGGCTTGCGCGACCATCTGGTCGCCCGCGCCTTTGCACTGGTGCGGGAAACCGCGGAGCGCATGCTCGGCATGCGTCACTTCGATGTGCAACTGATCGGCGGCTGGGTCCTGATCAACGGCATGGTCGCGGAGATGCATACCGGCGAGGGCAAGACGCTGACGGCCACGCTGCCGGCCTGCACGGCGGCACTGGCAGGGATTCCGGTGCATGTCATCACCGTCAATGACTACCTGGTCGAACGCGACTGCGAACTGATGCGGCCGATCTACGAGACCCTCGGCCTCACCGTCGCCGCGGCCACCGCCGAAATGGACCACCAGGCCAGGCAGCGCGCCTACCAGGCCGACGTGGTCTATTGCACCAACAAGACGGTGGTCTTCGATTACCTGCGCGATCGCATCCTGCTCGGCGCCAGCTCGAGTTCCCTGCATCTGAAGCTGGAAAAGCTCTATGGAGCCGATGCGCGCATCCGCCGGTTGCTGCTGCGGGGCCTGAATTTCGCGATTGTCGACGAAGCCGACAGCGTGCTCGCCGACGAGGCGCGCACGCCGCTGATCATTTCCGCCGAGGTGTCCTCGGGCGATGAAGCGCTGGTCGCACGGCAGGCCCTCGACCTGGCGCAGCAACTGGTGGCCGGCGATGATTTCCTGGTGATCAGGGCCGAGCGCCGGGTGGCGCTGACCGAGGCCGGCCACCGGCGTGTGGTCGACCTGTGCCAGGCGCTGGGCGGCGTCTGGGCCGGCGCCATGCGCCGTGAGGAACTGGTGACACAGGGACTGAGCGCGCTCCATCTCTTCGTTCGCGACGAGCATTACCTGGTGCGCGACGGCAAGATCCAGGTGGTCGACGAATTCACCGGGCGCGTGATGGCCGACCGTTCCTGGGGCCAGGGTCTGCACCAACTGATCGAAACCAAGGAAGGCTGCGAGCTGACCTCGCGCAAGGAGCCGCTGGCGCGTATCAGCTATCAGCGCTTTTTCCGTCGCTACCTGCATCTGTCCGGCATGACCGGAACCGCCAAGGAAGTGGCGGGCGAACTGGGCGCCGTGTATGGCCTTGCCGTGGTGCCGGTGCCGACTCATCGCCCGAGCAAGCGGATATACGTGCCGGATCGAATCTTCGAGACCGAGGACGAGAAGTGGCACTGCGTTGCCGATCGCGTCGCCGAACTGAATGCCAGAGGCGTTCCGATCCTGCTCGGCACGCGTTCGGTGGCGGCCTCGGAGGTGGCGAGCCGGCTGCTGACGGAACGCGGGCTGGCACACCAGGTGCTTAACGCCAAGCAGGACGGCGAAGAAGCCGCCATCGTCGCCGAGGCCGGCGAGCCCGGCCGCATCACAATCGCCACCAACATGGCCGGGCGCGGCACCGACATCAAGCTCGGGTCCGGCGTCGAGGAACTCGGCGGACTGCATGTGATACTGTCGGAACGCCATGAAGCCGGGCGCATCGACCGTCAGTTGGGAGGCCGTTGTGCGCGCCAGGGGGATCCGGGGCACTTCGAGGCCATCCTTTCGCTGCAAGATCCGCTGGTGCTGCCGTTCACGGGCGGCGTGCTGGAGTGGCTGTTGCGACGCTTCGTCCGCCGTGGCGGTCCCAGGGCTGAGGCGGCCAAAAAGCGCTTCATCGATTTTGCGCAGTGGCGCACCGAATGGACGCAGTCCGGCATCCGGCGCAAGCTGCTCAAATCCGACAAACAGCAAGGCGACATCCTGTCCTTTTCGGGCAGGCCCGAATAATTCACGAGGAAAGCCACATGCGGCAGTTTTCGATATCGGCACTGGCAGCAGCGCTGTTGCTGGCCAATCTTCCCGCGGCTCTGGCCGCCGACGTTGCGGCTCAGCCGCGACCGGCCGCCGCGCCCTTCGTCCCGCCGCGGCCGGTCGCCGCCGTGCAAAGCGGCAACGCCGGCAAGAAACTCGGCGACGACATGGAGTGCCTGCTCGAACCGCATTTGGTGGCCAACGTCGGCAGCCCGGTCGAAGGTACCCTGAATCAGGTGCTGGTGGATCGCGGCGCCAACGTCGGCAAGGGGCAGGTGGTGGCGCGGCTCAACTCGTCGGTCGAGGCGGCCAACCTCGAACTGCGCAAGGCACAGGAGGAGTTCGGCAAGCGCAAGGTGGAACGCAACAAGGAATTGTTCAGCAAGGAACTGATCTCGGCCAATGAAAAGGACGAGATCGAGACCCAGACCCGCATCGCCGGGCTCGAAGTCAGGCAGCAGGAGCAGGTGCTGGAGCAGCGCTCGATCCGCAGTCCGCTCAACGGTGTCGTGGTGGAGCGCTTTCTCGGGCCCGGCGAGCGGGTGGCCAATGAAAAGCCGATGCTGCGGATCGCCCAGATCGACCCCCTCAATGTCGAGGTCATTGCGCCGGTCGAATTGTTCGGCGCGGTCAAGATCGGCATGAGCGCCGAGATCCGCCTCGATCCGCTGCTGCCCGGCGTGTACAAGGCCCGGGTGGTCGTGGTCGACCGCCTCATCGATGCTGCCAGCGGTACCTTCGGCATCCGCCTGGAGCTGCCCAATCCTGGCAACAAGGTCCCGGCAGGCATCAAGTGCAAGGCACGCTTCGCGACCAAGTGATGCTGTCCTTCCCCGAGGCCGGGACTGCGCTCGCGCCGGCGGCGCGGGCGAGCCTGCTGCTGGCCTGGCTGCTGGCACAGCCGCTCGACGGTTACGAAAAATCCTTCAAAATGAGCGAGGGCAGACTGCTCGAAAAGCGCTTCCTCGCCGGCTTGCTGGCGGCCGACCTGCCGTCGGCGCAGCTTGGCGCCCTGTGCCGCAGGCTGGAAATGCCTGCCGATCTGCTGGCATCCATGGTGGATCAATACGCGGGCGCCGACGTGGTGCACTTCGGCTACGAGGAAGGCCCAGGCAGTGCCATTTTCAAGGTCTATCTGGAATATGCGGCAGGGCTCGACGCTGCACGCGCTGCCGGAATTGAATCCTTCCTGCTGCATCGGGCCTTCAAATGGGATGCGCTGGACCCTCGCCGCCGTGCGGTGGCGAGCTACCGCTGCTTTCCCGGCCTGGCGCATGAACAGGTGCTGGCCAGGATCGCCGCGCTTTATCCGGAGCGGATTGACCATCCAGTCCTTGACCTGGTGCGCACGCTCACGAGACAAACCACCACGGATAAAAGCGCGCCACCGATGTATCTCGAGGTCAGGGAAACAGACAATCCACGCGCGTCGTTCGACCTCAATTTCCATGCTGCGCAGTTGAAGCTCACCGCCATCGAATCCCAAGCCTTTGAGCTGGCACGACGCCATTCGATTCCGACATCCCGCTTCCAGTCCTTGTGGCCGGATGTTGCCGCGAGAACGCTCTGCCACATCTCGGGCGGACTCAGCCGTGACGGACAGGACTTCCTGACGATCTACTATGACCCGCTCAGTTGACTCCGCTGCTACCGAACCGGTCACGACTTGCGTGGTCGCGGTGGCCGCCCCCATCGGAGGCGGCAAATCGTCCCTGGTGCAAGGCCTGGCGAAAGCGCTGAACCAGGCTGCAACCCTGCATTTCGACGACTACGAACAGGCCACGCGCCTATCACCCGCGGAACTGGCGCGCTGGCAGGCGCAAGGCGCCGATTTCAACAGCCTGCGCGCTCCCGGCTTTGCCGCAGCCGTGAGTGCGCTGCGCCGCGGTGAAGTCGTGATCGACCCGGCCAGCGGCCAGCCGATCCGCCCCGGCGAATTCATCGTCCTGGAAATGCCGCTGGGGCGGGCTTTTGCAGAGACCACGGCGTTGATCGATTTCCTGGTATGGGTCGATACGCCGCTCGACCTCGCGCTGGCAAGAAACCTTCGCGCCCTCACGGCGGACACGCTCGCCGACAAGGGCGATCCACGCCAGTTCCTGTGCTGGCTCGACAGCTACCTGGGCCAGTACATGGATCAGGTGCGACTCATCCTGCAGTTGCAGAAAGCCCGGGTTGCTCCCGCCGCGGACCTGGTTCTCGACGGCACGCAGCCGCAGGCCGCATTGATAGCCGATGCGGCGCGGATGATTGTCGAATCAAGGGGCAAGGCCGGGCGCGAGGGCAGGGCGCCCGTGGACCCGGCATAGTCGAGCATGTCCACAGCCATTCCGATACCTGCCTCGCCACCGCGTCGCCTTTCGCCGCTGAAAGGCCTGTTGCCATTCCTGCGGCCGTATCGAGGGCGCGTGGTGCTGGCGTTCCTGCTGCTTTGCCTCGGTTCGGCCACCATCCTGACAGTGCCGTTGGCATTTCGCGACCTGATCGATTTTGGCTTCGGCGACAGGGAGCGCGCGAGCGGGAGCCTGCTCGGTGCCTTGAGCCTGAACGGGCATTTCATCGCATTGTTCGGACTGGCGAGCTTCTGGGGGCTGGTCGTTTCGGCGCGCTTCTACACCGTGTCATGGATCGGCGAGCGGGTCACGGCGGACCTGCGCAATGCGGTTTATCAGCGGGTGCTGGCGCAGTCGCCGCAATTCTTCGAAACCCTGCAGACGGGGGAGGTGTTGTCACGGTTGACAGGCGACACGACGCTGATTCAGACCGTGGTCGGCAGTTCGGTCTCGATGGGCTTGCGCAGCCTGTTCCAGTTCATCGGCGGCATGGTCATGCTGGCCGTCACCAGCTTCTATCTGTTCTCGCTGAACCTGGGTCTGATGGCTTTGCTGATCCTCCCGATCCTGGTCATCGGTCGCAGGGTAAAGAAACTCTCGCGCGAATCCCAGGACCGTATTGCCGATGCTTCGGCACTGGCCGGCGAGATCCTCAACGCCATGCCGACCGTGCAGGCCTACACCCAGGAAGTACAGGAAACGCAACGTTTCGCCGAGCGTACCCAACGCAGTTTCGTCACCGCGATCAAGCGCAGCCGTGTGCGTGCGGCACTGACGGTGCTGATCATCACCGCCGTGATGGGCACCATCATCTTTGTCCTTTGGGTCGGTGCACGCCAGGTTCATGAGGGCATCCTGACCGGTGGGCAACTGGCATCCTTCGTGCTCTATGCCACGCTGGTGGCCGGCGGCGTGGGCACCATGGCCGAAGTCTGGGGCGACGTGATGCGTGCAGCGGGTGCCACCGAGCGGCTACTGGAATTGCTCCGCGCCGAGCCGGCGATTCGCGAAATTGAGCAGCCCGAGACACCGGTCCATCCGGCGCAGGCGCGGATCAGTTTCGAGCACGTCGTTTTCAGCTATCCGGCACGCCCGCAAATCCGCGCCTTGGACGACGTCAATCTGGAAGTCTCTCCGGGCGAGAGCGTGGCCCTGGTCGGGCCATCGGGTGCGGGCAAGACCAGCCTGTTCCAGTTGCTGCTGCGCTATTACGAGGTCACGTCCGGCGGCATCCGCCTCAACGGTCAGGATATCCGGCAATTGAGCCTGCACGACTTGCGCGACGGGATCGCCATCGTGCCGCAGGATCCGGTGATCTTTTCCGCCAACGCCATGGAAAACATCCGTTACGGCCGGGCCGCGGCCAGCGATGCGGAAGTGCTCAAGGCGGCGCAGGCGGCGCGCGTGGATGAGTTCATCGAACGTCTGCCGGAGGGTTATCAGACCTTTCTCGGCGAACGCGGTACCCGATTGTCCGGGGGGCAACGCCAACGCATTGCCATTGCACGGGCAATTCTGAAGGGCGCGCCGCTTTTGTTGCTCGACGAAGCCACCAGCGCGCTGGACGCCGAATCGGAAATCCTGGTGCAAAAAGGACTCAATGCGGCGATGGAAGGTCGTACGACGCTGATCATTGCCCACCGGCTGGCGACGGTGCAGAAAGTCGATCGGATCGTTGTGATGGAACGTGGGCGTATCGTCGAAATCGGTACGCCGGAGAACTTGCGGAGTCAGGGCGGGTTATATGCCCGACTCGCGGCCTTGCAGCTGGACCTTTGAGCAATCCTCAAATTTGAGTAACGCTCTATGTACTATTTTACATAATGACAATTATGCGCACTAATAAGTTAGTAACGCCAGGCCGGGATGGGCTTATTCAACAGCTCCCACTTTGCGCAAATAGTCTGCGATCTCCTTCTGGCCAAGCTTTCTCGCAAGCTGCAAAGCACTGACACCGTCCTGATCGGCCAAGTCCATGTCCGCATCGGCATCGATGAGCATTGTTACCAAATCGAGCTTGCCCAGCTTGACCGCCACCATCAGGGCGGTCTGTCCATTGGGCGCGCGCGCATCGAGCTTGGCGCCCCGGGCAATCAGCAGCCCGAGAATTTCCGGGTTACCCCCAAATACGGCGTAATGCAGCGGTGGCCAGCCGGATGATGGATTGACCTCGGCTCCCTTTTCCATCAGCAATTTTGCTGCATCGAAGCGTGCGTTGAGCGCGGCAAGCAACAAGGCCGAGTCGCCAAACTGATTGCGTCGATTAATGCTGGCCCGATTATTCAGCAAGGATTGGAGCAGATCGAGATTTCCTTGGCGGGCAGCGATCATCAGCAACGTGGTCCCGGCGCGATCGGCGGTATTGACGTCCATGCCGCGCTTCAGTAGATCGACTACCGCGGCAGTCTCGTTCTTGTCCGCCGCCTCAAGAATATCTTCGTAAGCACCAGCTTGAGCCAAGCCAGAAAACGTAATAAATATTATTGAAAGCAGTAAGTTATGCATTTATCGCGACCCCAAACAGACGGCAGAAGTTACTTGTGGTGGCCTGCGCCAGGGCATCGAGGCTGATGCCTTTCAGCGCGGCGACTTCCTCGGCGACATGGCGCACCAGAGCTGGGTGGTTGAGTTTGCCCCGATGCGGGACCGGCGCCAGATAAGGGGCATCGGTTTCCACCAACAGTCGATCGAGCGGAACGAAACTGGCTACCTCCTTGATCTGGAGAGCCTTCTTGAAGGTCACGATACCTGAAATGGAAATGTGAAACCCCAACGAAAGGGCGGCTTCTGCCACGCTGCGCGACTCGGTGAAGCAATGGAACACCCCCCCTGCTTCGCCGCCGCCCTCCTCTTCCAGAATCCGCAAGGTATCGGCCGCGGCTTCCCGCGTGTGAATGATCAGAGGCTTGCTGCAACGGCGCGCGGCGCGAATATGGGTGCGGAACCGCTCGCGCTGCCATTCCAGATCGCCCTCCAGCCGATAGTAGTCCAGACCGGTTTCGCCGATAGCAACCACCTTGGGATGCTGGGCCAGCCGAATCAGTGTCTCCTCGTCGGGATCTTCACCTTCCTCGGTATCGGGATGCACGCCGACGCCGGCATAAAGATTTGGAAATTGCTCGACCAGCGCCAAAACCCCGGGGAAGCGCTCCAGGGTGACGCCGGCGATCAGCGCAGCGCCGACGCCATTGGTTTTCATGGCATCCAGCAGATCGGACTCGCGTCCCTGAAACTCCGGGAAATCGAGGTGACAGTGCGAATCGACCAGCAGCGTGTTCATTGCGCCGGCCTCGTGGCACGCAGGTAATGTGCGGCCAGGTTTTCCAGAAACAGCAATTGATTCAAGGGATGCCGCGCACTGCGGCGGAATTGTCCAATCTCACGCCAGCCTGCAAGCAGGGCCTGTGGATCGAGTTTTTCCACCCCTTTCGGGCGTGACCAGCCGCCGTGGTAGCGGATCGTGCCCGTTAACCGTTCCTGCGCCAGATCGAACAGCCAGCGCTGCACGCCTTCGACCAGATGCTCCATGCGAAACAGCCCGTCACCCTTGAGCAGGGCGTCCCAGCGCGCCGCCAATGCGATCGGGTCGGCCGGGGCGGATACAAGGCTGTCGATCAGCTCATCCATGGGCCCCAGTTGTCCCTGCTCCTCCCATTGCGCCACTCGCATGGGTGCGCCGCCCGCCAGTTCCAGATAGCGCTTGGCCTGCTGCTCGAGGCCGGCAGCGGCCAGCCAGGCAGTTGCGGCAGCGGCGTCGGGTGCGCCAAAGGGGATCACCCGGCAGCGGCTACGGATGGTCGGCAACAAGGCTTTTGATCGCGTAGCTATTAATATAAAATAAACACTTGCAGGTGGTTCTTCAAGTATTTTAAGAAGTGAATTCGCTGCCGCAGGATTCATTGCCTCGGCTTCAGTGATGAGTACGACGCGATTTCCGGCGCGATGACTGCCGACGAACACGAAGGATTCAAGTTCGCGGATCTGATCGATGCGGATCATTCCCGGGCCGCGTTTTTTGGTCTTTTCCTTGGCTTTTTCACTGCTGTCGCCTTCGGCTTCGTCATCCCCCTCGGGAGCCACCTTGCGAAAGTCGGGATGATTGCCGCCTTCCAGCCAGCGACACGCCTGGCAATTTCCGCAGGCTTTCAAGCGTGGCGCGGCGGACTCGCAAAGCAGCGATGCCGCGAGTTGTTCGGCGAAGGCAAGCCGGCCGACGCCTGGCGGACCAACCAGCAGGAGTGCATGGGGAAGTCGTTCCAATCCTTGTCCGAGCAATTGCTGCTTGACGGACGCATTCCAATTAGTAACTGATTTATCAGAGTGTTGCAATTATTGTCTCAAGTACTTTATTAATATCATTCGGGCTCTGTGTGGCGTCGATCAGGCGGACGCGCGCCGAATTTTCTTGCGCAATGCGCAAATAGGCGGCCCGCACGCGCTCGAAGAATTCCGACTGTTCCTGCTCGAAACGATCCGGCTGGGACGTTGCCGCATGCAGGCGCTGCTGGGCTATGGCCACGGGCGCATCGAATATCAGCGTCAGATCGGGTTGCAGATCGCCCAACACCCAATTCGCCAGTGTTTCAAGCTTGCTCCAGTCGAGTCCGCGCCCTCCTCCCTGGTAGGCGAAGGAAGCGTCGACGAATCGATCGCAAACCACCCATTCACCGCGCGCCAATGCCGGCTCGATCACTAGCGCAACGTGCTCCCGGCGCGCCGCAAACATCAGCAGGGCCTCGGTTTCCAGGTGCATAGGCTCGGCCAGCAACAGGGCGCGCAGCTTTTCCCCGAGCGGAGTGCCGCCCGGTTCCCGGGTGGCGACCACAACTCGTCCCTGACGGCGCAAATGATCCACCATCCAGGCATGCTGGGTACTTTTTCCGGCACCATCGATGCCCTCGAAACTGATGAAGCGACCGCGCGGCATGCTTACTCAGCGCTTCTGGTACTTGGCGACGGCGCTGTTGTGTTCGTCGAGGGTTGCCGAAAACTCGCTCGAGCCGTCGCCACGCGCAACGAAATACAGCATGTCGCTGGGTGGCGGCTTGGCGGCCGCCTGCAGCGAGGCCAGTCCGGGAATGGCGATCGGTGTCGGCGGCAGGCCGGGACGCGTGTAGGTATTCCACGGCGTATCGGTCAGCAGATCGACCTTGCGCAGATTGCCGTCGAACTTTTCGCCCAAACCATAGATTACCGTCGGATCGGTTTGCAGCAACATGCCGCGGCGCAATCGATTGACGAACACGGCGGCGATCTGCGGACGATCGGCAGGTATGCCGGTTTCCTTTTCGACGATCGAGGCCAGGATCAACAATTGATAAGGGGTTTTCAGCGGCAAGGTGCTCTCGCGTCTTTCCCAGGCTGCCGCAAGTTTTGGCTGCATGGCTCGGTAGGCGCGACGCAAGACGTCAAAATCGCTGCTGCCCTTGCCGAAGAGATAGGTATCGGGAAAGAACAAGCCTTCCGGGTGCGGTTCCTTGGCGCCGAGGCGCGCCAGAATCTGCATGTCGGTCATCTTGGACGAATCGTGCGCAAGATCCGGATGTTCGCTCATGGCGGCCCGCAACTGGCGGAAGGTCTTGCCTTCCACCAGCACGATTTCACTCATGGTCACTTCGCCGCGGGTCAGCTTGTCGAGCAGTGCGAGGGCGGTGATCCCCGCCTCGATCTCATAGCTGCCCGCCTTGATCTTCGAGGAGCGCCCCAAAACCCGCCCCAGAAGTTCAAGTTGCCAGGCCGGAAGATCGATGCCCGCTGCTTCGATCACCTGCGCCGCCGTACGCAAGCTGGCTCCTTGTGGCACGGAGAACGCCGTCGGATCGCTGCGCATGTCCAGGTGACGTACGGTAAACCAGCTGGTACCCATGATCGTCGCGACAAATGCGAGAATCACCAACAGCAGGATTATTTTGAATGTACGCATGGGTAATCGATAAGGCTTGAATTAAAACCGGACGGACGCAATCTTAACCCCTGACTCGATATTTTTACCGTCAATTGCACCTCAACCCGGACCGACTTCATGACCCAAGATTGGAACTCCTTCCTTGCCAGCCAAGGCCTGAAGGCAAACGGCGGCAGCTTTGGCGATATCGCCGCGGAACTTGCTGCGGCAAGTGACGGTGCAGTCGTGGCGCCGCTTGGCGATCTGGGCCTGATCCGCGCCAGCGGGGTCGATGCCGCCGGCTTTCTGCACAATCTGCTGACCAACGACATCAACGGCATCACGCCGGGAGGTGCGCGCTTCGCCGGTTTCTGCACTGCAAAGGGACGTCTGCTGGCGTTGCTGCTGATCTGGCGCGATGGCGATGATTTCCTGCTGATGCTGCCGCGTGACATCCTGCCGGCGATTCTGAAGAAGCTGTCGATGTACGTGCTGCGTGCCAAGGTCAAGCTCACCGATGCGAGCGCCGAGCGCTGCCTGATCGGATATTCAGGCCCGGTCGGCGTCTCACCAGCGCCGACTCTTGGCGATGCGCCGGCCAATTTGCCGCGCTTCGGCGTGGCCGCGACCGAAGGCGGCCAGGCCATCCGCCTCGACGACACGCGCTGGCTGCTGGCGCTGGACGCGACCGTTGCCAATGCGCGCTGGCAGCAACTGGCGACGGCGGCACGGCCGGTAGGCATTGCCGCATGGCAATGGCTGGAAATCGCCGCCGGGCAGCCGCGCGTGGTCGCGGCCACTCAGGAATCCTTCGTGCCACAAATGCTCAACATGGAACTGCCTGCCGTCGCCGGAGTAAGTTTCAGCAAAGGCTGCTATCCGGGACAGGAAATCGTTGCCCGTACTCAATACCTGGGCAAGGTCAAGCGGCGCACCTTCCGCGCCCGGCTGGCCGCCGCCGTGGCTCCGGGCACCCATGTCTACGCCCCTGAAACGGGCGAGCAGCATTGTGGCACGGTAGTCAGCGTGGCACCCTCCCCGGCCGGTGGCTTCGAATGCCTGGTCTGCGTGCAAATTGGTGCCGTGGAAGCCGGTGAAGTGCATGTCGGCGCGCTGGCCGGCGAACGACTGGAATTTCTGCCGCTGCCCTACACCCTGCAAGAAGCCCCCGCGGGGGCGAACTGAGCTCATCTGTTCGATGTGCCTGATCCTCGTCGCCTGGCGGGTACATCCGGACTACCCCCTGGTGGTGGCCGCCAACCGCGACGAGTTCTTCGCCCGGCCCACGGCGCCTGGCGCCTTTTGGCCGGATGCAGCGCAAGTGCTGGCCGGCCGTGACCTCGATGCCGGCGGTACCTGGATGGGCATTACCCGCAACGGACGCTTCGCGGCACTGACCAATTTCCGCGATCCGGCGCAAAACCGCAACGGTGCGCCGTCCCGCGGCGGGCTGGTGAAGGATTTTCTGTGCGGCGATCAGGCGCCGGAAGCTTATCTCGAGCGCATTGCCGCTCATGGCCGGCAATGCAACGGCTACAACTTGCTGGTGAGCGATGGTGCATCGCTGTGGTGGTCGTCCAACATGGGCGGTGCCTTGCGTGCGCTGCAGCCGGGGGTGTATGGGGTGTCGAATCATCTGCTGGATACGCCATGGCCGAAAGTCGGCGCTGGCAAGACGGCGCTCGCGCAGGCCCTCGACCGCCTGCCCGATGACGAAGCCCTGTTTGGCCTGCTCCAGGACGACGGCATCCATCCCGACGAAGCATTGCCGCAGACCGGGATTCCGCTTGACTGGGAACGCCTGCTGTCCTCGGCCTTCGTCAAGTCGCCCGGCTATGGCACGCGCAGTTCCACGGTGATGTGTGTCGGGAAGGACGGCTGGGTCAGCTTTGACGAGCAGACCTGGCTGCCGGGCGCACAGCGCGGACCGCGGCAACGCTATCGGTTTATGTCCCGGGCTCCTTAGCCCGAGACGGTATCCCTTGCGGACAGCTCGAGCGCACCATGGTCTGGTGCGGAATTCCGGCCTCGATGAATTCCGGCCCTTCCTCGACAAAGCCGAAGCGCCGGTAAAAGCCGCTTGCCTGTGTTTGCGCGTGCAGCGCCAGATGCCTCCGATTCTGCTGCGCGGCTTCTTCCAGCAGGCGTTCCAGCAGTGCACGGCCGACGCCCTTGCCGCGCCAGTCGGCCAGCACCGCCATGCGGCCGATGTGACCGTCCGGCAACAGACGGCCGGTGCCGATCGCGCCACCCTCGGCGTCGCGGGCGACCACGTGGCGGCTCACGGCATCGTGTTCATCCATTTCGAGATCGCGCGGCACGCGCTGCTCCTCGACAAACACGGTCTCGCGCATCTGTCGCGCCGGCTCGCCGAGTTCGCTCCACGAGCCCGCCTCGACGCCGAATTCGACGATATCGACTTGCGTATAGGCCGGCACCAGGTCGAACAATTCGATGATGTCGGCGTTTCTCATGCGCACGCAACCGATCGAGCCCGGACTGCCCATCGGCACCGGGTCGGGCGAGCCATGCAGGTAGATGTAGCGGCGCATGGTGTCGACTTCGCCCAGCCGGTTGCGTCCCGGCTCCTTGCCGGACAGCCACAGGATGCGCGTCAGGATCCAGTCGCGGCCGGGAAATGCGTCCGCGAGTTGCGGCGTCCATAACTCGCCGGTCGGCCGCCGACGCTTGAATACGGTGTTCGCCGTCGCGCCGGCGCCGACTTTGGCGCGCACGATATGCCGGCCGCGCGGCGTGCAAAAGCTGCCGTTCTGCTCGCCGGCCCCATTCTTTGCAGTGGATACCTCGTAGCGGCACAACAGCGTGCCGCGCTCGTCGTGCAGTTCCAGGCTTTGCTGCGGCAGGCTGATGCGGATCTGCATGGCAGGTGTTCAGGCCACCAGCGTGCGTCCGCGGCGAGCGGCAAAAAACCCCGACAACAGGCTGCCGCATTGCTCGCCCAGTACGCCGCCGACAATCGAGGTGTGGTGGTTGAGACGGGGCTCGGCGAACAGGTCGATCACACTGCCGGCCGCGCCGGTCTTCGGATCGCGTGCGCCGAAAACCACGCACGCGATGCGCGCATGCAGGATGGCACCGGCGCACATGGCGCAGGGTTCCAGCGTCACATACAGGGTGCAGCCGGGCAGGCGGTAATTACCCAACTGCGTCGCGGCATCGCGCAAGGCCATGATTTCGGCATGGGCGGTGGGGTCGTGACGGCCGATCGGCTGGTTGAAGCCGCGGCCGAGCACTTCCCCGTCACTCACGATCAAGGCGCCTACCGGTACCTCGCCCAGCGCACCCGCCTCGCGCGCCAGATCCAGCGCCAGCCCCATGAAATGCTCATCGTCCATGGGGCCGATTATGGCATCACTGCCATGCGCTGCGCCCGTTGCCTCGGCTGTCGCTAGGCGTTCTTGGTGACTGCGCCGCCGGCTTCCAGCAGTTGCGCCTGCGCCGCCGCCAGCCGCGCAATCGGTACGCGCGGCCCGGAGCAGGAAACATAGGTGAGCCCGATGCTGTGGCAGAAATGAATCGACCCCGGATGGCCGCCATGCTCGCCGCAGATGCCAATCTTGAGGTCCTGGCGGGTCTTGCGCCCTTCGCTGACGGCCAGCTTCATCAATTCGCCGACACCTTTTTGGTCCAGCACTTCGAAGGGGTTGTCCTGCAGGATTTCCTCTTCGATATAGGCCGGCAGGAACTTGTTTTCGGCATCTTCGCGGCTGAAGGAGAACGTGGCTTGCGTCAGGTCGTTGGTGCCGAAGGAGAAGAACTCGGCATCCTCGGCCATACGCCCGGCGCGCAGGCAGGCGCGCACGACTTCCAGCATGCTGCCGAACTTGACGTCCACTTTGATGCCGTGGGTCAGTTCGACGACCTTGTGCAAGCGCTTTACATAGCTGTGAATGCGGGTCAGTTCCTCGACCGTGGCTACCTGGGGCACCATGATTTCCGGATGGACTTCGGTGCCTTCCTTGGCGCAGAGGGCGGCGGCTTCCAGAATTGCCTGGATCTGCATCATGTAGATCTCGGGATAGGTGATCCCCAGACGCACGCCGCGATGGCCGAGCATCGGGTTCACTTCGGACAGCGCGCGGACCTTCTTGAGGATCTTTTCCTTCTTGTGGATCGCGTCCACTTCCAGGTGGCCGTCCTTGAAATCCTTCATGCCCGCGGAAAGCTTGCTGAGACCGTCCGAGTATTGCTGGTACAGGCGCGGACTGAGCAGCTTGAGGGTTTCCGGTAGCTCTTCCATGGCCTTGATTGAATCGCGCATGTGGTGCAAGTGGGCGATTTCCAGTTCCAGTTGCGCCGCCGTCGGCAGGAATTCGTGCATCGGCGGATCGAGCAGGCGCACCGTCACCGGCAGCCCCTTCATGGCCTTGAAGATGCCCTTGAAGTCGGCGCGCTGAATCGGCAACAGGCGATCCAGCGCCGCCTGGCGCTCCTCGACGGATTCGGCGAGGATCATTTCCTGCACGATGGGCAGGCGATCGGAACTGTTGAACATGCGCTCGGTGCGGCACAGGCCGATGCCCATGGCGCCAAACTTGCGCGCACGTGCCGCGTCGTTCGGCGTATCGGCATTGGCCATCACCTTGAGTCGCGCCACCTCGTCGGCCCAGCCCAGCAGGGTTTCCATGTCCTCGGAAAACTCGGCTTCGACGGTCGGCACTTCGCCGGCGTAGACCTTGCCGGTGCTGCCGTCGATGGTAATCACGTCGCCTTCGTGCAGGGTCGTATCGCCGATTACGGCGCGCCGCGCCACGTCGTCGATGATGATCGCCTCGCAGCCCGAGACGCACGGCTTGCCCATGCCGCGCGCGACCACTGCGGCGTGCGAAGTCTTGCCGCCGCGGCTGGTCAGGATGCCCTGTGCCTGGAAGAAGCCGTGAATGTCCTCCGGCTTGGTTTCCTCGCGCACCAGGATGATGCGCTCGCCGGCCTGGCCGCGCTCTTCCGCCGAGTCCGCGTCGAACACGATCTTGCCCGATGCCGCTCCGGGGGAGGCCGGCAGGCCGGTGGCTAGCGGCTTGCCCTTGAAATCGGCGGCGAGCTGGGGCGCCAGCATCTGCTCCAGCAGGGTCGGATCGATCCGCGTCAGCGCCTTCTCGCGCGTGATGAGGCCTTCCCGGTACATCTCGACCGAGCTACGCAACATCGCCCGCGCATTCATCTTGCCATTGCGTGTCTGCAGGCAGTAGAGCCGGCCTTTTTCGATCGTGAATTCGAAGTCCTGGACTTCCGCGTAGTGCGCTTCGAGGCGTGCATGGAGTTCCTGCAACTGCCGGTAGATCTCCGGCATCTCCTGCTCCATCTCGGCAATCGCCTTGGGCGTGCGTATGCCCGCCACCACGTCCTCACCCTGGGCGTTCACCAGGTATTCGCCGTAGATGAGATTCTCGCCGGTGCCGGGATTGCGCGTGAAACCGACCCCGGTGCCGGAATCGCTACCCATGTTGCCGAACACCATGGTCACCACGTTGACCGCGGTACCGTTGGCCATTTCCCTGGTGATCTTGAACTGGCGACGGTAGTCGATCGCACGCTTGCCGTTCCAGGAACGGAATACCGCGCCGATGGCGATTTCCAGTTGCTGGTAGGGATCTTCCGGGAAGGGCTTGCCGGTATGCCGGGCGACGATGGCAAGGAACTCCTTGGCCAGTTCCTCCAGATGTTCGGCCTTCAGATCGATATCCTGGCTGGCACCGTAGCGCGCCTTCATCGACGCCATGGCCGCATCGAAGTGCTCGTCGCCGATGCCCAGTGCGATCTTGCCGAAAAGCTGGATGAAACGGCGCCATGCGTCATAGCCGAAGCGCGCGTTGCCGGTCAGGGCGATCAGGCCCTTGAGCGTGGTCGAGTTGAGTCCGAGATTGAGGATGGTATCCATCATGCCCGGCATCGACATGGACGAACCCGAACGAACCGAGACCAGCAGCGGGTTATCGGCACCGCCAAAGGTCTTTCCGGTCTTTTTCTCCAGCGCCTTCATGTGCGCCAGCGTCTGCTCCATCGCGCCATCAGGCAGGCGATCTTTCTCGAGAAAAGCCAGGCAGGCGTCCGTGGTAATCACGAAGCCGGGAGGCACATTGAGCCCGATCTGTGTCATTTCGCACAGGTTCGCCCCCTTGCCGCCCAGCAGCATCTTGTTCTTGCCGTCGCCTTCCTCGAAGTCAAACACCCATTGCCGTTTCATTATTGTCGCTCCCTGTTGCCGAAAACCTTAAATATTGCCACTCTATTGCCCATGACGGGAGGATTTAATGCTGAAAATCGTTTTATTTGACAAAAGGTGAATTCCATCAACTGTCGAGATACGCTAAATTACGCAAACGGACTAAGTCACCAACGCGACTGATTCCGCAGTCGGTATCCCTTTCGACTTTCACTGAATATTTGTGTTTTTGTTCGCAGGCGGTATAAATTGCACTGTTGCACGGCATGACTATCTGGACGGCGAGGTTGATATGGACATAGTCAGACAACGACAAATCCGCGAATGGACATTGCTTGGTCTGGTCGGGACCATGGCTTTGGCTGCCAATTTGCCCAGCAACTTGCTCGATCGATTGGGCGTGGAACCGGGCGCCCTGATGGCCCTGTTGGGCTTGATGGTCGTATTTGCCCTGTTCCTGTATGTGCGTTTTTTCTTCTTTCTGCTCTACGCGCTGCTCGTCGTCGGTGCCAATCTGCCGGACCAGTGGGCCGAATCTCTGGGTATCAGCCGCACACCGATGCTGATTGCATTGATTGCGATGGTGGTGCTTTCGTTGATCAATTACAGCGCCAAGGCTTTCCCCACGGGATTGGAACCGAAGAAACGCAAACAGAATCCCGATGCGACCCGGGCGATGCTTGAAGCCATCGAGCGCAAAAATCTTTCATATGTCAGGACCCTGCTGGCAATGGATTTCGATCTTGATAGCCCCGGTCCCGATGGCATGACGCCGCTGATGCACGCCGCCCAACGCGGCGAGTTCAAGATAGTCCAGATGCTGATCAAGCGCGGCGCGTCGTCGCTGCTCGCCGGGTCAGCCGGCAGGGCTTCGGACATGGCGCTGAAGAACAATTTCCCGGCGGTCAGCGAATTCCTCAAACGCGTCGAACAAGTTCAGGCGGCCGAGGCTGCCAAGCGTGACGCGGCTCTGCCCCCCGATTCTGCCGTGGTCGCCTGAACTGGTCTGGCGCTTCAACTGAGGCGGCAGCCTGGATTTTAGCCCTGAGGTTGACGGAAGTCCGGAAGGTTCGATCTCAACGGATCTGGGCTGCAGGAGCGATTGGACGGATCAAGTAGATCTCCACCCAGTGCCGCCTTGGATCACGTTCCATACTGTGCTCTCCGCCGAAACTGGCCAGCAGCATTCGTCGCGGCGAAACCCCGAGCGCCTGCAGCCGCTCCTTGACCTTGTGCAGCACCCTGTCGGCGATCCCGATGTCCAGCGCCGAACTGCCACCGCCCGGCACGTAGCTTTCAAGACGAATCAGGATTCGATCGTCCCGGTTGAGCTCGGCAGCAATCTTCGACAGCCGACCGTCCATTTCCGCAGTAAAGCTTCCGGATCTTGGGTCCAGTTTTACGATGGCATCGGGTTCGGCGACCGCGGGTGCCGCCACCGGCGCGGATGCGGAGGACGGGGCTGCCACGGTTGCCGGCTGCTGTATCCGACGTGCCGATGCGGGGGCCGGCGACTTGGCCTGGGGCGCCAGCGCGCCTGTCGATTCCCGGACTGGCGTCGAACAACCGCCGAGGCAGAGGACGCCGCTAACGAGTACTGCAAGGACGGTTTTCATTTGCTCTTTCCCGGTGCCACGGCACCGCCGAAAATATCGTGCTGGGCAAACCGGCAAATCGCCGAGATGATTGGGTGCGTCAGTTTGCGTTCGTTGGTGATGGCGTAGACCTGTTCCCTGACGGTTTCAATTCTGCCGACGACCTCCACATCGTTCTGCCGTACCACATAGGACTCGATGGCGGTCGGCGCCACAAAGTACCCGGCACCTGCCTGGCCAAAGGCTTTCATCAGGGCGCTGTCGTCGAATTCTCCGACGATGCGCGGATGCAGGCGCTCCGATTCGAACCACCGCATCAGGCGCGCGTGCAGTGCGACTTCCACCCCCGGCAGCAGGAATGGGGCGCCGTCCAGCAACTGTGGGAACGCCGGCGCGTTGGTTTTGGCCAGGGTTTTTGCGCCGAACACGCTGACACCGCTTTCCCCGAGGAAATGGTCATAGCCCCGCACGTTGAGGTTGTCCGGCATGGGGCGGTCGGCAATCACCATGTCCAGACGATGCACGGCGAGATCCGCCAGCAGCGTGGTCAGCCGTCCTTCGCGGCACACCAGTTTTATGGGCTCGTCGAAGCCGAGCGACGGTTCGACCAGGCGATAGGCCACCATCTTGGGTACGGAATCTGCTATGCCGACGCGAAATGTCACGCTTTGCGAGTGCCCGTCGCCACGAATCGAATCGAGCAGTTCGTCCCCCAGCGAGAATATCTGTTCCGCGTAGCCCAGCATGCGCTGGCCGGTGTCGGTGAGTTCCAGGCCGCGACCGGCACGGCGAAACAAATCCACCCCGAGTGTGGCTTCGAATTCGGTCAACTGCCCGCTGATCGACTGGGGCGTCAGGTGCAGTCGCTCGCTGGCGCGCGCGATGCTGCCCGACTTGGCAACCATCCAGAAGTAGCGCAGGTGCTTGAAGTTAAGTGCGGCCAAGGTATTTCATCCATTGGATGGGATAAGTAATTACATCGTGTTTTTCGATGTATTAATGAAGTATATTCGATTTGTAAGATGAGTTGATAGGCCCTAAGATCATCAGGTCGTAAACCGTGATCGAGGATCGCAATCATGAAACGTATCCTGCTGTTTCTGGGCACCAATATGGCCATCGTGCTGGTGCTGTCCGTCACCATGCGCCTGCTGGGGGTCGAGCCTTACCTCAACGCCAACGGCCTGAACCTGGGGTCACTATTGATCTTCGCTGCCGTGATGGGCTTCGGCGGATCATTCATCTCGCTCGCCATTTCGAAGTGGTCGGTCAAGAAATCCATGGGCGTTCGTGTCATCGAGGCGCCTTCCACGTCGACCGAGTTCTGGCTGGTGGAAACCGTTCGCAAATACTCGACGGAAGCCGGCATCAAGATGCCGGAAGTCGGGATTTACGAGTCACCCGACGTCAATGCCTTCGCCACCGGCATGAGCAAGAACAGCTCCCTGATCGCCGTTTCCACCGGCCTGCTGCAGCAGATGACGCGCCAGGAGGCCGAGGCCGTGCTGGGCCACGAAGTTGCCCACGCCGCCAACGGCGACATGGTGACCTTGGCGCTGATCCAGGGTGTAGTCAATACCTTCGTCATGTTCCTGTCGCGCGTTATAGGACAACTGGTTGACCGGATCGTGTTCAAGACCGAGCGCGGGCAGGGGCCGGCGTTCTTCGTCACCATGATCGTCGCCGAACTGGTACTGGGTGTGCTGGCATCGGTCATCGTCATGTGGTTCTCGCGCCAGCGCGAATTTCGCGCCGACCGGGGTGGCGCCAGCCTCGCCGGACGGCAGAACATGATCGCAGCGCTGGAGCGGCTGGACTCCCTGCATCCGCAGCCCTTGCCGGCCAAGATGGCCGCCTTCGGCATCGCCGGCGGTGGCGGCGGCGGCTTGAAGCGGCTGTTCATGACCCATCCGCCGCTGACGGAGCGCATCGCTGCGCTCAGGGCAGCCCAGTAATCCGAATTCGCTTTGGACTTGAAACCTTCCCACGTAAGGAGATCGACATGAACCACCTGCAAACCCAGACCATCGCCCTGCCCAGCACCGGTGCCGAGTTGGTCCTCGCCACCAACAAGGTGATCCGAAACACCTACATGCTGCTGTCGATGACGCTGCTGTTCGCTGCCGGCACCGCTGCCGCCGCGGTGGCGCTGCGGTTGCCGCATCCGGGTCTGATCATCACCCTGGTCGGCTATTTCGGCCTGTTGTTCGCCACTACCAAGCTGCGCAACAGCGGCTGGGGCCTGGTTTCGGTGTTCGCGCTGACCGGTTTCATGGGCTACACCCTCGGCCCGATCGTCAGCCATTACCTGGGTCTGCCCAACGGCGGCCAGACCGTGATGATGGCCATGGCCGGTACGGCAGCGATCTTCCTCGGCCTCTCCGGCTACGCGCTGACCACGCGCAAGGACTTCAGCTTCATGGGCGGCTTCCTGATGGTCGGCATCCTGCTCGCCTTCCTCGCCGGACTGGCCGCGATATTCTTCGAAATCCCTGCGCTGTCGCTGACCGTCTCCGCCGCATTCGTGCTGCTGATGTCAGGCCTCATCCTGTTCGAAACCTCGAACATCATCCACGGCGGCGAAACCAACTACGTGATGGCCACCGTCACGCTGTTCGTGTCGATCTTCAATCTGTTCACCAGCCTGCTGCAGCTTTTGGGCTTCATGAACAGCAGCGACTGAGCTCAGACCGAAAGCCATTGAATGCACGATAAAAGTCGGCGCTGGCAGGACGGCGTCAGGATCGCTGTTACCCTATCGAGGTAATTTTGTAGTGATGCGGTCCCATCGACCGCCTTCGAAGGGAGGAATATGCAACTGATCCTGATTATCGGCATCATCGTCGCCATCGGGGCAGTGATCTTTGCCCTGCAAAACAACACGCCCGTCGTTGTGACGCTCGCCCTCTGGAATTTCGAGGGCTCGCTGGCGCTGGTTCTGCTGGTGTCGCTCGGCATCGGCGTGCTGATAGCCGGGTTGTTGTCTTCGCCTGCGATGATTCGCGGTCAATGGACGATGGGCCGCCTGCGCAATCGGGTGGCAGACCTGGAACGACAATTGGCCGAGCAACAGCAGCGCACGCGCGACCTCGATGTCGAACTGGCGCGCCAGTCACCGCCCGCGGCGAGCACTGTGTCGGTGGTGGAAAAGCCTTACGTCGGCTTGCGGGCGCTGCTCGCTGGGGCCGACGCGGGAAAGGATTCCCCGCCATTTGAGCCGCCGCGCGACGAGGAAAGTCGCTAAAGCGAATTTCGCCGCGCTAGGCGCAGCGACGCCAGCAGCGGATGTCCATCGGAAACGCCAGCCGGGAACGACCGCTAGCCGTTGCCGGGTGGATGAGCCTCCTCGGTGCCGTCTTCACCCGGCTCGGCCGACGAGCGCTCGGCTGACGCAAGGCGGCTTGCCAGCACCTTGTCAACACGCTTGCCATCAAGGTCGACCACTTCAAGTCGCCAGTTTTCCCAGGTCGTGATGTCTCCGGTCAACGGCAGGCGCCCGAGCAGCCACATCATCAATCCGCTCAGCGTGTGATAACGCCCCTTGTCTTCCTCGGGGACTCCCTTCAGTTCCAGCCGGTCCTTGAGTTCCGGAATCGGGATCAATCCGTCGAGCAACCAGGAGCCGTCTTCACGCTGGACCGCCCAGGCATCTTCCTGGTTGCGCGGCTTGAATTCCCCGGTAACGGCTTCCAGCACGTCCTGCAGGGTGACCAGGCCCTGCACTTCGCCATACTCATCCACCACCAGCACCATCTGTGTGTCGGAGGCGCGGAAGTGGCCGAGTAGATCCATGCCGTTGAGTGATTCAGGGACGAATACCGCCGGCTGCGACTGCGTCGCCAGATCGGCTTGGCCGCCCCTGAGCTTCTGGTTGAGCAACTGCTTTGCGTTGACGATGCCGAGCACATCATGCAGCCCGCCGCGACATACCGGAAAGCGGGAATGGTCCGAACTGGTGATCGAATCCATATTTGTTTCATACGACTGATCGACATCCAGATAGACGATGTCGGCGCGCGGAATCATCAGCGAGCCGATCTGCCGATCGTCGAGGCGGAACACGTTGCGCACCATCTCGCGTTCCTGCTGCTCGATCACTCCGGCGTCCGATCCTTCCTGAAGCATGGCATGGATTTCCTCTTCCGTGACGGATTGCCCTGCCTGCTCGCGCTGCCCCATCAGGCCCAACAGCGTATCGGTGGAAATCGACAGCAGGCGCACGAATGGACGGGTGAACAGCGCCAGGAACTGCATCGGCCGCGCCACCAGGCGCGCGATGCCCTCGGGATTGAATTGAGCGATGCGCTTGGGAACCAGTTCGCCGATCACGATGGAGACATAGGTGATGACGACGACCACCAGCCCGGTGGCAAGAATACTGCTGACTTCCTGATCCATCCCCAGCCGGTGCAGCCAGACGGCGAAGGGTTCCGCCAGGATGGCCTCGCCGACGATGCCGTTGAGGATGCCGATCGAGGTGATGCCGATCTGGATGCTCGACAGGAAGCGCGTCGGCTCGTCATGCAGTTCCAGAGCGATGGCGGCAGCGCCGTCGCCATCCTCGGCGAGTTTCGCCAGTCGCGCCCGGCGCGCGGTGACGAGCGCGATTTCCGACATGGCAAATGCGCCATTTAACAGTATGAGAGCGATCAGCAGCAGGATTTCCATGATGTGATCCAATAGCCCCTGAGGGTGCCTCGGTGGTGCGGCGAGGGAATGATGATCAAGGCACCGGGAATTGCCGGTGAATCAAATGCGGAAACGGAATGACTGGCTCGGAGTCAGCGATCTATTCCCATTCGATGGTTGCCGGCGGCTTTCCGGAAATATCGTAGACCACCCGGTTGATGCCGCGCACTTCATTGATGATCCGATTCGAGACTCGCCCCAGCAGTTCATGGGGCAGTTCAGCCCACTTGGCGGTCATGAAATCGGAAGTCTGCACGGCGCGCAGGGCAACCACGTATTCGTAGGTACGGCCGTCGCCCATGACGCCGACACTTTTTACGGGCAGGAACACGGCAAAGGCCTGGCTGGTCTTGTCGTACCAGTCGGCGGCGCGCAGTTCGTCGATGAAGATCGCGTCCGCCCGGCGCAGCAGGTCGGCGTAGTCCTGTTTCACTTCGCCGAGGATGCGCACGCCGAGGCCGGGGCCGGGGAAGGGATGGCGGTACACCATCTCGTGCGGCAGGCCCAGCGCCACGCCGAATTCGCGCACTTCGTCCTTGAACAGTTCGCGCAGCGGTTCCAGCAGCTTCAGGTTCAGCGTCTCGGGCAGGCCGCCGACGTTGTGGTGGCTCTTGATGGCGTGGGCCTTCTTGGTCTTGCCGCCGGCCGATTCGATCACGTCGGGATAGATGGTGCCCTGCGCCAGCCAGCGTGCATTGGGCAATTTCTGCGCCTCGGCCTGGAACACCTCGACGAACTCGCGGCCGATGATCTTGCGCTTCTGTTCAGGATCGGCGACGCCTTTCAGGTGTCCCATGAACTGGCTCACCGCATCGACGTGGATCACCTTGACGCCGAGGTTGCGGGCAAAGGTGTCCATCACCTGCACGCCTTCGTTGAGCCGCAGCAGGCCGTTGTCGACGAAGACGCAGGTCAGTTGGTCACCGATGGCGCGATGCAGCAGCGCGGCGACCACCGACGAATCGACGCCGCCGGACAGGCCGAGGATCACTTCCTCCTTGCCGACCTGGGCACGCACTTTTTCGATCGCCTCCTCGACATAGTTGGGCATGTTCCAGTCGCCGCGGCAGCCGCAGATGTCGCGCACGAAGCGGGCATATATTTCGCGCCCCTTGAGCGTGTGCGTGACTTCGGGATGGAATTGCACGGCATAGAAGCCGCGCGCCTCGTCGGCCATGGCGGCGATCGGCGTCGATTCGTTGCTGCCGATAAGCTTGAAGCCGGGCGGCAGTTCGGTGACCTTGTCGCCGTGGCTCATCCAGACTTCGAGCAGGCCATGGCCCTCGGCATTGGTCCGGTCCTGGATGCCGTTGAAAAGTTTCGAATGGCCGCGCGCGCGCATCTCGGCATAGCCGAATTCGCGCTTGTGGCTGCTTTCGACCTTGCCGCCGAGCTGCGCCGCCATGGTCTGCATGCCGTAACAGACACCCAGCACCGGCACGCCGAGCTTGAAGACGATGTCGGGCGCCTTCCATTCCTCGGCTTCATAGACCGAGTTGGGGCCGCCGGAAAGGATGATGCCCTGCGGCTTGAACTCGCGAATGAATTCCTCGCTGACGTCGAAGGGATGCAGTTCGCAATACACCTGCTGCTCGCGCACGCGGCGCGCAATCAGTTGCGCAACTTGTGAACCGAAATCCAGGATGAGAATCTTTTGGTGAGCCATGGCGGGAATCCCTGAAATGACAAAAGCGGCCGTAGCCGCCTTTGCCGTCGGAAACAAAATCAGTCGATATGGTAATTCGGTGCTTCTTTCGTAATCTGCACGTCGTGTACATGCGACTCGCGGATGCCGGCCGAGGTGATTTCGACGAATTCGGCCTTCGCCCGCATCTCGTCGATGGTGGCGCAGCCGACATAGCCCATCGAGGAACGCAGGCCGCCCATCAACTGGTGGATCACGGCGGTTACCGGACCCTTGTAGGGAACACGGCCTTCGATGCCTTCCGGCACCAGTTTCTCTACATTGGCGTCGGAATCCTGGAAATAGCGATCCGCGGCGCCGTCCTTCATCGCGCCCAGGCTGCCCATGCCGCGATAGGCTTTGTAGGAGCGCCCCTGATACAGCACGGTTTCGCCGGGTGCTTCCTCGGTGCCGGCGAATAGACCGCCCAGCATCACGGCATTGGCGCCGGCGGCAATGGCCTTGGAAATGTCGCCCGAGTAGCGAATGCCGCCGTCGGCTACCAGCGGTGTGCCGCTTGCGGCCAGGGCATTGGCGACCATATCGACGGCGGTAATCTGCGGCACGCCGACGCCGGCGACGATGCGCGTGGTGCAGATCGAACCGGGACCGATGCCGACCTTGACGCCGTCGGCGCCGTGATCGACGAGGGCCTTCGCCGCACTCGCCGTAGCGATGTTGCCGCCGATGACTTCCACCTGCGGGAAATTCTTCTTGACCCACTGCACGCGCTTCAGCACGCCTTCGGAATGGCCGTGGGCGGTATCGACCACGATCACGTCGACGCCGGCTTCGGCCAGCAGTTCCACGCGCTCTTCGGTGCCTTCACCGACGCCAACGGCGGCGCCGACGCGCAGGTGTCCCTGCTCGTCCTTGCAGGCAAACGGATGTTCGCTGGACTTGAGGATGTCCTTGACGGTGACCAGGCCGCGCAGCTGGAAGTCGGAATTGACCACCAACACGCGTTCCAGGCGATGCTTGTGCATCAGGGCCTTGGCCTCCTCGGCGGACGTTCCTTCGGTGACCGTGACCAGGCGCTCGCGCGGCGTCATGATGGCGCGTACGGCCTGATCGAGGTTGGTCTCGAAGCGGGTGTCGCGGTTGGTGACGATACCGACCACCACGCCGTTCTCCACCACCGGCAACCCTGAAATCCGGTGCGCCCGGGTCAGTGCCAGCACATCGCGCACGGTCATCGTCGGCGGGATGGTGATCGGATCCTTGAGCACGCCGGATTCGAAGCGTTTGACCTTGGCCACTTCCGCGGCCTGGGCCTTGGGGTTCAAATTCTTGTGTACGATGCCGATGCCGCCTTCCTGTGCCAGGGCGATGGCCAGGCGGGATTCCGTGACCGTATCCATGGCGGCGGACAGCAGCGGCAGGTTCAACTGGATCTTGCGGGTGAGACGGGTGGCGAGGCTGACGTCGCGGGGGAGGATCGCCGAATGGGCGGGTACCAGGAGGACGTCGTCAAACGTCAGCGCCTTCTGGAGCAATCGCATAATTGTTTTCCTTGATTCCAAAGCAGCATTATACGCGAGAGCACCACTCCCTCTATGCCGCAGCGTGCCGTGGTGCCAGCGCCGTCCGCAAGGGATACCGTCTCCGGCAGAGCCGGAGACATAAATTCTCAGGCATCTGCGTCGCCGCCGCCCTTTTTCATGACCTTGCCTTCGGCGGCCCGCTGCTTGCGCACCTCCTTGGGATCGGCGATCAGCGGCCGGTAGATTTCGACGCGATCGCGGTCGCGCAAGGCCGTGTCGGGCTTGGCCAGCTTGGCGTAGATGCCGAGCTTGTTCCGGGTCAGGTCGATTTCCGGAAATTTGGCCAGCAGGCCCGAAGCTTCGATCGCCTGGCCTGCGGTGCTGCCCGACGGCAGATTGAGGCTGGCAATTTCCTGGCGCTCCGGCAGCGCATAAACCACCTCGACATGAATGGTTTCAGCCATAGACTTTCTGTGCCCTTTTGACGAAGGAATCGACGAAGGTATCGGCAATGTGGTTGAACACCGGGCCGAGCACCTTTTCCAGCAGATGGCTGGAGAACTCGTAGTGCAGGCGGAATTCTACCTTGCAGGCAGTCTCGCCCAGCGGCGTGAAGCGCCAATGCCCGTCCATGTGGGCGAACGGTCCATCGGTCAGCCGGATGTCCATCAGCCGCGGTTCTTCCTTGATGTTTTCGGTGGAAAAGTGCGACTTGAGGCCATGGTAGTTGATCCGTACGGTTGCCGCGGTGCGGGTCGGCGTGCGCTCGTGCAGTTCGGTACCGCCGCACCAGGGCAGGAATTGCGGGTAATCCTCGACCCGATCCACCAGGGCGAACATCTGCGCCGGCGTGCGTTCGATCAGTACGGATTTTTCGACCAGGGCCATCGCAAAGCCGGGTAGACGGCGTGAAGTAGAATGCCGCATTTTATCGCGCCGCCCCATGAGCATCGCCGACAACAAAAAGGCATTCCACGATTACTTCATCGAAGAGCGCTACGAGGCCGGTCTGGTGCTCGAAGGCTGGGAAGTGAAGGCGATCCGCGCCGGCCGCGCCCAGATCAAGGAAGCCTATGTGGTGCTCAAGCGCGGCGAGGTGTTCCTGATCGGCGCCCACATCACGCCGCTGCTCTCGGCCTCGACCCATGTCAATCCCGACCCGGTGCGCACCCGCAAGCTGTTGCTGCATGCCACGGAAATCAGCAAGCTGATCGGCAAGGTGGAGCGCGCCGGCTACACCCTGGTGCCGCTCGACCTGCATTACAGCAAGGGCCGCGTCAAGCTTTCGGTCGGCCTGGCCAAGGGCAAGAAGCAACACGACAAGCGCGATGCGGAGAAGGATCGCGACTGGGTGCGCGAGAAGGCGCGCGTAATGCGCGACAAGCGCGGCTGAACCGCCGCGTCACCCGGCCATGACCCCTACCACCCTGCTCTGGCTGGTGACCGGCTGCCTGATGCTGCAGCCCTTGTCTACCGACCTCTACCTGGCGTCGCTGCCGAGCATGGCCAGCGACTTCGCCACCACGCCCGCTGCCGTACAGCAGACCCTATCCCTGTTCGTGCTGGGCTTCGGCGCGGCGCAACTCGTCAGCGGACCGTTGTCGGATCGTTATGGCCGGCGACCGGTGCTGATTGGCGGTTTGCTGGTATATCTGCTCGCGGGTCTGGCCTGCGCGATGGCCCCGGAACTCGACTGGCTGGTCGTCGCGCGTTTTGTTCAGGCCATTGGCTGCTGCACGGCGGTGGTGGTGGTGCGTGCCGTAATACGCGATGCCTATTCGGTAGCGGAAGGCACCCGTGTGCTGGCCAAGGCGAGTTCGCTGCTGGCGCTGGCACCGCTATTCGGGCCGATACTCGGCGGTTATTTACAGGTGGCGTTCGGCTGGCGGGCGGCCTTCGTCGCACTGGTGCTGGCCGGCCTGATAGTCTGGATTGCAGCCATGCGCCGCATGAAAGAGTCCAACAATCGGCTGGATCCGGATGCCATGCGGCTGGCCAATCTTGCCACCACCTACCGGGATGTCCTGCGTACGCCGGCTTTCTGGGCCTACGCCCTGCCCGGCGCGATATCCTACGCCTCGATCTTCGTCTTCATTTCCGGCACGCCCTTCGTATTGATCAAGGTGCTTGGCGTACCCATCCAGTATTACGGTTACCTGTTCGCCATGGGTATCTGCGGCTATCTGAGCGGCACTCTTATCTGTCGGCGCCTGTTGGGCAGCATCGGCGTGGCGCGTACGCTGACTCTGGGCACCACTGTCGGCTTGCTCGGCGGTCTCGGCTTTCTTGCATTGGTACTGGCGGGCGTCACCCATTGGGTTCTGGTGGTGGCGGCCCAGTTCGTGGTGATGACCGCCCATGGCATCAACTTCCCGTGCACACAGTCGGGTTCGCTCGCCCCCTTTCCGGAAAAAGCCGGCTCGGCGGCCGGCATGTTCGGCTGCCTCGTCATGTTTGCAGCGCTGTTGGCGGGAATCTGGGTTGGCAGCAGCCACGACGGCACCTTGCTGCCGCTCGCAAGCATCAGCGCTACGATTGGGGTGATTCTCGTTGCCAGCACTCGCGTGTTGGCACGCTACGGCAAGGTGGATTAACGTGAATAGGGATAGGCACCTGTCTTGCGTGTCGAGAGGTCCGGTACGCAGAGGAAGATCGAAGAATGCCGATTCGGATACCATCGCCAAAGGCGATGGCACATTGTTGCGAATCGGGAACCCTCAGATCCTGACGCCGAGCCGATAGCCTTCCTGGATCGCCGCATCAAGGCCGCGTGGCACCGTGGCGTCGCCACCACCGTGCAGCTCATCGATCATCCACTGGAACTCGTGGAACAGGTCATGGTTGGCCTTGCGCGGGCTGGA